>NZ_JBVIGS010000005.1:0-260828 GCF_055570675.1 Streptomyces sp. NPDC031111
TGCTGAACATCCTCGGCACAGAAGCCCATCACTACCATCCATAGCGCGCCACCACGAGCCACCACCAGCACCATCGCCGACAGCACGACCCACCGCCCCCCCCCGGGGCGGGTCAGGGTGTGATCGGGGATCGCTCCGGGGCGAACCCCGATGCCCGCGGGGCGTGCCCACCGACAGAGTGAGGGATATGACCTCAACGCGCATGTCACGCAGGTCGTTTGTGAGCGTCGCCCTGTCAGGGACGGCCGCGCTGGCGGCCACCGCAGTGCTGCCCGCAGACCCCGCCCTCGCCCTGCCCGCGCCGCTCCCCCGGCTGGACCCCACCGCCCTGCAGGCGACGATCGACGACCTGGAGCGCCCGCCGTCGACTGCGGCCCAGCTGCACGTCGGCGGCACGGCCGGCCGCTGGCGCGGCACCTCGGGGGTGGCCGACATCCGGACGCGGCGTCCGGTGACGGCACATGACAGGGTCCGGATCGGCAGCATCACCAAGGTTTTCGTCGCCACGGTGGTGCTGCAGCTGGCGGCGGAGCGCGGTGTCAGCCTGGATGCGCCGGTGCGGCGCATCCTGCCGGGGCTGCTGCCGGCCCGGTTCGGGGCCATCACCGTGGCGCACCTGCTGAACCACACCAGCGGACTGCCCGACCACGTCGGCGTCCCGGACCCGGAAAGCGCGGAGGAGGTGTTCCGCCACCGCTTCGATCACTGGACGCCGCAGGAGTGGGTGGCGACGGCGACGCACGGACCGCTGAAGTTCGTCCCGGGCACCCGGCAGGAGTACCGCGGCATCAACTACGCGCTGGCGGCGCTGGTCATCGAGAAGGTGACCGGCCGGCCGTACGGGGAGGCCGTCGCTGCCCGCATACTGCGTCCGCTGGGCCTGACGCGCACCGTCGTGCCGGGCGACGACCTGCGCATCCACGGCCGGCACGTGCACGGCTATCTCACGATGGCCGACGGCAGCCTGCGGGACATCACCGTGTACGACCAGTCGTCCAGCCGGGGCGAGGGCGACATGATCTCCACCACGGGCGACCTCGACCGGATGCTCGCCGCGCTGTTCTCCGGCGAGCTGCTCCCACCTGAGCTGCTCCAGCTGATGTTCACCCTGCCCCCGGACGGTGTGCGGATGCTGGACGGCTCCCCGGCCCGCTACAGCAGCGGACTGCAACAGGCCACCGTCAACGGCGTCACCCTCTGGGGCAAAACCGGAGAGACACACGGCTACAAGAACGCCGCGTTCTCCACCCGTGACCAGCAGCGCCGCTTCGTACTCGCCTACCACCCGACAACCGCCCGCAACGGCGAAGAGAGCCAGATGATCGCCCGGGTCGCCGACCAGCTCACCCACAACCCGGGCCCGAAAACACAATCGGCTAGGGCCTGTTGCGAGAGTAGATCCTGGATGTAGATGATCACGCTTTGAGGAACGGGGGGGTGGCGAACGGTCAGTGGGCGCAGATGGAGCCGTTGCTGCCGGAAGGCATCAAGCCGGACCGTCCGCCGGTGCGGGCGCGCCGGCGGCTGACCGGCGTCATACGGTGGCGGACCCGGACCGGTGCACCCCCGCGCGGTGTGCCGGAACGCTACGGGCCGTGGCACCGGGACTGCGACCCGTTCCGGCGCCGGCAGGGCGATCGGCCCCTGGCCCGGGATCGTCACCCGACTGCAGGCCGAGACCGACGCGAAAGGCCTGAGCACCTGGGACGTGAACATCGATTCCACCGTCTGCCGGGTCCAGCAGCATGCCGCAGGGGCATCGAAAGGGGGGACGCAAAGAAAGCCGCCGGGCGGCATCGCCGTCGAGCGGGGGCAGAAGCCGCTGTCCAATTGTGATCGCAGCCAGTCAGCGGGGCGACTCTCCACAAGTTCGCACCGGTCCCGGGGGCCATCCGGGTTCCCCGGCTGGGTCGGGGCCGGCCCTGCAGGCGATCGGACCGGGTGCGGGCCGACAAGGCGTACGACTCCCGCTGGAATCGCTCCTGCCTGCGCGGACGCAGCATCAAGGCGAGCCTCCCTGCGGGCCGCGTCCGCAACCGCCAGGAACTCGGGCTCCCGCGGCGGACGGCCGCCGACATCCGACAAGACCGGCTACCGCGAGCGGCATACCGTTGAGCACGGGTTCAACCGGCGCAAGCGCCGTCAGGCTGTGGCCGCCAGATCTGCCAAGCTCGCCGTCCGCTATGAGGCGACCGAGGTCGCAGTCCTCAACGAATGGCTGTGACAGCGCGACTACCCATGGGGCACATGGCTCACCACGAACGCGGCCGCTTCCGCGGGCGTAGCAACCTCGCCCAGGAGGGCGGCGTAGCCGGCTGCATAGACCCGGTACGGCGGCCCGCCGCAGACAATGAACGGAACATCATCATGATCCGACCCGCTCCACGGCGCTACGCTACGCAGGAAGTGCAGCGTGCCGTGCGTCGGGAATGGATAGAGGCCACGCAGGCGAGGCTCGGCGTGGGCGGCATCAACGTGGCAGGCAACGACTCATGCGTGGCGCCCCGGGTGCCCGGCCTGAGTTCCAGGAGCTGGCACCAGGCAGTCGCGATATCAGGGACCTCAGGCATGGACACATCCTCAAAGACCCCGGAGACGGCCACAAGCTGATGGCCCGTCCCCGTGGCTGTCCCAACAGGCGCTAGTAGTGCGGCCGATTACAGAGGAACGCGGTGGCGCACGCACGAGGCCATCGCGGCCTCGTCCGGGCCGGGAAGCCGCGTGCGGCACTGCTGTCGGCGGGCAGGGGTGCAGGACTCCACCATGGTCGTGAAGCGCGGTGCAGGTAGTCGTGCACGCGGGGCGGGTGGTAGCCCAGCTCGCTCCAGCGATGTCCGCTCGCCGCGAGTGCTGTAGCACGCAGCACGAAGTCCTTCGCGCGGGCGCGGTCCGGCGACCAGGATCAGCAGGTGCCGGCCGCAGGCGGGCACGCGGCCCCCGTCCCTTCGGCAGCCAGGCACTTGGCGGACGGGCAGTCACCGCCCCGGTGTTCGTGCTGGGCGGCTTCGCGCTGGGACCAATGGGATCACTGCTGGTCCTCGGCGTCCCCACGACGTTCGCGATGCCGATACGGGCCCCCGTCGCCGACTGGGGTGCTGGTGTGCACAGCGGTGGGGCGACCACCGTCAAAACATCTGGGCATGGGTCTGCCGCGCGGCGTTCCCAGCACGGGCAGGAGGGCGCACCGCCCCGCTGTCCCGGCCCGCGCCTCGCCGTCAATTCGATCGCGTGTGTGGCCGACGGCTGTGGGCAAGGCGGGGCGTCATGCCCTGTCGACGTGGCTGTACACGTGATCGAAGCGCAGGGACGCAAGGTCCTGGCCGTGGATCATCCAGCTGACGGCGTACGAGTCCAGCTCGCGGACCTGCTCACCGCCAGCCAGGTGGCCAGCAGGACCCAGTCGTCGGTGTCCGCCGCGGCGTCGCCGGTCTCCGACTCGTCGTCCCTGGCGAGGAGAAGAGGGTCGTCGTTGACGACGACAGGGTGGGCGCAGCGCGAACGTCCAGGTCGGCCAGGAGCCCCCCACGTGCGTCCAGGCGCTTTCCAGCTCCTCGGCGAGTTCGTACTCCTCGTCGTCGGGGGCGTCCCACCTGGCCTCCGCGAAGCTCTCCGGCATCGGCGGGGACAAGTGGTGCCACATCGCTGCGCATGTCCTGGGATTTGAACGGCCCGTACCCGGTGTCCACACGCGGACGGTCGCCGGTGTCCCGGCGGGGACGTGGCACACCGCGTCACTCTGGGGCCGCCGACGCGCCGCGCGGCGTCCCGAGCCAGGGGCCTCCTGGTGGCGCGGGTCCGGGCCGGCCCGCTTCGCCAGGAGGTTCCTCGGCCTGCAGGCCGCTTCAGTCCGGCAGCCTGGTCACGGATGCGCTGCCAGGAACGGAAGGACGGCCTCGGCCATCTCGTCGGGTACTTCCTCCGCGAGGTCGTGGCCCGCGTCGAAGACGTGCCCGGTGACATCGTGGGCCATGAGCCGCATCTGTGACTCGTTGCGTTCGCCGATGAAGGCGGAGCCGCCGAGTGCCAGGACCGGGATGTCCAGCTTCTTCCGGGCGGCCTGCCGGTTCTGTTCGGCGTCGGTGAGCATCGCCCGGTAGACGGCGAGCATCGCCCGGATGCCGCCGGGCATGGAGTAGCAGCGCACGTACTCCTCGATGGCGTCGGGGGTGGCGGTGTCGGGGTGGCTGCGCTCGTTCTTGATCATGTAGGTGATCAGTTCGCGTTCGTGCCCGGCGATCAGCATCTCGGGGACGTCGGGCTGGAAGTAGAAGCCCAGGTGCCACAGGTGCATGCCGCTGGAAACGTTCTCGGGGGTGAGGGCGGTGTGGTCCTCGAAGCCGAAGCCGGGGAAGAGGGCCTCGGCGAAGACGAGGGCGGTGGCGTGGTCACGGTGGCGGGCGGCGAGCTGATAGCCGATCACCGCTCCCCAGTCCTCGCCGATCACAGCGTAGGTCTCGTGTCCGAGGCGGGCCATCAACTCGGCGATGTCGTCGCTCATCGTCGCGGAGTCGTAGCCGTCCGCGGTGCGGGCGGAGTCGCCGAGACCGCGCAGGTCGGGCACGACGACGGTGTGGTGGGGCGTCAGCTTCGGTACCAGGTGCCGCCAGTGGTAGCCGGTCTTGGGGACGCCGTGCAGCAGTACCACGGCGGGGCCGGACCCGGCCGTCCGGTAGTGCAGACTCGTTCCGTTGACTGCGGCACGTCCGGTGCGCAGGGGCGTTGCGGTGTGGTCGTACATCATGACGTGGTGCTTCCTGTCTTGGGTGGGTGCGGTGGGTCGACGAGGCCGGCAGACCGCTCGGACCGGCGGCGCTGATGAGGGCCGCTGTCGTCGCGGCCGGGGCGGGTACCCATTTTCTTTATCGGGCGTTACAGAATCGGGCCATGAAAAACTTCCGGCCGAGACCGTGGGCCCCCTCAGTCGAGAGCGGACAGCGCGACCTCGACGAGGGGTTCGAGGGTGTGCGCGTCCGGCGTGATCTTCGAGGAGACCAGCAGTCCGTTGAGGAAGGTGATCAGGAACGCGGCGACCGTGTACGGGTCGTGTCGCGCCGCGATCTCACCCCGCTCCGTCGCGGCTCGCAGCACCTCGACCAGCGCCTCCCGGCTCACCTCCTGCATCTCGCGCACGGTACGCCGGGTCGCGGCGTCCTGAGGCAGCCGCTCGCAGACGGCATTGACGGCCAGGCAGCCCTGGCCGCCGTTCCCGACGGCGATGCGGATCCGCTCCGTCAGCAGCGCGCGGATCGCCGCACGGACGTCCGCCCCCTCCTCCAGACTGCGCAGGGCGGCCGCCGCGAGCGTGTTGCGGTAGTGCTCCAGCGCAGCCCGGTACAGGCCGTCCTTGTCGCCGAACGCGGCGTACAGGGACCCCTGCCCGATCCCCAGGTGCTGAGTGAGGTCCCGCACCGAGGTCGCCTCGTAGCCACGCGACCAGAACAATTCCATGGCGCGGCTCACCGCCGCCTCGGTGTCGAACTCCCGGGTTCTTGCCATGACGTCACCGTACCCTATCTGGATCGAACGCTCAAGAAAGTGGCTGTGGGCTGACCATGCGCTGATTCGCAGGCCGGCCTCACGGCTGCTCGCCGCCGGCGTCCTCGGCGGCGTCCGGGTCGCGTGGCAGAGCGGTCCGACGACGAGCAGGTCTCCTGCACCTCAACTCCTCACACCCGGCGAAGCCCCCGGCTGCCGGCAGCTCGAGGTCGGCAGCGCCTCTCAGCGGGTGGCGACCCGCGGTTGGTGCCTGATGCGGGTACGGAAGAAGTCCCGGACGTCCTCGGCGAGCAGCTCCGGCACCTCCCTCGCGGCGAAGCAGCCGCCGCGCTCGAACTCCGACCAGTACCTGAAGCCCTACAGCCACCCGACCAGCGATCGCACCGACCGCGTGACGTCCTGCGCGAACCGCCACGCCGAGCGGCACCCGGCACGGTTGCTAAACCCCCACGGGCATCATGGTGGAACCGCGCCGAGGGGGCCCCGGTCGCTGTCAGCCAGTACAGCGAGATGCCAGCGAGCATCCGATGTGAACCGTTGCCCGGGCGGAGACCACCTCCGCTGCCGCACCGCACTCGGCGGACAGCCACCCGTCACCCTCGTGAACAACCCTGCGGGGCAACACACCTAGCGCTTGTCGACGGCGAGTTCGCCGTTCAGGATCACCATGCTGAGATCGCGCAGGCTCCCGATGTCCGCGGTGGGATCAGCGTTCAGTACAAGCAGGTCGGCGCGCTCGCCTTGGGGGCCACCGTGCCGGGGTCGGGGCGGGCGCACTGCCGCGACGCCCCTCTGGTGCCTGCGGCCAGTACCTGCGTGGGCGTCATCCCGGCCGCCACCATGAGCTCGGCCTCTTCCAGGGTGTTGGCTCCGAACAGGCCCCGGCCGCTGAAGGTGTCGCTGCCCAGCGCGATGTGCACGCCGGCCTGGGAGACCTTCTGGAGATTGCCACGCGCGTCCGGGTGGGCATCGTCGATCCAGAGCGTGGGTGTGTAGGTGATGCCGTGTTCGAGCATCAGGTCGATGAGCGAGCGGTCGGTGAGGGGCTCGACGGTGACACAGTGCTCCAGGCCGTCCGCCCCGGCCTCGATCGCCTCGCGTGCCGCGGCTTGCCGGGTGGTGTGGACGGCGTTCCTCGAGAATGCCCGCGAGGGTGACGATCGCCGACCGCTGGCTCTCCCCCGTCGTGTCCCTGCCGCGGAACAGGGCGATCGCGTGGCGGGCCCGGGCCGTGATGTCAGGGGCGCTGTCGTTGAGCGCCCGATGCACCAGCGCGCTGCGCGCGTCGTCGGTGACGGCGACCAGGCGCCCGAGGTCCTCCCACGGCAGGCACCTCGTACTCGATGCTGGCCTCGCGCAGCAGCTCGTTGACCTTGCCGCGGTACAGGATGCGGACAGGCCCGTTGTGGAACTCCGAGTGGTGCCACCCGCAGTTGTTCCAGGAGCAAAAGCGGCAGGTGCGGGGCCAGCTGACCAGGTCATGGAAGACCTCGATCAGACCGAAGAAGGTGTCCTCGTCACGTCTCCGGGGCCAGCGGCCACAGGTCCCGGATGCCCAGTCGCCGCTCGATCACCCGTGACGCGTCCGGCAGCGCGGTGGGGCCGTCGACGCATTCCTCGCCGAAGACCTCCGCGAGGTAGCCGTTGTCGGTGAAGTCGCTGCTGATGATCCGGATGAAGTCACGACGGGTGTCCCGCGCTGTGCTGCCGTCCTGCGAAAGCCCGTTGCCGAGGCGACCTCATCATGAGTGGGGTGGCGCCGCAGGACGACGAACACGGGCGGCCGATCCACCTGGAGCTGTGCCCGGTGTGCAACACCGGCGACGTGGACCGCCCGGCGGCCGGCCTTCTCGTCCAGTGGTTCGCCAACGACGGCGGTCATGACGGGAGCCGCGTCAAGGAGGGCTCACACCTGCTGATGAAGTGGACGAGGGAGTGCATGGCCGCCCAGGCTGGTACTTGCAGGACTCCCCGCCCGACCAGCCCTGAGCGGTCATCGGCAGAAGCTGCCGGGTCCATAGTGCCGCTGCGTTGTAACAGCGTGGCCACCGGGCCGAACTACTGTTGGGGCCGTGGCGGCAACGTACGACTTCCCCGGCTTCTCTGGGGGAATGAGGCTGTAGTGGTGGTGCGGACCTCGGGTTTGTGCAGCTCAGCCACTGGTGATTAAACTCCAGCCTGTGCAACAACTGTGGTGCTCCGGCTGGCTGGAGTGCCTTGAAGGCAACCGTGTGATCTGCCGGCGCTCTGCCGCAGCCGGCCTCTGAAGTCGCGTTCGCGCTACCGGAGCCCAACTCTCGGGTGTCGCTGTGCGATTGCCCCGCACGCTGGTTTGGCAACGCAGGCGATCATCTGGAGCCGAGCGCCGTTTACACCGCGGTCTTCACTCGTGCGGGCTAATAGGCGATCTTGCCCCGGTTTTGACCGTACGTGGTGCCTAGCCTTGCTGTGACGGCGAGTGGCCAGCAGTGAGTGCGTGCCACCGCCGTAGAGCCCGGGGGTGCGGTGGAGGTTCGGGATGTGCGTCACGCATACGGTCGTCGTGAGGTCTTGCGGGGCCTCGACCTTGATCTACGTCCTGGAGTGCTGGCCGGGATTGTCGGCGAGAACGGTGCGGGCGAGTCGACGCTGTTGAAGATCTTGTCCGGTGAGCTGCGCCCGCTGGGTGGCACGGTCCGTCATGAGGGCCGTTTCGGCTACTGCCCGCAGGACGTGGTGGTCAACGAGGCTCTGACAGTGCGCCAGCATCTGGAATTCTTCCGCGTCGCGCGCGGGCTGTCGGATCTGCGGCACGCCGGGCAGGTGATGGAGGTGTTGCGGTTGTCGGAGTATGTCGATGAGCGTGCCGGCCTGCTCAGCGGCGGAACCCGTCAGAAGCTGAACCTGACCCTGGCGCTGATGCATGACCCGCAGGTGCTGCTGCTGGACGAGCCATACCAGGGTTTCGACTGGGAGACCTACCAGCGTTTCTGGGACTTGGCGGCCCGATTACGCGATACGGGCCGCTCAGTCCTTGTCGTCTCCCACCTGGCCTATGACGCTGAGCGCCTGGACGAGTTGTGGCGCCTTCAGGGCGGCGTGCTGCGCCCCGCTGAGGGAGTGTCGGCGTGAGGCGGCACCTGAACCTGTTCGTCACAGCAGTCCGCTTCGACCTGGTCGAACACGCCCGGAACAGGCTCGCCATGGTCCTGGTGGCCGTGTTCATCCCCTGCTGGATCAGCCTGGCGTACGCCGTCATCCCCAGCAGGCAGCTGTCCTTCCGCCTACGGGCGACCGGCCAGCTCCTGGCACCGGCCGGCAACCAGATCACGCAGATCACCGGCGCCATCAACGCCGTCACCCTCATCACCGGGTTCATGATGTTCGCCGTCACGTTCAACGGCGGGCGCTTCGACCGCCGCCTCGCCTTGGCCGACTACCCCCGCATCCATCTCGTCCTGGCCAAGACCACCTCGCTGACCCTGGCCTCCGGCGCCATCGCGGCCTATGCCACCGCGGTGATCTGCACGGCCTGGAGCCCTCGCCGGCCACTGCTGCTCGCCGGCGCATTGTTCTGCGGAGCGATGACCTACGGGGCGCTCGGCGTCGTCTTCGGCTCGCTGCTGCGCCGGGAGGTGGAGGGCATGTTCGCCCTGGTCATGACCAGCCTCGTGGATGTCGGTCTTCAAAATCCGCTGGCCGGCGGCGGTGCCGGAACCCAGGTCGTGCGGTTCCTGCCTACCTACGGCACCATGCAGGCTGCCTCGGCTGCGGGTTTCACCCGCGAGTGGCTGCCCGGTGATCTGGCCGTTCAGTTCTTGTGGTTCGCCGGCGCGGCGTTCCTGGGCCTGCTCGCCTTCCACCGCCGCACCAAAGACGCCCTGACCGCGAAGCCGTCCTTGCGTCTGCCTTGGCTGCCCACGCGCCGACCACCTGCGGACCCGGCCCGGGCCACGTCGATGCCCCGCTGATCGGCATCCGGCACGACGGCCCGACAAGGGCCCTGGAGGGACGTGTCGCGCCCTCATCGCAGAGCGAGGTCCTGGCCCCGGCAGAGGGTCGGTTGAGCAGGAGAGGGTTCACGGATGCTGGTAGGGCGATGGCTGGACGCGGCGGGTATCACCGATCCTGTCCTTCGGCGCTGTTACACGGTGTGCGCGAGAGAGGTATCGGGTCTCGGCGGAGGGCGCGGCTTCTGGGGGACGGTGCGCATCGCGCCCGCAGCGGCACGGCCTCACACGGCGGCGCTGTCTGCACACGGGTTCCGTGCCGATGCCTGTGTAGACAGCGGGCCGGTAGAGGACCGTCAGCGTCGTCTCGCCGATTTCGCGGAGGCCAACTGGGCAGCCTTCGCTGCCGGCGGCTCCGATGACCCCGTCCTGCATGCCACGGTGCATACCTGCCGGACCTTCGGAATGCCGCTGTCACTGATCGAGGACATGTTCACCGGGATGCAGCGCGATGTCGACTTCCGCGACTTCGCCACCTACGCGGAACTGTGCCAGTGGGCCGCGCAGGTCGCCGGCTGCCCGTTCTACGGGGGCATGTGGGCCGTGGTCGGCACCGAACTCACGGAAGCGCAGCCGCTGGTGCGTGAGTTCGCCGAACTTGGCCAGTTGACCGACGTGCTGTGTGACCTGTCGGAGGACCTCGACGACGGCCGCCTCTACCTCCCTCTCGAGGATCTCCACCAGTTCGGGGTCCACCCCGAGGACGTCAGGGCCAAACGGTGGACACCGGCCATGGCCGACGTCATCGCGTTCGAGGCCGAGCGTGTCACCGACCGGCTGACCGCTCTGACCGCTGAACTGGAAAACAGCCCGGTCGGCCCCGTCATCCACGCATTTGGCGAGCATTACAGGCTGCTCCTGGCCGGCGTGCTGGCCGCAGGTCAGGACGTGCTCCACCGGCCGGTGCAGCCACCCCTAGGCGCCTGCCTCAACGTGTGGCGCCCTCTGATGCGCGCCGTCATCCCCTGCTGACCATCGAAAGGACGTGTCATGTCCATCGCCGAGACTTCAGTCGGGGGCACACACATTCCGCTCCTGGAGGCCGAGCTGCTGCGCTGGGTGGGCAGCGGCGACAGCCTGCTGGAGGTGGCCTGCCTGGACGCCCTGTTCCCCCCGGGCAAGCTCCTTCGCCCCATCCTGTGCATGGAGTCGGCGAAAGCCGTCGGCGGCACCGCTGAGCAGGTGCTGGCGTTCGCGGCCGGCATCGAATGCCTGCACGTCGCGAGCCTCATCCACGACGACATCGTCGATCAGGACCCGGTACGGCGCGGGCGGGCCTCCACCGCCGAGCAGTTCGGTCTCGCCGAGGCCCTGGTCGCAGGCGACGGACTGTCGATGGCCGGCATTGCGGCCCTGCTCAGCGGCGGCCCCGCCGAGCGCGTACTGCACGCGGCACGGGTCACCGTCGAGGCCCTGCGTCACATGTGTCAGGGCATCATGCGCGAAACCGAGATCCGCGGCGACCTGACCTGCGGGGTGCCCGCCGTCCTGAACGTCATGCAAGCCAAGACCGCCGCGTTGACCGGCGCCGCCTGCCAGGCCGGCGCCATCCTGGCCGGAGCGGCCCCGGAGCAGGAACAGGCCCTCCGCAGGTACGGAGAACAGCTCGGCATGGCCTTCCAGATCCGTGACGACCTGCTCCCCTACACCGCCCAGGACCAGATCACCGGCAAGACAGCCATCAGCGACGTCGCCAACCTGCAGCCCACCCTGCCCGTCCTGCTCGCCTACGAAGTGGCCGACGAAGCCGACCGCGACCGCCTGACCACCGTCTTCCATGGCGGCACCGACCCCGTCACCGCGCACCGGGACATCCTCGCCGTGCTGACACGTACCGGCGCCCTCACCAAG
Source organism: Streptomyces sp. NPDC031111 (assembly GCF_055570675.1). Lineage (NCBI taxonomy): Bacteria > Bacillati > Actinomycetota > Actinomycetes > Kitasatosporales > Streptomycetaceae > Streptomyces > Streptomyces sp. NPDC031111. The sequence goes on from NZ_JBVIGS010000005.1 coordinate 11,337, forward strand.
GCGGCCCGGATGGCGTCTTCCCGCGCTGAACAAGCACACGCTGCGCTCACCGGCCTGCCGGACGCCGAGCGCCTCGCTGAGCTGGCCACATCAGCAGCCGACCGTCAGCGCTGAGCAGGGCCGGGGACTGGCGCGGTGGCCGATGCTCTGTTTCCAGTCCCCGCTCCTGGTCTGCACCGGGCCGGCCGCCGCTCAGCCCTCAACTACAGGAGACCTGCGCTCATGAACACCTCCCGCATCCTCAGGCGCTCCGCTCTGGCCGTGACCGGGGCCGCCGGTGTCCTGGCGGTCGTAGTAACTGTCGTCCCTCAGGAGGAGCCCCCGGCCGCTCAGAGTGTGAAGTCCCCTGCGCTCCTGGCCGCCCTTACGCAAGCGGCCTTGCTGCCGTTCGCCTGCCAGGAGGCGATCTTCAAGGCCGGGGATCAGTTCGCCACCACCCGATACGCCATTCCGGACGAGTTCTGGAACGCAGCTGTTGCCGCTCTGGGCAGTCTGACCGCCACCGAGCGGGCCGAACTCACCCGGCCTGCCTGTACGGCGTGGAACAGCTGGGCCACCGCCAACAGCTCCGCCGTCACGGGTGAACTCGACAACCGCTACCGCAACGCTCCCCTGCCGGTGTGCAACAAGTTCACCGTCGCCACTGTGGGAACGGTCAGGAAGTTCTCTCCGAACACCCCTGCGGCGACCCGGGGCTTGGAAAAGGTGGTCAAGAAGGTGTGGACCGAGGCCATGACCGAACTTTCCGCTACGGCGTCCGACGCCACCTGCCGCACCTCCTACAGCACCGCCAGGGCCGCCTCGTAGCCTCCGCGGCCCTGGGGCCACTGTCCGCCGAGGATTCCACGCCTTCTCAGCGGGCCTGGTTCAGTGCCCGGGCAGTTCCCGGTTGGGCGCCCGCGCGGCATCGAGTTCCTCGGTCCGCTCCTCGAGCTGGCCCCTTGTGTCGGCGAGGTGTTGTTCGAGCAACGTGATGCGACGTTGCAGCTCGTCAATGTCGGCGGATGCGCCAAGGCACTCAGCCAGGGCTGGGTGATCCCGGTGAAGGAGAAGGTGCCGCCGAGGCCGAAGACGCTCGCGTCCCAGTCGGTCCTTGTGACGTTCGGTCTCCGGGCCCAGGCCGAAGCGGCGGATGTGCTTCAGGAAGCCCCTGGTCCGGGTCCTGTCGGTGCGGGTGAGAGCGTCGAGCTCGTCGAGTGAAGTGACCTGCTGACCAGGGCTACTCCTGCGGGAACCGCCGCATCGGGGACCCAGACGAACACGTATCCACCAGGGTGAAGTTCCGGGCGCATGGCGCTGAGCAGCGCCGACAATTGCGATTCTCCCGCCAACTTCCTACTCCTTGTCATCGGCGGGGACAGGAGAGAGCCGGTAGCCGCCCTCACTGAGGACGACATGGCCGGCTGTGGGCGGCGCGAAGTGGGTGCCCAGAACGAGGGTGTCCGTGTCGGCGAGTGAGCCAAGCAGCGTGCGGCGCACGGCCTCGGACTGTCCCGGATCGATGTCGACGCAGGCGCCGATGGCGGGGTGGGCGAGCTGGACCGGGTGGTGGATGCAGTCGCCGGTGATCAGAGCCGACCGGGCGTGGCTGGTCAGCTCGACGGCGACGTGGCCGGGGGTGTGCCCGGGGGTGGGGAGCAGGCGCAGGCCCGGGACGACCTCGACACCCTCGGCGCGGACATCGACGAGGTCGAGCAGCCCCGCCTCCTCCACCGGGATCACGGAGTCCCGGAACATCTGCTCACGTGCCTCCTCCATGTCGTACCCGGCCCAGAACTCCCGCTCGGTGCGGGAGGTCAGGTAGCGGGCGTGGGGGAAGGTGGGAATCCACTCCCCGTTCGCCTTCCGCGTGTTCCAGCCGACGTGGTCGGCATGCAGGTGGGTGAGGATCACCAGGTCGACGGAGTCCGGGGGGAATCCGGCGGCGGTGAGGCGGTGAAGGTAGTCGGTGTTCAGGTCGTGCCAGGCGGGGTTGGCCCGCTCCTTGCCGTTGCCGATGCCGGTGTCCACCAGAATGCGCAGCCCGCCGACGGTGAACGCGAAGCTGTGGCTGTCGATGTGCAGGACGCCCTCGTCGTCGGCGAAGTGGGGGCGCAGCCAGTCCTGCCCGGCGACGACGTCCGGCGTGGCGCCGGGCAGCAGCCACGGTCCGGTGGCGGGCGGCAGGAGGCCCTCGTCGATGCGGTGGACGGTGACGTCGCCCACGGTCCAGGAGGGTATGGCGGTCGGGCCGGTGGCCGGGGAAGTGCTCATGATCGGTCGTTTCCTTATGTCTCGTTACGGAAGGTCGTTGTGTGCGTGGTGGGCTGCCCTGCGTCTCGACACGGCGAGTGCTGCCAGGGCCCCGGCGGCGAGCAGGGCGGCGGCGAGGGCGTAGGCGTGGGCGGCGGTGCGCAGCCCGTAATGCTGGGTGGCGGCGCCCGCGGCGATGGCGGGCAGGCTCATGGACAGGTAGCTGAGGACGTAGTAGGCGGCCAGGGTCGCGGCGCGGTCCTGCTCGTGGAGCGGGGCGAGCGTCATGCGCAGCGCCCCTTGGGAGACGGCCCCGAAGGCCACGCCGGCCAGGGCCGCGCCGCCGTAGACGGCGGGCAGGCCGGCACCGTGCAGACCGAGCAGGCTCAGGGCCGCGGACGGGATGACGGCCAGGCTTCCGCCGGTGGCGGCGGTGCGTGGCGCCGTGCGCCGCAGTGTCCACACGGTGAGCGTGGCCGCGGCGGTGAGCACGAAGAAGACCATGCCGCCGGCCGCCTGCGGGGCGCCGGGGGCTACGAGGTGCACGAGCGCCGGTCCAAGGGAGGAATAGAAGCCGCCCAGGGCCCAGATGGCGGCGACGGCGGTGCCGACCGCCAGCAGGGCACGGCGCGCCGACGGCGGCACGGCGAGATGAGGGCGCAGCGAGCGCAGGGCGCCGGCGTGCGGGCGGGCCGTCTCCGCGGTGAACGTGACCCCGATCGCCTGGGCGGCGAAGAGGACCGCCAGCAGGACGTACACGGTGACCGTGGGCGCGGGGGCGAAGCGGACGAGGAGGGTGGAGGCCAGGACGCCGGCGGCCATGCCCGCCACCGGGGCGATGCTGTTGGTCAGGGCGGACCTGCCCGAACGCAAGGGATCGTGAAGGTCGAGGAGGGCCGCTCCCGCGGCGCTGGTGGCCGCGCCGGTGGCCGCTCCCTGCAGGATCCGGGCGGTGATCAGCGCTCCGGCGCTGTCCGCCGAGGCCAGCAGCACCATGGAGGCGGCCTCCAGCAGCAGGGAGCCCACCAGGACGGGGCGCCGCCCGAGGTGGTCGGAGAGCGCACCGGAGGTGAGCAGGGTCAGCAGCAGCGTCAGGGAGTAGGCGCTGAAGACCACGGTGATGGTGAGCGCGGACAGGGCCCAGGCGTCCTGGTAGTGGGGGTAGAGGGGGGTCGGCGCACTGGATGCCGCAAGGAGCGCGGCCAGGATCGAGGCGTCCAGAACGAAGGACGCCGCGCGCTTGGCGGTCTGGGTGCGGGCTCCCGGGTGGCTGGATTGCGCAGGTGCGTGGGGTGTGACGGTGCACATGAGATTCCTAGGCGCTAAAAGCAATGAATTTGCTTTAAGTCACCGTAAGCTCTACAGTCAGCTAATGCAAATCCTTAGCTTTTGGCGCCGAGGGTCGCCCCGCCCCTCCAGCCCCGAGGAGAGAGAAGTCCATGTCCTCCGCTGAACTCACCCCGCCGGAAGCGGCTCGCTGGGCCGCCCGCGCCGGGCTCCCGCTGCCTGCCGACCGCCACGCCGCGGTCGCAGCCACCGCCAACCACATCCACTCCGTCGTCGCGGTTCTTCGAGAGCTGGACTTCGGGGACACCCCGCCCGCCCCCGCCTACCGCGCGGAACAGGAGATGCACGATGCAGCCGTATGAACTGTCCCTGAGCGCAGCCGCCGACGCGATCCGGGCCCGGCAGCTGTCCCCCGTCGAGCTGGCGGACTCCGTCCTGGAGCGCATCGAACAGGTTGAGCCTCACCTTGAGGCCTACGTCACCGTCACCGCCGAGCACACCCGCAGGGCCGCACGCGAAGCCGAGAACGACATCGCGGCCGGCCGCTACCGCGGCCCCTTGCACGGCATCCCGATGGGCCTCAAGGACCTGATCGACGTCGCCGGCGCGCCTACGTCGGCCAGCTCCCGCGTCCGAGCCGACCACCGAGCGCAGGCGAGCAGCACCGTCGCCGCCCGTCTGTCGGCGGCCGGAGCCATCCTGGTCGGCAAGACCCACACCCACGAGTTCGCCTACGGGCTGACCACGCCGCAGACCAACAACGCCTGGGACACGGGCCGGGTCGCCGGCGGCTCCAGCGGCGGATCCGCCGTCGCCGTCGCCGCGGGCACCGCTACCTTCACCCTGGGCACCGACACTGGCGGATCGATCCGGGTGCCCGCCGCGTTGAACGGGGTTGTCGGTCTCAAGCCGACCTACGGCCTCGTCCCCCGCCACGGTGTCACGTCCCTGTCCTGGTCCCTGGACCACGTCGGCCCGATCACCCGCACCGTTGAGGACGCTGCCCTGGCCCTGACCGCCCTGGCCGGCCACGACCCGCACGACCCCGCGTCCCTTACCACTCCCGCCGTGGACTACCGGCCGGGCTCGGGCACGGACCTGACGGGGCTGCGCGTGGGCGTGCCGCGCACCTACTACTTCGACCACGTTGATGCGGAGGTGGAGGCCGCCATACGGCGCGCCATCGAGCAGCTTCAGTCCCTCGGCGCGCACCTCGTCGATGTCGAGATCCCGATGACCCGCTACATCCAGGCCACCCAGTGGGGCCTGATGGTGCCCGAGGCAACCGCCTACCACGAGAGCACCCTGCGCACGGTCCCCGAGCTCTACCAGACAGACGTCCGCATCCTCCTCGAGACCGGCGAACTGATGCCCGCCGGGGACTACCTGCGGGCCCAGCGCGCCCGCACCCTCATGCGGCGGGAGTGGGCGCGTATGTTGCAGGAGGTCGACCTGATCGTCGCTCCCACCGTCCCGGCGACCGCGGTCAAGGCCGGTCAGGAGACCATCACCTGGGCCGACGGCACCGTCGAGGGCGTCTCCGACGCATACGTACGCCTCTCGTCCCCCGCCAACATCACCGGGGTACCGTCCCTGTCCGTCCCCGTCGGCCACGATGCGGCAGGCATGCCGATCGGCATGCAGCTCCTCGGGCGACCGCTCGGAGAGAGCGTGCTCCTGCGGGCCGGCCATGCCTACGAGCAGACCCAGCCCGCCCGTGACCTCGCGCACGCGGCGTGAACGAATGACGGGACCCGGCCGCATCACTCCGGCAGGGGCGACGCCCGACGGCTCTGACGCAGCCGTCGGGCACTGGCCCGAGGTGTGTTTGGGGGCCGAGAGGACAGAACGCGTCAGCACCATGGAGGTCTCGTCCTTGCGAGCGTGCACCGAAGCGACGCTGAAGTAGATGCCGCGCGGAGAGAAGTCCGTCGGACGGTGCCCTGTTGGTCACCAACGATGCACGGATCACTAGACGCAATGATTTTGCTTTAACCTGGGGGTCATGAGCAGGCAGATGGTACGCCCTGGAGGGCGCAGCGCCCGGGTCCAGGCATCGGTGCACGCCGCCGTACGCGAACTCACCTCGGAGGTGGGCCGGGACGCGCTGACGGTTCCGATGATCGCCCTACGCGCGGGCGTGACACCATCGACGGTCTACCGCCGCTGGGGGGATCTGCAGGAGCTGTTGTCGGACGTAGCCGTCGAGCGTCTGCGGCCCGAGACCGCGCCCGGGGACCATGGTGCCCTGTCGTCCGACCTGGCGGCCTGGGCCGAGCAGTTCCTCGACGAGATGTCCTCCCCCGCCGGCCGCGCATACATCCGCGACGCCCTGCTCGGCGACCCGGACGGCGGCAACGCAGGCCAGTGCTCCGCCTACGCCGCCGAACAGATCGACGTCATCCTTACCCGCGCGACCGAACGCGGGGAGAAGGCACCCGGCGTCGAGACGGTCATCGACCACGTCGTCGCTCCCCTGATGTACCGCATCCTCTTCCGCCCGGACGGACTCGACGCCGTGTACGCGCGTCGGCTCGTGAAAGGAATCCTCGGTCCGACCGGCCGATAGTCACGAGAACCGCACGATCGTGACCGCAGATGGGTTGGTCGTTGAGCACGTAGTGCGGCACGACGTTGACGAGGTCGGGACAGGGGCAGAGCACCGCACCCACGGCGCTGGGCGTGGAAGGTGCGTGGCACCGCCCTCGGCCCCGTCGTCGAGAGGACGGACGTCGCGACCGCCCTCGGAACAGCAGCCGGATCACCGGCCCCAGGTGCTTGCCTCGGGTGGACTCCGGAATCAGCACCGGTATGGCGCTTCGGGCCCCTGATCCACGCTCGGCCCCAGCATGTTGATGCCTCACCACTCTGGCGTTTGGCCTGGATTCGCACCGGTGCAGGCCCGGGTGCCTCCGGCGCCCTCAGACGCCATCCCGCGCACCTGCGTGCGGCTGCCGTCGATGCCGGCTCCGCGCTCTCCGTCACCACAGACCCCAACATCCAGGTCTACGCATCTGCCCATCTCGGGAACCCCGCTGATCACCCTCAGTAGGGTCGGGGACTGGCGCGGTGCCGCACCTGGGAAACGACACGTCGTCAACCACCCACACCTCAGGGCCGATCGCCGCACACAACCTCTGGGCGATCCGCCGCCTGACCGGCAGCGGATCCCACGGCGACTGGCTCACGAACTGCTGCAGGGCCTGCATGTTCCCGTCCGGCAGCCACTCGGCCATCGGCTGGACCGACTTCCGCCGGCCGTCCAGCATCAGACCCCGCACATAACACTCACCCCGGAGCCGTTCCACCTCCCCCAGCCTCATACCGGAGAAGATGCCCATCACCAGCAGAGATCACCCAACGTAACGAAGCACTACTAATCGGGGTGCCAGTTGTGAGTGCGTTGGTCCGGGCAGCTGTGGCAATGTCCCGGGCCATGTCGGCGAAGTGGCGGTGGAAGGCGACGATCTCGCGGCGGGTGAGCTCGTCCTGGCAGAGGACCTGGAGCAAGTCAAGGTGGCCGGGTTCATCGCCGTGGGCCTGAGCGAGGCGGGCGTCGAGGGTTCCCAGCATGCCGGACAGCCGCAGGGCCTTGAATGACTCCCGCAGGACGGCGTCCATCACGGTCATCGAGTCTCCGCCGCTGCTTCGTCGTGCGCCTGGTCGTCGTGGTCGGCTACGGACGGATATCCGGATGCTCCCGACCTGGAGCCGAAACGGCCCTGGCGACCACACAGCCAGCTCAGCGTGCGCGGTTGGCCGCCGCTCGACAAGCTCGGCGTACAGCACATAAAGCATGAGCCGAAGCACAATAGGTGTCACCAACGGCTGCTGCCTGCTTGCGGTTTCGGCGCGGCGAAGCCCAGCAGTTGTCACTTGGTCCCCAAGTGATGAACTGTACGGCGGGCCACTCGCTCAGGAATGCCGTCCAGAGGGCTTTGGGACAGGCGCCCGCCGTACAAGGCGACGGCTGCCGGAGGCCGGGTCTCGAAACGTCTCCCCAAGCGCACTTGACCTGGAGCGCGCTCCAGATCTGAGGATGGGGGCATGGATATCAACACCACTGCTCCCCAGATCGTCCTCGGGACGATGGACTTCGGCACCCGCGTCGGCCCGGACGAAGCTTTCACGATCCTCGATTCCTTCGTCGGCGGAGGTGGTGTCTGGCTCGACACCGCGAACTGCTACTCCTTCTGGGTGGATTCGAGTGGCGTCGGTGGTGCCAGCGAGCGTGTCATCGGCGCGTGGCTTCGATCCCGCCCCGGCGCGCGCGACGCGGTGCGGATCGCGACGAAGGTCCGGCAGAATCCGCTCGTTCCGCACTCCTGGCCACAGAGCGCCGAAGGACTTTCCGCCTCCGCCGTACGAATTGGTGTTGAGGGGAGCCTGGGGCGTCTCGGAGTCGATCACGTCGATCTCCTCTGGGCTCACGCCGAGGACCGCACTGTGCCGCTGGAGGAGACCGTCGCCGCCTTCGGCGAGCTGGTCACGAAGGGAACGGCTCTGCGCGTCGGGGCAGCGAATCATGCTGCCTGGCGCGTCGAGCGCGCCCGGTCACTCGCCCGGGAGCAGGGCGTGGAACCGTGGACGGCCCTGCAGCTGCGCCACTCACTTGTCCAGCCGCGCCCGCTCACCCCGCTCGCGGAGGGCGGCCATCGCCTGCTCACCGACGAGGACCTGGACTTCGCGCAGTCGGAGGGGCTCACCATGTGGTCGTACAGCTCGCTGATGTGGGGTTCCTACGTGCGCGCAGACAAGCCGCTTCCACCGACTTATGATCATCCTGGTACCACCCGGGTGCTCTCGGTTCTGGACGACGTGGCCGGCGAGCTGGCGGCCACGAGGAACCAGGTCGTCCTCGCATGGCTGATGCACCAGGGGATCGACCCCATCGTCGGCGTGAGCCGGGTGGAGCAGATCGAGGAGGCACTCGCCGCACGCCGTGTGCGGCTGAGCGACGAGCACCTGGCGCGCTTCGCCGAAGCGCGGTAGCAACGGTCAGACAAGGAGCCCTGTGACCACCCTCCTCACCCCGGCAGCAGCGGCCGACCGCACCGGCGTCTCCCTCGACACACTGCGCTACTACGAGCGCGAAGGGCTGATCGGACCGATCCGGCGCTCCCCCGGTGGGCGCAGGGAGTACACCGAGGACGACCTCTTCTGGATCGGCCTGGTCACGTGCTTTCGTGACGCCGGCCTCGGCATCGCGGACTTGCGGGAATTCGTCGCTATCCTGCGCGCCGAGCATTCTGCGCAGGACCGGGTCACCTTCCTCCGCGAGCGCCGTGCCACCCTGGAGCAGCGAGTGGCGGCGCTGCGCCGGGCCTTGGAGGTCCTCGACGACAAGATCGCCTACTACAGCTGAGTGCCGCGGGCTCCGAGCTCAACTCGCGCTCTGCCCACCGCACATCCCCCACCACCCCTAACTCCTCGCCATCTGAGCTTGTCGATCAACGTCCGGAGTCGAGCGAGCCTCGGACCTCAGTGGTGCTCGCCTGCTGCTGGGTCACGAGGTCGATCCAGCATTCTCTGTATGGGTTGCAATGGCTCTTGTCCGGCGATCGAACAAGTTTCCGAGAGCTTCCCGGATGCCTTCGCGATCCATCTGAGCCTCCTGAGCCAGAAGTAGACGGGCTCCCACTTCGACCTCAGCCCATGCCAGTCGGCTGCGCCGGTTTTCGGCACGTCTGACATCGCTGCGGAGGAAGCCTGCCCCTGCTGAGAGTCCGGCGGAGACGAGGGCCAGCACTGCCGCAGGAACACGGGCATCTGGGGAGGCAAGCCCGGCAGCTCCGGAGAGGCCAGCGAGCACTGCGGCGGGAAAGCCCAGCGCAATATCGATGACGCCCCAAAAGCGCACGCGTTGGTGAGCAGCACGTTCTCGACGCTCCGCTTCAGTAAGCAGGCGTTCGACCTCGGCCCGAACAGGCGTCACGTGTCCCTGCGAGTCACCTTGATACTGCGTGTCGTCTCCAGCCACGCGCCCAAGGATCCCACCGACGCATCCGCGGTCGCTGACAAGCCGACACGTCTATCCGGTGCGGCGTGGTTTCGTGCCGACCTTGTGATGGGTGGGACGGCTGAACGCCTTGCCTGCGGCGGTTTCATCGTCCGAGTAAATACCCCATGGATCAGCATAAGGGTCCGTCATTGCCTTGGCCTCGGCAAGGTCGGCCTCGTAGGCGTCTTCGACATACTGCTCCTCTTCCACCAAGACGCCTTCGTACGCTTTTTGGGCCGCTCGGCGTGCCCGACCATAGACCTGCGATCGACACCTTGCGTTTCCGGTGAAGCTGTCGGTCCTACCGGTTAATGATCAGAATCGCTGTATGTCTTATACGCCGCTTCGCGAGCTACCCTCAGAGCACGCTCGCAAAAATCGTTGCGCACGTAACGGTTGAGCGTAAGAGTGGGACCCGACCACGGCCGGAAAACCCAGTTCCATTCGTTGTCGTTTCTCGCCCACTGGTCAGTCTTCTTGGCGATTTTCTCTGCAACGTGGTTGCGCACCGCCTCTGGCTCCGGCGCCTGGCTTGGGTAGTACCCCAGGCGTCCGGCGCTATGACGAACCGCCGAACCAGATCCTGCAACTCGGGATCGCTCTGGACATGACGCATAGCCGCATCCTGGCCTGGGCGGGTAAGCACGTGCCACAGGTTTGCCGACTGCCCCGAAGGACCGTAGCTGCTTGTTCAGAGAAGTGACCAGGCCGAACGAAATCGCGCCTTATTCACCGATCGATGACGACTCCTCCCGAAGTCCCGCCGCTCAGCCGATGCGGTCGCTCAGGCCCAGCACCTCCGGGTAGTCACTTGGGAAGTCCCCCGGCATACCGGGCACACGGATGGTGCCCCCGTACACGCCGGCCAGGAACTCCACGGCACCAACCGGGAACTCCGACCAGTCACCGTTGTTCCCACGGACGACCACCGGCCACGCGTTTGGATCCGGAGGACTCGTCCTCCAGTAGAAGGTATTCCCCGAAGAGGGCGACGCCCAGGAGAGCAGGCCTCCAGGCTGCGGGAGGGGGACGTAACTCTCGGTGTCACGCATCTCGTACAGATCCTGAAGGATCTCGTCCTCTCTGGACTCAGACGCCCACAACGCCTCGGCACCGAGCCCGGGAACGGACACGGTCAGGAAGTCGTCGATGATCAGTACCGGATACGCCTCCGCCAGAGAGCGGAAGTGCGAAGGCAACGCCGTCCCGAGGCCCGCCTCAAGCACGACCCAGTCCACGCCGCGTCCCCCAGGCACACGCCACCGTGTCATCCACGGCAGTACGGCCTCCAGCTCTTCAACTCTCAGCATGTCGTCTGCCATTCCGTGCGTAATCTGGACCATGACGTTGCGCAGTCGCCCCTTGGGCGCGACCCCGTCCGTCCAACAGCATGTACGGGAACCTCGTCTCCTTCGAATCCTCCCCGCGGCGGACCCTGTTGAGGGAGTTGTCCCGGGAGTTACAGTGCCCTTCTCCCTCCAAGCCCGGCAGTTCGCCACCAAGAAGAATCCCATCCGGAGCGCCGTCGGAATCGGAAGCTGGACGTTCGGCTACAACAAGGGGCTCGACAAAGGCGCTGGGTGGTCGAGCGGAGTATCGGTTGGATCATGATGCACCGCCGTCTCGCCCGCGACTACGAGACCCTCACCGCCAGCTCCGAAGCCATGATCCACATCGCCTCGGTCGACAACCTCGCCAGGCGCATAACGGACGATACCACCCCCACCTGGCGAGGAACTTACTAGGGCATCAAGGGCAATTTGCATACTTCAAACGCCCTCTAAGGCCAGCTTCGCATCCGACTCACCGATCCGTTCATGGACCGAATATCCGGCCAAGGCCGCATGACAAGCCGCTAGAGCACTTCCCCGAGTACGTCGTTCACCGGGGTGACACTCACGCCGAGGGTCTTCTCGGTCTCGGAGTAGTCGATGACAAACGGGTGACCGGGCTTGGTGAGTATTTCGTGCATTTCCGCCCAGAACGGCTCGGTGAACGCCAGCATGGTCAGGTCGCGTTCGGTCATCTCTTCCATCCGCGGTTTCGGTGCACCCGCGAGGTCGGCGAGTCGCCCGGCCAGTTCCCGCACCGACAGGGTCGAGGTGGGTACGTGCCAGGCACGGCCGTACGCCTCCTTGTTGCGGCTCGCGGCAACCAGAGTGCGTGCGGTGTCGCCGATCGCCGAGTAGCTGTGTGGCACGTCGAGTTCTTGTGGCACCAGGACCAGCCTTCCTTCCATGACCTGCCGCTGCACCATGAGGCTGAACACCGAGACAGCGCCGGCGCCGTAGAACTGGGCGGCCCGCACCTCGGTGACGTTCACCCCTGAGGCGGCGGCCTCCTCCCAAACCCGGGCCCTGGTCCGCCCCTTGGGACCGGTCGCCGTCAGGGGGAAGTCCGGCGTGATCGGACCGCTCACCGGCCCATAGGCGTAAAGGTTGCCGAGCATGACGTACGCGGCCCCGGTCCGCCTCGCCGCGCTGAGGAGCGACGCCGACAAGACCGGGAACTGCTCGGGCCAGAGGTGGTACGGCGGCGCGGCGGTGGTGAACAGCGTGTCCGCCCTCTCCGTCAGCTCGGTGAGCCGATCGGTGTCGGTCGCGTCCGCGGCGACCTTGTCGATGAGCGGGTGGTCGGGCCCGCCGCCGGTCCGGCTGATCATTCGCACTCGCTCGCCGTCTTCGGCAAGAAGGAGAGCGGTCTTCGACGCGGCGGCCCCACGACCCACGATCACATGAGATTTCATGCCGACAACGGTGCCGCTCCACGGCTTCGTGGAATAGTGGCCACAATGCCAAGCATCCGGAGGATCTGGCCATGCATCGCGTCGCCGTAGTCATCGTGCCGCCCGTACTGAGCTTCGACGTCTCGATCCCGCTCATGGTGTTCAACAACGTCGAGCACTACGACGTGCGTGTCTGTACGGCGCGGCCCGGCCCGACGCCGACCGTCGGCGGCCCCGACATCGTGGTGCCGGACGGCCTGGACGCGATGGAGGGCGCCGACACGGTGATCGCCGTCGGCAGCGGCGGCGAGCAGGCTCTCCCGGAGGTCCTTGACGCTCTACGGAAAGCCGCAGCCACCGGCGCACGAATCGCCTCCCTGTGTACGGGTGCGTTCGTATTGGCCCAGGCCGGCCTGCTCGACGGGCTCCGCGCCACCACCCACTGGGGGCTGGCCGACGACCTCGCTACTCGATTCCCGTCCATCGATGTGCAGCCCGACCTCCTCTTCGTCGAGGACGGTGGCATCTTCACCTCGGCGGGCGCCGCGGCCGCCATCGACCTGTGCCTGCATCTGGTCAGGATCGACTACGGCGCCTCGGCCGCCAACGCGGCCGCGCGGCTCGCGGTCGTCCCTCCCGTACGGCCGGGCGGCCAGTCCCAGTTCATTGAGACCCCGCTGCCGCCGGAGCGTGGCACTTCACTCGCCCCCACTCGCGTCTGGGCGCTCGAACACCTTGATCGCCCCCTCACCCTGACCGACCTTGCCAATCACGCCAAGACGAGCGTGCGCACCCTCACCCGGCGCTTCCACGCAGAGACCGGGCTGAGCCCGCTCCAATGGCTGCTGCACCGGCGCATCGACCGGGCCAGAGAGCTGCTGGAGACCACCGAGCTGCCCATGGATCAGGTAGCCAGGAAGAGCGGTCTGGGTAGCGCGGACTCCCTCCGCAAGCACATGGTCGGCCGGGTTGGACTCACTCCCACGGCCTATCGCGCGAGCTTCAACCGGGCGCCCACCGGTGCTTCCCGCTGATGTCGGAAGCACGCTGCGGTAGTGCGCCCCGTCCGCACTGCGAGGGCCACGATCTGCCGCACCGTGCGCCTTCTTGACCCGTCGAGCAGCGCACTCCTACAGGGGCAGAGGTCCACCACCAGGCAAGCTATGCTCCCCGCACCTGCGGGGATGGTCCCGAGGTTGGCGTCATCGGGTGTGGGCCAGCAAGGTGCGCAGGATGGCCTCGGCATGCGTCCAGAGCAAGGATCCCGCGGTGGCGGGAAGCACATGCAGGGTCGCCTTTGGGATCATCTGGGTGAGTGATTCGCCAAAATCCGGGGAGTGGACCGGGCTGGTGTCCTGCTCTCCGTACCAGAGCTCGACCGGGACGGCGATGTCAGCTGGGTCGAATGGCCAGCGGCCCATCGCCAGGACGGTGTCGCGTGCGTAGCCGGCTGGGCCCTGGCTGAATGCCTCGTCCATCGCGCGCCGGAAGGCGCGCTGAAAGACCAGGTCGGTGTAGACCGTGCGATCCGCCTCAGGGCTCGTCGTGATGATCAGATCCCACAGTGCGTCGGCGCTGCCGAAGCCGGCGAAGGAGGCCTCAGCGGCGTCGGGGTCGGCTGCGACGGCGTTCACCATGTCCCTCACCTGCGGGGCCAGGGCGTGTGTGAAGCGAGGATGGGCGAGTTCGTCGCTGCCGGACACCACGGCCACCGCGTTCACCAGACCGTTTGCGGCCAAGGCGAGGGCAAACGGGGCCCCTTGCGAGAACCCCACCGCCGACGGGGCTCGCAGGGCCTGCTCTTGGATGAAATGCCGGATGTCGGTGGCCCAGCTGGTTAGTGTCCGGCCGGGGGCTGGGTCGGAGGCGCCAAGACCGGGCCGGTCCACGCTGATGAGCCGGATGCCTGCTGCGTCGATGACATCGCTGCCGAAACCGAGCCACCTGCTGGTGGCCGCCCCTGGGCACAACAACACTGGGGTGCCGTCGGTTGGCCCCCATTCCGCCCACCCCAGGAGTCGACCGTCCAACAACCGGGTCTGTCCAAGCCTTGCTGGCTCCCGCACGCCGTAGTCCATGATCCATATTGTTCCCCGCACGCGTCCCGGCTGCCGTCCCGTCACCGGTCGAAGCAGCGAGGGAGCTCTGCGGACCACATGCTGTTCGAATCGACAGGCACACTTCAATGCCTCCCGAAGTGATGAACATGTGCTGTCCGTTCTCGGGTCCTGTCCGCCGCCGCGGAACATGGCAAGAGCGTAGTAGCCGTGGGCGTCTTCAACTCCGGACTGCTCTCGCGGGACCGCCCCGCCGAAGGCATGAAGTACGACTACCATGACGCGCCCACCGAACTCGTCACCCGGGCCCGGCGCATCACCGAGGTCTGCGAGGCCCAGGCACGACCCTGCCCGCGGCGGCGATCGCCTTCCCGCGCACCCACCCCCAAGTCATCGACGTCACACTCGGCGTGCGAAACCGCGACCAAGTACTGCGCAACGCGGAACTCGGTCGCGCGGACGTTCCCGTCGGGCTCTGGGACGATCTGCGGGCCCAGGGGCTCGTGCGGGCCGACGTGCCCACAGAGGTCGATCTCTGAAGGCGCTCGTCGTCCCGGCTGCTCCGAGGATGTCGGAGGTGTGTCAGGGGTGGCGAGCGAGGTCAGGTGGGCGGGCACGCCTCCGCCGCAGGGCCGGCTACGCCGGCTTGGCTTGCGTCAGGTTGATCGGGTCGGTGAGGCGTAGCAGCAGTGCCGCGGCGATGTACCGCATCCGGCCGACGTTGGTGCGCGGGTCGTAGCCCAGGGTCTGTGTCAGCGCTTCGTGGCGTGCTTGCACCGTGGAGTGGTGCATGCCGAGTGCGGCGGCGGCGGAGCGAATGCTGTCGGCTTCCACGAGTGTGCGGAGTACGTCCGCGGAACGCGTGTCGAGCCCGGCGAGAGCGCGCACGTCGTCGTGCGGGTGCTGTGGGTCGTACGCCTGGGCGAGCAGGAGCATCGCTCCGAGATCGGTCGCGTCGACGGCGGGTGCGGAGTCGTCCGTCAGCCGAAGAGCGACGATCGCCGCGTCCCAGGAGTCGGGGGCCCGGTCGGCACGCACCCAGGTTCCGAACCCGACCGGCTGCGGAGGATCGAGCTTGCCGAAGACGTCGAGTGTGGCCCTCAGCAGCCCGTACCGGGTCGGCACGATCGCGGAGGGTGCGCCGAGCTCAGCGCTGTCCGCCGCGGTGGCCAGGATGCGCACCGGTGTCGCCGGATCGAGGCGGTTCCTGGCGAGATGTGTCACCCGGTCGGCGATCGGACGGGAGGCGTCGATGACCGCGTCGAAGCCTCCCTCGGGACGGCGGCGCGCCTCGATCAGTTCGACTCCCAGCGCGAGACGCTCCACGATCATCTCGTCGTTGGGCTCCGGTTTCCCGTCTCTCTCGAGCCAGACGGTCCAGTCGCCGTGAGACTTCTGGAGGGAACGTCTGCCTTCGACGGCCGCCGTGGCCGCATGCCCGTCGGGGTCGCGCCGGCTCACGCGCCCTCGGATCTCGGCGCCCGCGACTGTCCCGGAAAGGACCGCCGCCCCCCGCAGGAGCCCGTCGAGTCCGGCGTCCCTGGTGATGAGGACGTCGAAGTACGACACGATCCGCAGACTCTCGCTCGCCTCCGGGTCGAGTGCGCTCAGCCGACCGACCAAGTGGTGCAATTACTTTCCTTCGCTCCTTTTTGCAGTGTATCGAGCCCCTGGGGCGAGCATTTCTCAGGATCCCAGGGTGCGGGCCACCCACGCGTTGCGAGCGGCCGTCATGGCGTGCGCGAGCGCGGTGTGGGGCGCCGTGAGATCGAACCCGTGGAATCCGCCCGGCCAGACGTGCAGCTCGGCCTGCACGCCCGCGTGCCAGAGGGCGGTCGCGTACGCCACATCCTCGTCCCGGAACACCTCGGCCGAGCCGCAGTCGATGAACGCGGGCGGCAATCCGGTGAGGTCGGTGGCGCGGGCGGGTGCGGCGTAGACCGAGACGTCGTCGGTTCCGCGCCGTTCTCCCAGGAGCGCGGTCCAGCCCATGACGTTGCTCCCGCGGTCCCACACGCCGACGGCGTCGAACTGGGCCGAGGAGACCGTCCGGTCCCTGTCGTCGAGCATCGGATACATGAGGACCTGGCCGATCAGGGCCGGTCCTCGCCGGTCACGAGCCATCAGCGCGGTGCCGGCGGCGAGACCGCCCCCGGCGCTCTGTCCGGCGATGATCAGCCTGTCGGGGTCCATTCCGATCTCCCGGGCGTGCTCGGCCGTCCACAGCAGACCGGCGTAGCAGTCCTCGACCGGGTAGGGGTCGGGGTGCTCGGGTGCGAGCCGGTAGTCGACGGTGACCAGGACGGCGTCGTGCTCGACGACCCACGGGAGGGCCTGGATCAGACCCGAGAACTGATCGCCGGTGACCATGCCTCCGCCGTGCGTGTGGTAGATCCCGGGCCCGAGTCCCTGATGGTCCTCCCGGGCGATCACCGACACGGTTATCGGGTCGCCCAGGTACCCGGGGACGGTGACGTCGCGCCGGGTCAGACCGGAAGCCTTGAGCATGTCATCGGTGACCTCTGCCGGTGCTGACCGACGCATGTCGGGGATCATCTCCGCGGTCATGGTCGGCGGTATCTGATCCGCGAGGACCGCGAGTACTGCCTCGAGCTCCGGGTCGAACGGAGGGCGCGGGACGCTCGGGACGCTCGGGACGCTGTGGGACATGGGACTCCTTCTTTCGCACCGCCTGGTCGCGGTGCGGATCCATCGTCGTGGGCGGGCCATCGCGTGAGGAACCGCCGAACGCCGCGCTCCCGAGTGATGTCCTCCGCCGTTCGCGCGCTCGGCCCACGGGGAGGGCGCGGCCCGGTACGGACAAGCCCTCGGGCCATCCGTACCGGAGCGTTCGGGACGCTCAGCCAAGGCGCATGAGGGTCTTCCCGCCGATGCCGCGGCGCAGCGAGTGGAGGGCGTCGACGAGGCCCTCCAGGGGCAGCTCCCGCACCCAGCCGGTGGTGTCGTAGATCCCCTCGGCCATGGCCGCGATGACCTCGTCGAACTCCTCGGGTCGGTAGCCGACCGCACCCACGATCCCGGTCTCCCCCATCATGAGGTGGGTGGGCTGGAAGTCCATGGGGTGCTCGTGCAGCGCGGCGACCACCAGGCGACCGCCGGGCACCAGACCCGCCAGGGCGGAGGTGACCGCCGCGCCCGCGCCGGCGGCGTCCACCGCGGCGTCCACGCCGTCACCGCCGGTGAGCGAGGCGATGGCGTCCGCGAGGTCCTCGTTCACCGGGTCGATGACACGGGCACCCAGCGCGGCCATAATCGCGCGACGGTCCGCGCTCGGCTCGGACACGACCACCTTCTCCACACCTCGGGCCTTGAAGGCGAACCAGGCACCGATGCCGATCGGCCCGGCCCCCGCCACCAGCGCGCTGCCACCCGGTGCCACACCGCTGCGCGCGGCAGCGTGCCAGCCCACCGCCATGGGCTCGACGAGCGCGCCCATGCGCAGGTCGACACCGTCCGGCAGTACGTGCACCTTGGACGCGTCGCACACGGTGAACTCCGACAGACCTCCGCCCTCCACGTTCGATCCGAGCGCGCCCATCAGCCGGCACGAGAAGGGCAGCCCCCGGCGGCAGGCCGCGCACTCCGCACAGGAGACCGCGAGGGGGAAGACGGCACAGCGGTCGCCGACCCGCACATCCGTCACGCCCTCGCCGATCTCGACGACGGTGCCGGAGAACTCGTGACCGAGGATCTGCGGCAGAGTGGCCCCGGTCAGGGGGTGCGGCTCGTCCAGGGAGAACGGCAGCGACTCGGGGTGGAAGAAGAAGTGGAGATCGGAGCCGCAGATGCCGGCGAACGCGTTGCGCAGCTTCACCTGCCCCGGGCCGGTAGTGGGCTCCGGCACCTCCTCGATGCGGACGTCTTCCTTGCCGTGGAACCGTGCTGCCTTCATGCTTCTCTTCACTTCCATGTTCCGAGGCCACCGGTCTCCGGTGACCGTTCCTGCCCGCGCGAACCGCGTCTCGTCACGCGCCGAAGGCGCGTCGCTCCCGCACTGGGGGCGGACCCGGGCCGCGAGGTCCGGCAATGGTCCGGCTGGAGAACCGGCCGGTGGCACCGCCGCACGGGGCGGATGCCGGGCCTTTGCCCCGCCATCCGCGCGCCGTACTTCCGTCGAGAGCCGGAGCGGGGCAGCCGGGTCCGGGCGAAGCGCGTGAACGGCGACACACGGGCGGGGGGAGAAGCGTGAACCGGCCGGCAGAGGAGGCGTCCGTCGGTCGGCCACGACCGGGACGGCGGCGACACCAGCGTCCTACCGGGCGACGGCTGGCAGCGGCTCCGGGCCGCTCCGACCGCGTCGCGTCAAGCCTTACGCGGCCTTGACGGAACCCGCGTCGACCGCCCAGTTCGCGCCGATTGCGCGCGGCATGGTCGGGGAAGCCAACAGCAGTACGACACGGGCGACTTCGTCCGGCTCGATCAGGCTGCCGGTGATCATGCCGAGCTCCGTCGGCACGTTCTGCACCAGGTCGGCGTGCTCGACACCGATCGCCTGTGCCACCTGCGACATGTAACCGTCCCGGCCCGCGGTCGCGTTGGTCTTCGTCAGGGCAGCCGGCGAAACGACGACGTCACGTCACTGAGCACGGTCGAGACGGCGGGGGTCCGCGCCGTACCGGCCGTCAGTCCGTCTCCTGGGCGTGGGGGGCCGTCGCGGGCGGGTGGGTCGGGCGGTCCCGTCCGCCGTCACGGCCGGACACGACCACGACGACCAGCCCGATGACGACGGCCCCGACCGCGACCCGTCCCGCCACCCGCACCCACCACCCCGGCCGGGCCGCGCCCCCGCCGGGTGGACCCAGCCGTTCGGCCCGCCGGGCCGGTCTCAGCAGACGCAGCAACAGCAGTACCGCGACAGGCAGTTGCAGCAGCCACAGCACGGTGCGCGACCACTCCCCGTACCAGACGTTGGTGCCGTACAGCAGCGTGTGCCACACGCTCAGCACGTACACGACGATCACGAAGCGGTGCAGCCGTCGCCAGGTGTTCGCTCCGATGCGGTGCCGGACGTAGAACAGCAGCCCGAGCGGAATCGCCAGGTACAGGGCACCCTGTCCGAGCGGGATGGCGATCCGTCCGGTGCCGGAGTCGTACCAGCCGGGCACGAAGCTGTCGGCGAAACCCACCCACAGCCGCTCGGCCCAGTCCACCTTCGTCTCGTAGCGCACGAGTTCCGCCGCGAACATCAGCGCGTGCGCGAACATCAGCGCCATGGTCGTCAGGCTCGTGGTGCGGTGCCAGCGCTCCAGCACCTGTCGGGAGACCGGCAGCCGGGCGGGGCGCGGCCCCGACAGCAGCAGACCGAGCATGACCGTGCCCCACGCCCACAGCAGCCCCGACCACCCGAACGCCTGGCTGAGCAAGTACATCCAGTAGGTGCCGGGATCGTCCATGAACGGCATGACCGCGACGGTGTCCGAAGCACCCGAGTCCATGCGCGCCCACAGGAGGGCGAACACGAGCACGGTGACCACCACCGCCGCGGTGGCGTCGGGCAGGGCGGCCCGCAGATCGCCGCGCAGCGCGACGCGGTCACCGGGAGACCGTCGCCGTCCTCCCGGTCCCTGATCGAGCAGTACGGCCCGAGTCGTGCCATCGGGGTAGCGCACCAGCGCGTCGGCTGGATGCCCGTGGAGACCCTCACCCAAGGTGGGGGCGGCTCCGGGTACTCCTCGTGTCAATCCTGAGATCCTCAGGAATGCCGATCCGTTCCTGCATGCGCATGTGTGGCCGCGATCCGGCTGGGAGCCAGCCGATCTCGTGGGCGGACCGTGTGGCTGTATCCGCGTGAGCGATGGAGCGACGAACATCATGCCCTCGGCCCGCAGTACGACGTACTGCGCGAGGCCATCGGTGACGAACTGGAACTGCCGGCATCCTGACGTGGGGGAGGTAATCGGGTCGCGCCTTGATGGAGCCGCGTCCTACTCTGCGCGTCATGGCAAAAGCCCCCGTTCTCACACCCCAGGCGGACGACTTCCCCCGCTGGTACCAGGACCTGGTCAGCAAGGCCGAACTGGCAGACAACGGGCCGGTGCGCGGCACCATGGTCATCCGACCGTACGGATACGGCCTGTGGGAGCGGATGCAGCAGGAGGTGGACGCCCGGATCAAGGCGGCCGGCGCACAGAACGCGTATTTTCCGCTCTTCATCCCGCAGTCGTACCTGACGAAGGAGGCCGAGCACGTCGAGGGCTTCGCGCCCGAACTGGCCGTAGTCACTCATGGCGGGGGCAAGGAGCTGGAAGAGCCCGTCGTCGTCCGCCCCACGTCTGAGACAATCGTCAACGACTACTTCTCCAAGTGGGTGCAGAGCTACCGCGACCTTCCGCTGTTGATCAACCAGTGGGCGAACGTGGTCCGCTGGGAGCTGAGGCCGCGGGTGTTCCTTCGTACGACGGAATTCCTGTGGCAGGAAGGTCACACGGCACACGCCACCTACGAGGACGCCCGGGACTACGCCGCACACATCCACCAGGAGGTGTACGCCGACTTCTTGGAGAACGTCCTCGCCATGGATGTCGTACCGGGTCGCAAGACGGTCAGGGAGCGGTTCGCCGGCGCGATCAACACGCTCACCCTGGAAGGCATGATGGGCGACGGCAAGACCCTCCAGCTGACCACAAGCCACGAACTGGGCCAGAACTTCGCCAAGGCGTTCGAGACGCGCTACCTGTCGAAGGACGGCCGTGAGGAATACGTCTGGCAGACGTCGTGGGGTTCCACGACCCGGATGGTCGGCGCACTGGTGATGATGCACGGCGACAATGACGGCCTTCGCATCCCGCCGCGTCTGGCCCCGGTTCAGGTGGTCATCGTGGCCGTCAAGGGCGACGACGCGGTCCTGGACACGGTCCGCGGGATCGGTGACCGGTTGAAGACGGCTGGTATCCGCGTACACGTCGACGACCGCACCGACACGCCGTTCGGCCGCCGCGCGGTCGACTGGGAGCTCAAGGGGGTGCCGGTACGCATCGAGGTCGGGCCACGTGACGTGGCGAACGGGACTGCCGTGCTGGTCCGCCGCGTAGCGGGAAGCAAGGAGCCGACGCCCATCGGGGCACTGGCCGAAATCTTGCCCACGGTACTGGAGGACGACCAGGCGCTTCTGCTGGCGCAGTCCCGTAAGCGTCGCAACGACCGCACCGTCGAGGTGACCACGGTCGAGGAGGCTGCGGAGGCGGCGAGCACCGGCTGGGCTCGCATTGCCTGGGAAACGCTGGGCGTGGAGGGTGAGGGCAAGCTCGCCGAACAGGGCGTCACCGTGCGGTGCTTGGTCGCCGCAGACGGTTCCGTTCCGGAGAGCGACGACCAGCCTGGCAACATCGCCGTCGTGGCACGCGCCTACTGACCCTGGAGAGACCGATGCCGCTGCTCCGCCTGGTTACCGTGGGCGGACCGGCGGCCTAATCGGTCCGCGAGGCGGCCCGCGCCGGGATCCCGGACCAGGAGGCGACCGACTTCACCGTCGCCGGATCCGTGCTGGTCAAGGACCAGCACATCCCAGGCTGGACGGGGGCACCCGACGTGGCCGTCACCGTGCTCAGCCCCGCCGATCCGCGCCCCGGCCCGACCGGGATCCTCCACATCCACGGAGGCGGGATGGTCGCCGGTACCCGCATGTTCGGCCTCGAGGACTGCCTACCCTACGTCGCCGAGGGCGACGCGGTGGCGTCACCGTCGACTACCGTCTCGCCCCCCGAGCACCCGGACCGCGCTCCTGTCGAGGACACCTACGCCGCGCTGGTCTGGATGGCAGGGGCAGCGACCGAGCTCGGCATCGACGAGGGCCGTCTGATGGTCGCCGGGCGGAGCGCCGGCGCCCGCACGGTCCTCAAGGCACGCGACCAGGGTCATCCGTACCTTACGCACCATGTGCTCGACTCGCCGATGCTGGATGACCGGATGCAGACGCCGAGCAGCCAGATGCTCGACGGCGACGGCCCCTGGGACCGTAACGACAACCTCTTCGGCTGGACAGCACTCCTCGGCGAGCGCCGCGGTGGTCCCGACGTCAGCCCGTACGCGGCACCCGCCCGCGCCACGGACCTCACCGGTCTCCCCCGCACCTACCTGTCCGTCGGCACGGCCGACAGCAGCGACGGTGCAGGTGGGCAGGCGCGGTGTGCTGCTGGTCCCGCACCGGGAGGCGGGTGCGGGCGCAGGAGAACGCGGAGTTCACAGTGGTGTCGGCAGTTCATGGCCCTGGGGCCGGTACATGACCGAGCCGTAACGGCCGTCCGCCGTCACGGCCGGCCTCGGGACCGGCGCCGGTCATACGGGCGGCCCGGTGACGAAGTCACCGTTCTCGTCGTAGGGCCAGGCGTTGGCGACGCAGCCGTGCAGGCCCTTGATCTGCTGCATCATCACGGGGGCCAGTCGCCCGGCGCCCCCGCAGGTCACGTGCGAGTGACCGAGGAAGTGCCCTACCTCGTGGTTGATGATCAGCGCCCGGTAGTCATGGATCGGCCCGTCGAAGTTGGGCGAGCCCTTGACCCAGCGCTTGAGGTTCACCACCACCCCTCCGGGAACCTCGCAGTTGTACTCGCCTCCGGTGTCCTGCTGGATGCCCGCCCAGCACAGGGCGTCCGCCGTCGCCGGTGTCGCGATCTTTATCGTGATGTCGTGCGGCGATCCCGCGCCCACCAGCTGGAACGCGTTGTCCGGGTCGTGGGTCCAGCCCCGCGGGGCGGCGAGTATCCCGGCGATCTCGTTCGCCGCCTGGGACGGCAAGATGTCGAGGCCGGTCTCGACCTCCACGACGTAGCGCACCGGGCGGGAACCGCTGCCTACCGTCTCCCCACTGGCCTGCGCGGTGACGAACGTACCGCTGCCCGTCGGGGGGACGTCGATCTCGGTCCGGCTCGCGGAGGGAGAGGGAGAGTAGGAAGGGGAGGCGGAGGGCGACGGTGTGGGAGTGGGGGTGACCTGCGTGCTCCGCGGGTGCGGCGCACCGCTCGACGCGTCGCTCCGCCCGCCTCCCTGGAGGTACGCCGCCGAACCCAGCAGGCTGCCGGCCACCAGCAGGCCGATCAGCAGGCTTCGGCCCCGGCGGCGCGGCCGTCCCCGGCGATGGGCGGACCGGCGTCGGCGACCGGCCCGGTGACCGGCCGCGGTGCTGCCGGTGGCGGAGCTGCCGGTGGCGGGTGCGGATTGCCGCTCTCGTGCGGAATACATGGCAGCTCAATCTGATGATCCCAGATGATCTTCATGAGCCGGCGCTGTCACGGAAAGATAACGACGCCCGCGTTCCCCGGCTTGTGTGATCGTTGTGTAACGGCGGTCGGAGAGGGCCTTCCTCGGGACGGTCATCTCGTCCGGTCTGCTTACACTGCCGAAATGCCACGGGTCCTGATCGTCGAAGACGACCTAGATGTCCGCAGGGCCCTCCAACTGGGTCTGCGGCATCAGGGGCATGAGGTCCTCGCCGTGGAAACGGGAGAGGAAGGGCTGGATCGGCTCCTCCCCTTCCGGCCGGACGTCGTCGTACTCGATCTCATGCTGCCCGGCATGTCCGGCCTGGACGTGTGCCGCCGGATCAGGGACCGCGACCAGGTGCCGATCATCATCGTGACGGCCCGGGGAGACGACGTCGACGTGGTCGTGGGACTGGAGACCGGTGCGGACGACTACGTGGTGAAGCCCGTGCAAGCCCGGGTGCTCGACGCGCGGATACGGGCCGTACTGCGCAGACAGGACGCGTCGCTGCCGGACGGCACCCGTCCCCGGGCGGAGACGCACGGCGAGCTGGTCCTCGACCGCGCCGGGCTCGTGGTGACGCACCGCGGCGAACCCGTCACCCTCGCCCCGTCCGAACTGCGGCTGCTGCTGACCCTGTCGGCCTCCCCCGGCCAGGTGTTCAGCCGCCAGCAGCTGCTGGAAGCGGTCTGGGAACACAGCTACCACGGCGACATACGGCTCGTGGACGCCTGTGTGAAGCGACTGCGCAACAAGCTCGGCGAGGGCAGGAATCCCCGTTACGTGCAGACCGTACGCGGATTCGGTTACCGCTTCGGCACCTCATGAGCGACCGGACGTCCGCGCGGACGCGGAGGACCGTACGGACGCGGAAGACCGCCGGGGAGCGGAGAACCGCACCCGAGGTCCCGACGGCTGAAGAGCCCCCCGCCGCCGCACCGGGTGCCGGCCCCCGGCGGTTCCTCCGGGCGGCCCTGGCACGCGTCCCGCTCCCCCTGCGCGGTCTGCGCCCCCGCCTGCTGACGTCCTTCGTCCTGGTGGCCATGGCCAGCTCCCTGGGCACCGGGGCCCTCGCCTTCCGCGAGGCGCGCACGGGGGTGCTCCAGCAGAGCCAGGACTCCGTCATCAACCAGTTCCGTAGGAGCGTCGACGCCGTCGCGCCCTCCATCCCCATTGCCCCGAACCAGGCGGACCTCCAGTCCGCGGTGGACCAGGTGCTGTACGCGAACCGTTCGTCGGGCTGGCGGATCATGGCCACGTACGGTGGCCACCGCGCCTACGCGCCGAGCGCCGGTTTCGTCGAGCTGAGCCCCGAAATGCTCCGGTCCGTCCGGGACCGACGTGTCGCGGTGTTCCAGCGGATGAACGTCGACGGGCGGCCTCGTCTCGTCGTCGGCATGCCCGTCACGTACACCTCGGGCGAGGGCACGGAGCCCAGGCTCTCCGGGCTGGTGATGTACCTGGAGGTCCCGCAGACCACCGAAGAGGGGTACGTCGAGGCCATGGTCAGCGGCATCGAGCGGGCCACCCTGGTGGCCCTGTGCCTCGCCGTCGTCCTGGCGCTGCTCGCCGCGAGCGGCGTACTGCGTCCCGTACGGGCGCTGCGCCGGGCGACGCGCCGGATGGCCGCGGGGCATCTCGACGTACGGCTGGACGTCACCGGCTCCGACGAACTGGCCGATCTCTCCCAGTCCTTCAACGAGACGGCGGCCGAACTGGAGCGGACCGTACGGGAGCTGCGCCGCCTGGAGGCCCAGGGGCGCCGCTTCGTGGCGGACGTCTCCCACGAGCTGCGCACGCCGTTGGCGGCGATGTCGGCGGTCACCGACGTGCTGGACCTGGAGGGAGAAGGGGAGACCGGTGAGGCGCTGCGGCTCATCAGCGAGGGAACGAACCGGCTGAGCGGATTGGTGAACGACCTGATGGAGATCTCCCGTTTCGACGCGGGGGCGGCCGAACTCAACCGCGACGAGATCGACCTGGCCGAGTCCGTACGGCGTACCGTCGCCTCCCGGTGGCGGCAGGAGCAGGTGGAGACCCGGCTGCCCGGACCGGGTGAGCTCCGCGCGCGCGTCGATCCGCGCAGACTCGACGTGGTGACGGCCAATCTAATCGGCAACGCGCTGCGGCACGGAGAGCCGCCCGTGCGGCTGACCATGGATGTACGGGTGGACGGGGCGGGCATGGCGTGGGCCGTCATCGAGGTGACCGACAACGGACCGGGAATCGCCGAGGAGGCCATGCCGCACATCTTCGAGCGGTTCTACAAGGCGAGCACTTCACGGGCCAGGAGCGAGAGCAGCGGGCTGGGTCTGGCCATCACGGCGGAGAACGTGCGCCTGCACGGGGGGCGCATCCGGGCGGCGAACCTGCCCCGGGGCGGCGCGGTGTTCACGGTCGAACTCCCGCTGCACCGCGACGACACCGACACCGAGGCCGACGGGGGCACCCGGTGAGGGGCTCGCGGACGGCAGCGCTGCTGTCCGGGCTCACGGCCGTGGCCGCGGTCGCGCTCACGGCGTGCGGGATCCCCCCGTCCGGTGTCATCGAGACCGGTGCGCCGGCGAGCGGCATGTTCTCCCCCAGTGCGACACCACCCTCGACGCCCGCCACCATCTCCCTCTTCTTCCTGCGCGACGGGGAGTTGACGCCCTATCCCCGCCGGATCGACGACGCCGGGGACTTCGAGGCCGTCGTACGCCTGCTGTTCGAGGGGCCGGCCGCGAACGAGGCCGCGATGGCCACCACGGAGCTGCCCCGCCTGACGGACGCGCCGCGGGTGGCGAACGACGGCGGCATCCTCTTCGTCAAACTCCCCGGTGAGACGGCTCCGCTGAGCCGTCGGGCCATGCTCCAGCTGACGTGCACGGTGAACCACGCGGCTTCGCCGCTCCCCACCTCCGTCCCTCGCGCCGACGCGGAAGCCGACGGCGACACCGCGCGCCGTTCCGCCGTGCCCAGCAGCCTCCATGTGTTCGGGGACGGATGGGCGATGACGCAGTCGGACGACGCGTGCCCCGTCGTGTCCCCTCCACAGGAGCAGCCGGAAGCACCGACCCCCTGGGAGCCCTCCGGCTGACCACCGGACGGCCCCCGCCCAGGACGGCCTGTGCCGCTCGAAAAGTCATCGCGTTCAGTGGGCCGCCGTCACAGTTGCCGACCCAGCCGGTCGCCGGTGGCCTGGCGGGCCACCGGTTGCACTCCGAGGAAAAGCCCCGTGACCACGTCCCGTGTGCGGCACCGGGCACACGGTGACGGACACGTGCCTCGCGCCGAGGAAACCCTGAGCGACCAGGTTTCTCCTGATGGTGACCGGTCGAGGTCGAGCTGGAGGTGATGCGGATTCGATTTCGGTCAGCCCGGCCCTTTGAATGAACATCACTGGGAACACAGGATGGCGCCGCCGAACAACCCATCTTCCGCCCGCCGTTGGGAATCACCGCTCCAACGCCCCGAACAGGCAGCATCGGAACGCTGCCGCTCTGCCTGCATCGGAGCAGGCTCCGCCTTCTCCTGGGGTTGCGTGGTGGGTCTGCTGATCATCCAGCAGGGCGCGAGGGTTCAGTCTTCGCAGCCGTACGGTCCGGGACCAGACGCGGCCGTCCCGCGTGATCGGGCTTCCCCGGCCGGGCGTGCCAGCACGTCGACTGTGGCGGAGAAGAGCCACGGCAACTTCTGTGCCATGGGCACCAGCGCTGCGCGAGCCAAGGGAATCCTGGTCGAGGAGAGCAGCGCGTGGGTCAACCAGCGGTAGCGTCGGGTGAGCCGTCGCCACTCCCGCTCGTAGGCCCCGAGGTCCCCGCTGGTCACTGCTCGCACAGCCGCCGGCGCCTGCGCGAGCGCCAGCGCGATGCCCTCGCCGGTCAGCGCGTCGACGTAGCCGGCCGCATCGCCGACGAGCAGCACCCGGCCGGCGGTACGCGCGGCCGCGACCTGGCGGAGCGGGCCGGCCCCGCGTACCGATCCGGCCGGCCTGGCCCCGGCCAGCCGCTCTCTCAGCTCAGGAAAGTCGGCAAGGTGGTCGTCGTACGATCCGCGGGCAGCGGTGAGCAGGACGACGCCCACGAGATCGTCCGAGACGGGGGTCACGTATGCCTCCGCGTCGCGGGCCCAGTGCACCTCAACGTGGTGGCCCCAGGCGGCGAGGGCGTAATGGCGCCGCAGCCCGTGCCGCCGGAGGTGGCCCGGACGCGGCCGATCGAGGCCCAGGGCACGGCGGATCGGCGAGTGCAGGCCGTCGGCCGCGACGAGGTGACGGGCGCGAACGCCGTCGGCCGCCACGCCGTCCTCCCCCTGCTCGATGCGGCGCGCCGTGCGCTGCTCGATCCGCACCCCCGAGGCGAGCACCGCCTCACGCAGCGCCGCGTGCAGCGTCGTTCGGCGTACCCCGCGCCCCGGCCCCGCGCGGAAATCGGCGTCGACCCGGCGCGGCCCGGCGACGTAGCGGATGCCTCTCAGGGCGTGCCCCGGCGGGTGCACGCCGAGCGCCGCCAGGGCTGCGACGGCGCCCGGCATCAGTCCCTCGCCGCATGCCTTGTCGACCGTGCCTGCGCGCTGTTCCCAGACGGTGACGTCGAGCCCCGCCCTGACCGCGTGCAGGGCCGTGGCCATGCCCGCGGGTCCTCCGCCGACGACGAGCAGGTCCACGCGCGCCTCCTCAGGCCAGCCGCGTCAAGGCGGCAGCTTCGGTGCGAATGCGGGTGGCGAGCAGAAACCCATTCAGTGCGGTGAAGACCAGGGCTGTGCCCCAGGCGGCGTGCACCAGCGGGAGCGCGAGCCCCTCGACGACGACAGCGACGTAGTTCGGGTGGGAAATCCATTGGTAGGGGCCGCTGATGACGCGTGGGGCGCCGGGCACAACGATCACGCGTGTGTTCCACCGCCGGCCCAAGGTGGCGATGCACCACCAGCGCAACCCCTGCGATGCCGCGACCAGGGTGAGCATGGCCCACGCGAGGACCGCTACGACGTCCGGCCGTCGCATCCACACCTCTGCGAGCGCGCCCACGAGCAGTCCCGTGTGCAGCATCACCATAGGGGGGTAGTGGCCCCGCCCGTACTCCACGCCGCCACGCGTAAGGCTCCAGGCGGCGTTGCGCCGGGACAGGGCCAACTCGGCGACCCGCTCGAGGCCGATGGCCACAACCAGGGCGGTGAACAGGACCTCGCTGGTCACCGCCCACCTCGCGGAGCGCGCAGAAGCACGAGTTCGGAGCAGAAGCCCGGGCCCATGGCGAGCAGGAGCCCGTAGGAGCCGGGCGTCGGCGGACGGTCGGCGAGCGTGTCCGCCAGGACGTGCAGCACCGACGAGGAGGACAGGTTGCCGATGCGGCGCAACGAGTCCCAGGTGACGCTCAGGGCGTGCCGCTCGACCCCGAGGGCGTCCTGCAGCGCCTCCAGGACCTTCGGGCCGCCGGGGTGGGCGACGTACCAGCCGATGTCGTCGCCGGTCAGTCCGTGTTCGGCGAGGAAGCCGCGGACGTCCTCGCCGGCGTACCTGCGCACCAGGTCGGGGACTGAGGCGTCGAGCACGATCTTGAAGCCGCGGGCGCCGACGTCCCAGCCCATCATGCGTTCCGAGTCGGGGTAGAGACGGCTGCGGGAGGCGAGCACCTCGGGACGGGTGGGCTCGTCGGACCGCGCGAGCGGGTGCTCGCATCCGACGGCCACCACCGCCGCGGCACCGTCTCCGAAGAGGCCGCTGGCCACAAGGTTGGCGACCGAGGTGTCATCGCGCTGGAGGGTGAGTGAGCACAACTCCACCGACATCAGCACCGCGACACCGTCCGGTCGACCGCGCAGCAGGTCGTGCAGGCGGGCGACGCCGGCCGCTCCGGCGACACAGCCAAGGCCGACGAGGGGCAGCCGCACCACATCGGGGCGGAGCCCGATCTCCGCGGCCACGCGGGCCTCGATCGAGGGGACGGCCAGGCCCGTCACCGTGCAGGACACGATGTAGTCGACGTCGGCCGGGGTGAGCCCGACAGCCTTGAGCGCGTCGACGACCGCGCGACCACCGAGCTCTACGCCCGCCCGGATGAACACGTCGTTCGACTGACCGAAGTCCTCGAGCCGGGCGTACTCCGCCAGCGGCAGCACGGTGTGCCGGGTCGCGACACGCACATTGCGGTGGAAGCGCTCGACGACGCCGCTGTTGACCCTGCCCTCGGTCAGCGTGGTGGTGAAGGACCGGGTGATCTCTTCCTGCCGGTGGCGGTGCTCGGGCAGGGCGCCGCGGACACTGAGGACACGCATGGTCATGGTGGCTCCGGGAGTCGGCCGGTGGGGCGGAACGGCGCGACCAGCGCCCGGCCCAGGCCGAGCGCCATGGCGGGGGTGAGCCCGCCTCGGGCCAGGCCGAGCTCCACGAGGTCGTCGAAGACGCGCTGGTCGGCGGCCGACGCGCGCAGCCCGGCCTCCAGGACGCGTGCGCTGCGCGTGAGCCGGGCTGCGACAGCGGTGTGACGCAGGTGGGGCAGCAGGATGCGGCGGGTGGCGCGGGCGTACCGGTCCCCCGCCGCCTCGGGCCGGCCGACGCGCCGTGCCGCGGCTGCCGCGCGACCGGCCTCGATGCCGGAGGCGACGGCGTAGTAGATGCCCTCGCCGGTCAGCGGGTTCACCAGGCCGGCGGCGTCGCCCGCGAGCAGCAGACGGCCGGTGGGCGGGCGCCAGCGTGCCGTCGACAGCGGCAGGTGGTGGCCCACCCAGTGCTCCCCGCCCGCCGTCGCGCCGGGCAGGAGAGTCTCGATACGCTCGAGCAACTGGACCCGGCTCGGTGCGGGACGGTTCTCATGAAGGATTTCGCCGTACCCGACGTTCGCGCGGCCGTCATCGAGGTCAAAGGACCATGCGTATGCCAGCTGGTGACGGTCGGCGAACTCGATGACCAGCGCGCCGCGCCGCTCGGCTGGGATCGGGGCGTAGCCGCGCACCGCCAGGGCCACTGGTCCGCCGGCAAGTCCGAGCGCGCGTCGGACGACCGAGTGGGCGCCGTCGGCGCCGACGACGACCGCGGCGGAGATCTCGCCGTCCAGGACCACCGCATCACCGTGCTGCCGCACGTCACGGACCCTGTGCCGGAGAAGCCGGGCGCCTGCGGCGACCGCCGCGTCGACCAAACGGGTGTCGAGGACGCGGCGCGGTACCACCCAGGCCGGGCGGGCCATCCGCCGCTCGGCTACCAGGCCACCGCGGCCGAGACGGAGCCGGTGGACCGGCGCCCGGTCGTCGACGAGACCTGTCACGCCCACCCCGCTCAGCAGATCGAGGACGTGCGGAGCCACCCCGTCGCCGCATGCTTTGTCCCGAGGGAAGTCCGCCCGGTCCAAAAGGGCCACGCGCAGTCCCGGCTCGGCCCGCAGCGCGCCGAGGGCCGTGGCGGCGCCGGCCGGCCCGGCGCCGATCACGGCGAGGTCCCAATGGGTGGGCGTCGGCACCATCAGCCGACCGCCACGAGCAGCACGACGTCTAGCAGGGCGATGAACACCGCGGCCCGGAAGGGGAACCGGCCTTGAGCGACCAGCGTGAACGCCGCGAGGACGACCACGAGGGCAAGTACCGCCCACGCCCACGCAGGGGGCCTGCCTGCGGGGCCGAACACAGCGAGCAGCGAGGCCACGGACAGCAGCACGGCGGCCAGGACGCGTGAGAGGCGCTCGCCGATCCGGTGCGGGAGGCCACGAACACCGGTACGTTCGTCGTCCGCGAGGTCGGGCAGCGTGTTGAGCAGGTGCGCTCCGACACCGAGCGTGGCGCCCGCACCGGTCATCCAGAACGGCGCCCAGTGCGGGGTGGGCTCGGCGAGGGCGACGACCGAGGGCAACGTTCCGGAGGCGCAGGCGTACGGGGCCCACGACCACCGGGTCGCCTTGAGCCCCAGGTTGTAGACGTGCCCCGCGCCGGTGACGAGGAAGACACCAAGGGCACTGCGCCAGCCGGCCGGCACGGACAGAGCCAGGCAGGCGAGCGCGGTCCAGGCCATGGCTCGCACCACCAGCCCTACCGGGAGGGCTCCGGTGACAAGCGGCTTGTCGGTGCGGCCGACGGCGAGGTCGCGACGGCGGTCGAGCAGGTCGTTGCCCCAGCCGATCGTGAGCTGTCCGGTGAACAGCGCCCCGGTGACGGCAAGGGCATCGAGCGGACGCAAGTCGCCGCGGAGCGCCAGCAGGCCCCCGACAGCGGTGACCGCCAGAGCCGGCCCGCCATGGGCGGCGGCGAACAGTGCGAGCACGGGCGACGGTCCTGGCCGCGCCGGACCCGTGCTGGACACCACGGGCATCATCGGGCCGCCACCGGGACGTTCGGCCGCGGAGTCCGGCCGGCCCGGTCGTGCGTGCCCTCGGCACGCAGAGGTCGTACAACGGTGGACATGACGCTCCCGGTCGCCCCGGTGACGATGCGCATGAAGCATCAGTGCCACATTGCCGGCCCGCTCACACGACCTACTCCGGCATCCGGCTGACGTCGGCGGTTGCAGCAACTTCTCGTCGCCCGCAAAGCCCCGGCAGGCCGGCCCTCGGCGCCGTCGACCGAGCTCACGCCGTGGCGCCGACCCCGCCGGTCGCCTGCCTGTCCACCGCCCCGACGGTCGGGTGCGGCCAGCGATTCGGGCAAGGGCCGACGCAGCGCCATACGTGTCCTTGGCCGAGCGCACTCATGCGCCGGGCGCGTCGCCTGGCCGGTCCGACGCTGGCCAGACATACGGCAGATCGTCCGGCACCCCGGGGAACAGCGGGCCGTAAGTGGCCGGGTCCTTGCGTACCAGCGCCGAGCGGTGGCTGCGGTGGAAGGCGTCATCACCGAGCCAGCAAGGCAGCTCTCCGGCGCTTGCCAGCTGCGGCTGGGCACGTATCGGTGCACCAGGCCGGGTTGCGGCAAGGCCGCTGACCAGCGAAGCCGCACAAGTGTCCTGATGCCCCGCTTCACGCCACACCTTGCACACCTCCAGGCCATACCGGACCAGTGCTTCCTCGTAGCCGGCCCACATCCGCACCGCCGGGTGCCGGCGCCACCCGTAACCGGGCACGATCAGCCCGCGGAGGACCTGCAGCGCCTCGACCCGCTGCTTGCCGAGTCGACGACGGTCCAAAACCAGCGCCGATTCCCTGAAGTCCGGATAGGGCAGGAAGGTCTGCATCTGTTACCCCATCAGGCGTAGGAATGGATCCAGCCGGGCCGGAGCCATCCGGTGTTCGGCGATCCCTGGATTCGTGGCAGACGTGTGTCAGAGCGGCCGAAGTCGATGGTGCTGCCGGGATGAAGTTCAGTACGTCCACCAAGACAAACACGGTTCCCACCAACGTGCCTGCCCCGCAGCATCAAGGTACGAACGGTCCGGCCGGCTTCTCGGCGGCCTACCGGCGTCGACCAGGCTGTGGTGTTCACGAAGCCCACATGCTGTAGCTGCCCCACCCGCCACGTGGCGGCACCGATCTCCGGTGCCAGGTCGATGGCGGATAGGCAAGTCCGATCGCCGACGCGGGATGGCTGGGCGCCAGAGGAACAACGTCCGCGTCGTCAGGACGGACGACGGTCCGACCGTCGGCCTCGCTCACGGCTTCGGCTGCGGTCACAACCTGTGGCGTCTCGTGCGCCCGTCCTGGCGGAACACTTCCGCGTCGTGCTGTTCGGCTACGTCGGGTCCGGCCGCTCCGGCCTCAGGGCCTGGCAGGAGGAGTGCTACGCCTTCGTGGGCCACGATGACCGGATACTGGGCCGCGTTCGCTCGCACCGGCGCACCCCGCGGTACCGGTCTGCCCGCCTGGCTCCCCCACGGCCCGGGCCCTGTCGGCCGACCGTACACACAGTCACTGGCACCGCAGCATATCGGGCCCGTCGCCTACCGCCACGAACTGGCGAGGCGGGCGATCGGCCGGGGGCGGCCGTAACGCTTTCGGCCGTCACCCGGACGACGCCGCGAACGCGGTTCGGCCGGTCCGTTCAAGCCGCGGCTGCGGGTTGGCGCGCCACGACGGCGAGCTGGTGGAGCGGCCCGAAGCAGCGTGGTCCCCCGTCATCGCGGCTCCTGGCTCCTGGCCGGGTCTCGGGAGCGCTGCGGGCCTCCGGGACCGGCGGGGTCAGCCCTCACAGTCTCCCGCCCGTGCGGGCACTGCCCTCGGAGAGGGCCGGTGCGTCCGATCGTGCGCGGCCGGCGGGCTCAGGAGGTGGGACGGGCCGGGACGGGATCAGTCGAACTGCATGATCTCGGCGGCGCCCGTCTGCGCGTACATGTCGTTGACGATCTTCTGGGCCAGGGCGCGGTGCTCGGACGGGACCTCGACGCGTACCCACAGCAGGAAGGCCTGCTGGGTGCCTTCGCTCTTGTCCTGCCAAGCCCAGAACCGTTTCATGGCCATGCGGTAGCGGCTGTCGCCGGCGAAGTCGGTCGCGTAGTAAGTCCGTTCGTTGTGCTCCGTCCAGGTGGTGGCGGCGTGGTCAGGGGCGGTACGCAAGAATTCGGCCGTCCGCTCGTCGGTGCAGTTCTCCCCGCACCGCAGGCTGCGGATCTCCAGGCGCAGCTCGGGGAGCAAGCCCGCCTTGACGCGGTCGGGCACCGCCGTGCACGTGTACGTGCGCGGGGCGTCGACGGCATATCCGCCGTCGGAGCGGCAGTCCATGTGTTTGGGGGCGCGGAAGACGAAGGGGGCGAGGTACAGATGCCAGAGGTAGGAACGCTCGTCGCCCTGCCATGTCGCGCCGTACACCGAGCCCGCCGCCCGCCGGTTGTAGAACACGAAGCGGTGGTCCTTGGCGGGGAGGGCGGGCTGCGGGGTGACGGAGGTGAGCGGCCGGTCGACGGCCGGCGTGGTGGTGCCCCGGAAGTAGGGCTCCGGGTCCCTTTCGCGGGGCCGGTTCCCGGCGAGGTCCGCCCGGCGGAGCGCCTGCCGGGCCAGGATCTGGGCGATCTCGGCGGCGCGGTCGAAGGAGGCGAATTCCTCGGTGTAGTCGAGCTGGATCAGGGCGTTGCCGGTCCGTACGCCGACGCTGGCCGTCGCCCTCGGCCCCTCGAGGCGGCCCGTCGGATCGACCGGACCGGACCGGACGGCCAGGTACGCCTCGTGGCCCAGGCCGCTGAGATCCCGGTGGAAGCCGCCGGCCGACGCGTCCGTCTCCGCGGTGTTCGTCATCCGGCCGCGTAGCTCCACGTAGCGGGTCTGGGCCGTCTCGGGTCCGCTGACGGCGACGCCGTCGCCGGCGAGCAGGATCCGGCTGATGCCGATGGACACGTTGCGGCTGAACGGCGCCTGCTCGCCCGCCGAGCACGACGTGCCGTCGGCGGCGCCCACCTGGGCGGGATCCTTCATCAGCCGGGCCAGGTCCGCCGGGTCGAGGAGCGCGCAGGCGGCGGGCAGCGAGCGGACCGGCCCCGGCAGGCGCTCGGCGAACACCGCACCGAAGCCCACCACGAGTTGCCCGCCCGAGGCCGCGAGGACGAGCACCGCGGCCACGGCCCGGCGAACCCGCCCGGGGGCGGCCCGGGGCCGCGCGAGCACCTCGGCCGGCACGCCGCGGGCGAGACGGTCCCGCAGCTCGATGTGCCGGAACCGGTAGACACCGCCGGCCTGCCGCAGCACCCCGCGGGCGTGCGCGTCCTCCAGGAACGGCAGGAGGTGCCAGGGAAGCCGGCCGGTGGCCCAGAAGTACAGGCGGGCCATGGTGAAGCCGCCCCACGCGGAGAAGCCGAAGGAGAACAGCAGCCAGAACACCGGCATCGCCACGGCCATCAGCGCCCAGTCGCGAACGGTGACGACGTCCCTGCCGCCTCCCATGACTTGCCAGGCGAACAGCATCACGGGCGGCAGGAGGAGGACGTACCGCAGCGGTGTCACCACGTTGTCCGGGCGGAGCGAGGCGAACCAGCCAAGGGTGAGCACGCTTCGCCGGTCCGCCCGCAGCAGGGCGGCCGGGGTGTCGGCCAGGGCCGGATCGGCGCTGCGCCACACACTCCCCAGGACCCGGCGCCCGTACCACCACACCACCACGCCTAGGACGCAGACCAGGGGGAAGAACCACCAGCCGCCCCAGCGTATGGCGGCCGTCCCCGCGGCGGCGCTCGCGACGACGGCCAGCACCGCCCGCGCCCGGTCCGGCCACTCGGCGAACGCGTCCCGGACGTCTTCGCGGCCGGGCAGGTGCAGCCTGCGCGGCGGCTCCTGCCGCCCGGCGGTCCGAGCGGCCGCCTCCGCGGCGAGAGCCAGCCCGCAGAGCATCGCGTACGCGCCGGGCAGAGACGGCAGCGGCAGCCACTGCCGCCACTGCGGCAGGCCGAAGTCGAGGGCCGCGACCGACAGCGAGCCGACGAGGAGCGCCGGCATCAGGACGAGCACGGCGACGAACCGGGGCAGGGTCTCGTCCAGGCGCCACCAGGCGAGGTCCTGTTCGTTCGCCGCCTTCATCCGGGCGGCGAGGAATCCGATCCAGGTGCGCGCCTGCCGGGGCGACCAGCCGCCGTGCGCCGCCTGCATGTCGTGCGAGGAGCTGTAGACGGCGTCCAGGAACGCGTCGTACAGGTGGCGCTCGATGTCGGCGCGGGACGCGAACGCGTCCGGCGCCAGCAGCTTCGTCGGGTCGGCGGTGGTGTGGGCGTACGCGACCCGGGCCAGACCCACCATCAACGGAACGCTCAGCACCTCGCGCAGCCTCCGCACTTCGGGCGGTGCGGCCAAGGAGTGGTCGGCGAGCCGGTCCAGGACCGGTGTCCAGCGGGTGTGGGCCCGACCAGGGCTGAGGTACGCCCGTACGGTCGCGTCGCCGAGCGGGCTCAGGCGGATCTCGGTGCGCTCGAAGGCCGCCTCGTCGGGCGCGTGTTCGCGGTACTCGGGTTCACGGCTGGCCAGCACGAAGGGGCGGCGGCCGCGCATGGTCTGGCTGATCTGGTGGAGGGCGGCGGCCCGCCGGTCCTCGGGGAGTTCGTCGAAGCCGTCGAGTACGGGCAGGACCCGGCCGGTGAGGAGGAGGTGGAAGGCGACGTCCGCCGCGGGCGCTTCGGGCACCGGGGTGCACGCCTGCGGGTGCGCGTCGGCGAGCTGGTCCGCCATCCAGCGCAACAGCCCTTGGTCCGGGTCCCAGGAGGCCAGGGACACGACCGCCGGCACCGGATCGACGGATCCCTTGGCACGGCGGTGCAGCAAGGCGTGGGCCAGGCGCAGGAGGAGCACGGACTTCCCGGCACCGGCACCGCCGAGGACGACCAGGCGGCGGGCGGGGGTGGCGGTGTAGTAGTCGGCGATGTCGGGCGGGGCGGGGCGTGCCGACGGTGGTTGTCGCTCTGCGTCGGCCCCCTCCCGTTCCTTTCCTGCCGCGCCTTCCGGCTCTGTCTCCGGGGTCGTCCAGGTCACGTCCAGCGGGTAGGGGTCGTTGATCCTCGTCAGGCGTTCGTCCTCGTCGTAGCGGACGGCCAGGCCCTCCGCGAGCGCCTCGGCGGCGCGGGCGAGGTTGCGCTTGGTGCGCCAGACGGCCAGGCGCCGGCGGGCCCGTTCCCTGCGCACCCGGGACCACACGGCATATCCGACGGCGCCCACGAGGAGCGACCAACCGCCGGTCACCGGCCCCGGGTCGAGCCCCGCGGGCAGTGGGAGCTCGGGGCGGGCCAGGAGCAGGAACACCCCGAGCAGAACGACGGCGGACGGCAGGACCGCCGTACCGAGGCCGCGGCCGGGGCCGCCGGCACCGTGCACCGCGCGAAGATCGTGATCCCCGTGAAGGGAGACGTTCTCGATGACCTGTGCGAAGACGACGTTCTGCTGGGTTCCTCCCGAGATTTCCTGGTGCAAGCCGTCGCCGCCGGCCGCCCGGCTTCCCCCGCCGCCCGCCACGCCCGTCCCCTTCTCGCCGTCTCTCCCCCGGTCAGCCCAGGTTGATCGAACCGTGGACGTCGCGGGTGAAGACGACGTTGTGCTGGGAGCCTCCCGAAATCTCCTGATGCTGGGCGTCTTTGCCGGTCGACGCGGCGGACAGTTGCTCCGCCTCCCGCCGCCACAGTGCGAGGGCCTCGGCGAACGCCGGGTCCTGGCGGGCGCGCAGGGCGAGGCCCTCGGCCAGCCGGGCGGCGCGCTGTTCGTCGGAGGCGTCCTCGTCCAGGGCCACGACCAACTCTCCCACCGCCGGCTCGCCGTCGCCCGGTGCGGCGTCCGGCTGCCGGGCGGGGGACCGCTGCGCGAGGGCGCGCAGCCGTTCCCACAGGTTCTGTCCAGCGGCCCCGGCGGTCCCGCTCGCCACGGCCATGAGAAGGTCCACTGCCACGGGTTCCACGCGCCTCCCCTTCCGACGGCCTCGAGGAATACGACCCTAAGCCCCAACGGAGCTGCCACGCATGTCACTTGTGCCCAGCGGTTGCCCGACCTGAACAGGATGTCCTCGACCGCCCGGAGAACGGGGACCCCGTACGCGGCGCCGCCGCGTCGGCCGACCCGGTCGCGGACAGCAAGGATCTCGTCCTGACCGCTCTCGGGAAACGCGAAGTGCTCCCGTCGAGCGGCGAGGACGGCGCGGTGCGTCTCCGGGATCCCTGTGATCCTCCCGCCGTCCAGCGGCCGACGCGTTTCGCCGGGGCGATCACCGCAATGAGCCGGTGTTCGGGGCGCTCAGCGGCCATGGCGGCGCCATCCCGTTCGCTGAGATCGACCGGCTGCGCACCCGGACCCCGTGGAGGTGAGGGTCGCCACCTCAGGTCCCGGGTCTCCGGTACCGGATCCGACGGTGGTCCAGGGATGCCGTGTCTCTCATCACCGGCTGCTCCGGCTGTAGGGCTGGAGGAGCTGGTCGACGGGCGCGTAATCGTCGGTGAGCAGTGGGGCGTCGCCGATCCAGGACGTGAGGTCGTCGCCTGTGGAGATTCTCCAGCCGGTCTTCCGGGCGTCCAGTGCCTCCTGCACCGCGCGCAGGTCGATCGTTCGGTCGGAGGCGACCATCACCAGGTTGCCGCCCTCGGGGGTGGCGCTCGGGTCGAGGCCGATGTCACCGGGTTCACCGAGAAGGGCGACGTGCTCGAACGTCTCGCTCAGCGTGGCCGCTTCGGCACGTGCGAAGGCCAGATCGCCGTGATCGATGAGGTTGGCGACGTACAGGCCGTCATCGTCGAGCACCCTCCGCACATCGGTCATCGCTTCCACCGTGGTGAGATGCCACGGGACGCTGACGCCGCCGAAGGCGTCGCCGACGACGAGGTCGCGGCTCTCGGTGTCGAGTCGACGCAGGCCCAGGCGGCCGTCCTCAGCGCGTACGTCGATACCGTGCTCCGGCCTCAGACCGAGTCGGTCGCGATCGATGCGTACGACCCCACTGTCGATCTCTGACACAAGACTGCGCGTTCCGGGGCGTGTGGCCGCGAGGTAACGGGGCAGGGTGAGCCCGCCTCCGCCCAGGTGGTGGGCAGCGAGCGGCTCCCTTTCGGGAAAGGCGGCGTCGACCACCGACGCGATGGCACGCACGTACGTGAACTTGAGGAACGTCGGATCGTCGATGTCGACGTAGGAATGTCGCACACCGTCCAGGACGAGGATGCGGCCGCTGTCCCGGTCGGGGTCGGCGACGACCCGTGCACAGTGGTACCTGGTTTCGATGTCGCAGCCGCCCGGCGCGGCCATGGTGGCGAGGCCTCCGGCAACGACCACCAGCGTCAGGGCGGGGGTGCCGCTCCATCCGCGCATCCGCCATTCGAGCAGCGCCGAGCCGGCCACCAGCAGTGTTCCCAGGCCGATCAGGATGCCACTGACCGGTAACCGGGACAGGAGGACGAAACCGGTCAGGACCGTACCGAAGATGGCACCGACGGTTCCCACGCCGGACAGCCGGCCGACGACCGTTCCGGTTTCGGCAAGCCTGGTGAGGCGCAGTTTGGTCACCATGGGCGTCACCGCGGACAGCAGAGCGCCCGGCACGAGGATGGTCAGCGCCGCGATCAACAAGAGCACCGCGGGCGCCCACTCCGCCGTGCTGCGCAGTACGGCGGGGGTGAGCGCCACGACCGCTCCCGACACTCCCAGCGAGGGGCCCAGGAGCCGGCGCGGATCGACCTGATCGGCTATGCGCCCGCCCAGCCATGAGCCCAGTGCGATCGCTGTGAGGGCGATGCCGATCACCATGGTGCTGGTCTCGAGGGTGAGGCCGAGGTAAGGAGCCAGCAGCCGCAGGGCGACGATCTCGACCACCAGGACCGCGGCCGAGGACCCGAACACGAGCACGGCGGCACCACGCGGACCCAGGCCGTGGTTTCCAGGCGCGCCCTCGGCAAGGGGCGAGGAAGGCAATCCGGTCACGGGCGACATCCTTCCACGCGACTCGCCGGCCGAGCGCTACAGCGAAAATCCCGCAGACTTCAGGGTGGTCCGACGAGATGCTGCACGGTTGGCAGGGATACGTCGGTCCCCGCTCGTCGATCACGGTCGCGTCATTGCGGCAGCCCTGGTCCCTGGTCGGGCTTCCCATCGCCGACGCCGGCCTTCTTCGCGTCGAAGAGGCGGGCCG
Organism: Streptomyces sp. NPDC031111; assembly: GCF_055570675.1. Lineage (NCBI taxonomy): Bacteria > Bacillati > Actinomycetota > Actinomycetes > Kitasatosporales > Streptomycetaceae > Streptomyces > Streptomyces sp. NPDC031111. The sequence continues at coordinate 51,322 of NZ_JBVIGS010000005.1, forward strand.
CGTGCGGGTTTCGCAGGTGATTCGGCCGCTACCAGCTTCGCCGGCGCGTCTCCCCGAGGCTCGGGCTACTGCTCCGGAGTCCCGGTGTGCCGGTGGCGCACGGCGAGGGCCGCGATGTCGTCGTCGAGCCGTCCGCCCGCGTAGTGGAGCAGGTCCGCGTGCAGCCGGTCCAGCAGCTCACGGGGCGGCGCCTGGTTGTGCCGCCGCGCCCAGGCTTCCAGCGGGAAGAACTCGCCGGTCCGGTCGCGGGTCTCCGTCACGCCGTCGGTGTAGAGCAGCATCTGGTCGCCCGGGACGAAGGCGGTGGTGTCCACGTGGTAGTGGTCCCCCAGGAGCGCGGAGAGGTTCAGGGGGGTCGAGGCGAGGGTGGGCTCGAGCACGTGGATCTCCCCGGCGCGCAGGAACACCGGTGGCGGGTGCCCGCAGTTGAGGATTCTGACGTGCCCGCCACCGTGCGGGATCTCGGCGATCAGGGCGGTGGCGAAGTGCTCCGTCTGATCGTCGGCGGGGACCGCGGCGCTGTAGCGGGACATGGTGATCTGGAGTCGGCTGATGATCGCCCTGAGGTCGGGCTGGTCGTACGCGTTCTCCCGGAAGCAGTTGATCACCGCGGAGGCGACCCCCACCGCCGACAGGCCCTTGCCGCGCACGTCGCCGATGAGCAGCCGGACACCGTAAGGCGTGTCGGCGGCCTCGTAGAAGTCGCCACCGATCCGTGCCTGTTCCTGGGCCGCCAGATACAGCGACTCGATCTCGACGTCCTGGACCCGGCGCGGCAGCGGCCGCAGCAGCACCTTCTGCGCCGCGTCGGCGACGAGCCGGACCTGGAAGAGCGTCTCCTCCCGCTGGAGCCGCAGATGGCTCGCGTACGCGGCAGCGAAGGTGACGGCGGCGATCGCGGCAGCCGTGTACGGCGTCCCCAGATCGGAGTAGATGAAGCTGAGGCCGATCATGACCAGCAGACAGAACGTCCCCAGCAGGACCGTCGGGAGCACGGGCCACAGCGCGGCGGCGAGGGCGGGTGCCGCGGGCAGCAGGCGGCTGAAGGCGATCTCCCTCGGAGTGGAGGCCGCCAGGCCGGCGATGAGGACGGTGACGATCACCGGTGACAGCAGCAGCACGGCATCCCGCCCGCCATCGTTCGAACGATGGCCACGCCGGAGTCTTCCTGAGCTGATCACAAAAGGGATCTTATCTGGACGATGCGGGCACCGATCTGCGACAGCACAGGTACTCGTGCCCGGTGATCAGCCGCTCGTACGGTTCTCCGGCACGGCCGGACGGCGACTCACGGGCCTCCCCGCACGCCGTGGGGCCAGGAGGGCGGGTCCCGTCAGGAAACCGGCGCCGCGGCTCCATGCAGGGTGTCGCGCCCACCGCGCACTCCACGTCGCGGATGGAACCGCAGGCGCGGCACACGAAGGGGTGGTGGTTGTCGTGCCGTAGGAGCCGGTTCCCGTACGCGGTCACGGCTGCTCGCCGGGGAGCCGAGAGGCGCGGTGCGAGGGAAAGGGAGTTGATCGTTCCTCACCGTGGCACGCATGATCCCCGCCGGACACCGAAACGTCGGCTTCGCTTCCTCGATGCGCCATTGACGCGCGTAGCTCGTTGCCGCACGCTGGGCTCCGGTTGTTGTCAACTCAACGGTCGGGAGGCCGGGATGCTCAGACGCGTGTCACGCTCACTCCTCTCATTTGTCATGCTCATGGCTTTCATGGTGGCCGGGGCGGGAGCCACCACCGGAACCGCGCACGCCGACTCCTGCTACACCTGGAACCGCACCCTCTCCCAGGGATCCTCCGGCAGCGACGTGACCCAGCTCCAGATACGGGTCGCCGGCTGGGTGACCTCCGGCGAGCGGCTCTCCTACGACGGTCAGTACGGCGCGCGGACCGCCGCCGCCGTCAAGAAGTTCCAGGCAGCGTACGGACTGAGCGCGGACGGGGTCGCCGGACCCGCGACCTTCAGCAAGATCTACGCTCTCCAGGACGCCGACTGCACGCCCGTCCACTTCAGCTATGCCGAACTCAACAAGTGCAACTCCGACTGGTCCGGCGGCGCGGTCTCCGCGGCCACCGCCAAGTCGAACGCGCTCAAGACCATGTGGAAGCTGGAGGCGATGCGGCACGCCCTCGGCGACGTCCCGATCACCATCTCCAGCGGCTTCCGCTCCCGCGCGTGCAACAACGCGGTCGGCGGCTCCTCCACCAGTCGCCACCTCTACGGCGACGCGGCCGACCTCGTCGGCTCGCCGTCCCTGTGCCGTCTCGCCCAGCAGGCCAGGACGCACGGCTTCTCGGAGATCCTCGGCCCGGGCTACCCCGGCCACAACGACCACACCCACGTGGCCTTCGACCCGTCGCCGTACTGGTCGGCTCCCACCTGCGGCATCTGACCCACCGAGGACGGACAGAGGGCGGGCCGGGGCTCAGCACCCGATGGTGCCGACCGCCGGCCAGCCCGCACCGCAATCCACGTCGCCGTGCCCGCGGCCATGCCGTTGGGCCCGATACTGGGAGGGGTGCTCCGCTGAGGGCATGACCTTGCGGTGTGCGGCTTGTAAGAGCGGAGCTCGTCCGTGACGATCACCCTGGGCACCGCCCGGGGCCGATGGCGGCGCAGTCCGTTCGCGAAGGCTGGCCGAACTTGGCGCGTCAACGGCGCACGGTCTCGTAGGAGACGATGACACCGCGTTGGAGCAATCAGTCCCTCCACCTCGCGGAAGCTCAGCGGAAAGCGGTGGTACAGCCACACGCGATGGGAGATGACCTCCACCGGGTACCGGTCCCCCCCTGTACGACGGCGACGTACTCCCCAGACGCGACAGCGCCGACTGCGGTCATCAGTACCCCGACACCGCGGGCGGGCGGTCAGTCGGGGACGGAGTCCACGGTGGCATAGCTGGGCAGTACCTGGTCCGTGCCGGTCAGCGCCAGCATGCGGCGTACGCGTTCGCCGGGTGCGATCAGCGCCAGCCGAGCGCCGGTGTTTCTGGCTGTGCGGTAGGCCGCGATCAGGCAGGTGAGCCCGGTGGAATCCAGAAAGGCGACACCGGACAGGTCCACCAGCACTCTCTGGCCGCTGGTGAGCAGCAGTGGCTGCAAGACGTCGGCGAGTCGCGAGGCAGTACGCAGATCCAGGGCGCCTTCGACCGTGACGAGGTGTCGGCCGGCACCCAGGGAGCGGACGTACACCTGTAGGGCGTCCCGCTGATCGTCGGGGGCGGGCTGGTCTGTGCTCATAGCCGCTTCTTTCCACATGGACCGCGGTTCACGGCGTCAGCTCCTCCTGATGGCCGCCGCGCCACTCGGTGAGCAGAACGGTGGCGTCGTCGTCGAGCCTGCCGTCGTGGTGTTCCAGGACGGCGGCCATCAGCCGGCGCAGGGTCTCGTGCAGGGTGTGCCGGCCGGAGTGGTGACGCAGGATGAAGTCGACGAACCGGTCCCGGCCGAACTCCGTTCCGTACCTGTCGCGGGCTTCGACGATGCCGTCGGTGTAGAGCAGCAGACGGTCCCCGGGTTCGAGCTGGTCGGTGGCCATGGTGACCGGCAGGCCGAGGTCGGCGCCCATGGGGCCGGCCGGGGGGCAGGCCAGTTCGGTGGCCCAGCGGTTGCCGCGGATCAGGATCGGCAGGTGATGGCCGCGGTTGATCCACGTCAGTCGGCCCGTCTCCATGTCCAGGTGGGCGAGGATGCCGGTGATGTAGCGGCTGGTGCTGAACTGCTCGATCAGGGTCTGTTCCACCTGCCGGCTGGTCTCTGCCAGCGAGGCGCCCTGCCGGCGGGCGTTGCGGCAGGCGGCCACGGCGACGTTGGCGGTGATGCCGGCGGTGGTGTCGTGGCCCATGGCGTCGAAGACGCTCAGGTGGAGGATGCTGCCGGCGACCGCGTAGTCGAAGGCGTCCCCGCCGATCTGGTAGGCGGGCTCCACCACCGCGCCCACGGTGGCGTCGTGGCCGGCGTAGGCAGGCGGCGGAGTGAGGTTCCACTGCATCTCCGCGGCCACGTTCATCGGCTCGGTGCGCGCCAGACGCGCGTAGGAGTCGCTGAAGGACCGCTTGCTCAGCAACAGCAGGGCCGTCATCGACGCCAGGTCGCGCAGAGCTTGCCGGACGGGTTCGTCGTCGGTGTCGGTATCGGCCCGCAGTACGCCCAGACGCTCCACCCCGTCGGTGACGGCCACCCACCACCGCCGCCCGCCCGGACGCTCACCCGCCCCGTCCCGTTCGGATTCGGGGAGCAGTTCCACGCGCTGATATGCCTGGCCGGGCAGACTGCCCGAAACGGTGAACTCCTGCCCGCCGTCCCCGGCATCCGGGCCCTGACCGGTGAGCCGGCGCAACACCGTCTCCCGGATGTCGACCACGAAGACCGCCACGTCGTGCATGCCCCCCACGGCGGCATGCTCGGCGATCATCCCCGGGAGCTGTTCGAGCGTGGCCGTATGACTGGCCTGCATCAGCCGCATCAGCGACACGCTGCTCTCAGTCACATCCCTGGTCCCCTCGCCGGGCAGCGCGACGCCATGGGCGGATATGCCGCTTCGGGGCTCCTTCATCGCCCGCCTCTTTCATGGCTGCTCATGCAGTACCCATCCTCGGGCACCGCGCGGGTACCCGCTCCCGGACAGCACGCGCGGCCGGCATCCCGCCTCCTCCCACAGCCCGTCGCTCGGCGGACGTACCGGTGCGGCGGTCTCGCCGTCACGCGGCACGAAGTAGGCACCCCGGTCCTCGGGCTGCGTCCGCGTGTCCCTTCCAGGTGCCTCTTCGTCCGTTGCTCCCGGGCCGCCGCGTTGCGACAGGTCGCGACTGGACGGATGTCGGCCGGTGAACTGGCGGCGGAGCCGGCATCCGCCGGTGGGCCGCCCGCTTTCCGCTCCGCTCGGGTGTCATCGAGCGGTGGTCCGAAGGCGAGGGCCAGGGCCGCAGGGTGCCGGGTGCTTGCCGCAGCCGGCAAAGCCAGGCGCTGCCGGCGCAGGCATCCCCAGGCGCGGTGGGCTGGTCCGGTTCGGCGGGCACCCCGCAAGGCGCCCCGGACAGCCCGGTGCCGTGTGCCGTCACGCACGACTCCTGTAGGGTCCACACCTCCGCGAAGGCTCACGCGGCACGGTCGGGCGTCGTCTTCGCCGGCTGTGCCGCCGTCCGGGACAGTCAGCAGCGGTACCCGGGGAGTCTGGAGGTCGACACCGACGTCCAGACCCCTACCGATCGCGGCAGCCGCGTACGGGCCGCTGTGCGAAACGCTGACCCCGGTGCGGGGAGATGCCGGAAACCGGGGCCGGCCGTGGGCTCCGGGACGAGTGGCGACCGGGCGCCCTCCTCTCCGAGCGGGCCTACGAGGAGGTGCCGCGGCAGAGCTCGGCCGGCCAGGTGCCCCCGGGCTCACCATGAGGCCATGGCGGCGGCCGCTCCCAGTTCTTCGGGCCGTAGCCGGTCCAGAGAGGTCGTGGCCGACAGCGTTTCGTCGATCGGGACCAGCGCCACGGCCGCCCCCGGCGACTGCGCCCAGGTCCAGAGACGCACGGCCGGGGTGTCGGCGGGGCCGGGCGTCCGGCGACACGGGCGAAGCAGTGCGGGGGCGGGCTGAGCGGGCGCCCTGGAGGGTGGCAAAGTCCAGGACGTCGTAGGTGGTGATGCGGCGGGGCTGCCGGTCGGTGCCGTGTGCGGCGTTGACGGCCCGCATCCGCGTGAACATTGCGCCGGCCAGGGCTACTTCGACGTCGATGCTCAATCCCGGGCGGATGCCGACGGAAAGGGCTCGTCGACAGCGGGGATTGCGGTCTCCAGGCCGAGCTGGGCGTCGGAGGTGGGGGCCAGGGCCACAGTGGTGCCGGTCTCCCCCATCGCCCCCATGCCTCGGGGGTCAGTCCGGTGGCATGGATGAGGGTGATGTCTGCGCTGAAGAGGCCGTGCCGAAGACCGCGTCCACGTTCACTCCGATGCCCAGGTCCTCGGCGACGCGGTCGAGGTCGGGACCGTGGGCGAGCGCCGGGCCGGCGATCGTCGGTGGCGAGCGTCGCCAGACGCAGGGTCAGCAGCTGGTCGTCGGTGCTGACGTACTGCTCCTTGAGGCGGGTCAGGTCGCCGGGCCACTGCTTGTCCCGGTCGCCGAAGTGCGGGCCCTTGGAGGCGTGCACGCCGCGGATGCCGGTCTCGAGGAGGGCCTCGACGGCGGCGTCGGAGTGTCCGGGGGTGCGCGACTCCCAGGAAGTCCGCACCTGGGGAGACCGCGGCCTGGTCCCTTCGCTTCGCGGGCTCGAGGGTGGAGCCATGACCAGCAACGACACGCCCCGCGACCCGCACCCGTACGTCGGGATGTGGGTGACCGCGGACGGATTCATCCGCCAGGAACTACTGCCGAACGGCCGCTACGACGAGGCCCGCGGAAAACGTCAGAGCGCCTACACCGGCCGCTACACCGTCACCGGTGACCACATCGACTACGTCGACGACACCGGCTTCACCGCCACCGGCGACGTCCACGACGGTGTCCTCTTCCACGAACACCTGGTGCTCTACCGCGAGGGCCACGATCGCGGCTGACAGGTCACGCGGAATTCTCGCCGGGGCCCGCTCCTCGTTGCGGGCACCGGCGTCAGGAGCGAGCGGCCGACGGCATGAGGTGCGGTATGCCTGCCGGCGGACGCGCGTTCGCGGCGGCGTCCGTGGGACGGCAACCGCTTCAGGCCGTGCCACACGGCCCGGTCCTGACATGGCCAGGGCTCACTGCGATGTGCCCTGTACTCGCGCCGTCGGCCTGCCCACAAGCAAAGAGCCCTGCTCCGAACGAGCGGGAAGAGTCCGTCAGCAGGCCGGCGGACCCTTCCCGCGGGAGCGAGCCACCACAGGGACGCCTCTCTGGCCGGTGGCGGGAGAGATGGATGCGTTTCGTCCGTTCGCCTGGCTCGCGGAGGCAGTGGCGGCGTCGGTGCTCGGTCTGCAGCCGGCCGTGGTCCTCGACAGCATGGCCATGGGGCACCGCACCCATGGCCTCGTGCACGGCGGGCAGCGTCTCGTAGTCACGCACCGGACGGCGCGAACGCATCAGCCGGCTCAGCGTTCCCTCTCCCCCACCTGCGCGGCAGCACCGCGAACCCCGCAGTGTCGTCCGAGGGTTTGATGATCCGAAGGGTGAGCCGGCACTGCTCGGCCGACCGGTCCACCAGCCGGCCCGCATACGTGCCGTCCGCCCGGACGAGGCGGACGGAGAAGTACAGCGTGCGCAGCCGCTCAAGCAGCGGTGCTCCCGCGTCCCGGTCCCGCACGCTCGCCGCGGTCACCATCACGGCCAGAACCGGGCCGAGCCAGTCCACCACGAGGTGCCGCTTGCGGACGTCCCAGCCGCTGTGCCTCGGCTGCCGGGAGACCACCCGAAGAGGAGCCGTGTTCGCCTGATCAGGTCTGCCGGACGGTAAGCGAAAGGCTTCGCGGTGTTGGTACTCAGGCAGGTGGGCCGATCTCGGCTGTGATCACGTCCGCGAGTCGTTGTGCGGTGTTGAAGTGGGAGGTGAGACGGGTCTTGGTCATGGCGAAGGAGGTGCCGGTGGCGGTGTCGGCATAGACGTAGCTGCCGCCACCACCGACCCAGCCGAACGTCGTGGGTGCCTCGTCCGGCCGAGCACCGACGCGGCCGAGCGGGTAACCAAGGGCCATCCGCACATGGTTACCGAAGACCTGATCGGTGCCTTCGAAGGACACGGCCACCAACTCCTGGAGCTGGTGCGAGCCGATGAGCCGGTCGCGCAGGTGGTCCTCGCCCAGTGGCGTCGTACTGCCCGCCAAGGCCAGGTACAGGTCCGTGAGTTCGTCGTCCAGGTCCCGCCCGAGGTGCAGGACGGTCACCCGGTCGCCCGCCGAGGCGATCAGCTCGTCCTGCGCCGCGAGCATCTCCTCGTAGGTGTGCTGGTAGCGGCCGTACGTGGGGAGGCTGAGCAGGTCCAACACCCCGTGCGCCAGTTGCATGGTCTCCATTCTCGTCCTCTTGACGATAAGAGAGACTCCACGTTATCGTCAGCAAGACGAGAAAGAAGGAGATCCCATGGCCGACATCACCCGGCGTCTGGGCTGGCGACACCTGCGTTCCACGCCCACGGCTCACATCCGTCACCACCGCGGCGGCAAGCTGGTGCACGACGGGCCAGGACTCGGCTTCTGGTTCCGTCCGTTGACCGCCGCGCTCTCCGAGGTGCCGGTCGAGGACCGGGAGCTGGCCATGGCCTTCCGCGCCCGTACGGCCGATTTCCAGGACGTGTCGGTGCAGGCGACCGTCACCTACCGGATCGGCGACCCGGCACTCGCCTCGGCCCGCCTGGACTTCTCCGTCGACCCCGACACCGGAGCCTGGCGCGGGGCCCCGCTGGAGCAATTGGGCACACTGCTCACCGAGACGGCCCAGCAGCACGCGCTGGACGTGCTGGCCCGCACCCCGCTGTCCGCGGCGCTGGTCGACGGGGTGGCCGCGGTGCGCGACCGGATCGCGGCGGGCCTCGGCGCCGAGCCGCGGCTGCCGGCCACCGGGATCGAGGTGGTGGCCGTACGGGTCATGGCGGTGCGTCCCGAGGCGGAGGTGGAGCGCGCGCTGCGTACGCCCGCCCGGGAACTGATCCAGCAGGAGGCCGACCGGGCGACGTACGAACGGCGGGCCGTCGCCGTCATACGCGAGCGCGCCATCGCCGAGAACGAACTGGCCAGCCAGATCGAACTCGCCCGCCGCGAGGAACGGTTGGTGGAACAGCGCGGGGCGAACGCGCGCCGTGAGGCGGAGGAGGGTGCGGCGGCGGACCAGGTGCGCGCACAGGCCGAGGCGGCGCGCACGGTCAAGCTCGCCGAGGCCGAGGCCGCCCGTTCGATGGCGCTCGCCCGCGCGGAGGCCCAGGCGGCGCGCGAGGTCGGCGAGGCCCGGGCCGAGGCCCAGGCGGCCTGGCTGCGCGTCCACGGCGATGTCGACGTGGCGACGCTGCACGCGCTCACCGGGACACGACTGGCGGAGAACCTGCCGCACATCGACAGCGTGACCGTCTCGCCGGACGTGCTGACCGGATTGCTGGCCCGGCTCGGCGACGGGGCTCGGGGATGAGTCTCGCCCCGCGGGCCGTCCTGGTCCACCGCACCACGGAGTACGAGGAACTGGTGGCCCGGCACGGCACCCATGGACAGGCCGCCTTCTTCCTCTCCTCGCGGGGCCGGGACCTCGGGGAAGTCGCCGAACGCCACCGCCGCGCGCACCGTGCGCTGGCCGAGGTGGCGGCCGCGGTCCCGCTGACCTGGCGGCAGGCCCGGGTGGAACGGAGCGACCTGGACCGTTTCCTGTTCGCCCCGGAGGACATCGTGGTCGTGGTGGGACAGGACGGACTGGTGGCCAACGTGGCCAAGTACCTCGCCGGACAGCCGGTGATCGGTGTCGATCCCGAGCCGGGGCGCAACCCCGGCGTACTGGTGCGGCACCGGGCGGCCGACGCGGCGGCGCTGCTGCGCGGCGCGTCCACGGCCCGGACGGATGATCTCACCATGGTCGAGGCCGTCGCCGACGACACCCAGCGGCTGGTCGCGCTCAACGAGATCTACCTCGGCGCCGTCGGACACCAGACGGCCAGATACCGCCTGGGCCTGGAGGGCGACGGGGGTGTCGTCGAGGCCCAGGCTTCCTCCGGGGTGCTGGTGGGCACGGGCACCGGCGCGACCGGCTGGCTCCGGTCGGTGTGGCAGGAGCGGGGCAGCGCCCTGCGCCTGCCACGCCCCACGGAGGACCGCCTGCTCTGGTTCGTCCGCGAGGCCTGGCCGTCGCCGGCCACCGGGACGTCCCTGGTGGCCGGCGAACTCGCCGCCACCGGCCGGCTGCGCCTCACCGTCGAGTCCGAACGCCTCGTCGCCTTCGGGGACGGCGTGGAGGGCGATGCCCTGGAGCTGACGTGGGGGCAGACGGTACGGGTGGGCAGGTGCGAGCAGCGGCTGCGGCTGGTGGCGCACGTTCCGGGGCAGCGGTGAATCAACGAGGCGGAACGGCAGGTACGCGAGAGGGGGCGCACAGTTGTCCGGCGCCACCGCGCCGGATGGCGAGTCGGTCGTACGGGAGGCGGACGGGCGGCGTTCCCGCCTCAGGGCCCGATGAGGACAGTCAGGCTCTTGCGGTCGGCCATGTCCTGGTGGCCGGCCAGGACGCCGTCGAGAACGGCGGGCACCGGTTCCTCGATGTGGGCGCGGACCGGTGCGGGGCCGCCGGTCGGGCGGGGAGGGTGTGGCGGAACAGGCTGCCGAAGCCGAGGGGTGCCTCCTCGTACGGGGGCATGCCAACGCGGCTGATCACGCCGTCGGGGCGGACGACGCCGAGGGCCCTGCTCGTAGGCGGGCATGTTGCCGACCTCCGGGGCCACGTGCGTACCGTGACCACCGGACGGCCTCTACGTCTTCTTCCCCGCGGGCGGGGACGACGTCGGTGGCGCCGGACTCGCGACCGAGGCCGGTACGCGCCTGGTGACGGCCCCTGCTCCCGAGAACTTCAGCCGGCACGCCACGGCTCATGCCGCCGCGGCGTCGCGGGTGGGACCGGACCGAAGGGAAGGGCACGGGCAGCCCTCCCCTGACGGCCTCCCCCGGAAGCGATGACGGCGCTTCGCGGTGCTGACGAAGTGCGTGCCAGGTCGCCTCGTCGAAGTCGGCGGGCAGGCCGCCCCCGGTGAGATCCCGGGCCCATATGCCGACGAACGTGCCAGTGAAGCCGAGAGCCCGGATCCGCCTGTCCTCGAATTCCTGCTCCGGAAGAACTCGGCCCGCAACTACGTGTCCCGTCTCAGCGGAGTTTGCCCAGTCTCAACGAACCCGCGGGGCCGTGACCCCGGCCCGCACGGCGACTGCCGCCTCCAGCAGGGACCAGCCGTCGATCTCCACCACCCGCCGCCCTTCCGGCTGCCACCCACGGGTCAACGCCGCGTCGAGCAGGGCCCGGACGGCACCGGGTTCGTGCAGGTTCAGGGAGGCGCCCCGGGTGAACCCCACGTCTCCAGAGCCCAAGGGAGCCCCGCCTGGGACGTACCGGCCCAAGCCCTCGGTGAAGACGATGCGCAGGGGGCCGCCGGTGCCGGCCGGCTGCGGGTACAGCGTGAGGGTCTCGCAGCATGACCGGCCGCTGTCCACCAGGCTGTGGCTGTGACGGAGCGTCCACAGATACGCGCGCCCGTCAGCAATCAGCCGACGGGCCTTCCTCGGATGGCGGGGCACGGAGCAGAGGGTACGTGGCCGGACCCACAAACTCCTCGCGGTGACCCTGCTTCGACGACGAGACGGGGGCTCCGGCTCGCCGGCCTCATCGCGCGTCCCAGTGGCCGTAGACGGCTGAAGTGCGCACCCGGGCCGCCGCCGTTCGTCATCCCAGTCCAGCACGGCACACCCGGGTGGCTTTGTCATGAGATCGGGCGCTGGTCCAACTTGTGCGGTGCGGTCACTCCCGATGAAAACTGAGACTGGGTCAGGATCCGGCGAGGGCTTGTTGGTACCCCATCTGGCCTTGAGCGTCCTGGTCCACCGTGCTACAGGGCGATCAGTCCGGCTGTCGTCTCCTTGAAGCCGCAGGCGTCGAAGTAGAACGAACGAAGGTGCTCCTCGAAGTCAACGTGGAGCCACTCACACTCAGCGGCACAAGTCGTTCTTGCCAGTCAGTCCGACCGACCGACCGACCGGGTGACCAAAGCCGTCAGCATGCAGGGCGTCAAGGGCGGCGTTGTCGAAGTCGCCCCGCCACTCGTACTCGATCGTCACTCCTCGATCGTAAGGTCCGGGTCAGGTCCTCGGCTCGGTTGCCTTCGGCACGGTCGTCCGCGAACCGGTCGGTGCGCTCTTCGCCAGTCACCCACTGCGCTCCCTCATCGCCCTGCGGGTGGACACCCCATTTCATCTCCAAGTCCTCGCTGTGCCGAGGATTTTCAGGCGTCCTTGAAATGCATCGGCGCACTCACAGCGGCAACCACCGTCACTTTCGCAACGGGCCCCAGCCCCGTCCAGGACGGTCCGGGCGCGCTGGGCGATCGGTCGCGCGGTTCGGCTCCGCCGATCGCATCCGTGTTCGGCCGCACCTTTCACATCGGGGAACTAGGCGTTGTGCTGGGGGCGTTGGGGGGTAGGTGGCGGAAGTGAGGAGCGGAACCCGTGGCGCAGGTTCACACGCAGGAAACCTGGCGGTTGCTGCTGGTCGAAGATGACCGGGAGCTGGGTGTCATGCTCTCCGAGGTACTGCGGGGCGAGGGGTACGCGGTCGACGTCGCGACGGACGGTCAGCAGGGCTTGCACCTGGGACTGGTCCGCCGGTACGACGTGCTGGTCGTCGACCGACGCCTGCCGGGACTCGACGGCCTGGACCTGCTGGGTCGTCTGCGGTCCCGTGCGGTCCGTACACCGGTCATGCTGCTGACCGCCATGGGATCCGTGCACGATCGGGTCGACGGCTTGGATGCCGGAGCTGACGACTACCTGGTCAAGCCCTTCGAACTCGATGAGTTCAGCGCACGATTACGGGCGCTGCGTCGCAGGGCACTCGAGACGGCCGATCGGCTGAGGATCGGCTCTGCGAGTCTGTACATCGGTCGCCGGGAGGTGGAACTCGCCGACGGGGAGCGGATCGCTCTGGCGGCACGGGAGTTCGAGCTGCTCTGGGTGCTGGCCTCCCGCCCTGACACCGTGTACTCCCGGGCGGAACTGCGACGGGCCGTCTTCCACGAGGCGCCCGCGTCGTCCATCGTCGACACCTACGTCTACTACCTGCGTCGCAAGCTGGGTCGGCAGGTCGTGCGCACGGTCCGTGGCCTGGGCTACCGCCTGGGGGCGCTGTGAGGTCGTCGGCGCCGGCGGAAGGGGCGGCGGTACGGCGCGCGCGTCTGAGGATCTCCCTGATCACCGGCGCCATCATCACCCTCCTGGTCACGGTGGTCGGCGGCGTGGCCCAGACGGCGATGATCCACGCACAGAACGAACAGGTACGGCGGGAGCTGCGCTACGGCGCTGCACGCGGTGACCTGTCAAGCCCTCCGGCGTGCACCTGGCTGTACGCGCCCGATGTGACGCCACTCGCGAACGCTCCAGCGGGCTTCCCGATACGTGGCGACATGGAACGGGTGCGTCGCGACCGGCGGGCCGTTGAGCGCACAGTACGGCGCAACGGCACGGTCTACCTCGTGCGTACGCAGGTCAGGGCGGACGAAGCGGTGGTGCAGGCGGTATTCGACATGCGTTACCAGCTCGCTGACCGCAGGTACCTGTGGTGGGCACTGGGCATCGCCGAGGCGGTGGGGCTGATCGCCGCCGCCGTGACAGGTGCGGTCCTGGGACGCCGGGCCGTGGCCCCCCTGGCCGAGGCACTTGCCCGGCAGCGCCGTTTCGTCGCGGACGCCAGCCACGAGCTGCGGACCCCGATCACCCAGGTGTACACGCGAGCGCAGATGCTCTCGCGGCAGGCAGCCGCCGCCAACCTGCCGGCCTCGCACCGGGACGGGCTGGCCCGCCTGGTCGGCTCGGCCGGCCGACTCGGCGAAGTGCTGGACGACCTGCTGATGTCGGCGAGTCTTGCGGCGGACCCGGCACGGAAGTCGCGGCTGTACCCCGTCGAACTGGTGGGGTTGGCGCAGTCGGTGGTTGCCGATGAGTTCGACCGCGCGAAGGACCGAGGCCTGACAGTCGTCGTGGACGGTCCCCCGTATCCCCTGCTTGTCCGAGGAATCGAGTCCGCACTGCGCCGCGCTGTCGGCGAGCTGCTGGTGAACGCGATCGGTCACACCCCCAGGGGCGGGCGGATCACGGTGGGCCTCGCGCACGCCCGCGGCGTGGTCGAGCTGACCGTCTCGGACACCGGGTCCGGGTTCGAACCGGCTGACACCGCGCGTCTGTTCGAGAGGTTCCACCGTGGCGAGGCGGACGGTCGCTACGGGTTGGGCCTGGCGCTGCTGCACGAGGTCGTGGAACATCACGGCGGTTCGGTCGTCGCCACGGGCCGGCCGGGGCGCGGCGCCCGGTTCACCATCAGGCTTCCGGAACACCCGTCGACCGCAGCGGGTTCGGCCCGTGCGGTCAAGGGAGGTCGGTCGTGGTGAGCAACCGTGCCGCGGCGCGGACGTCGGCATCCAGTGGACGATCCTGCTCGACCGCGTCAATGGTCTCGATGAGGGCATCGAGCAACCTGCCGCACCGGGGCGCGGTAGGCCGGCGTGCTCCGACGTGTGCGGCTTGGCGCAGACCCACGGCCAGCGAGCCGACCAGCAGGCCGAGCAGCTGCGCCATGTCGTAGGAACGCAGGGCGGCCTGGGTGCCGAACGGGACGACGTCCTGGTTGTGCAGATTGGTCGGCAGGCTCTGCATGCCGGCCGGTGTCGCCGCGCGCCGGATCTCCGCGACGAAGGACGTGGTGGCCAGTTGCACACCCTGTAGCCCGTGCTGAAGTCCCGGCGCGGTGGCGAGCATCGGCGGGAGCCCGCCGTTGCGCGCGGGGTCCACCAGCAGATCGAGCTGGCGCTCGGCCAGATTGCCCAGTTGGGCGGTGACGGAGGCCAGCAGGTCGGCGGCGAACGCGGCCGGCTGGCCGAAGAAGTTCCCGCCGTGCACCACCTTGCCCGTCCCTGGGGCGCCGTCGCCGGGAAAGAACAGCGGGTTGTCGCTGACGCCGCGGAGGTCCGCGGTGACGACGTCGTCGACGTAGCGCAGCGCGTCCTCCGCGGCGCCGAGCAACTGCGGGGCGCAGCGGATGCTGTAGGGCTCTTGAAGGGGCCGGGTGCCGGAAGGCGTGGTGCCGGTGAGGACGTCTCGCATGCGTGCGCCGACGCGGGCCGCGCCGGGGTGGCCGTAGGCTCGCAGCAGGTCCTCGTCGAGGAAGCCGGGGTCGCATCCGAGGAGGTCGGCCAGCAGGCAGGTGAGGTCGGACAGAGCACGGTGTGCGGCGCGGACGGCATCGTGGGCCAGCGCGATGGCGGCGGTGGTGACGGAGGTACCGTTGACAAGGGCGAGCGCGTCGCGGCCGTCGAGGGCGAGGGGACGCAGTCCTGTGACGGTCAGGGCCCGGGCGGCCGGCAGGCGGCGGCCGTCCGCATAGGCGTGTCCGCGGCCGCGCAGTGCCTGCGTGGCGTAGGCCAGCGGTATCAGGTCACCGCTGGCCCCCACCGAGCCGTAGCGCGGGACGGCAGGCGTGAACGTCGTGGCGAACATCGCGGTGAGCCGCTCGACGACCTCGGCGGACACGCCGGAGAACCCCTGAGCGAGCGACCGGGCGCGCAGCAGGAGAGCGGCGCGGACGATCCCCTGGGGCAGATCCGGTCCCTGGCCGGCACCGAGATGGGCCAGCGTGTTGTCGCACTGATCGGCCTCGTCCGCACGGCCGGCGTAGCCGACCAGTGCGCCGAAGCCGGTGGTGGCGCCGTAAATGCGGCTCTCTTCGCCGCTGTCGCCGTGCCGTAGGCCGCGGAAGAGCAGCCGGCTGCGGTCAACGCGCGCGCGGGTTGCCGCGTCCACGGTGACGGTGAGCGGCAGGGCCGCGCGGGCCAGGACTGCACAATCCATGGGTCCGGTCAGCGAGACGGTGTCCGTGGTGGTGAGCACGGCCGAAGAACATAGGCGGCGCATCTCAGAGCACTCTGAAATTGGGTGGATAGCTTCCGGGCCATGGCGCACGACTACCTCATCATCGGAGCAGGGCCCGCGGGACTGCAACTCGCTCACTTCCTGGAGCGTGACGGTGCGGACTACGTGGTTCTGGAGCGCGGCAGTGTTCCCGGAGCGTTCTTCACGCGCTTCCCCCGGCACCGCCAACTGATCTCGATCAACAAGGTGCACACCGGATACGACGACCCGGAACTGCGGCTGCGCATGGACTGGAACTCCCTCCTGAGTGACGATCCTGAGCTGCTGTTCACCCGCTACAGTCCGCGCTACTTCCCGCAGGCCGACGACTTGGTCCGCTATCTGTCGGACTACGCCGCCCGGACAGGGGTGCGGGTGCGGTACGACACCGCGGTGACGCGGGTGTCGCGCGGCGATGACGGGTCATTCACCGTCACCGATCACACCGGCCGGGTGAGACGCTCTCGGCGTGTGGTGATCGCCACCGGCCTGTTCCAACCGAACCTGCCGGCCATCCCCGGCATTGAACTGGCCGACCGCTACGACACGTTCGACCCGGACCCGGCGTCCTTCACCGACCAGCGCGTGCTGATCATCGGGCGGGGCAACTCCGCGTTCGAGACGGCCGACAGCCTGATGGAGACCGCGGCCGTCATCCACATCGTCGGAGCGGGCTCCTTGCCTCTCGCGTGGAGGACCCACTACGTGGGCCACCTGCGCGCGGTCAACAACAACTTCCTCGACAGCTACCAGCTCAAGTCGCAGAACGCGCTCCTCGACGGCAGAGTGCTGGAGATCCGCCGGGAGGCGGGCGGCTTCAGCGTGCCGGTGTCGTTCGAGCGGGTCGACGAAGTGGTCAAGGACCTCCGCTACGACCGGGTGATCGTCGCGGCCGGCTTCCGGTTCGACGCCTCGATCTTCGACGGGACCTGTGCCCCGCACCTCATCGTCGACGGCCGCTTCCCCGCGCTCACTCCCGTGGGGGAATCGGTCAACGTGCCGGGCCTCTACTTCGCCGGGACGCTGACCCAGGGACCCGATTTCAAGAAGTCCACCACCGGCTTCATCCACGGATTCCGCTACACGGTCCGCGCCCTGCACCGCGTGCTGCGACGGCGCCACCACGGCGAGCCCTGGCCGGTGACGGAGCTGGGCGATGCCGTCGAGCAGGCCACGGACGCGATCATCACCCGCGTCAACCGGTCCTCCGCCCTGTGGCAGCAGTTCGCCGTCCTGGGTGACCTGCTGCTCGTAGCCCCGGACGGGGGCCTGCGCTACGCCGAGGAAGTTCCCGTCCGCCACGTACCGGATGCCGTGCGCGAGCAGGACTTCGGGCCGGTGGACGCACACGCGGTGATCACCTTGGAGTATGGCGCGGACCACGACCAGGTGGACCCCTTCGACGTCACCGTGGGGCGTACGTCGCAGCAGGACGTGGCGGGGCTCGACGGTCGCTACCTGCACCCGGTCGTGCGCTGGTACCGGGCCGGCGAGTTCGTGGCCGAGCACCACATCACCGAGAATCTGGAGAACGAGTGGGACAGCGAGGAATTCCACCGTGCCCCTCTGCGCGCGTTCCTCGCCGACCACCTCGACTCCGTCACCCCGGTGACGTCGTGACGCTGCGCGCCCTGCACGACACGGCACGAAGGACACTCGATCCCGTCCACTACGACTATGTGGCGGGCGGGGCGGGTGAGGAACGTGTCCTCATCGCCAACGAGAAGGCCTTCGACCGGTATGCGCTGCTGCCCCGAACGCTGCGCGGCAACGACACGCGGGACACCTCCGCCCGTCTGCCGGGCGCCCCGCGGGCCGCGCCGGTGATCGTCGCGCCCACCGCGTTCCACCGGCTGATGCATCCCGACGGCGAGCGCGCCACGGCCCGTGCCGCCGCGGCCGAGGGAGCCGTCCTCGTGACGGGGACGGCCGCGACCACGGCGGTCGACGCCGTCGTCGCCGCGGCCCGCGAGGCGGCCCCGGACCCGGCCGTATGGTTCCAGCTGTATCTGCACCCCCGCGGGGAGGTGACCGAAGCGCTCATACGGCGGGCCGAACGAGCGGGCTGCACCGCGCTGGTGGTCACGGTCGATTCGCCGGTGTTCGGCCGGCACACCAGGGATCTCCGCAACGGATTCACCGACCTGCCGGCGGGCTGTGCCGCAGAGAACATGAGGGATCTGCCCGGTGCTCCGCCGGGCGCCCTCACGGACATCCCCATGTCCGCGGCCCCGACGTGGCGGGACTTCGAAGAGGTCGCGCGCATGACCGATCGTCCCGTCCTGGCCAAGGGGATCCTGCACCCGGCGGACGCGCGGCTGGCGCTCGAACACGGCGCGGCCGGGGTGATCGTCTCCAACCACGGGGGCCGTCAAAGCGACGCCGTACCGGCCGCGCTGGACTGTCTGCCGGCCGTGGTCGGCGCGGTCGCGGACCGCGCACCGGTGCTGGTGGACGGCGGGGTGCGCCGCGGCAGCGACATCGCCATCGCCATCGCGCTGGGCGCCACGGCCGTGGGGGTGGGGCGCCCGGTGCTGTGGGGCCTGGCCGCGGGGGGAGAGGTGGGGGTCCGGGAGGTACTGACGGCACTGCGTGACGAGTACGACCACACGCTCGCGCTGTGCGGGGGGCGCCGCAACGCCGATCTGTCGGGGGACATGGTCGTCCGCAAGGGAGACGTGCGGTGAGACGGACGACGAAGCAGACCGCCGGGGATACGTGGTGGCTGCCCCGTGGGGTGGTGGCCCTGCGGGGACGCATCTTCGAGAAGGTCAACGGCGACCGTACGGTGACCCTGCCCAGCGAGGCCCACGGGCCGGAGGTGTTCGAACGGGTCTACGCCCACCCGGCGGCGAACGGACGCAGCGCCGGGGCAGGACTGTCCGACCTGTTCTGGTACTGGCTGTCGCCGGGACCCGAGGTGCACCAGGAGCACCTGGAGCCCGGTGAGCGGTACGAAGACGTCGCCGCGACGACCCGGCGCATACTGGCCGGGCGTTCGGAAGACCTCACGGCGGCGGCCACCCGCGCCATCGCCCGCACCTTGGACGACGTCTCGGACAGCAGTGTCAGTCTCGTACGCCTCCGTGACCTGGTGATGCCCGCCTGGGCCGAGTTCTGCTACGAGGTGGTGTTCAAGGAATCGTGCCCTCCGCACGCCCGGGACCTGATCACCGCACACGCCGACGATGTCATCAGCGCCCTGAAATGCACCAGCCTGCGCCACCCCGGACGACGGGCCCGGCTGACCGAGTACCTTCGCGGCAGGGTCGCCGCGGGTGACGTGCCGCACCCGCTGCCCGCGACGCTGTCCCTCACGGAGCAGGTCCACTACCTCCAGGGCACGATGTTCAACACGGCCGTCGTGCAGTTGTCGGAGGCCACCGCACACGTCCTGCTCGCCCTGGCCCGCCACCCCGAGGTACAGCAGCGCGTCGTGGACGACACCGACGAAGACAGGTATCTCATACAGGTCCTCGACGAGACGATGCGGCTGTATCCGCTGTTCGGCATCGCGCACCGCATCACCACAGGCGAGATCCCGCTCGATGCGGACACCGTACTGCCGCCCGGTTCCGTGGTGTGCTTCAGCTACCCCGGCTACCACGCCACGGGCTACGACCGGCCCGAGGCGTTCGACCCGGACCGCTGGGCCACCCTCTCCGCCAAGGACGCGCACCACATCCCCTACGGCATGGCCGCCAACCGGCCGTGCCCGGCATGGCGGGTGTCTCCCCTGGTCCTGCGCGCCGCGGTTCGGGAGGTGCTGCGCCGCTTCAGGCTGGACTCGACGGCACCGCACACGCGCTCCTTACCGCACCGTGCGCCCTGTCTGCTCATCCCGCGCGGCCTGTCTCCCGAGCCGTGCCGGCTTCGGGCTCTGCGCCGTTACGTGCGGATACGCAACGGCGTGGAAGACCTCACACGGGGCCTGCGGCAACTGGTGCTGGGCACGGTCATGGTGCTCCACGCCCGCCGGCAGCGCCTGGCGGGCCGCTACTTCGAGGAGCACCCGCCCAGCGAGTGCCCCGTCGCACACGGCACCGGGCGATGACGAACGGCACCCTCCGTCGCCGCCGCACCTGCCCACACGTCACTGACGCATACAGGAGCCCGCCGTGCCCCCCACCACCTTCCTGGCAGCCACCACCGACAAGAACCTCGAACTCGTCCTGCGGGTCCTGCCCGCCGTCGTGATCATCCTTGCGGCGTCCGCCGTCTGCGGCCGACTCGCCCTGTGGGTGAAGCAACCGCGCGTGCTCGGCGAGATGGTGGCCGGCGTCCTGCTGGGCCCCACCTTGTTCGGCGCCCTCTTTCCCGGCGCCCAGAAGGCCGTCTTCACCTCCGAGGTCAAACCCGTCCTGTATGTCCTGAGTACCATCGGCCTGACCCTTTTCATGTTTCTGGTCGGGGCCGGCCTCGACCACACGGCCGAGAACAGCCGGAAGGACGCCAAGAACGCGGCCGTGCTGGCCGTATCCGGCATCGTCCCCTCGCTCCTGCTCGGCGCCGCTTGCGGTTACCTGCTCCACGGCCGGCTCTCCCGGTCCGACGTCACGTCCTTCGAGTTCGCCCTCTTCCTCGGCGGCGCCCTGTCCATCACCGCATTCCCCATGCTCGCCCGCATCCTTTACGAACGGGGACTGGAGAACTCGTCCCTGGGCCGCATGACCCTGCTGGGAGCCTCCATCGACGACGCGGCGGCCTGGTGCTTCCTCGCCGTGCTCTCCGCTCTGCACTCCGGTGCCGGCCTGCCGCACGCCCTGCGCACGATCGGGCTCACCATCGTCTTCACGGCCGTCATGCTCACCGTGGTGTCGCGGCTGCTGCGCCCGATGGGCGAAAGGGTCGCGCGCACCGGCCTGTTCGGCTTCGACCAGTTGTACGTCGTCATGGGCATCGTCCTGCTGGCCGGGCTGTTCACCGACTTCATCGGCATCTACTCCGTATTCGGCGGCTTCGTCGCCGGGCTCGCCATGCCCCGCGATCCGGCGTTTCGCCTGGCCCTGCACAGCCGCATGATGGACGTCGTCTGCGTGCTGCTCCTGCCCATCTTCTTCACCTTCTCCGGCCTGAACACCGAACTGGGCGGAGTCGCCGGCTGGGGCATGATCGGACCGTTCCTGCTGATCTTCGCGGCCGGATTCGCCGGCAAGTACCTCGGCTGCGGCCTCGCCATGCGCGCCACCGGCTTCAGCTGGCGCGAATCCTGGGCCGTGGGCGGACTGATGAACGCCCGCGGCCTCATGATCCTGATCTTCATCAACATAGGACTCGCCCAGGGCATGATCACCAAGAATGTCTTCGCCATGCTCGTCCTGGTCGCGGTCCTCACCACCGCGGGCGCCGTGCCGCTGTACCGTCTGGCGCTGCCCGAGCGCATCGAACGCGGCATGGCCCGGCCGCACCAGGCCACCGCCGCCGGCTCCTCGTCGACCGATGAGGATGCCGTGCCTGCCTGAGCCGCCCAATCTCAGAGCCTTCTGATGTGGCGGCACTAGCGTTCCGCACATGGTGCGTGACTACCTGATCATCGGGGCAGGGCCTGCCGGACTCCAACTCGCCGCCCTCATGGAACGCGACGGACGGGACTACGTCGTCCTGGAGCGCGGGGACAGGCCCGGCACGTTCTTCACCAGGTACCCCAGACATCGACAGCTGATCTCGATCAACAAGGTGAACACCGGATACTCCGATCCGGAACTCAACCTGCGGATGGACTGGAACTCGCTGCTCAGCGACGATCCGGAACTGCTGTTCACCCGGTACACCCAGGAGTACTTCCCCCAGGCCGACGATTTGGTGCGCTACCTGGCCGACTTCGCGGACCGCACCGGCGTCCGCGTGGAGTACGGGACGGAGGTCGTTCGCGTCTCCCGCGCCGACGGCCTCTTCACGGTCCGCGACGCCGCCGGACGGACCTGGCAGGCTCGGCGGCTCATCGTCGCGACCGGTGTCTCCCGGCTCAACGAGCCGAACATTCCCGGTGTCGAACTCGCCGAAAGATACGACGAGTTCGACACGCGCCCCGGGTCCTTCGTCAATCAGCGCGTGTTGATCATCGGCAAGGGCAACTCGGCCTTCGAAACCGCGGAGGCCCTCATGGCGAACGCCGCGGTCATCCACGTCGCGGGCCCGCACTCGGTCAAAATGGCCTGGAAGACCCACTTCGTGGGGCATCTTCGCGCAGTGAACAACAACTTCCTGGACAGCTACCAGCTCAAATCGCAGAACGCGGTCCTGGACGGAACCGTGGAGAACGTCGAGAGGACGGCAGACGGAGGGTTCCGTGTCACCTTCCGCTACGCACGGACGACGGAACGCCTCCGCGAACTGCACTACGACCGCATCATCCTGTGCGCCGGATTCCGGTTCGACGCGGACGTCTTCGACGAGACCTGCCGTCCCACCCTCGTCATCGACGGGCGCTTCCCGCACCAGAACTCCGCCTACGAGTCGGTGAACATACCCGGCCTCCACTTCGCCGGCACACTGACGCAACAGCGCGACTTCAAGAAGGGCACCAGCGGCTTCATCCACGGCTTCCGCTACGGGGCACGTGCCCTGTACCGCATCATGGGTGCCCGCCACCACGGCGAGCCCTGGCCCGCCCGGCCGCTCGGCACGGCACCGGAAGAGATCGCCGACGCCATCGTGGCCCGCGTCAACCGGTCCTCCGCCCTGTGGCAGCAGTTCGGCGTCCTGGGCGACGTGATCACCGTGGACGGCGACGGCGCCCTCTACCAGGAGGAAGTCCCGCTGGAATACGCGGCCGACGGCGGCCTCGGGCCGGCCCGGCACCGGTTCGTCGTCGATCTCGAGTACGGACCCGACCACGACGACGTCGACCCGTTCGACGTCACCGTCCCGCGCGTGACCGAGAACGACGTCGAGCACGCGATGGAGTCCAGCTACCTCCACCCCGTTGTACGTCACTACCGGGACGGTGTCCTCGAGGCCACTCATCATCTGGCGGAGAACCTGGAGAACGAGTGGGACATCCCGGCGGTCCACCAGCAGCCGCTGGCCGCGTTCGTCAAGGCGTGCCTTGGCTGAGCAATTCCCCGGCCGCCTGCTGGACCTGCTCGAGCAGGCGGGCCCGCGTCCGGTGTTCGAGCACGGCGACCGGGTGGTGTCCGGGGCCGGACTCCTCGGGACGGTACGACGGGTGACCAAGGCGCTGCGCACGCGCGGCATCGAGCCCGGACACGGCGTCGCCATGCTTCTCGGTGTGAGCCCCGAGGCGTTCGCCACCATCGTCGCGGCGCACGTCCTCGGCGCCCGTGTCGTGGGGCTCCGACCCGGCCTGAGCGCGCATCAGCGCCAACACGTCCTCGCGGAGGCCGACTTCCTCGTCACCGACGGCGCGTACGGCGCCGACACCGGCCGGTCGGGGAAGGTCTTCGTCCTCGGCGACCTGCTGAAGGCCGAGGACGACGGCATTCGGCCCACGCCCCGGGCCCGCCCGCAGGACGTGGCCCGGCTCATCCACACCAGCGGCAGCACCGGACTTCCGAAAGCATGCGCCCAGACCTACCAGGCCATGACCGCCGCCTGGGCACTGCGGCCGGAGGACTGGCCCCCCGCCGTCTGCGAACTCGCCGCACGCCTCGACCGCTTCCTCGTGTTCGGCACCCTGGCGAGCCAGGTGATGATGGAATACGGTCTCCTCGCCCTCGCCGCAGGAGGCACCCTGGTGACCGCCGAACAGCCGGGCCTGGCCAACAGCATCGAGCGCCACCGTGCGACGGCGAGCGTCGCCACCGTGGCACGCCTGACACAACTGACGGCACGACAGCGGGAATCACCCGCGGACCTGCGCAGCCTGCGCGCGCTGATGGTGTCCGGGTCCCCGCTGGAGCCAGGACGGCTCAGCGAGGCCCTGGACGTACTCGGCCCCGTTGTCTTCCACGGGTACGGGCAGACCGAGACCGGCATGATCTCCATGGCCACTCCGCGGGACACACCGGGTTCGCTGGGCGTGCCGCCCGTCGACCTGGAGATCCGGGACGCCTCGGGCCGGCCCGTGCCGGCGGGCACCCAGGGCGAGCTCTTCGTCCGGACCCCGGGACAGAGCGCCGGTTACTGGCGAGAGCCAGGCCTCACCGCCGAGGTCTTCGTCGACGGATGGGTGCGCACCCGCGACTTGGGCCGCCTCGACGCCGATGGCAGGCTGTGGCTCACAGGCAGGGCACGGGACGTGATCATCGTCAACGCCAACCTCTACTACGCCGGTCCTGTCGAGCGACTGCTCGCCACCCATCAGTCGGTGGCCGAGGCGTACGTCGTCGGCGTGCCCGACGACGACACCGGCGAAGCCGTTCACGCCTTCGTCGTCCCCGTTCCCGGACACATCCCGGACCTGCGGGAACTGCGCGCCCTGGTGTCGGCGAACCTGGAGGAGGCAAGCGCGCCGACCCGATTGACCCTCATCGAGGAAGTGCCGCTCACACCAGGGGGCAAGCCCGACAAAGGGCGGCTTGTCATGGAACGTGAGGTGCCGTCGCAGGGACGGCATCAGAGAGGTGGGGCCGAGGCATGAAGGCAGTCGCCCCCCTGGGCCGCTGGTCCCGCTGCAACGAATCGGCCGCGTTCCCAGTGGGACAAGCGCTGCTACGTCTTCCTGGGCACCGTCACTGCGGCGGCCCTGGTCATCCGGCTCGGCACCTGAGGGAGTGGTCCGTTCAGTCAAGGGCTCACGTGGCGCTCCAGGATCAATCGCCGGTGGTCCCCCAGAAGCACAGTTCCTCTGGACGGCCGTCGCCGCCATGGACGACCGTGCAACAGCCGGAGCCGCGGCCGAGCGAAGACCGCCTCACCGAGACAGTCCAGCGCGGCCTGTTCGTTCTGCAGGAAAGGCGTGAAGTACAACCAGCTACTCGCTCCCATGCCCGCGAACATACCGAGGACCTGCGAGAGGAGCCCGAACACGACGGCCAGAAGTGATCGGCCGGACGACCCCTGGCCGACTGCCTGAGGGCTGGCCGGCTGTGCGGTCGGCATGGGCAGCCAGGGACTCGGAGCATTCCGGCAGCAGGGTGCATCGACGTTGCCGGGCTGACTTTCCGCACGCCGGGGCGGTCACGGTGGCGTGGGCTGCCTGCCTTCGACAGCGAAAACGATTCGGCGTCCTCGTTCGAGGGACATAGCGCCTATACGGCATCCATCGGGGAATCGCTGGCACTGACCGCACCGGTTTCCCGAAAGAGAGACACCGTGACCGTTCGCTCCATCACGGCGGCCGTCGGCGCCGCCTGCAGCGCCTTCCTCCTGCTGGTGGCCGTACCCGGCTCAGCCTCCGCTGCCACCGGCCAGTTCCGCTACACCTACACGACCGCCGACGGATACGAAGCCGTCGGCTTCCTCAACAACCCGCCCAGCGGTGAGTGCGTCAACCTGCCCGCGCCGGGCTCCGCCCCCGGGGCGGCCTCGAGGGCGCCCAAGAACTACACCAACGCCACCGCGACCGTCTTCCTCGACGCCGACTGCGAGGGCGACACCTACTACACGCTGTCCCCGGGCGCGGGTGCGTCCGAGCGTCTGCTCCTGCGCTCCGTCGTCTTCTCCTGAGTCGTCTTCTCCTGAACAGCCGCCCCGAAGGGCCACCGGGCACGGTGGCCCTTCGGGGCAGGCGAGCGCGGGAGCTGCCGACGGCAGCGGGTCCGGCCCGTGCACCCCGTGCACGGGCCGGACCGCAGGAGGCAGCGTCCCTACGCTCCGGCGACCACCGGCGCGCCCGACAGGTCCACGCCGGCCCGCTGGAGTTCTTCGCAGGCTCGCCGGATGGTGCTGTGCTCCACCCCGGCGGTCAGGTCCAGCAGCACCTGGGTGGCGAAGCCGGCCTGGGCCGCGTCCAGGGCGGTGGCTTTCACGCAGTGATCGGTGGCGATACCGACCACGTCCACCGCGGTGATGCCGTGCTCCCGCAGCCACTCCGCCAGACCGCGCCCGTCCTCGTCCGCGCCCTCGAAGCCGCTGTAGGCGGCGGCGTAAGCCCCCTTGTAGAAGACGGCGTCGATGGCTCCGGCATCGACCGCGGGGGTGAATTTCGGGTGGAAGTCGGAACCCTGTGTGCCGGCCACACAGTGCACGGGCCAGGAGGTCTTGAAGTCGGGGGTGTCGGAGAAGTGGTCTCCCGGATCGATGTGGTGGTCCCGCGTCGCCACCACCTTCGTGTATCCGGCTTCCGCTGCCCGTTCGACCAGATCGCGGACTTTCGCGGCGATCTCGGCTCCGCCGGCCACGGCGACACTGCCGCCCTCGCAGAAATCGTTCTGCACGTCCACCACGATCAGCGCACGTCCCATGTCACTGCCTCCGCTTCCGCTTCATCTGCAGGCTCCTTCACTCGTGGCGTCAGGGCGCTCGCTGACCACTGTCCGTGCTGGAGAGGTGACCGGCAAGCCGATCATCGCGTTCGAGATCCGCCCGGACAGCGGCCGCGGGACGGCGTCCCGCGAGCGCCGGGGTCTGCGGGGGATCAGCTGGGGTCGGTGACACCTCCGTTGTCCAGTTCGTTGGAGTCGGCGGTGTAGGTGCGGCGGTAGAGGCGGTTGTCGCGGCCGCGGCCGAACAGTTCGATGTTGCCGGGCCTGCGGGAGACGGCGGCGAGGTTGTCGTCGGTGTTCACCACGCCGAGGTCCTGCCATTCGCTCCAGGTCTGCCCGTCCCACCAGCGGTGCTGGATCTGGTGCTCGTGGCCCTTGGCGAAGACGTCCAGGCGGTCCGGGCCCCAGGTGGAGACGGCCGGCCCGGACACGAAGCCAGTGCCGAGATCGCGCCAGTTCGTCCACGTGGAGCCGTTGAGGACGCGGTGCCACAGGGTGTTGCTGGCCGCGCCACGGGCGACCAGGTCGACGCGGCCGGTTCCCCAGGAGGCGGCGGCGACGGTGCCCTGCATCGTGCCGCCGATGTTGTTGAACGGCTGCCAGCCCGAGCCGGGCGGGGCGGTGGCGTGCTGGACCTGGTTGACACTGTTCAGGCCGAACAGGTCGATGCGCTCCTCGCGGGCGGATGCCGCCGCCACGCCGCTGCGGATCTCGGTGGCCTCGTTCGTCTTGGACCAGGTGCCGTCCCAGCCGCTGCCGTCGATGTAGGACTTGCGGTAGACGGTGAATCCGCCCCCCACCCCGTAGACGGTGTACCGGTCGGGCTTGCCGGAGATGATCGCTGGGTCGAAGACCAGGCCCCCGCCCAGATCGCCCCAGTCGCCCCAGCCGCTGGACTCGTTCCAGGAGCGGTAGACGATCTGGTTCCTCGTCCCGCGCGCCACCACGGTGATACGGTCGCCCGTCCGTGATGCCGCGCTCGGCGCCGACAGGATCGTCCCGCCGACGTCTTCCCAGTCACTCCAAGTCCCCATGGGTGCGCTCCCCTTCATGCGGTGTACGGCACCGTGTGCCGCCGGCGTCCCGGTCACGGACGCCGCCGCAAGCGATGCTGCGCCGCGCCGCGCTGGGACAAACCGCGGAAACGGAGTGATCCATTCAGGCGAGTGAAAATCTCCCGGATCACGCCGGTGCCGCTGTAGCTGCTGCTAGCCGGCGCCGTGGGCGGTGCCGGACGGCCGCACCCGTCGCCGGCTTACGGGAACACAAGTCCGCGCTGTCGCCCGATCGTTGAACTGCACACCGAACGGATCCGAGGGGCCCCATGCTGAAGTCGGGCGAACGACTGCGCCCCGGCAACACACAGCCCTGCACGTCAGTGGCAGCGCCCGTTCCCGGGGGCCTTTCGCCAAGGCGCGGCCCCGGGCAGGGAGCAGGGCTCCGCCGTCGCCACCCACAGGAGTACGACACGTGAACAACCGCCCGCGCGCCGCCCTGTCCGCCCTCGTCCTGGCTCTGACCGCCGCGCTGACCCCGACTGCCGCGACCGCCGCCCCTGACGGGCCTCGCCGCGCGGCGCAGGCGGAACCGCGCCCGGCCCCGTGCACCGGCGCCTACCAGGGTGACGCCCGGCTGGGTCCGGAAAACCTGCCCCGCTCCTGGGAAGCGCCCGTGGGGCCGCTGCTGAAGAACTACCAGCGCACTGGAGGCCTGTCCCCGCGCGCGTTCCTGGTCAAGTACTGGAAGGACGAGGACGCCAGCGGGCCGGCGGGCTGGAAGTACCCGCCCAACGACGGATTCGCCGAGACCAACGGCGAGGTCGACAAGCACGTCGAGGTCCTCGACGTGGGCGAGGACCTGGACCGCTTCGGCTCCGAGTACGGCTCCTACCTCGCCCCCGCCGGAGACCCCTACGCCAAGCGGGCCCTGCCGCCGCAGAACCTCAACACCCGCGAGCCCGCCCACCCGTGCGACTATCACCGCTACACCGTCAAGCAGCCCTTCCCCGTGTGGCAGGGCCGCATCGCCCCCTGGTTCGAGCAGCCCGGCGGCGGCCAGCAGATCAAGCTCGACCCCGCCCTGCTTCCGCCCGGCGACGGAGAGCGGCTCAACGTCAAATGGCTCCTGGAACACGGCTACCTCGCCCGCGCCGCCGGATAGCGGAGACGCCTACATGGACCGCCACGCCCTGCACGCCGCACTGCGCGCCGCGGGCGTGGCCGGCGGCCACTACTGGATCCAAGGCGTCCACGAACCGTCGCCCCCACCCACCGACTTCCTCTACCTGCGCCCCTCCCCCACCACCCCGGGCATGTGGGAGGTCGGCGCCTGCGAACGGGGCACCTGGGACACCATCACCCAGCACGCACACGAAGCAGACGCCTGCACACACCTCCTCCGACTACTCACCACCACATGACCGGCAAGGACCTCCCCACCACCCGCCGCGAATCCAGCAGAGCGTTCAGGCCGGGACGTCCCACTCGACCAGGGCGAAGACGGCGGCGTAGCCGAAGTCGCTGGCTTCGCCGGCCTGGTGGGCGTGCCGCTCAGGTAGGACAAGCCCCCAAGGGCATCCTGTTCGTGCTGCACACTGGGATCGCCTGGGAGCACCCGCCGCAGGAACTCGGTTCGGTACGGGGATGACCTGCTGGCGCCGCTGGCTGAATGGACTGAGGCTGGGGCGTGGCCGCGGCTGCACGAGGTCCTCCTCGCCGAGCCGAGGGGGCGGGCAGGCCCAAGTCGGCCGTCAAGCTGGCCGGCAAGACCGCGTTCTTGCGGTGGCCAGCCCGGGGTTCTTGAAGATGAACGGCCAATGCTCACGCCGGAGGCGGCCCTTGTGGAGCACTTCGACTGCTGCCTGAAGGTGCAGTACGGCGTAGTTGGGTCCCCAGACGTCTAGCTGGTCCGCTACTCGCGGACGGACGCATGGTGTGCGGACACTGCGCCAGAGGCTGCCTGTGCTCGCGGTGAAGGCCATTCTGAGCGGGGCGGCGATCCGAGCCGGTCAGAGACCCGAGGGATGAGCGGAAAGCCATCCGGCGTGCCGGTTGCGCATTCGGTCGCGTTCTTCGGGTGTCGTGAGGAAGACGTCGGCACCACCGTCGTAGGGGTGGTGGATACGCCGCATACGGGTGTCGGTGATGAGGATTCCCGCCACCTTGTCGTCGGCGGTATCTCGGAGCAGGTCGTCGATGCAGCCGCGCTGCCAGGGCCGGCGTGCGGCGAAGAGGTGGCAGTACGTGCGGAACTCAGGGTCGGGATCGTCCTCCACCAGCAGGCTCTGCCAATACCCCGTTCCGGGTTCCACTGACGGAACGTCGGCTTCGGTCGTCCAGAGCGGAGTGATGACGTACACGTCCGCGCCTGCGAACAACTCGTCGAGGACGGTGTTGTAACGCTCCAGGACGACGGTGTACTCGCTCTCGCTCTCCGCGTACCGCTTCGATTCAGGCAGGCTGTGAAGACGTACCCAGACATCCCGATACGGGTCGCGGAGCTTGTACCCGACCGGAGGGCAACTGGGCCAACGCTGCTGCCACAGCTTCGTCAGATCCGCCTGCTCGTCTCCGGACACCCACCGCACTCGTCCTCTCCCGCCCCTATGTTGCCGACGACCATGATGCCGGTGTCCATGAACGAGAGACACCGACTTCTTACGACCCGGTCCACGAGTGAGGTCGCGGTGGGATCGGACAGTCAGGAGTGAGATGCCCATGTACCTGTTCGGGGCAGGCGGACTGAGATACTCCGGTCATGGATGCTGGGGTGATGGGGAGCGGGACGCGATCGGGCACGGCAATGCCTGCAAGGGACACGTCGGCGCACGCCGCGGGCTGGGTGCTGCGTTCTGCGGTGGCAGCGGACATCGAGGTGATCGCAGAGTTGCGGGCCACGGTCATGCGTGCGGACTTGGAACGCCTTGGACGCTACGACGAGCACCGGGTACGACAGCGGCTGCGGGACTCCTTCAGCCCACAGCACACGTCGATCATCATGATCGACCGTGAACTCGCAGGATGCGTCACGGTCCGGCCCGCCGAAGGCAGGCAGTGGCTGGAGCACTTCTACCTTGCTCCGCACCGTCAGGGCCGGGGGCTCGGATCCGCTGTGCTGGGCACAGTACTGGAGCGCACGGACGCGCAGGGCTTGACCATGGGCTTGAACGTCTTGCAGGGCAGTGCGGCCCGTCGACTCTACGAGCGCCACGGATTCGTCGTGGAAGCCCAGGACTCGATCGACGTCTTCATGGTGCGCCCGCCGGGGGCGACGGCGCGCACTCCTGCGAAAGCCTGACATGCGACGGCGCGCCGGCCACCCACACTCGACTCGGTCCGCGAGGCCGTCTGCTACGGCCGTGACGTGACAGCGTCCGCACGGGTTCATTCCAGTGTGACCAAGAAGTGAGCCCGTGCGGCCTTGTTCCATCCTGTCTTCTGCGGCGTCTCCCGTGCGCATCTCGGCGGTTTGATCGAGGAGTTGGCAACTGGATGAGCGGCGCGGTGGCGAGCGACGGCGGGCGGGCTGGTGCCGGTCCGCCGCCCAAAAGGCCGAAACGGTCAAGGACCTGCTGTTGATGGGTGGCGCCTCCCTGGCTGACGAGCTCACAGCCCACGGCGTGCTCGACGAGCACCAGGTCGTTGTGT
The DNA here is from genome assembly GCF_055570675.1 of Streptomyces sp. NPDC031111. Taxonomy (NCBI): domain Bacteria; kingdom Bacillati; phylum Actinomycetota; class Actinomycetes; order Kitasatosporales; family Streptomycetaceae; genus Streptomyces; species Streptomyces sp. NPDC031111. Next base: position 81,885 of record NZ_JBVIGS010000005.1, read on the forward strand.
ATCCAGTCGTCCTCGGCAGCCGCAGCGGCAGCGGCACTCTCCTGGAGTCCGCGGAGCGGCCGAAACATCAACTCGTCGGCTCCCGACCGTGCTCCTGCGCTACCAGCCCGCGCCGCCGTGATGCAGCCCCAGGCGTGTCTACGCAGTGTCAGCACTGGCGGCCCGACGACTCCCCGTCAGGCCGGGGCGACGCGTCACTGGGCGGTCCAGCCGCCGTCGGCGGTCAGGAGGGCACCGGTGATGAAGGACGCCGCATCGGATGCCAGGAAGGCGATGGACTCCGCGACTTCTTCGGGGCGGCCGATACGTCCGAGGGGGTGGGCCGGGCCGAAGGAGGCGAGCATCTCGCGTCCCTTGTCGACGACGCCTTCCATGATGTCGGTGTCGATGACGCCGGGGAGGACCGCGTTGGAGCGGATGCCCAGCGGGCCGCCCTCGATCGCCAGGACCCGGGTGATCTGGGCCAGGGCGCCCTTGGAGGCGGCGTAGGCGGTCTGCGTGGCGAAGGCGACGACGGACGAGACGGAGGCGACGGAGACGATGGCGCCGCCCCGGCCGGCCGCCTCCATGGCACGGAAGGCCTCCCGTGCCTGGAGGAAGTTGCCGCGGGCGTTGACGCTCAGGATGGCGTCGAAGTCGTCGGCGGTGGTCTCGGTGATGGGTTTGTTGAGGGTGCGGCCGGCGTTGTTGACCAGGATGTCGAGGGAGCCGAAGCGGTCGGTGGCCAGCGTCGCCGTGGCACGGGCGTGGTCCTCGTCCGCGACGTCGCCGACGAGTGCGGCGATGTTGTCGGGGTCCTTGGCGACCAGGTCTTCGACTGCTGCCAAGCGGTCGGTGACGACCAGGCGGGCGCCACGGGCGTGCAGCAGGGTGGCGGTGGCGTGACCGATCCCGCGGGCGGCGCCGGTGACGACGGCGACGCGGCCGGTGAGGTCCCATGGGGTGGGGGTGGGCAGGGGCGCAGTCATGCGGGTTCCTTCGGTGGAGTTCAGCGCTGGCGGGTGGGGCGGACGACGATCTCGTTGACGTCGACGTCCTGGGGTTGGGCGAGGGCGTACGAGACGGCGCCGGCGATGGCGTCGGGGCCGATGGTGTGGGCGCGGTAGGTGCGCATGGCTTCGGCGGCCCCGGGGTCGGTGATGGTGTCGGCGAGTTCGGAGGCGACCACTCCGGGAGAGACGGTGGTGACCCGGATCGCGGGGTCGGACTCCAGGCGCAGTCCCTCGGTGATGGCCCAGGCCGCGTACTTCGTTGCGCAGTACACGGCTGCCGTGGGCACGACCTCGTGGGCGCCGACGCTGGCGATGGTCACGAAGTGGCCCGCGCGCTGCGCGGTGAAGAGCGGCAGCGCTGCGGCGATGCCGTGCAGCAGGCCGCGGATGTTGACGTCGATCATCCGGTCCCACTCGTCGGTGAGCAGGGAGTCCAGACGGGAGAGCGGCATGACGCCGGCATTGGCGACGAGGGCGTCGACGCGGCCGTGGCGTTCGCGGGCGGCGGCGACGAACGCAGCGACGTCGGCGCGGTCCGTCACGTCCAGGCGGACCGGGTGCAAGCTCCCGGGCGAGGCCGCGGCGCGTTCGGCGAGCGTGCGCAACCGGTCGGTGCGCCGGGCGCCGGCCACCACGTGGTGGCCCTCCGCTGCGAGCCGTTCGGCGACGGCTGCGCCGATGCCGCTGCTGGCTCCGGTGACGAGGACGACCTTGGGGTTGGGCTGCCCGGCGGCTTGGTCAAGTGGTGTGGTCATGGCCTCAAGGCTGGCCGGACCGCCGTCGCCGCGGGAGGGGCGGGATTCTCCTGGGTGCAGCGCACCCAGGAAGACGGCCGGCCACGGATTTACGATGGGGCGCATGGCAGCACGCTCCGAGCTCGGCGCCTACCTCAGCGCCCGCCGCGCCCAGGTCACCCCGGTCGATGTGAACCTCCCGGCCACCGGATACCGGCGGGTGCCCGGGCTGCGGCGCGAGGAGGTGGCCCTCCTTGCCGGTGTCAGCGCCGACTACTACACCCGCCTGGAGCAGGGCCGGGAGCGTGCCCCCTCGGCCCAGGTACTCGACGCGCTGGCCTCCGCGCTGCGGCTGGGCGAGGACGGCCGGCAGCACCTGTATCGCCTCGCCGGTGTCGGCCCACGCGCCACGGCAGCCGCGGTGCCGGACCGCGTGGAGCCGAGCCTGCTGGCACTGATGGACGCCTGGCCCCACAACCCGGCGATCGTCTACAACCGCGCGTACGACGTCCTCGCCTCCAATGCCATCGCCGACGCGCTCTTCCACGGCTGGACGCACTCCCGCAACCTGATGCACGTGGTCTTCACCGACCCCGCCGCCCGCACCTTCTACCGGGACTGGCACGAGGTCGCCCGCAACTCCGTCGCCGGCTTCCGCCTCGGCCACAGCGCGGCACCGGACGACCCTCGCGTCCGCCAGGTACTGACCGAACTCCTCGACTCGAGCCCGGAATTCGCCGACCTGTGGTCCCGCCACGACACCCGCGGCAAGGCTCTGGAGCTCAAGCGCTTCGCCCACCGCGACGTCGGCCCGCTCACCCTGACCATGCAGACCTTCGACATCCGCTCAGCGCCGGGCCAGGAACTCGTCGTCTACCACGCCGAGCCGGCCTCCCCCAGCAGCGACGCTCTCACCCTCCTCGGCTCGTTGGCCGCCAGCCCATCCGTCCGGAGGCCAGCCGTCTGAGGGGCCTGGATACCCGCTTACCCGCGCAAGCGGGCAGCTCCACCACCGCCGATGTCGTCCGAGGTCTGTGACGACTTGAGCCGCCGGCGCAGCACATGACCATCGACCAGGGCAACCACCTGTTCCTCGGCATTGCACGCCCTTTCCGTACTGCCGATCCTTGCCTCCCGATACCCGATACCCGATACCCGGGCACCAGCCGCACAGAGGACCACAGGGCTGAGGGCCAGGCCGAGGCCGCCGGCCTGGTACTCCATGCCCTCGCGGTAGTCCTGCCGCAGCTCGCCGCGCTGACCGCACCGGATCCGCCGGGCGAGACGGCAGCGGGCCCACAGAGGTACGGCCCGTCCCAGTGGCGGCCGCGTGGGCTGAGATTCCCAACGCCCGGACTCACCTGCCTGGAGCTGCCTTCGGCATCGCAGCCCTCCTGGACAACCCCGTTCAGCGGATTGAAGCGACGCGGTGATCCGCAGCTTCTACGAGCTCTGGATCTAGCGCGGGGTGCCCCTCTGGACGACGACTGGAGAGCCAGGCCGGCCATTCAAGATCACACTTTGACTGTCAACTCCGCTGGGGCACTTCGCAACTTCGCATCAGCGGTTGAAGCCCAGGCCGAGCAGGCGCACGCTGAAAGTACGGACAGTTTTCGCGCCGTTCGGTTGGTTGTCCGCCGACCGGTCGGGCCAGGTCGGTCGAGGATGCCGACACTGCAGCACCGCAAACTCACCCCCCGCGCCTACCCAGAGCCTGCTCGCGCGACAGGTAAGGACCACGGCGATTCGGCATCCACTACGAGATGAGAAAGGCCGCTTTGGAATGGATGTATCACCTGAGATGCTGGAAGCCAAGGATGTACTTGCGGCCGTTTTGGGGCAGGCTTTGCCCTTCCTCCCTGGCGTTGTGGGCGTCGATATTGGCTTTCGACAGGACGGGGTCGAATTGACGGACGAAGTCGTCATTCGCGTCCTGGTCACTGACGAGAACAATGTGCCCAGCCAGCTGGAAGCCCTGACAGTCGACACTCCTTTTCCTGTGGCGGTTGTGCAACACGACTTCACCCCGTTGGCGGACGACACCACGTACGCCCCAGTAATCGGTGGAGGCACCATAAAGGCGGAACATGGTGGATTCCTGTCCCCAGGAGGTACATTGGGTGGCATTGCGAACGACGCGATGTTCGGTGGGCAAGTTGGGGTCTCCTGCGCGCACGTGATCGCGAGTAGCACAGAGCCGGTGAACATCCTCCAGGGTGACCCGATATACCAGCCCGGCCTGAACCGCAAGATCGGTAGGCTCCACCGCTGGCAAGACACCACCGACACAGCTGCATTCAAGTTCGATGATGGCGTTGCCTTCGATCGGATCATTACCGAGATCGGGGCTTACAGCGGTATATCTAGAGCCAAACTGGGAGATCCAGTACGGAAACGCGGTAAAACAACGCTGCTCACTACCGGCCGTGTGAGCGCGGTGGGGCTACAACCGCTCGGTATCGGAACTCCCCCGAATTCATTCGAAATCTACACCGACGACGTAGCCAATCAGCCGATCTTTGCGGAACGCGGCGACAGCGGATCTCTGGTCGTCAACCTTTTCGACCAGGTGGTAGGGGTCCTCACGCAGAAGGGGATCGAGTACAGCTCGATCGTTACCATCGGCACGCCTCCTCCAGGTGCAATATCTGGGTTCGCCACGCAAATGATGTCCGAAGGTGGGGTCACCGGCGCTGCCGACTCAGTCGGAATCAGCTTCTGAGGGGCGGTTCGCAAGGTACTGAGGTGGGTGGCCGGAGACCACGCCGGCGACCGTCTGCCGGCCCAGCGCGTCAGCAATCCGAGGGCGTCCCGGTCGGCCGGGCGGCGGCCGACCGGGACGTCGGGTCAGCGGAGGTCGAACCGGTCCAGGTTCATCACCTTGTCCCACGCCGCCACGAAGTCGCGCACGAACTTCTCTCCCGCGTCCTGGGACGCGTAGACCTCCGACAGGGCTCGGAGCTGAGAGTGCGCGCCGAAGACGAGATCGACGGCGGTGGCGGTCCACTTGACCTCGCCCGTGACCCGGTCCCGGCCCTCGTACACGTTCTCGTCCGAGGTGGACGCCTTCCACTCCGTGCCCATGTCGAGCAGGTTGACGAAGAAGTCGTTGGTCAACATCTCCGGCCGGTGGGTGAAGACGCCGTGAGGGGACCGCTGGAAGCCGGCGTTCAGGGCCCGCATACCGCCGATCAGGACTGTCATCTCGGGAGCGGTCAGTGTCAGCAGATTGGCGCGGTCGAGCAGAAGGGTCTCGGGTGACAGCTTCTCCCCTGCCCGGACGTAGTTGCGGAACCCGTCCGCCCTGGGTTCGAGAACGGCGAAGGACTCCACGTCGGTCTGCTCCTGCGAGGCGTCCGTACGCCCCGGTGCGAAGGGGACCGTGATGTCGTGCCCGGCGTTCTTCGCGGCCTGTTCGACGGCCGCGCATCCGCCCAGGACGATCAGGTCGGCGAGCGAGAGCTTCTTGCCGCCGGTCTGTGAGCCGTTGAATTCCTGCTGGATCTGCTCGAGGGCCCGAACCACCTGGGTCACTTCGGGCAGGTCGTTGGCCTCCCAGTTCTTCTGCGGTGCGAGTCGGATCCGTGCGCCGTTGGCCCCGCCGCGCTTGTCGGTGCCGCGGAAGCTCGCCGCCGACGCCCATGCGGTGGCGACCAGTTGGGAGATGGACAGGCCCGAGGTGAGGATCCTGCTCTTGAGGGCGGCGACGTCCTCGTCGGCGACCAGTTCGTGATCGACCTCGGGGACGGGGTCCTGCCACAGCTGCGGCTCGGCGATCCACGGGCCCAGGTAGCGCGAGAGGGGGCCCATGTCGCGGTGCAGCAGCTTGTACCACGCCTTGGCGAACGCCACCGCCAGCTCGTCCGGGTTCTCGTGGAACCTCTTCGTGATCGGTCCGTAGACCGGGTCCACTTTCAGCGCGAGGTCCGTGGTCAGCATCATGGGAGCGTGCCGCTTCGACGGATCGTGCGCATCGGGCACGGTGCCCTGGGCCGAGGCGTCCGTGGGAGTCCACTGATGCGCGCCGGCGGGGCTGGTCGTCAGCTCCCAGTCGTATCCGAACAGGTTGTTCAGGTATCCGTTGTCCCACTTCGTGGGCTCGGAGGTCCACGCGCCCTCGAGCCCGCTGGTGAGCGTGTCGGCGCCCTTGCCGCTGCCGTAGGTGTTCCGCCAGCCGAGGCCCTGCCGCTCGAGAGGGGCGGCTTCGGGCTCCGGGCCGATGTACGAGGGATCGACCGCGCCGTGGCACTTGCCGAACGTGTGGCCGCCGACGATGAGCGCGACCGTCTCCTCGTCGTTCATCGCCATGCGCCCGAACGTCTCGCGGACGTCCCGGGCGGCAGCCAACGGATCCGGGTTGCCGTTGGGTCCTTCCGGATTGACGTAGATGAGTCCCATCTGGACGGCGCCCAACGGACCCGCGAGTTCCCTGTCGCCGCTGTAGCGCTCGTCCCCGAGCCAGATGTCCTCGGGACCCCAGAAGATTTCCTCCGGTTCCCAGATGTCCTCCCGCCCGAAGCCGAACCCGAATGTCTTGAAGCCCATCGACTCCATGGCACAGTTGCCGGCGAAGACCAGCAGGTCGGCCCAGGAGATTTTCCGGCCGTACTTCTGCTTGACCGGCCAGAGCAGACGGCGGGCTTTGTCGAGGCTCGCGTTGTCCGGCCAGCTGTTGAGGGGGGCGAAGCGCTGAGCGCCGGAGCCGCCACCGCCCCGGCCGTCGGCGATGCGGTACGTCCCGGCCGCGTGCCAGCTCATTCGGATGAAGAGCGGTCCGTAGTGGCCGTAGTCGGCGGGCCACCAGTCCTGGGACGTCCTCATCACCTCGAAGACGTCCTGCTTCAGCGCGTCGAGGTCGAGGGTCGAGAATTCCTCTGCGTAGTCGAAGTCCTCCTCCATCGGATTGGCCCGTGGCGAGTGCTGATGCAGTACCTGTAGGTCCAGCTGATTCGGCCACCAGTCCCGATTCGTTTTGGGCCGAGTCGACGTGGGGGTCGGGGAGGGGATCGCTGGGTTCTCGCTTTCGCTGGCCGACACGGCCACCCTTCTTCCTGTCTCGCTTCCATTGCCGGAATCCAAAGGGAATGGTCGCGCGCCGGGTGCCGCGCCGCCGTGAGAACACGCAGGGAATGCCCCGCCCAATGTGAATTCGACGTTTCCACCCAGGTCGTGACGCTGTCCGCGCAAGCGATGGACCACGGGTACGCGCGTTCGGCCTCGTCGGCTGCGCTCATGCATCCGGCCGAACACGCGCTCCCGCCCATCGCGCCGGCTCCCGGTCCCACGACCGTCGGACCGGGGGCTCCCGCCGTCACTCCGTGTTGGCGTGGGCCTTCCGCGCCGCCTCGTTGTCCACCGAGAGCAGCCCGGCCAGCCGCAGTGCCACGACGTCGAGGGCGATGTGGGTGGCCTGGTCGAACAGGCTCGACAAGGGCTGGACGCTGACGGCCTCACCGGGGCGCCGGTACTTGGTCGCCGCCGGGGCCACCAGGGTGGTGGCGGCCAGTTCGCCGAGGGGGAGTCGGCCGCGGTGGTGATGGCGTGTACCAGGGCGCCCGCCGCGACCGCCTGCTCGGCGACGCGGACCGTGCCCGCCGTGGTGCCGGAGCCGGAGACCGCCACCACGGTGGCGCCGGCGCCGACCGCGGGGGTCGTGGTCTCACCGACGACATGCACGGGCAGGCCGAGGTGCATCAGCCGCATGGCGAAGGCCTTGGCCATGAACCCCGAACGTCCTTCGCCGGTCACGAAGATGCGCTCGGCGTCGAGGAGCACCTGGGCCAGAATCTCCGGGGCGGAGTCGTCGAGGGCCGCGAGGACGCCCTCGATCTCGGCGAGGATCCGCGTCTTCAGGGCGTCGGTCGTGGTCGTGTGGTCGGTCATGGTCGTGTGTCTTCCGTTCGTTCTCGGGTGGTACTGGTGTGGTGCGCGGTGTGTACGGCGGGGCGTACGTCAGTCCCGGCCGGCCGCGCGCGCCAGGCGCCGGGCGGCGGCCGCGGGGTCGGCGGCGCCCGTCACCGCCGAGCCGACGATCACCCGCAGGTAGCCCGCACCGGCGAGGCCGGGCAGGTCCTCGGCGGTCAGTCCCCCGGCGAGGGCGAGCCGTCGGCCCGCGCTCCACGCGCCGAGCAGGGCGGCGGGGCCGTTGCCACCGTGCTGGGCGTCCTTGCCGATGTGCGCGGCGAGGACCACGGACGTGGACAGCCGCGCGGCGAGGTCCGTACGCCGTGGCCCGGTGGTCTCCATCAGGTCGACCACGGCCTCCTTGCCGCGTTCGGCCGCGAGCTGCACCGCCTTGTCGAGGGTCGCGTCGGCGGCGACGCCCAGAACGGTCGCCGAGGAGGCGCCCGCCTCGTAGGCGAGGCCGAACTCGAAGACCGCGTCGTCGGCGGTCTTGAGGTCGGCGAGGACGGGCACGCCGCCGGCGGCATCCACGACCTGCCGTACGGACTCCATGCCGTACTGCTTGATCAGGGAGGTGCCGACCTCGATCCAGTCGGTGTGCGGGGCGACGTCGGCGGCGACGCGCGCCGCGCGGGCGGGCAGGCCGTCGCTGTCGCCGCGCCGTGTGGTGGCCAGCGCGCCGACGGCGGCGGCCCGGCGCAGTGCGTCGGGTGTGTCGAGCCCGTCGAGGTGGGCGCTGATGAGACCGGCCGCGAAGCCGTCGCCGGCGCCGACCGGGTCGACGGACCGTACGGCGAACAGGGGCTGGACCCAGGAGCCGTCGTCCTGGAACAGCCGGGTCGCGCCGTGCCCGCCGTCCTTGACGACGACGCGGCGGGCTCCGGCCGCCAGATAGTGGCGCGCGATGCCCTCGGCGTCGTCCCGGCCGGTGAGCAGCCTGCCCTCGCCGAGACCGGGCAGCACCCAGTCGGCGCGGGCCGCGAGGTCGCCGACGACCCGCACCATTTCGTCCCGGTCCGGCCACAGGGCCGGGCGCAGGTTGGGGTCGAAGGAGATGGTGAGGCCCGCTTCACGGGCGCCTCCAGCCGGCCCTCACGAACGCGGCCCAGGAACTGTCGTTCGCGCTGCCGACGGGGACGTACTGACGCGTCGTCACGGACGGACGGGGCAATGGGAGCCGTGGGCCGTGCGGGGACGACGTCCCTTCGGGGCCTCGATTCCTCCCCGGGGCCGGCGACGTCTTCGCGGCGATGCGGTGAGCCACGTACGGCACAGGAGCCTCCGCGTACGGCGCGGAGGCCCCTGCCTGGTGTCACAGCGTGGGGTAGTCGGTGTATCCCTCGGCGCCGCCTCCGTAGAAGGTCGACTGATCGGGCGTGTTGAAGGGGCCGCCCGCCTGCAGCCGGGCAGGGAGGTCGGGGTTGGCGAGGAACAGCTGCCCGTAGGCGATCACGTCCGTCGTGCCGTCCTCGACGAGTGCCAGCGATTCGGGGCCGGTCGGCCCCTCGGTCGCCGGGCTGAGGACGAACACCCCGCTGAACCGCTTGCGCAGCACCGTGGTCACCTCCCGGGCCTCCGGGGCGACCTCCACCACGTGCAGATAAGCCAGGCCCAGCGGGTCCAGCGCGTCGACGAGCGTGGTGTACGTGGGCTCCGGCTCGGGTTCCTCGATGCTGTTGAACGGGTTGCCCGGCGACAGCCGCAGGGCGGTGCGGCCGGGGCCGACGGCCTCGGCGACGGCCCTGACGGTCTCCACGGCGAAACGGACGCGGCCCGCCACCGAACCGCCCCACCAATCGCCGCGCCGGTTGCTGTTGGGAGCAAGGAACTGGTGGATCAGGTAGCCGTTGGCGCCGTGGAGTTCGACGCCGTCGAAGCCGGCCGCGACGGCGTTGCGAGCGGCTGCGGCGAAGTCCGCGATGGTGGCCCGGATCTCCTCGTCGGTGAGCTCGCGGGGAGTGACGAAGCCCTTGGGGCCTTCGTGGGTGAAGACCTGGCCGGTGGCGGCCACCGCGGAGGGTGCCACGTTGACCAGTCCGTCGGGCAGCAGGTCGGGGTGACCGATGCGGCCGGTGTGCATGAGCTGGGCGAAGATCCGTCCCCCGGCCGTGTGCACGGCGTCGGTGACGGTGCGCCAGGCCGCGATCTGCTCGGCCGTGTGCAGCCCCGGCGTGTTGGGGTACCCCTGGCCGATCACGGAGGGCTGGATGCCCTCCGTGACGATCAGGCCGGCCGAGGCGCGCTGAGTGTAGTACTCGGCGGTGAGGGCGGTGGGCAGGGCGTCGTCGGTGGCGCGGCTGCGGGTCATCGGGGCCATGGCGATGCGGTTGGCAAGGCGGAGGCCGGAGAGGTCTATGGGGTCGAAAGCGGTGGTCACTGAGTCTCCTCGGGAGAATTAATTGGTCGACCAAATATATAGGACGGGTGTCCGAGGTGATCACCGGGAAGGCGGAAGGCTGCGGGAGCGGCGATGGATGCCACCAGGGAAGGCGGAGGATGACGCGGCGGGCCGCATCTGCGCGCGGCCCGCCGCCGGGGGCGGTCCGATCGGCCGTGCGCCGAACCGGAGGGCACGGCCGCGTCACGTGGCGGGGGGACCGCTACGCGGCATGGGGCTCCGGGCCGGGAGCTGGCGTGACGCGCCTGCGGACGAGGGTCCGGCACGGAACGGACACATCTCCCGTCGCGTCGACCGTCAGCACCCCGTCCGCGTCGTGCAGGTGCTCCAGCACGTACTCGCGTACCCGGTCGGCATCCCACTTGGCCCGGTCGAGCAAGTGCTGCATGCCCCGTCGCCCACTCCGCGATGATCCAGAGTTCTTGCACAGCAGGTCCGACAGCAGCCCCAGCGCCAAGTCCCTCGTCCGGCCCCTGGTTCCCCCCCAAAAAAAACCGGCTGCTGTCCGGGACATCAGGAACTCGACGCCTCCTGCCAGCCGGCACGATCTCCAGCCCCGCACCACGCACCTCATGCTGCCGCTGCGCCTGTTGGCAGCGGAGTTGCCGGCCTAGCCGCCGACGACGACCACGACGGTCGAGGACTGGGGCATGAGCCCCTTGTCGTACCCCGACGCCCCAGGGGGCGCCAGGGGGCGCCAGGCCAGTGCCGCTGGGCAAGCGGCACTGCTGATCTTCGCCGCCCGGGATCAGGCAGGAGTGGCGGCCGGTCCGGTGAACGGGGGCAGCGCCTTGAAGCGGTCGTCGAGGGTGATCGTAGGAGTGAGGCGGCGGAGGGTTGCCCGGACCCGGGTCAGCGGGTGCTCCGGGAACCGGTCGTCCCACTCCTCGTAATCAGCGACGTGGTACGGCAGCCCGCCGAACTGCTCGCCGTCCCCGTACGGGTGGGGCCGGAAGTACTGGTCCGGACCCACCTCGGCCGTGATCATGGCTTCGCGCATCCCGGTCATGCCACCCTCGGCGGCCTGCACCTTCAGGACCGTGCTGCACCCGCTACGGGGCACCGTCCAGGTGCCGAGGAAGACCTGCCCGCGCCCGCCAGGCCGCGGTACCTTGATCAGCTGACGGACCGCCTGGACCCCGTCCACCCCGCCGATCACTGCTTCGATGAGCCCGCCCCCGGCCCCCGCCGCGACCCGTGCCAGCCCAGTCCGCAGCCCCTCCGGCTCCTCCAGCCTGCCCGGCAGGTCCGGTACGAGAGGAAAGAAGTGCACGGAGAGGACGAGCCCGGCCTCGTCGGTCCACACGCCCGCCTCACGCTCGGTGAAGCCCGTCAGGTCCAGCCCAGTAATCGGAGTCATGGTGATCATCATGCTGGATGGGGCGCGGGGCGATCCACGGAGTTCGGCGCCGCCCGTCACGGGCGATTCAACGCCAAACACGCGGCCCGACCACTACTGGTCAGAGCGCGCCGCGGTTGGATCGGCCAGGAACTGCGCCACGGGACCCTGACCGCGCACCAGCCGAAGTCGGCCACGGCCCTGCGATTACGCGAGCCACAGCCCTGCGCCGGTCATTGCGCAGGGCTGCCGGCCCGCACGCTCCTGGCGCGCAAGGGGCGTACTGGCAGCGAGGTATCGAGGCTGCGACGCGGTGGCTGCGCAAGACGGGCAGTATGGGTGGCTGATCAGCACCGGTGCTACGCCACTGGCGCCCTGGAGGCGGCGCGTGTGGCGGACTTGGGAGCGCTGGACATGGTCTGGTCGGTGCATGCGGCCGCGTGGGAGGCCGGCCTCGACGTGGCCCGCTCCAACGCGGGGGCGCCGCCTCAGGTTGTTCCCGGGGCGGGTGCTGACGGCGCCGAAGGATCGAGCCGGGCTATGAGGCGACGGCCGACCCGCTGAAGTTCCTCGTCGTGATCGATGCTCTGGAACCTGCCGCCGCGCCGGGGTTGGGCCAGTTGCTCGCGGAGCAGGGGCAGAGCTGGTGCCGCGAGGGGGCCCATGCGGTCCAGGCAGGTCACGACGTGGTTGGCCGTCGCGGGGTTCTGGGCCATGGCCTGAAGCAGGGCGTCGAGGGCGGCCGGTGCCTCGGCCTCACCGCCGATCTCCCAGAGCGCGACCGCGCAATGCACCCGAACCCATTCGTAGTCGTGCGTCAGGAGAGCCCGCAGGCGCGGCAGTGCGACGGAGGCGGGCGGGCCTATCTCCCCGAGCACATCAGCCGCGTCACCGATCCGGAAAGTGATGCGGTCGTCGAGGAGGCCGAGCAGGAGCGGCATGACCTCGGCCAGGTCACCGCCGACGGCCCACAGCGCGGCGACGGCGGCAGGCCGTACGTGCGCGTCGGTGGCGGTGGTCAGCGACCGGATCGTGTCGCGTGCGCCGGTCGCCGCCGGGCCGAACGCCCCCAGTGCCTTCAGAGCCGATCGCGTGATGCCGTGCTGCTCATGGCGTACCGCGGCACGGAGCGTGTCCACAACCACAGGAACCGCAGCCGGGTCGCCCAGCGCGGCCAGGGCGGAGAGGATCGCGTTGGCGCTCATCTCGCTCCACTGCTGGGAAAGGTCGAACCGGCGCACGTGGTCGCAGAGCCGAGGCACCAACTGGTCCGCCGCCTGTGGCAGATGCCCTGCGACCTGGATCGCACGCCAGGCGTCGTTGTCGCTGTCCAGCGCGGCCAGCAGACTCGGCAGCGCGCGTGCGTCGCCCAGGCGCGCCAAGACCCGGACGGCCTCCTGGTGGCTTCTGCGCAGCCCTGCCTGCGGTGCGGCCCACACGTTCGGGCCGTGCACCCGCCGTTGGGCGTCAACGTGCGCGGCGAGTGCCTCCCGGGCCGGGGCGGCGATCGGATGGCAGGACTCCAGGACAGCCGCAGCCTCGGCGGCGACCTCCTGGTCGACCGTGGTGAGCTGGCCGGTGACCAGCAGGAGGAGCCGGGTGTGGTCCCCTCGCCAGGCGCGCATCAGCTCCCCGCTCATACGGACCGCATCCAGGCGCGAGCCGGGGTCGGGGCTGCTCAGCTGCTCGGCCAGCACCGCGGTGCGCTGGGGCACCCGGGCCCCTAGGGCTTCGTGGAACGTACGCAACAGGCCCGTAGTCGGTGCGTACACGCGTGTGTGCCGGTCGAGGTCCTCGAAGGCGGCGACGACCTGGGGCGCAACTGTGTCCGTGGGTGCCGCCGGGCGGCTCGGGGCCGGTGCGACGGGCCGCACGGGTATGGCGCGGGCACTCTCGCGCAGCAGGCCGACGGCGGCCGACACGACGTCCTCGCCGATCTCATCCGGGGCGCAGCGGGCCCGCTGGACCACGGCGGCGAGCCGGGTCACCGGGCCCCGGGCCGGGTCGGCGGCGAGCTCGGAGAGCCAGTCCATCACCTGTTGCGAAGCCGTCGGCACGCGCAGCGCCAGGGTGGCCGCCGCCTCCACGATGCGCAACCGCGCCGCGATGTCATGTTCAGCGGCCAGCCGCTCGCGCAGCACCGCGGCGGCCCGGTCGGTGTCGTCCAGGAAGAGCCCGAGCCCAGGGATCGCGGCCAGACGCACGTCCGGGTCGGGGTCGAAGGCGAGTTCGGCGAACTCCGCACCCCGCTCGCGCAGGAAGGCGACGGCCTGCCCGCAGCCCGTCGGTGGGTAGTACTCGATCTCGGTGCCGTCGTCCTCGAAGCCCCGCTCCAGGGACTCCCGGCCGATGCTGACCAACAGCGCGACGACAGCGGCCCGTTCAGGCGTGGCGCCGTCGACGGCCAGCTCGAACAGGAAGGGCAGGCTGGCTGCCGTGGGCGGGTACACGCTGCCCTGGTGGTGTACCGCGCCGTAGAAGCGGTCGAGGGCCTTGCGGCGCTCCTCCGTGACCGGGGAGCGCAGCGCCCACAGCAGCGCCGGTACTTCCTCGGCCGAGCCGTACGCGTGCTCCAGCGACGCCCAGTCGATGTCATGAAGTCCGTCGAACATGATCAGAACCATGCCAGGCGCCACTGACAACAGGAGCCGTCTCGGGCCCGGGGCCGTACGACACCTGGCTTCGACAGCGTGAGCTGGGGTCTGGCGTCAAGGACGTCGGCCACTTCAGTGTCAAGCGCGAGGGCCGCCGCTGGTACGTGAAGGGGCAACCGGCCTCCGCCGAAACCGGCCTGCGATGAGCCGGGCAGTCGGCGGGTGTGGCCGTTGGCGAAGGGGTCACCACGCCAACGATTACGGGCCGGCGGAGCCCTACCGAGCCCGGATTCGGCCGCAGAATTCGTTCTCGCTCAAAAGTCTCCCTCTCCCACCCACAGCGCGATGTGCAGCGCGGCGTCGCCTCCAGGAGCCCCGCCCGTCCGACACCGCCCCCGGCCACCCGCCGCGAGGCCGTGTGCGGCCGGCGTGGGCCCGCGTCTCGTCGCTGGCGGCCCGACCGTCACGAATGCAGTGCTGGTGGGACCGGAGGTTTGGACGCGGCGGGCAGTACAGTGGCGATCGTCCTGCCTGGGCCGGACTTGCGGCCCCGGAAGAACGGTCCTCATGAATGGCCCACTCGAAGCGGGACGGAGTGGCCCACGTGCTTGGGCCGCCTGAACCCTAAGGTCGAAGGTGACCACTGCGGCGCACGCCCGCGTCCGCCTCCCGTACCTCGGAGGAACCACTCATGCAAGCCGTCACCGTTCAGGACCGCGAGGCCGGTGCCAGCGGCCTCGCCCTGGCTGAGCTGCCCCACCCGCACGCTGCGGAGAACGACGTGATCGTGAAGGTCCATGCCGCCGGCTTCACACCGGGTGAGCTGGACTGGCCCGCCACCTGGACCGACCGGTCCGGACGCGACCGGACCCCGAGCGTGCCCGGCCACGAACTGTCCGGCGTCGTCACCGAACTCGGCTACGGCACCACCGGCCTGACCGTCGGGCAGCGCGTGTACGGCCTGACCGACTGGGCCCGCAACGGCACGCTGGCCCAGTACACCGCGGTCGAGGCCCGCAACCTCGCCCCGCTCCCCGCGGACGTCGACCATGTCACGGCCGCCGCGCTGCCCATCTCCGGACTCACCGCCTGGCAGGGTCTGTTCGACCACGGCCACCTCCAGACCGGGCAGAGCGTCCTTGTCCACGGCGCCGCGGGCGGCGTCGGCTCGATCGCCGTGCAGTTGGCTCGCGCGGCGGGCGCCCGGGTGATCGGCACAGGACGGGCCGACGACCGCGAGGCCGCACTCGGTCTGGGCGCCCATGCCTTCGTCGACCTCCAGGCAGAGAAGTTGGAGGACATCGGCGACGTCGACGTGGTGTTCGACGTGATCGGCGGCGACATCCTCGAGCGTTCCACCGCCCTGGTCCGCCCCGGCGGCACCCTGGTCACCATCGCCGAGCCCGTCACCGTCCACCCTCGCGACGGACGCGCTGTCTTCTTCGTGGTCGAACCCGACCGCGCCCGTCTGACAGACCTCGTCCAACGGGTACGGGACGGACGCCTCAAGCCGGTCGTCGGTGACGTTCGGCCGCTGACCGAAGCGGTCGCCGCGTTCACACCGGACAGGCGCACTCACGGCAGGACGATCATCCGCGTCGCCGAGGACTGAGCCAGCGAGCGATCGAGCCGCATCGGCTCGGCGGCGCTCGCCACCGGACTATCCCGGCGGCTGGAGCAGCACGGGCACAGGCCTGCCTCGCGGGTGGACCGTGGCGGGTTCACGGCGCGCGGCGGGGGCGTATGGCGCCGGGTCCCGACTTGTCGCGGATGCGGTCCGTGGCCGCTTCGGCGTCGAGGCGGGCCTCGTGGGTGGTGTCCAGGCTGATCTGCGGGGCGACCTGGCCGGCGTCGATGACGTCCTCGCCCTTGCGGGCGAGGCCGATGGGGCGGCCGCGTTGCGGGCCGGCGGCGTCGATCAGCTGGAGGCGAGGGCGCGCGGGTCGTCATCGTGCGCGGACGACTCGGTCAGGCAGCGGGTTTTCTCCCAGCCGGTGCCGTCGGCGAAGCGCAGGGTGAGAGGCCGCCACTGCACGCCGCCCAGGACCCGCTATGCGGTCGGCACCGGCGCGAAGCCGATGATCCGACTCAGCCGCCTGCTGCCGACAAGGCCTTCGACGCCCTCATCAAACGCGGCTCGGGCGTCCCCGTCTGCAGTAGTAGATGAGAGTGCAGGCGGCGACGCTGTTCACACCCGCTCAGCCGGCCGACATGTTCCGTGTCGCCTCACGTGCTTCGGTGAGGGCTCGCTGCCTCAGGTTGCCGCCGAACAGCTGAACCGTGGTGGCGGACAGGATGTCATCCCTGCCGATGGTCCGCCCGTCACCCCTGCGGGCGGATGGGGCCCCAAGGGAATCCTTGGGAAACGGGGGTGGGGCCGGTTCGCCCGACATCACTGGGGTGACCGCACCGAAACGCTTGACTCCGCCCTCGCGGACGACCACGGCCGCGTCCCGGGCGAGGCCCGTCAGGAACACGCTCGCAATTCCGTCCAGGTCACGGACCATCGCCGGGACGGCAGTCACTCCCCGACTCCGGAGCAGCTTCTTGACCCCAGCCTCGAACCTGTGCGCGCCGACCACCGCACTCGGTTTGCGCGACCTGCTGCGCTTACGAGACGGCACGATGACACCCCCGGCGTCGTACAGGACACCGGTCAGGCCCCGAAACGTCGGGCTGTGGTCGTACCACTTGCTCCCCACCTCCAGCTCGACGTTCCGGTCGATCGCCGAAAGAAGGTCCCCGGGAACCAGCTTCTTCCGGTCCTCCTCCGCCGCCACTCTCCTCGCACCCTCGATGATCTCCGTCAGCACCGTCCGCGTCACCGACGCGGCGGCCCACGCAGCCGGCCGAGAGACGTGCATCGAGGTCACGTCCCTGAACACCGCTTTGACGAGAGAAGACTTGAACGGCGAGACATCCATGACCGAGGCAGTCTTCGGACCGCTGCGATCAGGGCTTGCGGGCTGTGTGGTCACCGGAGGAAAGCTCCCTGCTCTCGGAGTTGTCGCAGGCCCACACTTCACCACGAAGACCCGCTCTCTTCCCCCATCCTCCGTCGAAACGGCACCCGGTCAAGGGCCTGATGGGCACGTCCCGACGCCCGAGCCAATGATCAGCCACCTCCCGCCCGCCTGCGTACCGTGGCACCTGCGTTCCCCGTCCGGCCGCGTTCTCCCCAGCCCCTGCCAACGAGGAGGAGCGGCCGGTGCCGACAAGGTCGCCACCAACCTCTCCGCTGCGGCCCGCGCGGACGATGCCGGGCCCACCGCACGCCACGACCGCGACGGCGCCAGAAAGTTCGGCGAACGCGGCCGGGTCGCGGAACTCCACGCCGAATGCCCGGCCGTCCCGTAGCGGCAGCCGCTTGCGCCGCACCCGCAGTTCACGTGCCGTCAGCTCGACGCGCTGGTCCTGCTTCGGCGTTGCTCTCCAGGACCCGATCAACGTCAATCGGAAGTAGTGAGCCCTTTCCGACCTCGCGCTGATGCTCCGAGGTGGAACGTTTGGACGAAAAGCCCTTGCGGCCAAGGGCGGTGATCGACCTACCGTTTCTCCCCGTGACCATCGAGATGCCCTACCAGCCACTTCCGATCGACCAGTCGGACGTGCGCTACGTCCACGGGCCCGATTCCGCTCCACAGCCGGGTGTGCCCGCTGGTGAGACCGTCGTGTTCGAGTGGAGGAACAGCGAGGTCTACCCGGGAACCTTCCGGAAGTTCTGGGTACACGTGCCTGCACGGTACGACCCAGCGGACCCGGCATCCCTGATGGTCTTCCAGGACGGATGGTGGTACCTGGACCCCGCAGGGGAGGTACGCGGCGCGATCGTCCTGGACAACCTCATTCACCGCGGCGACATCCCCGTCACCATCGGCGTATTCGTCGATCCCGGCGTCTTCCCCCATGCGGAGAACCCGAAGAACCGCAACAACGAGTACGACGCCTTTGACGACCAGTACGTCACTTTTCTCCTCACCGAGATCATCCCGCAGGTCGCGGAGCGCTATACCATCGCCCAGTCGCCCGAACAGTGGGGCATCTGCGGCGGGAGCAGCGGCGGCAACTGCGCCTTTACCGCCGCGTGGCTGCGCCCGGACAAGTTCCGCCGCGTCATCGGATACCTGTCCAGCTTCGCCCAGATGCCCGACGGCAACCCCTACCCAGACCTCATCTCCCGCGTCCCCCGCAAGCCGCTGCGCATCTTCATGCAAGGCGGCCACCGCGACCTGCACTGGAATGAGCCGCAACGGAACTGGCTCGCCGAAAACCTGCGGGTGGCAGCCGCTCTCGCCGAAGCGGGCTACGACTTCCGCGTTGTCCTGGGAGACGGCGGACACAGCCCCAACCACGGCGGCGTCCTGCTGCCGGACGCTCTGCGCTGGCTGTGGCGGCCCAACGCGGATTGATCGATACACGCGCCATCAAACCTGGCGCCGGCTGCGACGTGGAGGGCTGCACCCTGGTCACATAAAGGCGTGAAACTCCCTGCCGAGCGCAGAGCAGTCAGTGTCCTGTCGTCGGTGTCGGCGAGCAGCCGCCAGGCCGTCGGTGTCGAGGCGACCGGGCCGAACACTTCGGCCTGGTCCGCGATGGCCTCGCCGCCGTCGGCGAGCATTACCGCCAGGTCGGTGGCGATCCGTCCCGAAGGCACGTTGGCGTTTCCGTCTCAGCAGCCGTCGTCGAAACGGCGAGGCTAGGTGTCGCGCCGCAGTGCCTCGAGGTTCTGTGTGAGCCGGGCGCGCGTCTCCTTCGTGCCGTAGTGATCCTCACCGGCCGTGCGCTCGTAGCGGTGCAGCAGGTCGGTGTTGAGGGTGCGGGCCGCCTCGTAGTCGCCGATGGCGTGGAGCGTGTGGGCGATGTCGGCCGCCGCGTCGAGCGTGTCCAGGGAGGCCACGCCCGACCTCTGGAGGTGCCAGTCGTGTACGGCCCAGTACATCCCGAGTGCGCTGCGGTGCTCGCCCAGACCGAAGAGGCTGGCTGCGGTGACCGCCATCGTCCGGTTGGTGGTCCGGTGACCGGTGCCGAGGCGGCGCTCGCACCGCCGCAAGGTCTCGGAGCTCAGCCGGAGGGCCTCTTGGTGGTCGCCGAGCTTGTTGAGGCAGACTCCCAGGTTGCAGAGCGAGTGGAGGGTGTCCGGATGATCGGCGCCGAGGCTCTGCGACCGCAGTTCGATGATGCGCTCCAGCAGCGGCCGGGACGCTTCGGCGCCCTCCCCTTCGTACCGGCACGCGGCGAGCCGCTCCAACGCCACGATCGTGTCCGGGTGCGTCTCCCCGAGCTGCTCCTCCCAGTCGCGTTGCACGAGTTCTGCCAACGGGACGCCGACCTCTGCCCGGTCGGAATCGTGGAGATAGTGGAGCACGCCGATGAGCAAGGCACGGAAGGGCTCCGCTTCCCCGGTCGGAACGCCGGCCTCGCGCGCGTAGCCGAGGAGGGTCTGTACGGTCGGCGTGAGCACCCGGTAGGCGTCCCAGTGGTGCGAATCGTGCGGGTCGGGGACCGGCATCGCCGTGAGCCGGTCCCGGGCCGACCGGCACACCGCCGCGAGCCCGGAGGCATCCGTGACAGTGGTGTCGCGGAACAGGGCCAGGACGTCCGCGTGCGCCTGTGCCACCGCGACGTCGACGGGCTGCGTCACGGTCGCCGCCCTTCCCCGACGAGCCGCTCCAGCCGGACCCCGTCCACGACGTCCGGTGCGCTGCCCTTCGGAGAAGTGCAGGCGAAACCGCGGGCGGCGGCTGAGCACACGGCGGCGGCCGCGTCGGCGCCGAACGCGTCGGTCAGCGGCTCCGTGGCGTGTTCCAGCAGGCCCGTGGCGAAGCCCCAGTTCGTTGAGGCGATCTCGTAGAACTTGTGCAGCGCGACGGCCGGCGCACGCTCCAGCAGCACGGGAAACAGACGGGCGGTGACGACGCCAGGGATCCAGTTCTCGTTCGGAGAGCCGAGGACGCAGCGGTCGGTGGCGTGCAGCAGCCGTACGGGGTCCACCAGTTCGCCGAGACTGGGCGAGGACGCCAGGACGCTCAGCGCCTCCACGCCGGTCGCGGAACGGTCGTCGGCCCGCGCCGCGGCCTCCGCGGCGAGCTCCCGGATCCCGGGCCGCTGATCGGGCCGGATCTCCGCGGCGTAGGCGAGCAGTTCGGCTGCCGCCGCGAGCTGGGACTTGTCCAGCAGCTCCCGGAGCCGTCGTACGAACGCTGGGCTGACGGGGGCTCCGGGGGCGGGCTTGACGAGGTCGACGGCCGCGCCGTAGACCGGGTCGTCGATGTGCATGTCCGCCACGCGGGATACGTGTCCGGGGACCGAGCCGGCAATCCGGTATTCGTGGTAAGCGGCCGCGGCCGCCGCGCTCTGGGCCAGGATGTCGGTCAACTCCGGTGACTGCAACGGCTGGAAGGCGCGGATGAACATCTCCCTGGCCGCCGGATCGAGGCGTTGCCTGGCACCGACCGACGTGAGATTTCGGCGGTGTATCTCCTCGCAGTCGGCAATGGAGGGCTGCCCGTCGATGAGGAGGGTGGCGTGGAGGGAGGACACCCACGCCGCCAAGGTGTGCCGATGAGCGCGGGCCAGATAAGGCAGCCGCTGTAGCGCCTGTACGTCCGTTTCCCGGCACCCGAGCGCACGCACCGCCAGCTCGAAACGGACCCGGTGGTCGGGGCGTGTGTACACCCACGCCCCCATCTCCTCGTCGCCGGCGCCGCGGACGGTCCACCGGTAGCGCGACAGGTCGCCGAGCGCCCGGTCGATCTCCTGGGAGAACGCGTCCGCCTCGGGGCCGTGATGGGACACGAGGTCGGGGCCATGCGCGAGCCGGTGGAGCATCGCGTACCCGATCGCTCGTTCCCCGGGATCGTCAAGGGCCCCGACGAGGGTGCCCGCCCGGGCGAGGTCCTGCGAGGCGACGCGCTCCGCCAAGCGGTACACCACGCGGTCCAGGCTGCTGTTCGATTCGACCTCGACAGCGCGCACGATGTCCGCGGGCGTGCGGAAGAAGCGCTCGCGCACGCGGGCGGCCCAGTACTCGCTCAAGTTGAACCGGTACTGGGCTCCCCCCAGGTTCAGCGGCTGCGAGTCGGCCTCGGAGGCTTCGGCGGCGGACGCGGACGCTCCGGCCGGTACCTGAGCGTACGTGGTGTAGCCGACGCCGCCCCAGCCGACCGTGTCGGGGTTCTCCGTCTCACTGAGCACGGCGTCGAGAATCGCGACCGCCTCGGTCATCTCCCCCCGCGCGACGTGCACATGGCCGATCCCAGCGCGGACCGAGAGCCGGTCGAGCCCGAAGATCTCGCGCACCGGGGCCTCGTCGGCAGCCATGGCCTTGTCCCGCCACGACCAGTCCGTGATGAACCACGCGGTCTGCCGCACGTCCCCGGCCATCCGCGCCGCCCGGCCGAGGTCGTGGGCGGCCATGCGGCGGACGGCCTCGATCAGTTCGGCGTCCCATTTGAGGCTGTGGACCGGATCCGGGGGTGTCCCCCGACCGGTGACCCGGGCGTGGACGTGTTCGGCGGTCCTCATCGCCTCCTCCGGGTCCGCGTGGCCGAGGGCCTCCCTGGCGTCGAGGTTCGCCCATTGCTCGTGGGCCGGGGTCCTCGCCAGGTACCGGTCGACGCAGTCGCCGGCGCGCGAGTACTCCCCCCAACGGATCCAGAGGCGGGCGGCGTCGAGGAAGGCGCGGGGTGCCACGTTTCCCTTCTCGAACCCGGTATCGAGGCGCGCCAGCAGGCATCGTGCCGTGGTGCGGTCCACGTCGGCCAGCACGCGGGCCGCCGCGGGCAGTTGCCCCGCCAGCTCCTTGTGCTCACCCGCGGCGAAGACCTCGGCGCGGACCTCGGCGAGGAGCCGCCGCCCCTCGTCCGGCCGGTTCCCGGTCCATGCGGCGGCCAGCCGGGCCAGCGCCGGCAGCGCCAGCGGATGCCGGGCGGCCCGGAGCCCGCGCTCGGCTTCGCTCAGCAGTTCCATCGCCGTTGAGCCGGGGCCTGCCCGCTCCGCGAGATCCAGATGGTCCGCCCAGCGCTCGCCGCTGATCCTGTCGATGAGGGTGCGGGCCTCGGCCACGTCCGGTGTGGCGGCCGCGGCCGCGCGGTACACCACGTCCGGCTCCGTCTCGGAGCGGAACTTCTGCCGCACCGTGTCCTGCGCGTGCTGCCACAAGCGCAGCGCGCGCTCGAGGTCGTACGGCGCCAGCAGCCTCGCGGCCCGCCGAGTCGCGGAGTACGCGTCGTACTCGATGTCCCGGTCGGTGCCGCTTCGCGGCATGATCAGCGCGCACTCGACCAGAAGATCCAGCAGTTCCGCGGTGGTCGGCTCGCCGGGGCCTGGCCGCGCGTACCGCAGGATCTCCTCCACGGCCGTGATCCGCTGCTGCGACGGCGTGATCGCCGCGACCCGCTCCAGGGCCTCATTGAGCCGGCCGGTACGGGCCAGCAGTCCGATCACCCGGGGCGGCAGCGCGTCGCTGGACCGCCTGGCCCGCCGGCGGACGACGCCCAGGTAGGTCAGCGCGGGTAACTCGGCGACGGAGCCACGGTCCGCCAGCTGATGGGCGATGTGGTCGACCATGTCCTGGAAGCGGCCGTCGGACCCGAACTCGATCCTGGCGGCCCGTCGCAGGCCGGGGCAGACCACGTGGGCGGCGTCGTCGGACAGTGGTGACCCGGACTTCAGGAGGTGCGCCACGAGGTGGGCCAGGCCGTAGCGGTCCATGGCCGGCCAGTCCACGTCCGCCCAGGTGGGGGCGGCGCCCCGGTAGTGCTCTGCGATGCGCCGGTGCCAGGCGGCGGCGTCGACCCAGCACTCCGGGTGCTTCTCGCGGGTCTCGGGTGCGGTGAGGAATTCACCGATCGAGGTGTGGAAGAAGCCGATGCGGTGCTCGCGCCGGTCCAGCAGCCAGCGCAGGCTGCCCAGCACCTGCCGTACGGGCGCCTCGCGGAGGGACGTCCCGGACAGGGCCGCGAGCTGCTCCTCCGTCAGGGCTTCCCTCGCCACGGTGAGCACGCCGATGAGCGGCAGCGCCCCCGTCTCCCAGTCGTCCGGCGCCCCGGCCCTGCTCCGTGGCCACGAGGCGATGTCCTCGCGGACGAGTTCCAGGAAGAAGCCGTACAGGCCGACCAGGTTCCCGGGTATGTCGCTGAAGGCGAGCAGACGGTCGGTCAGCTCGTCGTTCCCTTCCACGGCGGCCGCGTTCAGCGCGCGGGCGTACGTCGCCAGATAGAGGAAGTTCCCTGCCGCCCTGCGGACGGCGTGGTGCTTGGTGTGGCCCACGAGCCGACCCCGGGTCCGTTCCATGGCGACGACCGCGGGCGTCTCCAGGACGCGGTCCGCGTACCGGCGCAGATCGTCCGCCACCTGAGCCGATCCGGGGTCGATGACCACCTCGGTGAGGCGCTCTTCGCGGGCCGCCCGGAGCAGCCGCAGTCTCGAGTGCGGCCGGGACGTCATGACGATCCTGATGTTCTCCGGCAGTTCGGGAGAGCGGGCCAGCCAGCGCAGCAGTCCGTCCCTCGGCGCCGCCAGGTCGTCGTCGGCGATCTCGTCCAGGGCGTCGAGCAGGATGACGATCCTGGCCCCGGGGTCCTGCTCGGCCAGCACCTGCGCGGGACCGATCAGCGCGAGGTGGGCGAGGTTGTCCGGATCGAGGAGGCGGGGTTCCAGCTGCGCCGTGCCGATCTCGATGCCGCTGACCGACCCACCCACGTCACCGATCCGCTGCTGCACTTCCAGCGTCGCGGTGTGCTGGAACGGCGACACCTGCAAGTCCTCGATCCTGAGGCCGACGACGCGGCCCTCGACCTGGACGGACTCTATGTGCTGCTCGATCACCACCGAGAGCCGGTCCTGCGCGAAGATCTCCGGGTGTACCCGGGCGAGTTGATGCCCGATGGAGAGCAGGAAAGCCTGGACGTCCCCGCCGGTGAGAGCGGTGCGGCTGTCCCGCCGGAAGAAATGGCGCAGCCGGTCGGGGCGGGATCGCGCCATTCCGGCGAGCAGGCTGGTCTTGCCCGCGCCGGGCTCGCCCGTCACCAGCACGTACTGGCCGCGCTCCGACTCCAGGGCCCGCTCGATCTCCTCGGTCAGCCACGCGCGCTCGACGTATTCCGTCCCCGTCCGGTCCCGGACCACGTCCTCGAAGGCACGGCCGCTCCGGCCGCGGTCAGCGGTCACTTCTCGCCTCCGGCGGTACGGATGTCCACCCCGATCACCGTGCCGCCGGGGGCCACCCGGCCGACCCTGGCGGTGCCCTCGAGGTTGCCCACGGCGCGGTCCGTACGCACCGCGACCGCGTCTCCCGCCACCTCGTCCACGTTGATGTCACCGCGGACCGCGGCCGCCTCTTCGGCAGTGCCCGCCGTCTCCGCCGGCTCGCGCCGCCGGTCCGGTTCGAGGTCCAACTGCCGGGCGTCGGCGTCCGGCAGCCAGATCCACGCTTCCCCCTGGTATTCCTTCTCCTCGACCCGAACGTGCCGCAACGCCTCCGGGTCGATGGTCGTATGCGCGTTCTGTACGACGTCCCGGAAGACGACCGCCGAGAGCGCGACGGCCAGGTCCACCTCCGGCGCCCGGACCAGGGCTGTGCGCAGGGCGGCGCAGTCCAGGATGCGGCCCGTTTCCACCGGGGCCCGGCCGACGAACCCGTTGGCGGCCGCGGAGGCCGGGCCGAAGTGGACGGCGGCGCGGAGCCGCAGTCTTCTCTCCCGCACCCGGTCGCGGTTGAAGGCGCGCAGCCCCGCGTTCAGGGCGCGCATGAAGGTGTCGACCAGGTCCGGTTCGAAGGCCTGCTCGGGCAGCACGGCGAACAGGGAGTCCCCGCCCTCCTGGGTCGCCCAGCGTGCGCGCTCCAGCCCGGCGGTACCGGCCGCCTCCGCCACCAGGCGCGTGATGCCCTCCTGGAGTTGGCGCTGGGTCACCGTGTCGGCCGTGCCGTACCCTTTCGCGTCGACCGCGAGCAGCAGGCGGCGCGCGAACGCGGCCTGGTGATCCGGCGAGTTCGCCCCATGTGCCGTCATAACACCTCTCAACTCGCCTGCGTCACAACGGATGTGCCCCCGAGGCGTGCGCCGTACACGCACCCCGGGCGGGCGCCGTTGCCACAGTCGTACACCCGCGTCCCGGCTCACACCCCGTAGAAGTAGGGGATTCCCGAAAGGCGTAGAAGGGACTGGTGTCGTCCCGGACAACGGCCACTACTGGACGGGACGCACCATCCCGGACCGAGGAGACGCCATGACATTTATCGGGCCGGCAGCCGACCGTAGCCCCGAGCGGGACATGTTCACCGTGCTGCACGCGACCCACCAGCAGGCGGACACCAAGGCCGGCGTGCTGGCGGCGGCCTTGGCGGCGCTGACCAGCACGGCAGGCGGGTGGAGCCACCCCGCGGTCCTCCTGTGGGAGCGCGGTGGGGCGGCCGGGCTGCTCGCCGGCGTGCTGCTCGCCGCGTTCGTCTGCGGTCTGGCCGGCGGCGCGGTGAGCCTGGCCGCGGCGTTGACCCCGCGCCTACTACAGGACCCGGCGGCCAACCGCTACAGCTTCCTCCAGCTGGCCGCCGCTTCCGAGGAGCAGCCGACGGATGCCGCGGATGCCCGAGAAACATCGGCAAGCGGGGAGTTGTCGCGCACGATACGGTTCCTCGCCCAGGTCGCCGTGCGCAAGCACCGCTGGCTGCGGGCCGGGGTGGCCTGCACCGCTGTCGTGGGGGTGGCCGCGGGCCTCGGCATGACCCTGCTACCGCCCCTGGTCTGAAGGGTTGTGCCGGTTACGGCCGGCCGGGCGCCAGGTCGGCAAGCAGCCTGAGGCGGGGAACGTCCCGCACGGTGGTGGCCCGGTAACCCGTCTCGACCAGGCCCTCCTCGCGCAGGTCGCGCAGCACCTTGTGGATGGTCGTCTCGGCGGCGCCGACCAGGGTGGCCAGCTCCGGCTGCGTCAGCCGGCAGCCGATCACCACACCGCCGCGTCCGGGCGAGCCGTATGCGACCGCCAGTTCCACCAGCAGCCGGGCCAGCCGCACTTTCGTCGGGTAGCCGCGGAAATCGAGCCGGCGCCGGTTCGCCCAGCGCAGCCGGTCGGCGACGAGACCCGTCAGGGCGATGGAGATCTGCGGGCGGCGCAACAGCAGTCCGTGCAGCGCGCCGCTCGACAGCACCTGGGCCGTCAGGGGGCCGCAGGCGGTGACGGTCGCGGAGCGGGGTGTGCCGGCCAGGGCGGCCATTTCGCCCACCGTGTCCCCGGCGGCCCGGACCGCGAGCAGGGAGCTCTCGCCATTCTCCACCGTCGCCGTGACCTTGGTGAGGCCGGACAACAGCAGCAGCGCGTGCTGATCCCGCATCCCCTCCCGGAGCAGCACGGCCCCGGCTTCAAAACGCGTCCGGGTGCCCAGGTTCAGCAGCTCCCTCCGTTCCGGCTCCGGCAGTGTCCCCAGCAGGCTGCGCGCCGGCCACCCCTCGGACTCGATCCGCTGACCCGACTCCACCAGCACTCACCCCTCGCCGAGCATCATCGAATAGCTCAACCTACCTACCACCATCCGTCGAACGAGTGTCCCGCTCCACACGACAGCTGCCGCTCGCCCGTCGTCCCACGCTTTCGCAGGGGCGGGCACCCACCCATTTCAATGTCATAGCAATGGCGGCAAGATCGCTTTCATCGATGCACAGCAAGGATTCGCCTGGCACCTTGCCGGCCGCGCTACGTCGACCAGGCCCTGGTGCCCCTCTACAACCTGCTTCTTCAGGCACCGCAGTGGCCCCGGCACCCGCGGCCGGGAGATCGTGACGCTCCTCGGCCACGTGCCGCAGGTCCTGGCGCAGGCGAAGCACAACCACATGCTGCGGCCCCCTACGGCCAGTACGCGCTGCGCCTGCTCGACACCGCAGACGAGGCGCTGGGTACGGCGGTCACGGCGGTCGAACCGTTCCGGCGTTGCCGGGCGCAGCCGGCCGGACAGTGCCTCGCCGGTGTTGGCGAGGAAGCACAGCAGCGGGTGGAACCCGAATCCGCCCTTGTAGGTGGGTGCGGCCTGCTCTTTCCCGGAGCGGCAGGCGACCAGCGTGGCGTCGAGGTCCAGGGCCAGACCGTGCAGCCGGCGTCCCGCGGCCCGGGCTGCCGGGATGTCCTTGCCGTGCTCGGCGGCCTGCGGCCAGCGGCTTCGAACTGCTGTCGTCCATGGCGTCGAACCGGGTCAGGGTGGTGTGCTGCCAGGCCGCCGTCCGCGCCGCGAGGCGCCGGAGTTTGACGGCGCGCCGGATCCGGTATGCGCCCCGGATGCCCGCCGCGGTGAAAGGCATCAGCAGCAGGGGCCGCCGGCGCAGCGCGTCACACTTCCGGCGGCGGATCAGCACGGCCAGGTCCGCGGTGACGCGCTCCCAGTCGCCGAGGGGCTGCTGCAACGTGGAGGAGGAAGGGTCGATGCATGGCTCGCATCACGTTGGAAAGGCTCACGATGGAGAAGGAGGGGGACCTTCGCATGTCCGATGGCCCAGGCGGCGAGATCTGGCCGTCCGTCTATGAGATCAAGGTCGACACACAACCGGACGGCTCACATCGGTTAGTCGTTCAGCCTTCAACCATTACTTATGGGCTGCATCCCATCATGGCTACCCAACTTCAGGAGTCCGGAGCAGAAATTGAACGTTCCGGAGGGCCACGCTATGTGCCTCCTGCGCAGCACCCCACCGGGACCTGGGTCGCCGAGTGGGTCGTGGCGATGGTTCCGGGCGGGCTGCCGGGGTTGATCGCAGTCCTGACGGCCTTCCTCTATCGCAACCGGGGTAAGCGGCTCGTCATTCGGCACGGGGAGCGGGAGATCGAGATAGAAGGCGTCTCAGACAAGCAGGCCCGCAAGCTCCTTACCGATTTCTTCCCCGAGACTCGGCCCAGCCCTGCGGGGGCCGGCACCATCCGCGACACCGTAGAACCTGGCGCCCCTCGAGACACCGGGGAGGCCGGCACTGCCCCCGGCCCAGGCGCGGAATCGCCGCCGAACGAAAACCTGGACCAGACTGACCCTGTTCCATCCGATACCGAAGAGGGACAGGAGTGAGCAGCGCACGCCCCCCTGACCGGCCGATGCGAAGATCCGATGCACCGCCGTGCTTGTCGTCGTCGACCAGCTGGCCTCCATGAGGGCTCTGCCATCGGCGGTCGCCCGCGACACAGGTTGCCAGGTCGCCCACCTGCCGGGCTGCAACTGGGCCGTGGCGTTCGAACTGGACCATCGAAGCCGATTGGTCATCAACACCGACGTGACGCTGGCCCTGCACCGTGAACCGGACGGAGCCTGGCTGTGCCTGCGTTCGGTCACCGCGGCCAGTCCGCACGGATCGGGACTGGCCACGGGCCCGCTGTACGACCGGGCAGGAGGCTGCGGCCGGTGCTGCAGACCCTGCTCGTCAATGACCATTGACGGCGCGCGGATACCGCCGGCCCTCCGAAGGAGTCAGGGCCGGCGGCCGGAGGGAGCACCGCCGACGCATGCGCCACCCGCTGCCCCACCCACTCAGGCCCGAGGATCGAGAGCCTGTGGACGCAGAGAGCTGTGGAGGGCCGTTACCTGTCTTCGATAAGCGGCAGGCCGGCCGACATCAGCTGGCGTCTGCTGCCGGTCCGACGGCCCGGCCTCACCTCAGGTGTCGGGTGAAGAACTGGTCCGCTGCGTCTCCCGCGAACTGCGGGACACCAGTGTGTCCGCCCATGTTGGCGTGCAGCGTCTTCTCCTTGGAGCCGAAGGCGTCGAACAGGTCCAAGGCCGCCTGCCGGTCGTTGCCCTCGTCGTCCCATTGCAGCAGGACGTGCAGCGGAATGGTGACCAGTCGGGCTTCCTCGAAGATGGCGCGGGGGATGAAGCTCCCGGCGAACAGAACAGCGGCCGAGATGCGCGGCTCGACCACCGCCAGCCGGATGCCGATGGAGATCACGCCCCCCGAGTACCCGACCGGACCGCCGAGTTCAGGCAGCTGCAGGAGGGCGTCCAGCGCGGCCTGCCATTCCGGGACCGCCTTGTCGACCAGCGGGAGGGTGAGGGCGTCGACGATCTCGTCGCTGACCGGCTCGCCTGCTTCCATCGCCCGGCGAAGGTCGGCGCGGGCCTGCTCGGCGGTGGGCCACCGGGGTCGGTCACCGCTTCCGGGGAGCTCGATGGTGGCCGTGGCGAAGCCATCCGCCGCGGCATGCTTGGCCCGTGCCACCAGTCGGGGGTACATCTTGCGCAGCCCGAGCGGGGGGTGGCCGAGCAGGATCAGCGGTGCCGGTGCGGATGCGGATGCGGATGCCGACGCGGGTGTCCACAGGATGCCGGGTATCTCATTGAGGGTGAATTCGCGTTCGAGGGCGCCGTCGTCGAGGCGCTGCTCGGAAGTGAAATGCATGGTCGTGCCTTTCGGGAGTGCACTGGAACGGCGCTCCCGGACGACCTGCCTATCGCCCGACCGTGGCCCCGGAGGGGAGCACCCATGTCGATGCTGCGTTCACGGGTACCACCTCCTCGATCTTTCGCACGGCCTCCGGAAACGTAGCAGTGGTCGCCCTCGTCCGCCAACGGGTTTTGTGGAGTCTCCGTGGTGCCGCCGCAGAGCCGCTCGGGAAGTGGGGCGGTGTGTGTTGACGTCGAGACGTGTCGCCCGATCGATCTCCTGCCACACCGCGAGGCGGACACGCTGCAGGGGAGTTCGAAGCTTGAGCCCGAAGATCAATCATTCCGCGAAGCGTGAGGCTTCGCGTCACTGATCGTCGAGGGATGCCTGCCGGGCAAGGAACTCCCCGAACGCAGCCTTCTGCTGCGGATCCATGAAGCCTTGGCGGACATTGCGGGCCTTCTCCTGGAGCCAGTGCGCCTCGTCGGGGTCCAGTAGCTCGGCGACCACCACGCCTTTGCGAGCAACCGCCGTACGCCCTCCTACGCGACGAAGAAAAAGCGTGAACGCACCGAATTCCGCTGGGTGGGCCAGTTCCGGCTCCTCCGCCACAGCCCGGTTCTCTTCCCCCGGGACACTCGTCGGGTAGGCGCTGGGGGCCCAATGCTCCCAGAGCGCCAGTGTGGCCGCGGGCACCAGCACCGCGCGTTCCGCCTCTTCACGCCCCTCCCGCATGAACGTGACGGTGACGGGCTCGCCGACCGCCTCGGCCAACCCGAGCACCCTCTCCATCTCGTCGTTGATCGGGTAACCCACCACTACATCGATCTGAATGCCCATGGTGCGTGAGGCTACTGGCCGCTGCCGACATGCCAGCCGCCCAAAGCATGGCGCACCGGGTGGACCGTCGTGTCGAGGCCGTTGCCCAGTTCTTGGCCGCGGTCGGTGCGGGCCTCGGTGGTCGGTGCGGTGCTCGTGATGACTGTCGACGATCCACTCGGCCCGCCCGGCCGTGCGGTGGTTCAGGCCAGGGGAAGGCTGTGTCCGGGGTGGCGCTCGGATTCGGGGCGGGGGCCGAAGTAGCGGCGGTCGGCCTCCTTGATGGGCACGTCGTTGATACTGGCCTCGCGGCGGCGCATCAAGCCGTTGTCGGCGAACTCCCACAGTTCATTGCCGTAGGAGCGGAACCACTGGTCTTCGGTGTTGTGCCACTCGTACTGGAATCGGACGGCAATGCGGTTCTCGCGGAAGTCCCACAGGCTCTTGCGTAGGGCGTAGTCGAGTTCGCGCTCCCACTTGGCGGTGAGGAACTCGACGATCTCGTCGCGGCCGGTGAGGAACACGTCCCGGTTACGCCAGACGGAGTCCTCGGTGTAAGCGAGGGCGACCTGGTGCGGGTCGCGTGTGTTCCAGGCGTCTTCGGCGGCTTGGACCTTGGCCTGGGCGCTGTCGAGGTCGAACGGCGGAAAGGGCGGGCGCGCTTCGGTCATGGGGAGAGCTGTCCCTTCACTCACGGTGCGGATGGCTGGTCGGTCAGCGGCGGGTTGTCGGGGGCGGCGGTGACGGTGCCGGCTTGCAGCGGCAGCAGCCGGCCGGCCACCAGCCGCTGGGGGTTGAAGTGGACGCGTCGGCGGGTGCGGTCGTCGTCGCCGGGGGTGTCAGGCCGGGTCCATTCCAGGGCGGCCCGGCCGGACAGGTGCAGGGTGCGACCGGTGGTGAAGTCGCAGAAGAGCAGGGCGGCCGCGGGGTCGGTCTCCAGGTTGCCGAGTGTGTTGAACATGTTGTTGCCCCGGTAGTCGGGCCACCACAGGCCTCCCGCCTCGACGCGGACGAACCCGGGGGGCCCACCGCGGTGCGAGGCGTCGCTGCCATGGGAGGGATGGGTTGTGCCGATCAGGAAGGTGTCGGACCGGCGGATCAGATCGACGTCGTCCTGCGTGAGGGTGATGCCGTGCCGCACCGGCTCCGCGCCGTAGGGCATGACGGGTGCGGGTTCGAGGTGGCGGCGCTGGATGTACTGCGGGCAGTTGCCGTACGCCTGCTCCACGTCGATGCGCAGCCCGCCGCTCCCGGTGCGGGACAGAGTGCCGTTGATCCGCAGGCGCCGGCGGGCGGCGAACTCGATCACGATCAGCCCCACCGGCTGATCCGTCGGTAGTTGGTGAAGCGGGTCGCCCTCGGCGGGCAGCGTCTGCACATCGAGGGCCGCCGGCGCGGTGACGCGGAGAAACCCGGGCGGGCCGGTGAGCGGGGAGATCCACAGCGCGCCGGCCGCGTCGCGGGCGGTGATCGCCGCGTAGGTTCTCTCCGCCAGGAACCGCGTCACGCCGCCGCTCAGCCGGGCGGGGGCCAGCATGCCGGAGAGCCGGGCTGCCTCCCTGGCCACGCCCGCATGACGCTGCACGGCCAGCTCACCCTCGTGGAACCCCGCGGTGGTGGTGTGTGCCGGGTCGGTCATCATTTTGTTCCTCCCAGATGCTGCCGTGGGCGCCGAAAGGCGGGCGAGTGGGTGGCCGTCGGCCCCGTCCTGGGCGGCAAGTGGGGATGGGCCGGCGGGGCGGGCGCGAGTCGTGCCGCAATGCGGGGTGACCACGGGTCAGTCGTTGTCGACCTTGGCGAGGATGTTGAAGTGGTTGGTCAGGACGTTCGGGGCCAGGTGGCCGACAACCTCGCCGATCTCAACGTCGGTGGCGCCGAGGTCACACGCGGCCTGCACAGCGTCGTCGTCGACCTGGCCGTGGCCGCGGGCGATGGCGTCGGGCAGAGGCAGCAGTGCCTGGGTGTGGGTGTCGGAGGCCTTGGCGTCCCGGGCCGCCTCCAGCTCGTCGGCGTCGATCCCGGCGGGGCTGTTGGCCATCACCTTGGTCATGTTCGGCGTCAGGCCGAGGGTCTTGTGCACGTCGGCAAGCAGCTCGCCGGCCTTGCCGGTGGGCGGTGGCGGTGGCGGGCTCGACGGGAGCGAAACCAGTCATGACAGGAGCACTCCTTCATCCCGCTGATTCTGACGCTTGTATGCGCTTCCAACCATTAGATGAACCATGACACGCACCCGCCCTCATGTCAACGGATGGAAGTGATGACAACCGTTAGAACTGCGCTAGCATCGATGGCATGACCACGAACGCCCCGCTGCTGGACGAGCCGCTCCCAGTGGAGCTGATGAACACCGTCTGGGCCGACCGGGACGGCGTGCACGACGCGCTGCGCGATCCGGACGGCACGAGGTCCTGGCTGCACGCGGTCTCCCCCCGCGTCGACTTGATGACGCCGGACGACCTCGACGCCCTCACCACCGCCGACCTCGACCGCCTCGGCGACCGGCTGATCAAGCTGCGCGACGCTCTGCGCCGGCTCGCCGCCGAGGCCGTCCAGGATCCGCGCCCCACAGCCGTGTCCAGCACCCGCGATCTGCAGGCAGCCGTCACCGTGCTCAACCAGGCCGCCGGCGACACACCTCACTGGTCGGCGCTGTCCTGGACGCCCGGCCAGGCACCCTCACGCCACACCCGCACCAGCGGCCAGGCGGCATCCGCCGCCGCCTCCCTCATCGCTGAAGAATCCATCGAACTCTTCAGCCAGGACACCCGCCGCCGGCTGCGCGCCTGCCTGGCCCCGGGATGCGTCCTGTACTTCCTCAAGGACCACCCTCGCAGGGAATGGTGCTCCGCAGCCTGCGGCAACCGAGCCCGCTCCGCCCGCCACTACCAGCGCCACCGGCGCACCGACAGCTGACGGGCCCCACCCTGCCAGGACACACGTCCCCCACTCCGGACACAGAACGTCCCCCGCGCCAACCGGGACACCCAGCCGCCGGATGAAGCAGGGACGATCCCGCCAGCAATTGACCCATGACGCCGAGGAGCCCCTGTGATCACGCAAGGAGTACAGGTCACAGGCCGGTGCAGTGACTGCGGAGGCACGACGACCTGCGATGTCGGTCAGTTCTTCGACCGCGGCATGCTCCGCTGGGGCACCGAAGGACGCTGCGCGGACTGCCTGAATCGGTGGTGCTGGCAAGACAGCGGCCCCGTCACGCCCGAGAACATTCGACAGGCTCTGTTGCAAGCGCACGGGCCCGCGCGGCTTCACCTCTCCGGAGACATGCCGAACCTCGCTCCTGTGCTGCAGGCCCTCCGCAATGCGCGGGAACTAACCCTGGGCGAAGCACGAGCACAGGCCGCGGAGCTCGCCGAGAGGGGTCTCATCGGCACGCTCGTCGAGATGGAGATCCTGGCGATTCACCTTCGGAGACGAGCCATCGTGGTGAGTGTTGAACCAGCGGCGTAAGCCCATCCGGAAAGCACCTGCCTCGGCGCCGTCCCGGTCGAGCTCTCCCCACACCCGTTGCTGAACTGGCCTTCCTACGGGTCGCGTTCCCGCGGCAGACGGACTCTCCCTGGCTGTTCCCCGGAGACCAGCCCGGCCGACCGATCAGTGCCTGGGCCATGGGCGAACGGCTCCGCAAACTCGTCATCCGCCTCGCCGAGACCCGCTGAACCGCGCTCTGCCGACTCGCCACCGAACTGCCCGCTGCAGTCCTCGCCCTCACCCTCGGCATCGACATCACCGTCGCCGTCCAGTGGCAGCGAGCCGCTGCCGGAGACTGGGCCGCTTACGCCACCGAGGTCAGCCGTCGGCCGAGATCCTCGTGATGCCGGTGGACGGCCAGTCCAACACGGTCAGCTCGGGCCATTGCTCCTGCCACCGTGCCGCCTTGGTCTCATAGACCGACCGCGGGGCCAGTACCGGGTTCGGGCGGACGACGAGGTTGAACACGTCCGACAGCCCATGCGGCGCATACACACGCCACCCGCCGCCCGTCTCCACACGTACTCCCAGACAGCACGTCGTCGCGGCGAAACTATCGATCGCCGCCTCGGTGGACTCATACGGCGGGCACGCCACCCCGAACTTGTCCTCATACCAGAGGTGGACGCGCGCTTCGTTCCGGATCTCAACTTCTGCAGGCAGGTCGGCAAATACCTCCCGACCGGCCCTAATCACCGTGTCCTCCGCCTCCCAGGACAGATCGCCGCCGTCGAAGTAGAAGACGTCATAGTCCTTGATACCGCTGGTCGGTGGCCTGCCCGTGACCACGTTCCACACGGTCTGGAACAGGCATCCTGCCGTCACATACCACTCAGGCAGATCCAACGTCGCAGTCCGCGTCAGCACCTCCGTCAGCACGTCGTTGCGGGACAGCACCGCGCGCAGGGACTCAAGTTGCTGGTCGATAGGGAGTCGGCTGATCACCGACCCTGCCTACCACAACACGTCGGGAGCAGGCCCGATGTGTAGCTCAAGGCCCGTCGGGCACAGGGGTATTCGGACAGTTTCAATACCCGACTCCACCATTGAAACCAGCCCGAGCACGCTCACCAAGGCCTACAAGGACGCCGAGGACTTCGCTCGCAACGTGTGCACCATCGAGGTCCTCGTCGATCGAGGGCAGTCGAATCGGGAGCGGCAGCAGGCGGGACTGATGGGCCCTGGATCTCCAGGACGACCGCCGTTCCAGCAACAGTCCGATCCTCGTGCATGGTGATCACTTGACCGGGCTGAAGCTGCTGCCACTTCGACGGGGAGAGCGGGGCGAGACGCACCGTGGCCTGCCCTCCGGGCGCCATGAAGGGCGTGAACTCCACCCAAAGGGCGGCTATGTAGAGGTCAGGTTCGCCTGTCGAGGTTTTCCCTCCGATGTTCCACATCGGTCGTAGGACGCCGGCTCCGGAGAAGGGTGCCTGCCGACGGGCCTCGTGGGCTGGTCTGAGGGTGAGGTCGGCTCGGATGATGCCGTTGCGGGTTTCGAAACAGCGCCAGTGGCACCAGGCCGCGCTCCTGTCGAGTCGCATCTGCTCGGCGGCGGTGGCGAGGGTCTGCCAGAAGGTGAGCGGAAGCGGGGGGACAGCACCAAGCTCCTCCAACAGGCCGAGAGCGACTTCCCACTCATCGTCAGCGAGGTAATCCCAGACGTCGTTCACCGTGAGGTCGTTCTCGGTGGCGACGGCTTCGGGCACCAGCAGTGAGGCAGCTTCCAGAAGCTGAGGAACGTCCATGCTTCGATTCTGGACGATGCTTTCTGTCCCGTGAGCTGCCCATCCTTGAGCCGCATGCTCTCGCTGAAGCAGGACAGCAGGACGCGGAACCGCCAGCCGCCCGTCAAGGCCGCAGGCTGCGAGTCAGGTAGCGGCAGATCTGAGCCGGCCTTCGCCGGTTTGCTCGCATCCTTCGCGAATCGCCCGCGCGGCTCCAGGGCCCGCTTCGGCCCGTGATGGTGAATCACGCGGTCTGGCGGCCGATTTCGACACCCCGAACACTGGGGCCAACTGGTGCAACGTGTGATTCGTCCGCCAACACGCAGCCACCAGCGGCACCCGGTCCTCCAGTGGCAGCTTCCACGGTCGGCCACGGCCTGGGGTGCCCGCAGGCTACCGGCGCAACTGCCCCACCAACTGGCCGAATGCGCGCGGGCTCACCCCGGTGAACAGGGCTATCCAGGAGGGCTCCGACACCGTGATCACATCAACCACGTCAAGATCATTCCGCTACCGGTCGACCACAGCCTGCCCGCACCATGGAGGTCTGGCGACCCCGCCCGGACTGGGAGACCGGAGACCCTGTCCGCAGGCCAGCAGGCCGTCAACCGCTCGCACGCGAAGATCCGCGCACTCATCGAGCAAGCCATGGCCACGCTCCAGACCTGGCGGCTCCTGCGCAAGCTGCGATGCTCTACCACCCGCATCACCAGCCTGGTATTGAACTTTTCATACGGCTCGCTGGGAAGCCTGAGCAATGGGTGACGCGACAAGCCGGCGACAGGGCATGGCCTGCTCCGTGACACTGCCGTTCGGCCGGATGCCGGGCGGTACGCGGCACGAACTCGCCGAGCACCTGCCCCAAGCCCTGCTGCAAAACTCCGCCGCCGTGGACCGGATGGCGCGCGACCGGAACGACGCCACCACCCCGGCCCGCGTCATCGGCGAGGCCGCCACCACCATCGAGCCCACGAGGCCGCCCAGGGCGTCCGCAGTCGCTGACGCCGGGCAGCCACAACCGAGGGACGAGGCGGCCGGACGGCGTCGTCAGGAGCAGGTGCGGTAGTCGTACCCGGCCTGCCGCCAGTCCTGGTTCTTGTCCTTGAAGAGGTACTTTCCCTGGGTGTTGCGCTCGAAGGTGACGGTGTGGTCGTTGCCCGTGTAGTAGAGAACCAGCGTTTCCCCCCGCGCCGTACTGCCGGACTTCTTGCGCAGGTGTGTACCCGCCTTGGCGAGGGTCGCCTTTCCGACCTCGCCGTCCACGCTCAGGCCCCAGCGGGCCTGGAGTGACCGGGTCGCCCGGTAGGTGGCGTCGCCGAAGTATCCGGTGACCTGGCTGTTCGCGAACTTCCGATCGGCGGCGTCGACGCTGGGCCGGTAAATGGCTCCTTCGGCCCACAGGATCCTCTGCCACAGACAGGCGGCGTTGGACGAGGTGTGACTGGTCCTGCTCAGGACGCCCTCGTCGTCGAAGTCGTCCGAGAACTTGTCGTACCCGCGCACCCAGCCGTCGGATGCCTTCGCCGAGGCGGGCGAGGCCGCCAGTCCGAGCGTGACCGCAATGGCGGTGCCCATGACCGCTGCGACCGTCCGGGCACGCTTCCCGTGAAAGTTCATGTGGTTCCCCCATGTCGTGGTGCGCTTGCCATGCCTACGGTCACACGGGAGGGACGCCGGAGGGCACTGGAAAGTCATAGGGGTACGGGAAGGGCTGCCTC
Source organism: Streptomyces sp. NPDC031111 (assembly GCF_055570675.1). Classification (NCBI taxonomy): domain Bacteria; kingdom Bacillati; phylum Actinomycetota; class Actinomycetes; order Kitasatosporales; family Streptomycetaceae; genus Streptomyces; species Streptomyces sp. NPDC031111. The sequence continues at coordinate 118,952 of NZ_JBVIGS010000005.1, forward strand.
AAAGGGCGGGCCACCAGCCACCAACGCCTGGAAGTGACTGGTGGCGGCACTCTGCGCGCCGGCACCGGGCACGCCCTGACTCCTCTCCCGCTGGTGCGGCTCGCTTGGGCTCCGGGCCGCGCCGACGTGGCTCGGGTGCGGATGTGACGTCGGCGCGGCACGGTGCTCGGATTTTCAGGACCGCGCTATTGGTCGTGCCTGTCGTGCAGGGCGGGGACGGGCTGCGGCGTCTGGTGGGGCAGGGTCCGCGGGGTGGTGGCGTGGCGCATGAGCTGTTCGCCCTCCACGTCGACGTTGGGCAGGACGCGATGGAGGAAGCGCGGGAGCCACCATGCCTTGTGGCCCAGCAGGGTCATCACGGCCGGTACGAGGGTCATGCGGACGGCGAAGGCGTCCATGAGGACGCCGACGGCCATGGCCAGGCCCATGCCCTTGATGACCTGCATCTCGGCGAGGACGAAGCCGCCGAAGACGGCGATCATGATGAGTGCGGCGGCGGTGACGACCTTGGAGCTGTGGCCGAAGCCTCGGACGACCGACTCGGTGGGGGGCGTGCCGTGGGTGTACTCCTCGCGCATGCGGGAGACCAGGAAGACCTCGTAGTCCATGGCGAGGCCGAACAGGATGCCCACGAGCAGCATGGGCAGGAAGCTCAGGACGGGCCCGGTGTCCGCGATGCCGAGGGGCCCGGACAGCCAGCCCCACTGGAAGACCGCCACGAGGACGCCCAGGGAGGCGCCGAGGGAGAGCAGGTTGGGTGCCTGTTTGCCGCTCGATGCTGTCGCGCGCGCTGCGGATTTCGGACAGGACGGTGGCGGTGGCCTGCGTGTCGGGGCCGGAGGAGGGGGTGACCTGGAGCAGGACGGCGTCGCCCGAGTCGGATGCGATGGGTGGGGAGACGGAGACGACGCCGGGCAGGTCCGTGATCCGGTCGGCTGCCTGCTGTGCGGCCGCGGTCGTGGCCTTCTCGTCGGAACCCTGCGCCAGGACGACCAGGGGGCCGCTGTGGCCGGGGCCGAAGCTGTCGTCGATCAGTTTCTGGGCGCGACCGGCGGAGCTGTGACGTCACCGCCCTCGGCGACGAGGCGCAAGTGCGCGGCCTGCTCGCCAACCTCCTGAGCAACGTCCGCATGCACACCCCTCCCACCGCACCCTGCACCGTAGTACTCCGCACCCGCGAGAGCCAGATCGTCCTCACCGTCCAGGACAAGGGACCCGGCATCCCCGACCACGCCGTCGGCCTTGTCTTCGATCGCTTCTACCGCGCCGACCGAGGCCGCAGCCGCGCTCACGGTGGCACCGGCCTCGGCCTGGCCATCGCCGCCGCCATCGCCGAACACCACCACGCCCGCATCGATCTCGACAGTCGGCCGGACCATGGAACACGCGTCAGCGTCGCCTTCCCGCAGCCTGAAGCCGATCACAGCTCCGCAGCCTGACCCCGCCCACAGAAGGGCTCCTGGCCGGCACCCTTCCGGTTCGAGCACGAGCGGCGGAACGAGCCGGCGGTGACGGGAAGTGCCGGTTACGGTCGAGTGCCGTCGATGCGCTCGAGCAGCGTTCGGGCTTCGACGGTGCGGCGGTGGTCCGGGCCGAAGGAGGCCAGGCAGGCATCGTGAGCGGCCGCAGCCCGGCGACGGGCCTCGGGAGCGCGGCGCAGCCCCAACAGGGCAGTGGCGAAGGCCAGTTCGACGGCGCCTTTATCTGGATGGCGCTGGTATTCGGGCAAAGCGCGGTACAGCTTTTCGGCGCTCTGCGCCTCGGTCAGGGCGTCTTCGTGGCGGGCTTGGCCGTTGAGGCTGCGAGCCAGGCCGAGTCGCAGGACGAGGGACGCCCGGTCACGTGCGCGATGGGCGGCCAGGGCCTCGCGGGCGAGTGCCTCGGCCTCCTGGTGGCGCCCCTGCGCATTGAGCGCGAAGACCAGGCCATTGCGTGCGGCCGCGGCCAAGCGTGCCATTTCCGGGCCGGTACCGCGGCCCGCTGCCTCGGCGACGGCCGCACATTCTGCCTCGCACTCGGCGTGCTGACCGGACAAGACCATCTGCTGGGCGCGGTCCGAGCGCAGCTTCAGGGTCAGCCAGTGATCGGCACCGAATACCCGCCTGAAGGCGGCCAGCGCTTCGTCGTAGGCGGCGAGTGCCTCGGCGTGGCGACCTTGGGCGCCCGTCGCGATCGCGGCGATGTTCAGCGCCACGGCCGCGTATTCGTCGTCGCGTGGCCGCGAGCGGGCCACGGCGCGGGCTTCGGCCTCCGCCTCGGCGTAACGCCCGGCTTCGTACAGGGCTTTGGCCTCAGCGACGGGCGTTCCCGTCATGCGTTCGGCGTCGCTTCGGCCGCGCGACCGGAAGAATCTCATGACCGGAGCATACGGATGCCGCGCAGGCTGCTCGGCCGTGAGGCCGAGCAGCCTGGAGACTCGCGCCCGCGCCGACCGACAGGTTCGACGGTCCGGTTCCGCCGGGTCACCTCGCGGCGTTCGCGGTTGACGCGGCTCGGGTGGCTCGTCGCCGACGGCGGTGGCTCGGCGCCCGCGACGCTGTTCGCGCCGCGGGTCAGGGCCTTCGGGCAGGGAGGCGCACTTACGGGAGGACGATGTTGCGGCCGGGTCCGCCTTCGAGGGTGTCCTTCCCGGTGCCACCGCAGACGAGGTCGTCGCCGCCTTCGCCGTCCAGTGTGTCGTTGCCGGGGCCGCCGAGAATGATGTCGCGGCCGTCCCCGCCCATGGCGTGGTCGTCGCCGGGACCGGCGTGCACGGTGTCGTCACCGCCGTAACCCTCGATCATGTCATCGCCCCGGCCGCCCCAGATCTGCTGGTTGCCGCTGTCACCCATCAGGTGGTCCATGCCGTCGCCGCCGTGCAGGGCGGCGGGTCCCATGACCATGTCGTTCCCCGCGTCGCCCAGCACCGTGCGTGCGGTGTGGGCGTGCAGTTCGTCGTCGCCGGGGCCGCCGCTGACGGTGCCGATCCCGGGGGCGAAGGCGGCGATCGTGTCGTTGCCGTCACCGAGGAAGACGTCGATCCTGTCGGGGCGGGGGCTGTCGGTGGGCAGTTCGCAGACGACGGAGGTGGTGTCCTCGGCTCTGGAGTACGCACAGTGGTCGCCCGGTTCGAGCGGGACCACGTCGCTGAAGCCGATCCGCCGGATCCCGTCGCTGGTGTACATCGAGAATATGTTGAGGTTGTTGGTCTGCCCTGCGGCGGCGGTTAAGACGATCGACTGAGTTGCCCAGTCGGCTCCGACGCGGGCCTTCGCCTCGGTGGCATTGGCGGCGGCTGCCGGGCCGACGGCGAGACCGGCGGTGAACAGGGTCACGGCGACCGCGCTGACGGTGGCTCGATTTCGGTTCATGAGACCTCATCTCGGGTGGAGTGACGGTGGGCCGACCTGCTGGGCGTGGTGCTGCCGGGGATCGGACGGGGCCCGGTCGTGAACGCAGTATTCCCTGCTGGTCCGGATCTGCAAGACCGCGAATTGACGCAGCGTCATGGGAGGCCGACGTCCCTCCGGATGGGATGGATGGGCTCTTTGGCCAGGCATGTTCACCGGTGTCGCAGTGACCGGGCTTGTCAGCTCAATTCCAGCTCAGTGTGGGGGCGTTGGTTGCCGGATGAGCGGAAGGGCAGCTGCCCGGGGTGCGGGTGGAGGGCCTTCACCCTCAGGCGGGGAGTGCCCCGCTGCGGGTGCGCGGGGCGGCATCGGCGGTGGTCAAGGAGGCCCGTGGCGCGAGGGGGGCGCAGCCGTGCCGCACTGGCACGAAGCGGCGACCGTGGAGTTGCTCGCGGTGGACCACCGACGGATCGTCGAGCTGGTGCCGCTACGTCGGTGGGGGCGGAGGGCGCGACGGGGAACCATCATCGGTGGGGAACCGGCGACGGCCGAGCCGCAGCCCACGCCGCCCGCTCACCGCGGGGCAGCCCTGTCCTCGCCACGACATCCATGCGCCAGTGCCGTCGGTTCAGATCCGAGGAGTACGCACGTTCCCGCTGTGTGCCATCGGCAGCGTTCCCCGCCCGATACGCCAGACAGCCACAGCCCCTACCAGGCAACTTGCCCGGCGAGGCCCACTCGGGTGTGCGGAGGCGCACCATCGGGACCTGGGATCTCGCCCTGACTCCCGGCTCACGGCAGATTCCCTGCTCGCCGCCCGCCCCTGTAATCAACTTTGTTTGTTTCATTGACATTTCACTCAGCAGCCGTACCGTTGGGAGCGCTCCCATGACAGCCCTGCAACTGGAAGGAGTTCCCCCCACATGCGCAAAACGAGTCCATTAACCGGGCGTTCGCGGACGTTCCTCCGCCGGCCTCTCCAGGCCGTCGTCATGCTGTTCGCCGTGGTTGTCGGTGCACTGACCTGGTCGACCCCCGCCCAGGCTCACGGCACCGTCGTCGGCCCCGCCACCCGTGCGTACCAGTGCTGGAAGACGTGGGGCAGCAACCACACGAACCCGGCCATGCAGACCCAGGACCCCATGTGTTGGCAGGCCTTCCAGGCCAACGCCGACACCATGTGGAACTGGATGAGCGCGCTCCGCGACGGCCTCGGTGGCCAGTTCCAGGCGAAGACCCCCGACGGGACGCTCTGCAGCAACAACCTGTCGAGGAACGCCAGCCTGAACAAGCCCGGGGCGTGGAAGACCACCACCGTCGGCAACAACTTCTCGGTCCAGCTGTACGACCAGGCGTCCCACGGTGCCGACTACTTCAAGGTCTACGTGAGCAAGCAGGGTTTCGACCCCAAGACCCAGACCCTGGGCTGGGGCAACCTCGACTTCATCACGCAGACCGGCCGCTTCGCCCCGGCGCAGAACATCACGTTCCCCGTCCAGACCTCCGGCTACACCGGACACCACATCGTGTTCGTGATCTGGCAGGCCTCGCACCTCGACCAGGCCTACATGTGGTGCAGCGACGTGAACTTCGGCTGAGCCGGGGAGTGTCGCACGCGGCACCGGCCTCTGCCGGGCGCCGGTAACCCGCCGCCCGGCCGACCGAGCTCCGTCGGGGCAAGGGACCCATTGGGTCACCCTGCCCCGACGGGGCTTCCTGCGCTCCTGGGGTCCGTTCTCAAGGGGCATTGAGCGGTGGATCACGGTGGGGTGATACGGCGTCATGAAATCACCGACCGTGAGTGGGACTTGCCCCCTCCGGTGATACCGGGGGGCCGTCACCCGGGCCGCCTCCGGCCGGAGCCCCTGGCGGAGCGCCGGCCCTCTGCCGGCTGCGACGAGATCGCCGCCGGGTAACCGCCTCGTAGCTCGCGTTGCGGGACATGGTGCCGGGTGGTCGAATCGAATCGTCCAGCACAATCGAATGCTGCCGCCAGCCCGAGGACCGCACTGCGCCTCGGCGCGGGTCCTCCTGCACCACCTGCTGTTCGGCACACCGTGGGATCTGCGGGCGTGGAAGGCCGATTGGTGCCGCCGCAAGGAATGAGCCTTTCGCCGATCACTTGCTCAGCAATGCAGGTTTTGCTGATCGACGTGTGGCCTGTGATCGGCCAGCACCTCAGGGAGTACAAGGTGACCAGCGAACCGATCCGCGACCAGGAGACCGATGACCTGTTGACGCCGAAGAACGCCGCGCTCGTCGTCATCGACTATCAGCCGGTCCAAGTGAGCTCGATCGCCTCCATGGACCGGCAGTTGCTGGTCAACAATGTCGTCGGTCTGGCGAAGATCGGACGGGCCTATGGACTGCCGATCGTCCACTCGACTGTGAATGTCGAAACGGGACTCAACAAGCCTCCGATACCGCAGCTCAGGCAGGTGCTCGACGGACTGCCGACCTACGACCGGACCTCGATCAACGCATGGGAGGACCGTGAATTCGTCGACGCGGTCAGGGACACGAACCGCCGGAAACTGATCGTCGCAGCACTGTGGACGGAGGCCTGTCTGACGTTTCCCACTCTCGACGCCCTGCGCGAAGGCTACGAGGTGTACCCCGTGGTGGACGCCGTGGGCGGCACCTCCCTCGTGGCGCACGAGGCCGCACTTCGCCGTGTCGAACAGGCAGGCGCACGACTGATCACGTGGCCTCAGCTCCTGTGTGAGCTGCAACGCGACTGGTCCCGCAAGGAGACCGTCGATCGGTTCATGAAGTTGTTCATCGAGACCGGTGGCACAGCGGGGTTGCAGTTCGCCAACGACCTCGACCAACGCTGAACTCTTCGGTCCGGCCCGTCACGTTCGTGGCTGCGCATCGGTCCCCCCTCCCGCTGGAAGGGGCATCTCCGCCCAGATGATCTTGCCGGTGCCGGTGTAGCGGGTGCCCCAGCGTTCGGTGAGCTGGGCGACCAGCATCAGGCCGCGTCCGCCCTCGTCGAAGGTCCGCGCCCGGCGCAGATGCGGGGCGGTGCTGCTGGCGTCGGACACCTCGCAGATCAGCGCTCTGTCCACGATCAGCCGCAGTTGGATGGGCGGCGCGGCGTAACGGATGGCGTTGGTCACCAGTTCGCTGATGACGAGTTCGGCGACGAAGGCCGCCTCGTCCAGTTGCCAGGCATGGAGTTGGGCGGTTGCCAGGGCTCGGGCCTCGGCGACGACAGCCGGATCGGCGGGCAGGTCCCATTGGGCGACGGCCCGGCTGTCCAGGGCGCGCGTGCGGGCGACGACCAGCGCGACGTCGTCAGCGGGCCGCCGCTCGTCGAGCAATGTCTTGAGGACGTTGTCACAGGTGGTCTCGAGCGAAGGAACGGCTGCGTCGAGGGCTGTACTCAGGGCCCGCAGGCCGGCGTCGATGTCACGGCTGCGGCCCTCGATCAGGCCGTCGGTGTAGAGCGCGAGGAGGCTGCCCTCGGGGAGTCGGATCTCGACGGACTCGAAGGGATGCCCGCCGAGGCCCAGGGGAGGACCGGTGGGCAGTTCGACGAATTCCGCCGTCCCGCCCGGGGTCACCAGGGCGGGCCAGGGGTGCCCGGCGCTGGCGAGCACCCACATTCGGGAGACGGGGTCGTAGACCGTGTACAGGCAGGTGGCTCCGAGGTCGGCGGTCGGCGGGTCGGCCCCGGTCTCCAGACCCGCGCTGAGGCGGATGACCAGGTCGTCCAGGTGCGCCAGGAGCTCGTCGGGAGCCAGATCGACGTCGGCGAGCGTGCGTACGGCCGTACGCAGCCGGCCCATGGCGGCGGAGGCGTGCAGCCCACGACCGACCACGTCACCGACGACGAGGGCGACACGGGCGCCGGACAGCGGGATCACGTCGAACCAGTCGCCGCCGACCCCTGCCGGCGACCCCGCCGGCAGATAGCGCCCGGCGACGTCCACGGCGGCCTGCTCGGGGGTCCCTTGCGGCAGCAGGCTGTGCTGGAGGGCCAGGGTGGTGGTGCGCTCGCGTGTATAGCGGCGGGCGTTGTCGATACAGACCGCCGCACGTGCCGCCAGTTCCTCCGCGACGCGCAGGTCGTCCTCCGTGTACGCCGGCATGGACGGGTCCATTCGGGTGAACAGGGCGGCACCGAGGTTCACCCCGCGGGCCCGCAGTGGCACCGCGAGCAGCGAATGAGGGCGGTGGCGCCGCACCCAGGCGGCGTTGTCGGGGTCCTGGTCCAGCCAGTGGACGACCTCGGGATCGGTGACTCCGTGCACGCTGCCACGGCCGGTGGCAAGGCAGCGCTCGAGCGGCGAGAACTTCGGGGAGTGGGCCGGACCGCCCACCGCCACCGCGCCCGGCGCTACGGAGCGGACAGCCGTACGCCGCAGTTCCATCGGGCCGTCTACGGGAATCGGCGTGGGCTCGTCGCCGTGCAGCACGGCGTCGAGGAGTTCGACCGAGATGAAGTCCGCGCAGCCGGGCACCGCCACGTCGGCCATCTCCTGGGCGGTGCGGGCGACGTCCAGGGTGCTGCCGATCCGTCTGCTCGCCTCGTTGAGCAGGGCCAGCCGCTCGCGGGCCGCGGCCTGCTCCGAGAAGTCGAGTGCGGCGGCCTGGACACCGTGCACGGCCCCGGTCCGGTCCTTGAGAGGGAGTACGTGCACGATCCAGGCATGCGGGTACTGCTCCCCCGGTACGCGCACATGGTGCTCGAAGTGCTCCGGGACGCCCGTGGCCAGCACTCGCTCGACGGTCTGCCCCGACACCTCGAACTGCGGGAGCGGCGGGTTCTCGGCGATCCGGTGTCCCCGGAGTTCGGACTCCGTTGCTCCCCACTGCCGCCCCATCGCGGGGTTGAGCCGCAGGAACCGGCCGTTGGTGTCGTGGATGGCCAGGGCGAACGGGGACTGGTAGAAGGCCCAGCGCAGGAGCAGGTCCTCGTCGTGGCCCTCTTCCTCCCCTTGCTGCGGTGAAGCGAGTTCCGGAAAGGGAGCCGGATCGCCGGGCGGTGAGGCGGGTACCTGCCGGGCAGCCTCCAGGAAGCAGCCGGTGTGCCCGTCCGCGGTGGTCAATGGACGCGTCCGCAGCCGGCATTCCACCAGCGCGCCGTCGCGGTCGCGGAGCACCACCGGCCCGGTCCAGCCCTGCTGCCCGGCCAGCCTCTCCCGGGCAGCGCTGGACAGGGGGGATGCGAGCAGTTCCGCCGCCGGCCGGCCCACGGCCTCGGCGGCGGAGAACCCCAGCAGGCGCTGCGCACCGGGACTCCAGGCGGACAGTGCCCCGTCCGGAGCCATCACGGCCACGGCGTCACTGTCGATGAAGGGATCCCCGGGTTCGGGACTGTCGCCGGTCGCCGGTCCAGTCATGATCGATCATCTGTCCCTTCCGGACCTTTCTCCTTGGCATCCTCACCGCTTCCAGGATCCCCCAGGTCATCCACGTCGAGCACGCTGGACGCGGCAGGGGCTCCGGGCGGGGCATGCCTGGACACATCCGGCGCGTACGACTTCGGCGACGGGCCGACCCGCGATGAGGACAACTTCCGCACGCAGCAGGCGATTCGGGGCCGGGGCCACTTCTCGGGATGCCCGCCGGTCCTGGTCCGGCGGGCCGGGACGGGAAGGAGCGGGCATCGCGGGGCTCATCAGGATCGGGGGTTGCAAAGAGAAGGTCGGGACTGCTTCGGTGGTGGGCCGTGGCCCACTCGTCCGAAGGAGTCGGGCGGGCTGCTCGTCCACGGTGGACTCGCCGTTGTCGATGGCGCCGGGGGCCAGCACGTGCAGGCGCCGGCACGGCTCCGCCCGCTACTCGATATGCGGGGCGGATGTGTCGGGCATAGCCTGCTCACTAGGGCGTGCCGAACCGGGACCGGACTCCTCGACGACACCCCGATGGCATGTCTCCGGGCGAGGTCTTCCACGGCCGAGCCCGTGTCGGCCCGGTACGCGCCCCCTCCCGCCCAGGAAGGAGAGTGCCCATGCGTTCCACCATGAAGCCTCGTGTCCGTGTGCAGCGCCCCGTGCGCCGCCAGAGCCCGGCTCGTCCCGTGGCAAGGACGTGGATCCGTCCTGAGTACCAGGCGTTCGACACACCCCTGGAGGTGACCGCCTACGCCGGTCGTGCCTGACGGCGACGGAGCCCGCACCGGTGGCCGGATCCGGCTGGCCCAGGCTGCTTGATCCGACCGCCGACCGGGCGGGAACGGCGCACTGAAGGGATGGCATCGTATCGATGGCAGTGACCCTGGCCCGTGAAACGGCAGAACCCTGGAGCGAAGCCGAGTTCGCGGGCGCGCTGCGTGCGCTGGAGTCCCGCTACTGGGACCGGCACCCGTTCCATCAGCGGCTGCACGACGGATCGCTGAGTGACGAGGAGCTCCGCCTGTGGGCGGCCAACCGCTGGTACTACCAGCGGTGCCTGCCGCAGAAGGACGCGGCGATCATCGCCAACTGCCCCCTGCCCGAGGTGCGGCGGCAGTGGCTGGCGAGAATCGTCTACCACGATGGCACCGATGCCCGCTCCGGCGGTGCCGAGAAATGGCTGCGGCTGGCGGAGGCGGTCGGTCTCGAACGGGACGAGGTCCTCTCGGAACGACTGGTGCTGCCGGGGGTCAGGTTCGCCGTAGACGCCTATGTCGGCTTCGCCCTGCGTCGCCCCTGGTTGGAGGCGATGGCCTCGGGTCTGACGGAGCTGTTCTCCCCGGGGCTGCTCACCCACCGGCTGCACCGGATGCGGGAGCACTATCCGTGGGTCGCGGAGGACGGACTCGCGTACTTCACCGCCCGCATCGAGGTCGTGGCGGCGGAGGGAGAGGCGCTGCTGGACCTGGTCGTACGAAGCGCCCGGACGCGTGCCGAGCAGGAGGCGTGCGTGAGTGCCCTCGCGTTCAAGTGCGATGTGCTGTGGGCGGTGCTCGACACCGTGGACTACTACTGCGGCGGCACCGGCCCGAGGGGAGTGACACGGCAGTGACCCGACCGCTGGACATCGGATCGCCCCGGCTGCGGCCGGGCGTACGGCTCACTCGTGATCACGTCCGGGACGCGGACATGGTGCTGCTGCCCGAGGGTGTCCTGGTGCTGAACGAGACGGCGGCCGCAGTGCTCGAACTGTGCGACGGCAAGCGGACCGTCGCACAGATCACCGGTCTTCTGCGTGGGCGGTACGAAGGAGTGCGTGCCGAGGACGTCACCGGACTGCTGGCCGATCTCGCCGAGCGGCGCGTGGTGAGCCTCGGCGATCGACAGGGCCTCGACCACGATGACCGCGAGGGGGCGCGTTCCGATGACTGAGGCGCCGTTGGGCCTGCTGGCCGAGCTGACCCACCGCTGCCCCCTTCACTGCCCCTACTGTTCCAATCCGCTGGAACTGGCCGCCGGTTCAGCGGAGATGACCACGGATCAGTGGCGGGACGCGCTGAGCCAAGCCCACGAGCTGGGGGTCGTGCAGATGCACTTCTCCGGGGGCGAGCCGCTGGCCCGGCGTGATCTGCCCGAGCTGGCCGGCCACGCCCACGGCCTCGGCGCGTACGTCAACCTGGTGACGAGCGGAGTCGGGCTCACCGGCGACCGGGCTCGGGAACTCGCGGACTGCGGAGTCGACCACGTGCAGTTGTCCTTGCAGGACGCCGATCCCGCGCGCGCCGACCGGATCGCCGGTGCCCGGGTGCACGCCGCGAAGCGTCGAGCCGCGCAGGCGGTACTCGCCGCGGGACTGCCGCTCACCGTCAACGTGGTCCTGCACCGGGCGAACATCGAGCACACCGGCGAGATCATCGAGTTGGCCACGGACCTGGGCGCCGACCGGATCGAGCTGGCCAACACCCAGTACTACGGATGGGCACTGCGCAACCGCGGCGCCCTCCTGCCGACACCACGCCAGCTGGCGGTGGCCCGGCAGGCCGTCGAAGAAGCCCGTACCCGATACGCCGGCCGCGGGCCGGAACTGGTGTACGTCGTGGCCGACTACTACGCCGACCGGCCCAAGCCCTGCATGCACGGCTGGGGCAGCCGGCAACTGACCATCACCCCCACCGGTGACGTCCTGCCCTGTCCTGCCGCTGGCGTGATCACGACGCTGCCCGTCGAGAACGTGCTGCGACGCCCGTTGGCCCGGATCTGGTACCACTCCCGCGCGTTCAACGCGTTCCGCGGCACCAGTTGGATGGCCGACCCGTGCCGCACCTGCCCGCAGCGGCACACCGACTTCGGCGGCTGCCGCTGTCAGGCGTTCCAGCTCACCGGGGACGCGACGGCGACCGATCCGGTCTGCACCCTGTCACCGCACCGGGGGCTGGTGGACGCCCTCCTCACGGAAGACGCCGCTCAGGAAGCCGAATCGCAGCCTCTCCTCGTCATGCGCGACCGGACGGCCCCGTGAGAGTCATCCTGCTCGGCACGGCCGCGGGCGGTGGCCTGCCCCAGTGGAACTGCGCCTGCGCCCGGTGCGCGGCCGCCCGCGCCGGCCGACTGCCCTGCCGTACCCAGGACTGCGTGGCCGTGACCGGGGACGACAGGAACTGGTGGCTGCTCAACGCCTCTCCCGATCTGCGTACGCAACTGCTGGCCTCTCCCCGCCTCGCCGCCGGCCCGGGCCCCCGCGACACCCCGGTGCGCGGTGTCCTGCTCACCGACGCCGAAGCCGATCACGTCCTCGGCCTCGCCCTCCTGCGCGGCCACACCGGGCTGACCGTCCACGCCAGTCCACCCGTCATGGGTGCCTTGACCGACGACCTGCCCCTCCGGGGCATGAGCGACCGGTACGCCCGTTGGGAATGGCGGGACGCTCCGGACGCCGACGGCACCGCGCTGGCCGGCGGTCTGAAAGTGACCGGTCACCCGGTGGGCCCGAAGCCGCCGAGGTACGTCGGCACCGCTTCGTCCGACAACCGCTGGGTGACGGCGTACCGGATCGAGGACACCGCCTCGGGGAGCACGCTCGTCTACGCTCCCTGTCTCGCCGTCTGGCCCCCCATGCTGGACCGCCTGCTCTCAGGAGCCGACTGCGCCCTGGTGGACGGCACCTTCTACACCGCCGACGAGATGGGCTCGGGGCTCGGCGCGCGGCCGGGCCGCGAGCAGCCGGCCATGGGGCACCTGCCGGTCGACGGGGCGGACGGCTCTCTGCGCCGCCTCGCGGCTCATCCGGCCGTCCGTCGCGTCTACACCCACCTCAACAACACCAACCCCCTGGCCGACCCCTCTTCCCAGGCCTGGGCCCATGTTTCCGCCCACGGCGTCGAAGTGCTCCCGGACGGTGCGGAGTTCACGCTCTGAGCACCGTCCCGTCCGCGGGTGCGAATGGACGTCCCGCTACCGGTGTGAGTCGCCGTCCGAGCCGCCCAGGAGCTGCTCCATGGAGGCCAGCTCTTCGGTGAAGGCGTCACGCCTCTGGTGGGACCCGCATCCCTGGACCAGGCGCGCGTAGTCGGCTGCCGCCGCGGTGATGCGCCGGCCCAGGGCGGAGCCCTCCTGGGCGGGGCTGCCGAAGTCCTCGGTGGCGGCGTAGACGCCTCTGGGCGAGACGATCGCGTGCAGGTAGGAGAACATCGGCCGCAGCGCGTGCTCGAGTACGAGCGAGTGCCGCTCGGTTCCTCCGGTGGCACCGATGAGCACGGGCATGTCGGACAGTGTCTCCTCCGGCAGTACGTCGAAGAACGACTTGAACAGTCCGCTGAAGGAGGCGTTGAAGGCCGGCGTCACGGCGATGACGCCGTCTGCCTCGGCAACCGTCTCGAACGCCTCCTCCAGTGCCGTGGTGGCGAAACCGGTGATCATCGCGTCGATGATCGGGTGGCCCAGTGGGCGCAGTTCCACGAACGACGACGCGGCCGTGATGTCCAAGGTGCCGAGTTCACCGCGTACCGCGGCCTCGAGGCGTTCGGCGAGGAGACGTGTCGAGGACGGCTCGCGCAGTCCGCCGCTGATGACTGCCAGTTCGGTCATTGCTCCGTCAGTCCTTCGGTGGTCGTGGGTTCCGGCGTCGCCGCCTCGTTCGCGGCACGTGCCCGCAGCAGCGACTGGTGGGTCGGAGCCGCCGGCACTTCGGCGGGCCTGCCGATGGCGAACTCCTTGCGCAGCACCGGCACCACCTCTTCGCCGAGGAGGTCCAGTTGCTCCAGCACCGTCTTGAGGGGCAGCCCGGCGTGGTCCATGAGGAAGAGCTGGCGCTGGTAGTCGCCGGCGTAGTCGCGGAAGCCCAGCGTCTTGTCGATGACCTGTGCGGGCGACCCCACCGTCAGGGGTGTCAGGGCGGTGAAGTCCTCCAGCGACGGGCCGTGACCGTAGACGGGGGCGTTGTCGAAGTAGGGGCGGAACTCGTCGACGGCGTCCTGGCTGTTGCGGCGCATGAAGACCTGTCCGCCCAGTCCGACGATGGCCTCGGCGGGGGTGCCGTGGCCGTAGTGCGCGAATCGCCGGCGGTACAGCTCGACCATTCTCTGCGTGTGCGACGAGGGCCAGAAGATGTGATTGGCGAAGAACCCGTCCCCGTGGTGGGCCGCCAGCTCCGCGACCTCGGGGGTGCGGATGGAGGCGTGCCACACGAAGGGAGGTACGCCGTCCAGCGGCCGGGGAGCGAGGGTGAAGCCCTGCAACGGGCTGCGCAGCTTGCCCTCCCAGTCCACCACCTCTTCGCGCCACAGCCGGCGCAGCAGACCGTAGTGCTCGACGCTGAGGGGGATGGCCTGGCGGATGTCCTGTCCGAACCACGGATACACCGGTCCTGTGTTCCCCCGCCCGAGCATCACGTCGGTCCGTCCGGCGGACAGATGCTGGAGCACGCTGAAGTCTTCGGCGATCTTGACTGGATCGTTCGTCGTGATCAGCGTGGTCGAGGTCGACAGAATGACGCGTTCGGTCAACGCGGCGATGTGGCCGAGCAGCGTCGTGGGTGAGGAGGGTACGAACGGCGGGTTGTGGTGCTCGCCGGTCGCGAAGACGTCCAGGCCGACCTCCTCCACCTTCCTGGCGATGGCGACCGTGTCCTGGATGCGTTCCGCCTCGGAGGGCGTACGCCCCGTGGTGGGGTCGCGGGTGACGTCACCGACGGTGAATATCCCGAACTGCATGGCGGACATGGAGCTGCCCTCCGTACTCACGTCGTGGCACCCGGCGACCGGTACGCCTGCCTGTTCCCACGGGCTCCGTGACGGTCCCCGCGTCTCCGGCTCGGGCCCACGGCTCACCGCAGGCCGCTTCCGACTACCCGGCCTTCCGGAACCGAACCGCGAGGAGACGCAGGGCACACTTTGCTATTAATTGGCTAGCCAAGTATTCTCGGGGAGGTCCAGCTGCCAGGCCCGCGGTCGCAGTGGCTGTCCCAAGGACCCTTCCGCGGTCCGTCAACCACTCCACCCCGGCCCGGGCCGCTGAACTCAGGCGACAGGGATCCACCACGCCTCTGTTCGCCGCCACCCCAGCCCGACCTCCCCGTGTTCTTCCTCGAAAGGCCGATCCGTCATGTTCATCGCCGCCGTCGTGTTCTCCTCACTGTTGGCCCTGGTCTTCTGCGGTGCAGGCTCGGCCAAGCTCTCCGGGTCGAAGAAGATGACCGACCAGCTCGCTCACCTCGGCGTGGGTCCGGGACTGATGCGTCTCATCGGCGCAGCTCAGATCCTCGGCGCCGCGGGAGTCCTGGTCGGTCTGTGGTTCGGGCCCCTGGGAGTCGCCGCAGCCCTCGGCCTGACGGTCATGATGGTCGGCGCCGTCGTCTACCACGTCCGGGCCGGCGATTCCGCCCAGGAGATGTCCGGCGCGGTGATCGTCCTCCTGCTCACTCTGAGCACGCTGGCCCTGCGGGCGGCGAGCCTCTGACCGACGCCGACGCCGCTCGCCCGGAGCCGTTTGCCGCGCCGGGCGGCACGTCGTGCGGCGATCACGTCAATCCACCCGGGCGTTCCGGGCCGGCCGGTAGCCGGAACCCGATCGGCTGCCCAACTGGAGTCGCACCATGCTGAGAAAGCCGCCTTACAAGTGGCTGGTCGCCACCGCCTTTGTGTTCGGTCTGTTCATGGAGATCCTGGACATGACCGTGCTGAACACCGCACTGCCCGCGCTCGGCCGGCACTTCGACGCCGAGACCGAGACTCTGCAGTGGCTGCTCACGGGCTACATGGTCAGCATGGCGGTGTTCATCCCCGTCTCCGGGTGGGTCTCCGACCGGTTCGGCTCCAAGCGCACGTTCCTGTTCGCGCTCGCGGTCTTCACCGCCGCCTCGGCGTGGGGCGGTGCGGCCGGCTCGCTCGGCGAGCTGATCACCGCACGGGTCGTGCAGGGCGTCGGCGGTGGGCTGCTCACCCCCGTGGGAACCGCCATGCTGTTCCGCGCCTTTCCACCGGACGAGAGGGCCAAGGCGTCGGCGGTGCTGTCCATTCCCACGACCATCGCGCCGGCCTTCGGTCCGGTGCTCGGCGGCTGGATGGTCGACAACGTCAGCTGGCGGTGGATCTTCTTCCTCAAGGTGCCGATCGGTGTGCTCGGTCTCGTCTTCGCCGCGGTGGCCCTGCGCGAGGAACGCGCCGACCACCCCGGCCGGTTCGATGTGGCGGGGTTCCTGTCCGGTGGCGCCGCGCTCGCACTGCTGCTCTTCGGTCTCGACGGCGGCGCGCGAGAAGGGTGGGGTGAGGCCGCGGTGCTGGTACCGCTGGGCGTCGGCCTGGCGCTGGCGGCCGCGTTCACGGCGATCGAACTGTCCCGCGCGGAGCCGATGATCGACCTGCGGTTGCTGAAGGACCGGCTCTTCCGGACCGGCAACATGCTGATGCTCCCGGCTTCGGGAGCGCTGATGGGCGCACTGTTCGTGGTGCCGCTGCTTCTGCAGTACCACATGGGCGTCGACGCGACCGGCTCCGGCCTGGTCACGATGTTCCAGGCGCTGGGTATGGTGGCGCTACTGCCGCTGGCGGGCCGTCTGTATCCCAGGGTTGGACCTCGCCGCATGCTGCTGAGCGGATTCGCCCTCATCGCCATCTCCCAAGCGGCGCTGCTCCTGGTGGGACCCGGCACCAGCCTGTGGGCGGTCCGGCTGCCGCTCTTCGCCATGGGCGCGGGTATGGCGCTCACGGTCGTCTCGCTGCAAGCCGCCACCTTCGCCACGATCGCCCCGCCGGCGATCGCGCGGGCCTCGTCGGTGCTCTCCACCACCCGGCAGGTCGCCGCTGCCGTCGGCGTCGCGGTGGTCGCCACCCTGCTCACCTCGCGTACCGACTCCAGGGTCGGTGCCCTGGGACCGGGCGCCGAGGGCTCCGTCCGGCAGGAAGCGTTGTTCGCCGCCTACCACGACGTCTTCCTCGTCACCACCGCGGTTGCGGTGCTCGGCCTGCTGATCGCCCTGCGCGTCCGGGATGCCGACGCCGTGGCCAGCATGCGCTCCGCACCGGCGGCAGGCGCCAACCAGGCGGATGCGGCCGTCAGCGAGCGCCCCGCATAGCCGTCCTCGGGTTCGTGCCCACCACGACGGTGGCGCCGCATGTCCGAGTTCTTCCAGAACAAGGGCTTCGGGCCGGCAGGATTCACGGGCCGCCCACTCCCCCGGGTCCACCGCGAAAAGTCCGCGGCCGGCCCGCTGTCCGCCGTGCGGGGCGACGCTATGCGGTGCCCCGCATGCCGGACAGGCGCTGCTGGAGCCCTTCCTCCATCCGGTCCAGCAGAGCCGTCACCACTTCCGCCTCGTCCTCATCGAGCAGGGCGGTGACGGCTTCCTCGAGCTCGTGCCAGAGTTCCGCGACCTGCTCCCGCAGCGCGCGCCCGGAGTCCGTGAGGGACACGACCACTGCCCGCCGATCGGTCGGGGAAGGGCAGCGGGTGACGAATCCGGCTTGCTCCAAGCGCTGGAGCATCTTGGTGACGGTGGAGGCATCGACCTCGAGCGCACGGATGAGATCCGCCTGCGCGCGGTTGTCCTCGTCCCACAGCAGCATCAGCAGCAGCTCTTGCCCCGGGTAGAGGCCGACTCGACGCAGCAGCGCTCCCGCCGCTACGCGGTGCAGGCGGCCGGCGCGGAAGAGAGCGTGGCTCACCCTGCCCCAGGCCGCACCGGAGGGCGGCACCCCCACGGCTCCGATCTGTGTCTGCTGTCGGCGGGGAGACTGGTCGGCGCTTGTCACATCAATCGCTTTCTCGGGGACCGTGCTGTACGGGCTGGCTCCATCCTGCCCTAGGTGAGCGAGCAGGTACGCCGACGTCTGCGGGCGCTGCGAAGGTGCTGCCGCGATCCCCTTCCCAATCCAGTGCCGGACGCGGAATGACTCGGTGCTCCGTTGTGTTGCAGAATCCGTACCGAAACTTGGTCGACCAATCTTTTTTGGTGCAGCGCGGTCGACCAGGCATCGGTGCGCTGTTTGCACAGTACGAAGGAGAAGCCCGCATGTCCCTGTTCGAGCCCGTCCGCCTCGGCCGGATGGATCTGTCCAACCGCATGGTGATGGCGCCGATGACCCGCAGCCGTGCCGACCGGGCAGGTGTCCCCACGCCGAGCATGGCCACCTACTACGCCCAGCGCGCGTCGGCCGGCCTGATCCTGACCGAGGGCACCCAGCCGTCGCTCCTGGGGCAGGGCCACCCGGCGACTCCGGGCATCCACACTGACGCGCAGGTGGCCGGATGGCGCAGGGTGACCGACGCCGTGCACGACGCCGGGGGGCGCATCTTCAGCCAGATCCAGCACTCGGGACGGGTGGGCCACCCCAGCGTCCACGGTCTGACGCCGGTCGCCCCGTCCGCCGTCCGTGCCGACGGGCAGATCTTCACGCCGGAGGGCCCGCAGGACTACGTCGAGCCGCGTGCCCTGACCACCTCCGAGGCCGAGGAGGTCGTAGCGGAGTTCGCACGCGCCGCCGGCCGCGCGATCGAGGCCGGATTCGACGGCGTCGAACTGCACGGGGCCATGGGGTTCCTGCTCCACCAGTTCCTCGCTGCCAACACCAACCAGCGCTCAGACGCCTATGGCGGTTCCGTCCAGGGACGCATCCGCTTCGTCGTCGAGGTCGTCGAGGCCGTTGCCGCCGCGATCGGCGCCGACCGAGTAGGGCTGCGCATTTCCCCGGCCAAGCCGATCAACGACATCGTCGAGGGCGACACGTTGGAGCTGTACGCCGCGCTTCTGACCGCCCTGGCGCCGCTGGGTCTCGCTCACCTGCACCTGGTGGCTGCCGCGGAGGAGGAGGTCAACGACAAGATCCGCGCCGCCTGGCCGGGTGTGCTCGTCGTCAACCCGCTCAACACCTTCCCCCAGGCGCCCGAGGACGGCGGCCTGGGCAACGCCGAGCAGTGGCTGCGCCGGGGTGCCGACCTGATCGCCTTCGGCCGGGGATTCCTCGCCAACCCCGACCTGCCCGCCCGGTTCCGCACCGGCGCAGCGCTCAACGCGCTGAACCCCGAGGGCCTGTACGGGGGTGGTGACGCGGGTTACATCGACTACCCGGTTCTGGGAGAGTCCGCAGCCTGACCCGGTCATGAGGGCGGCGGTCAGCCGCCGCCGAGGAGCCGGGTCCCTCAGGGCCTGGCTCCTCCAACGGGGTCACGGGCCGGATCCTGCTCGACGGCGCCTGCTTGGGGAGCGACTTCGCGCCCCTGTGACCCGCGTGTGGTGGTGCAGGCTGCACCCCTGACAGACCTGCCAGCCCCATCGTGCGGCACCGCCCCGCTTCCTACGTTGGTGGACGCACCGATCGACGGTGCGTCTCCCAACTCCCAAGGAGCCGGACGGCCATGGCACCTGCGACCAAGCCACGAACCCGACGCCCGATCAGCCACCGCGTCATGACCACCACCCTGGTCACCGCGCTCGCAGGCCTCGGCCTGATGACGCCGGCGGCCGGCGCGACGAAGCCTGCCAAGGACTCATTACAGCAGCAGGCGGACGCGATCCAGCGGACGGGAACCGTGGGCGTGCTCGCCCGGTCGACCGGCCCGCAGGGTTCCCGTTACGCCACCGCCGGGGTCGCCGACAGGCGGACGGGCCGCGCCGTACACCCCGGTGACAAGTTCCGCATCGCCAGTGCCACCAAGACCTTCGTGTCCACGGTCGTGCTCCAACTGGTCGGCGAGGGACGCCTCTCACTGGACGACACCGTCGAGGACCTGCTGCCGGGAGTGGTGTCGGGCAACGGCAACGACGGCAGCAGGATCACGGTACGACAACTGCTGAACCACACCAGCGGCCTGTTCAACTACACCGCCGACTTCCCCGTTCTCACCGACGCGGCGGCGTATCGGGCAGGGCGCTTCGACACCTGGACGGACTCCCAGCTCGTCGCCATCGCCATGCGGCACGCGCCGAACTTCGAACCCGGCGCCAAGTGGGAATACTCCAACACCAATTACACCCTCGCGGGGATGATCATCGAGAGGACTACGGGGCGCAGTTGGCAGCGTGAGGTGACCCACCGCATCATCCGGCCACTGGGCCTGCACAACACCTACGCGCCGGTCACCTACCCCGGCATTCCGGGGCGGCACCTGAGGGGCTACTCCGCCTTCGGCGGCAGCCGGTCGATCGACGTCACCGCCTTCAACCCGAGCGGCGCCGGTGCGGCCGGCGGCATGATCAGCACGGCGGCCGACCTGACCAGGTTCTACTCGGCGCTCATGAAGGGCAGGCTGCTCGAACCCGCCGAGCTGGCCGCGATGAAGACGACGGTACGGGCCGGCGAACTCGATGACGTCTGGCCCGGAGCGCGTTACGGGCTGGGTCTGATGCAGGTCGACCTCACCTGCGGCGGAAGCTACTACAGCCATGCCGGAGACATCCCCGGCTACATGACCCGCAACGGTTTCAGCGAGGACGGCCGACAGGTGGTCGTCGTGGAGGCGACAGGCGACGGCTCCGCACCCGACCTCGACACCATGCACGTCACCAACACCCTGATCGACGAGCAACTGTGCGCCGACGAGCCTCAGTAGCACGTCGTCAGCGGCCGGTCCCGCCCTGCACCCGGGGCCGGACCGGCGGCTGTCCGTGGCGCCTGCCGCCGGCCCAGCGGGCCTTGCTGACGCCCCGGTTGAGATGAATCTGCGGGATCACCGGGGCGGGAAGGCAACCAGAGAGAGGTCCCACTGGTCAGCCGCGTGGAGCAGCGCGGCGGCGTCCGTCCTGACCTCCACGACGTACTGGTAGATGTCGGCCCCGTCGTCACCCTGTTGCCACGGGGGCGCCGCCTCCAAGGACAGGTGAACCCGAATCACCGCGGTCCCGTCCTCGCTTCGATCAGCGAGGCTGAAAGCCACGACCGGCTCGATGAACCACGTGTCCGGCGACAGCTCACCTTCGGCATCAGGTTCGGTGACGTCCACGATCCCCGCGGCGACCGCGCGCAGCCACGCGGACACCTGGCGGGCCTCATCGGTGAGCAAACACGGATCGGTGAAGGACCAGCTTCCCTCGGGAGTCGTCACCGTGCCATCGATGACCAGCCAGTTGTCGTCGTACGAGTCGCCCAGGACCGTGGCGAACTGATAGCGCACTGGGCGCAGGTCGACACTGCTGGCAGGATCGTTCAGGAGCACTGGGCCAGGATGTCATGCGCCGGCCGGCAGGCGGACTGTGCCTTCCAGCCCTGGGAGCAGGGTAGCGGGCCCGGCGGGCCCGGTGCTGGCTATGCTGCCGGCCATGACCAGCAGTGTCACCTCTGAGCCCGCCGTCCTCGACGCCAAGGCGCTGGGTTCCGATCCGGAGCTGAAGGCCCGGTTTGCGGAGTCGGCCCACCGGATCCTGGCGGATCTGGTCAGTGGAGGTGCCGCGCTGGGCTGGGTCGAACCGCCCTCGCGGGATGAGGTGGAGGAACTTCTCGGCCACGTCGTCTCCGCAGTGCGGGCCGGGGATGCGGCCCTGCGTGCCGCCTACCTCAATCGTCGGCTGGTCGGCTTGGGGTACTGGCTGCGTTACGCCCGACCGACTCATCGGCCACACGCCGACCTCGAGAAGATAGCGGTGGATGCTGCTGCCCATGGCCGTGGTGTCGGCCGGGCACTGACTGCTGCCCTGATCGCCGACGCCCAGGAGACGGGTATCGAGGTGCTCACTCTGGACGCCCGCGGCGACAACACCAACGCCCTGCACCTCTACCGGTCGCTGGGCTTCACCGAATACGGCCGTCTGCCCGGCTTCGTCGCCGTCGGCGAACACCGCTACGACAAGGTCTTCTACCTGCTGGACCTCCGCCGGCAAGGCTGACCCCGGTCCTGGCGGACGACACCGAGAAAGCGCGGCGCCCCGGGGTTCCCGGGGCGCCGCGCCGGAGCCGGGCGAGTCAGGCGGTCAGCTGCCGTAGTAGGTCGGACGAGTCGTGCAGCGCCGTCAATCGTCTCCCCTCCGAGGAACGGCGCATGACCACGATCGGCCACCGCTGCCTTCGACATCAGCCGCGGTCGAGCCGTGGTAGTGACGCGCAGAGGCGCTCGGGCAGTTCCGGCAGGACTTTGTGGATGCCCGCACAACCCGCGTCGCCGTTCGTGGCGGCCGGGCGCCAGCCCGAGGGCTCGGCTCGGTAGAACCAGCGCTGGGAGACAGCGGAGGAGGAACATCCGTCGCCTGCGTCACCGCATGCCGGGCCCATCCGGGTCGACAGGTCCAGCACCAGCCACGTGTCGTCGCAGCCGCGTTCCTCCCAGCTCGTGTGCTCGGGGATGTCCGTGTCGTTGACCGCCTGCCGGTAGGAGGACGAGGTGCAACGCGGGGGCGTGGGGTCGCAGCCGTTCTCACCGCACTCCCGCAGGGCCGGCGGCGTGGCACCGACGGGGGTGTACACGTCCATGCTGTTCACCATGACCGTGCGGGAGCCCAAGGGCTCGTCCAGCTTCACGGTCGCCGAGACCCGCCGCGTCCCCGTGCAGCCGGAGTCCCGGTCCAGGGAGCGGGTCTCGTACGTGACCTTCACGTACAACGTGCCGTGTTCGACGGTCTCCAGCTCACCGCGCAGCTTGCGCACGCAGTCGCGTGCGCCGTCGGGCACTTCGGCGCCGACCACCAGGGACCGGCCGCCGTCGGCGGCACGGACGCCGTCGATGCGGATCGGAGCCGCGAGCGTCCAAGCGGCGGCCGTCGCCGCGCCTGCCGGCCCCTCGTCGGTCTCGGCGGTCTGGGAACCGCAGCCGGTGAGGACCACCAGGGCCGCGCCGAGCACCACCAGGCCTGTCCCCCGCCGCCACATGCCATGCCCCATCCGCCAGAGGAACCACAGCCTAGCTTGTTCAATGGGTCAGCTCAGGGTTCGTATTGCGTTGTACAGGTTTCCGATCGTCGCGGTGTTGTTGCCGAACTGGTTGATCGCAGCCGTGCCGCGGAATGCCGGCGCATAGCCGTACTTGAGGAAATTGGCGAACGAGCCGCTGGCGCTGAGGTCGACGAAGAAGTGGCGCTCGGGCTGGGTGAACTCGGACGCCATCAGTTCGTCGAACCGGACGGGGCGGCGGATCACGTCCCAGAGGTAGGTGTCCCAGCGCTGCGGTGTGCCCAGGCGGGCGGCGAGCATCGAGGAGTGGATCGGGAGTCGCGGGGTTTCGGGCGCGATGTCTCCGGCGAGGGAGAGGAAGTCCGTCCCGATCGTGTCGAGGTGGGCGGAGTGGAAGGCGTGGCGCACCGGCAGGCGGACCGTGATCACGCCTTCGGCGTCCAGGGCGTGCTGGAGGTCGGCGAGCCGGGTTTCGGCGCCGCTGACGACGAAGTTGCGGTCGTAGTTGACGGCCGCGAGGGCGATGTCACCGAAGAGGTCGCGGCGGGTCCGGTAGAGGTCCGGGGAGTCCAGAACGGACAGCATGGCGCCGTCCGGGCACCGTTCGTGGAGCAGCCGGGCCTGGCGCGTCACGAGCCGCAGGCCGTCCTCGAAGGACAGAGCGCCCGCCACGGTCGCGGCGATGTATTCGCCGAGGCTGTGTCCGAGCACCGCGTCGGGGCGGATGCCCTCGGCGCGGAGCATCTCGGTGAGGCTGTAGCCGATGCTGTAGAGCGCGGCGTGCGAGGTGAGCACGTCGTCGAGGGGGCGGCCCTTGCGCGAGTCGTCGTGGACGGCGTCGAGGAGCGAGGTGCCGCCCGTCGCGCGGTGTGCCGCGTCGCAGCGGTCCATGGCGTCGCGGAACACCGGGTCGGTGTCGTACAGTCCCCGGCCCATCTGGTGGTACTGGGTGCCCTGGCCGCCGTACATGAAGACCAGTTCGGTGCGTGGGCGGGCCCGGACCGCGGGAACCTTCCGCGGTTCGGTGTCGGGCTCGACGGGCAGCGGGTTCTCGAGGATCTGGGCGCTCAGCTTGGTGAGCACGTTGCCCGGACCTATCTCGCGGAAGTCCCGATGCCCCTGGGCCAGCAGCCAGGACATCGACTCGTACCAGCGGACCGGGCTGGATATCTGGTGGGCCAGGTAGTCCGCGTAGCCCTTGGTGGGGTACGGGCGCGCGGTGTAGTTCGCCACCACCGGGAGGGTGAGTTCCCCGAGGTCGAAGCCGGCGAGATAGAGCGCGAACTCCCGCTGCACGGCCGTCATACAGCGCGAGTGGAAGGCGGCGCTCACATTGAGCGGGATGAAGCTCGCGCCCGCCCCGGTGTAGGCGGCGCGGAGTTCGGGGGCGTGGATCTCGTCGTACTCGCCGGACAGGATGCACTGCTTGGGCGAGTTGATGTTGGCGATGTCGATGTTCCGGAACGGCAGGCCGGACAGGATCTCGCGGACGCGCTCCTGGTCGAGGTTGACGACGGCCGCCATGGCGCCCTTGGGGGCCTGGCTCATCAGCTCCCCGCGCTTGGCGACGAGCCTGAGGCCGGTGGCGAAGTCGAACGCTCCGGCGGCGAACAGCGCGCAGTACTCGCCGAGGCTGTGCCCGGCGACGACAGCGGGCAGTTCACCGTGCTCGGTGGTCCGGTCCAGATAGGTGAGCGCGTTGACCACGTACAGCGCCGGCTGGGTGTACTGCGTCCTGCTCAGCACCCGGTCCGGGTCGCGCAGGCACAGGTCCTCGATGGAGTAGCCGAGCACGTCGTCGGCCTGGGCCACCAACTCCGGGAACTTCTCGAACAGTCCGGCACCCATGCCCTTGTGCTGGGAGCCCTGGCCCGGAAAGACGTAAACCGATTTCATGTGCTCACTTCGCAGTGTCGTGTGACGTGCCGGTGTGGGCGCCGAGCGTGCGGCCGAGCAGGGCCGCGGTCTCGCGCATCAGGTGGTCGGCCACGGCGGCCACGTGCCGCTCGCGCCACGAGGCCAGCGGGGTGCCGCGGACCCAGGCGTTGTACGCGCCCAGCGCCGGGCCGCAGTGGATCTGGAAGTCGACCTTGTGCTCGGGGCGGCCGGCCAGCGCCAGCCGGGTGGAGTGGACGAAGTACCAGCGGAACACCAGGGCCATCTTCTGCTTCGGGTTCCGCTCGACCTCCGCGAGGCGTTCCGGGAACCGGCGGGCCAGATGGGCCCGGGTCTCCTCCCACACCTCCTTGAGCGGGCGCTTGAAGTACTTCTGCTCCAGGGTGGCGCGGGTCCTCGCGTCCAGGTCGTCGAGGGAGTCGTGGCGCACGTACAGCTCGTGCAGCTTCTGGGCACGCGCCGGGAACAGCAGGCCCTTCCTGGCCACCTGCATCCTCGCCCCGACCTCGAACATGTCGCCGGCGGGCGCGTAGTCGGTGTCGTGCACGCCGAGGTCCTGGAGGATGTCCTTCACCGCGTCGCTGGTGCCCGCTTCGACCGTGCACTGGTTGATGGACCCGGTCACGATGAAGTCCGCGCCGAGGGCGAACGCGGCGAGTGCGGCCTGTGGGGTCCCGATGCCGCCGGCGGCTCCGAGCAGTACCGGCTCCGCGTAATCCTCCTCGCGCGTGACGCGGTCGCGCAGTTCGCTCATCGCGGGCATCAGCACGTAGGCGTTGCCGGCGTCGGTGTGGCCCGCGGAGTCGGCCTCCACGCACAGGTCCGAGGCCAGCGGTATCCGCCGGGCGAGTTCGGCCTGCTCGGGGGTGATGTGCCCGGCGTCCAGCAACTGGCGCACCAGCTCCGGCGGCGCGGGTCGGAGAAAGCGCTCCGCCACCTCGGTGCGGGAGACCTTGGCGATGACGCGGTGATGCTCGCGCACCTCGCCCTCGCGCCCCCTGAAGAGTCCTGCGAGACGGTATCGGATCAGCGGGAGTGACGGCCGGATGTAGGCCGAGGCCTCGACGCAGCGCACACCGTGGTCCAGATAGAGCTCCACGAGCCGGGACTCCAGCCCGGGTTCCTGCGGAGAGCTGAGCAGGTTGGCGCCGAACGGCTGTCCTTCGTCCAGCTCCTTGCGGATGCGGCCGAGCGCGTCGTCCACGGCTTCCGGGCTCAGCCCGCCCGTGCCGAGGAAGGAGAGCATGCCGGCCCGGCCCATCGCGGTGACGAGTTCGACCGAGGCGATGCCCTTGTACATGGCGCCGGCCACGTAGGCGCGGGTGACGCCGTGTGCCGCGCGAAAGCGGGGGTTGCCGAGCTCCTGTGGGGCGGGAGGCGTGCGCACGCCGGTCCCCGTCGTCGCGGGGGCCGGGGACGTGCCGGGGCCGGGCTCCCCCGGGTTCGGCCGCGGGCCGGTCTCCCAGGGGAACAGGCCCTCCTCCGCGTACCGCTGGATGGCGCGCACGTTCATCGGGTCCTCGAAGACCTCTCGGTTGGTGGCCAGCGCGGCGGATTTGGTCCGCTCGGGTATCGGGGACAGCTGCCGCAGGTACGCCTTGTAGCGCGCGACGGCCGGCTTCGAGAGCCGGGTCAGGCGCTTGAGGTGTGTGCGCAGCAGGCCCTCGCTGTCCTCTCCGCACTCGTCGACCAGCCCCCAGGCGCGGGCGCGTTCCGCGTCGACGGTCCGGGTGGTGGCGGCGAGGTAGTGCGCGTGCTGGAATCCCGTGCGCCGGATCAGGAAGGGCAGGACGACGGCGGGGATGAGGCCGAACAGCAGCTCGGAGAGGCTGAAGGTGGCGCCCTCGTCGGCGATGACGAGGTCGCAGGCCGCCACGATGCCGACGCCGCCGGCGTTGGCCTTGCCCCGCACGTGGGCGATGGTGAGGAGGTCCGCGTACGCGAGGTACCGGAACAGTTCGAACAGCGGCTCCGGATCGGCGGCGGTCGGTCCGCCCTCGCGGGCCGCCCGGCCGATGGCGTCGAAGTCGGCCCCGAAGCAGAACACCTCGGGCAGCCCCTCCAGCACCAGGACGGTGGCCGGTGAGGCCGCCGCGCGGGCCAGTACGTCGGTCAACTCGCGCACCATCGGCGTGTTCAGGGCGTTGCCCGCCTCGGGCCGGTGCAGTCGCACGAACCAGACGTCGTCCTGCTCGCGCAGCTTCAGCGTGTCGTAGGTCAGTCCAGCCATGCGTACTCCCGGTGGAACTCCTTGATCGACCGGAGCACCAGCCGCGGTCCCGCGCCGTTCGCGGGGCGGGTCGCGGGGACGAGGCTCTGGTCGACCGTCGTGTTCCGCGTGCCGAAGCGGACGAAGTCGCTCTCGGACAGCAGGTGTTCGTACTCGTCGACGGTCAGCCGGTAGCGGGCGTCGAGGTGCGCCTCGATGCCCATCTCCTTGAGCCGTGTCGCGCCGTCCGGTGTCACCACGCCGCTGTAGAACTCCGAGCAGCAGCCGGAGCCGTAGGAGAAGCAGCCGACCCGCTGGGGGCTGTCGAAGCCGCCGTTGCACACGGTGCTCGCCAGTGACAGGAACACGGTGGCGCCCATGATGTTGCCGACGCGGCCGCAGTACGTCAGTCCGGGCGCCACCCGGCGCTCGAAGTCCTCGGCGATCTCACCGCCCCTCACTCCCGCGACCTTGCGCATCATCGTGCGGTGGGCGCCCTTGACCATGCCGCCGAACGGCGTGTGGAAGGCGAGGTACTGGAAGGAGTCGCGGTAGTCGGCGCCCTCGACCTTGCGCTCGTAGGCCCGGTAGGACTGTTCGCAGCAGTCCAGGTACGACATCAGCGACAGGTCCACGTCTCCGGACTCGCTGTCGGGCGCGGGGCGGCAGGTGTCCATGACCTCGTAGCCGTAGTAGCCGCTGGCGCCCACGTCGAGCTGGAACACGTGGGGGACGTCGCTGATCAGCATGGCCACGGCGCCGGCACCGCCGCTGGGTTCGGCGTAGGACCAGTCCTGGGCCGAGGCGTCGGCCCCGTCCTCGAGGAGGTAGCGCGAGATGTCGGTGGCGACGACCAGCGCCTTGGCGCCCGGTGAGGTCTGGGACAGGATGAAGTTGCAGGCCATCTGGAGTCCGGCGGTGCCCGCGTAGCAGGCCTGTTTCAGCTCGAACATGCGGCAGTTGCGGGTGAGGCCCAGCTGGTCGTGGAGGTAGGTGCTCACGGACTTCGAGAAGTCGATGCCCGATTCGGTGCAGGTGATCAGCAGCTCGATGCGGTCCCTGTCCTCTGGGGTCATCCGGTCGAGGAGGGGGCGGGCCGCGTTGGCGCCGAAGGTCACCGGGTCCTCGAAGGGCAGGGCGACCGTCTTCTCCCGCATCAGCAGGTTGTCCAGCCGCTGGGGGTCGAGCCCCCGGCGTTGCGCCAGTTGGGCGACGTCGAGCACTGCCGAGCCGCCGAACACGTTCATGGCTTCGATTCCGACGCGGGACATGACCTCTACGCCCTCCCTGGTTCGCACGCGCTCATGCACAGTGCCGTGTTGATGCCTCCGAAGCCCATGCTCAGGCTCAGGCAGTGGCGCACCCGCGCCTCGACCGCCGCGCCGCGCACCCAGTTGAGGGAGTCGTCGACCGGGTCGTGGAGGTTGCGGGTGGGGTGCAGCCGGCCGTGCCGCATCTGAAGCAGCGCGGCGACCGCCTCCACCGCGCCGGCCGCGCTGAGTCCGTGGCCGGTGATCGACTTGGTGGCGTTGACGGCGGCCCGGGTGAGTCCGCTCTCCCTGAGCGCCCGGGCCTCGGTGCGGTCGCCGACGGGCGAGGCGGTGCCGTGCGGGTTGACGTAGTCGATGTCCGCCGCGGTGAGGCCCGCCGTGCCGAGGGCCTGCCGGATCGCCCGGACCTCGCCCTCCAGCGAGGGGTTGGGGCCGCGGTTGCCGTCGAGCTGCACCGACCAGCCGGCCAGCCGCGCGTAGGGGGCGTGCTCGCGCGGTGGGCGGGCGCCGCGGCGTTCCACGACGAGGGCCGCGCAGGCCTCGCCGAAGACGAAGCCGTTGTGGCCCGTGTCGAAGGGGCGGCAGGCCGCTTCGGGGGCGTCGGCGCAGTGCTCGGGCGCCATGGCGCCCATCGACTCCAGGGCGAGGAGTTCCCAGTACGACAGGTCCGCCAGGGCGCCGAGCGCGACGCACACGTCGACCCGGCCGGACGCTACGGCCTCGGCCGCCTCGATGACGGCGAGCTGGCCGGAGGCCGAGGCGCCGCCGACCGTGTGGGCCAGGCCGCGGATGCCGAAGGTCGCCGTGGCCAGGGCGCACAGGTCGGTGTCCAGGTAGGACATGCCGTAGCCGGGCCGGAGGAAGCGGGGCTTGGCGCGGTGCCTGTCGTGGGCCCGCACCAGTTCCCGCTGCTGCACGTTGCTGCCGCCGACGACGAGGCCGACGCGGGAGGGGTCGGCCTCGTCGAGGCCGGCCTCCGTCCAGGCCTCCTCCAGGGTGGCGAGGGCCACCCGGGCCGTGAGGGAGGCGGTACGCAGATCGCGGGCGGCCACCCGGGTGGGCGGAGTGAACGCGGAGATCTCCGCGCCCACGAAGGCGCTGTCGAGCTGCCGGCCGGGGCGTTCCAGCACGCCGAAGCGGTGCTCCCCGGCGAACAGCGCCCGCGCGAACTGCTCCTTGCCCTGCCCGACGGCCGTGGTGACGCCCAGCCCGGTCACCACGATCTCGGCGACGTCACGCACGTTACCGGGCCCTCGCGGAGGTCTTCTCGCCGAGCAGTTCGGCGAGTTCGCCCAGGTTCCGCGGGCCGTGCGTGTCGACCAGGGGTATCTCCAGGTCCAGCCGTTCCAGCACGGTCATGACGATCTCCGCCCGGTCCATCGAGTCCGCGCCGAGGTCCTCCAGCGAGTCGGACTCGGTGAAGGGGTGGCCGTCCAGCTCCGGCAGGACCTCCACGATCGCCTCGGTGATCAGGGGCAGGATCTCTTCGCTTGTCATTTCCACCATCACTTGCCACAGGCCGCCGGGTCGCGGCGGGTCGTCGGTCAGAACTCCGTGTCCCGCGCCGCGGCGCGGAGTGCGGCCAGGTCGGCCGCGGGACTGGTCAGGATCTTCAGCAGCAGCCGTTCGTAGAGCGCCGCCATCGTCCGTGCGGTCCTCCTGGAGAACAGGTCGCCGCTGTACTCCAGGTGGCCCTGGAGCCCGGTGGGCGTCTCGCGCAGCACCAGGTTGAGGTCGAACTTCGCCGGGCCGTCGCCGGAGCGCACCGGCAGTGTGGCGAGGTCCGGGGCGGTGCTGTCGCGGGGCGCCGGGGCGGGGGCCGGGATGAGATTGAACATCACCTGGAACAGCGGCGTGCGGGCGGGGTCCGGGTCCCCGGCCAGTGCCTCGGCGAGGGCGGCGAACGGCACGTCCTTGTGCTCGTGGGCCTCGGCGGTGACCCGCTTGGCCTGGTCCAGCAGGTCGTCGAAGGTCCGGGCGGGTGCCACGTCCAGGCGCATCACCAGCACGTTGACGAAGTAGCCCACGAGGCGTTCCAGGTCGGGGTGCGGGCGGTTGGTCACCGGGGAGCCGATGGCCAGCTCGCGGTCCTCGGTGTACATGCCGAGGAGCACACCGAACGCCGACAGCAGCGTCATGTAGAGGGTGACACCGCGTTCCTGGCTGTACCGCTGGAGCTGTGCCAGCAGTTCGGCGGGGACCGTCACCTCGACCGTCGAGCCCTGGTGGGACCTGACCGGGGGGCATCGGTAGTCGGTGCGCAGCGACACGCAGTCGGGCAGGCCGGCGAGCTGCCGCCGCCAGTAGGCCGTCTGCCGGTCGAGTTCGGCCGGGCCCACGGCCTCCTGCTGCCAGTGGGCGAAGTCGGCGTAGCGCAGCGGTGGTTCGGGGAGTTCCGGCTCGTCGCCGCGGGCGAGGGCGGTGTAAGCGGTGTTCAGTTCGGCGAGGAGGGTGCCGGTGGACCACCCGTCGAAGATGCCCCAGGGGCGGGTGACGACGGCCACGTGCTCGTGCTCCGACAGGGCCAGCAGCTGGACGCGCAGCATGCACCGGTCCTCCGGGAAGAACGGCCGCGCCCGTTCCGCGCGCAGCAGTTCGGCGACCGCGGCGTCCCCGTCGACCTGTTCCACGGCGACGGCGAACCCGCTGTCGTCGTTGACCCGCTGCACCGTGGTGCCGGCGTCGGTGTGGTAGCTGGTGCGCAGCACCGCGTGCCGCTCGACGAGGAGTTCGAAGGCGCGGGCGTAGGCGCGGCGGTCCAGCCTGCCGACGATGCGGTAGGCCATCTGCACGTTGTCGTAGGCGGAGCCCAGGTGTTCGCGCGGGTTCAGGAACCACAGCTCCCGCTGCTGGAGCGACAGCGGCGCCTCGGGGGCGGTTCCGCCGCGCGGCAGCGGGACCGGGGCCCGGGCCGGTGAGGTCGCGGGCCGACCCTGCTCGTCCAGGGCCGCGGCCATCTCGGCCACGGTGGCGCCGCCGAGGATGATGTGCAGCGGCAGGTCGTGGCCTGTCTCCTGCTTGACCCGGATGGTCAGACGGGTGGCGAGCAGCGAGTGGCCGCCCAGGTCGAAGAAGCCGTCCTGGAGGCCCACCCGGCTCAGGCCGAGGACGTCCGCGACGAGCCGGCACAGTGCGCGTTCGGTGTCGGTGCCCGGTGCGACGTACGCCTCCGTGGTCACGTCGGTCTCGTCCGGGGCGGGCAGGGCCTTCTTGTCGACCTTGCCGTTGGGCGTGACCGGGAGTTCCTCCAGGGCCACGAACACGCTCGGCACCATGTAGTCGGGCACCTTGGCCGCCAGGTGCTCCTTGAGCACGCGGGCCAGCGCCTGGCCCGTCCGGCCGATCTGCGGTGTGTTGGCCAGGTGGGAGCGGCGGTACGGTGCCCGGGCCCGGACCCGTGGCAGCTCACCCTTGCCGAGGACCAGGTCCAGGCCGTCGGGGCGGTCCTGGGACCAGGTGGCGGCGACGCGGTAGCCGAGGCTCTCGGCGTGGCGGAGGACCTCTTCGAGTTCGCGTACCGCGGCGGTGGCCGTGGCGGACAGCCGGGCCCCGGCGGGCAGGGGCTCCACCTGGTGTGCGGCGGACCAGCGGGCGAGGCCCTCGGCGACGGCGACGTCGTCGGCGATGCGCGGGTTGGTCAGGCCGGCGACACCGAACCGTTCGGGGGCGCCGTCGTCCAGCAGTGCTCGGAGGGCGGCGGGAGTGTCGGCCTCCAGCCAGGTGGACGGCCCGTCCGGGGCGGCCTCGCCCTTGGTCAGCACGACGTCGTAGCGGTAGGCGATCATCTCGTTCTCGCCGAATCCGCGCTTGACGCGGAGGTCGACGGCGCCGATCTCGGGGAAGCGTTCGCCGAGGCCGGCGAAGAAGGTGGGGCTCACCAGGAGTTCGCCGTCCTGCCGACGCCGACGCCGGACCTGTTCGGCGAGCGCGGCGGCGGACATGCGGGCCGGGGTGCGGCTGCGTTCCACCGCGCCGGCGTGGGCGGAGAACAGGTCGAGGTTGCGCACGTCGCCGACGAGGACGCGTCCGCCGTCCTCGACGAGCGGCAGGATCCGGGCGAGGGCCTCCTGGAGGTACTGCCGGTTGGGGAAGTACTGCACGACGGAGTTGAGGACGACGGTGTCGAACCGCATGCCGTCCGGTGCCGTCACGGACAGGGCGTCGCCCTGGGCGAGCGTGACGTGGGACCAGCCGCGGCGCTCCGCTCCCCGGCGCACTCCGGCGAGCGCGGACGCCGAGATGTCGACGGCGTGCACCGCCTCGCAGGCGTCGGCGTAGCGGTAGAGCAGCAGACCGGTGCCGCAGCCGATCTCCAGCAGCCGCTTGGGGCGCAGCTCCCGGACCAGATCGACGGTGCCGTCGATCCACTCCCGCATCTCGGGCTCGGGGATGGGCTCGCCGGTGTAGCTGCTGTTCCAGCCGACGAGGTTCAGCTCGGCGTCGGTGCCGTCGGCCGCTTCGTCGGCGGCTTCGGCGTACTGGTCCTCGAAGAGCCGCTGCCACTGTTGGAGCTGCTCGGCGTTCTGCTCCTCGGCGGCGCTGTCGAGCCAGGCGTCCGTCGGACGCAGGTAGGCGATCAGCTTGCCGCCGTCGCCGTGGACCTGGGTGGTGACGACGGCGCTGTGCACGGCGGGGTGGGTGTGCAGCGCGCTCTCGATCTCGCCGAGTTCGATGCGGAAGCCGCGCACCTTCACCTGGTCGTCGACGCGGCCGACGAACTCCAGGGTGCCGTCGGGGAGTCGGCGCACGAGGTCGCCGGTGCGGTACAGCCGCGCGCCGGGAGCGGGGTCGAACGGGTCGGGGACGAACCGTTCGGCGGTGAGTTCCGGGTTGTTGAGGTAGCCGCGTGCCACGCCGACGCCGCCGACGCAGAGCTCGCCGACGACTCCGCGGGGCACCAGCCGCAGCCGGTCGTCGGTGACATGGGCGGTCGCCTGCGCGATGGGCCGGCCGATCGGGACGACCGCGTCCTCGGCGAGGTCCCGGGGGATCACGTGGCAGGTCGAGGCGATGCTGTTCTCGGTGGGGCCGTAGGCGTTGACGACGGTCAGGCCGGGGTGGGCGGCGTACAGCGCGCGTACGTCCTTGGCGGAGAAGGCCTCGCCGCCCACGCCGAGATAGGTCAGGGGCAGCCGCCGGTGCAGGGAGGCCTCGGTGAAGGCGGGCAGGAACGCGGCGGACAGGGCCAGCATGGTGACCCCGGACCGTTCGATGCGGTCGAGGAGCTGGACGACGTCCTTGGAGTCGCCGTCGTGCAGCACCAGCCGGGCGCCGTTCAGCAGCGGGCCGAGCACCTCCTGGGAGCCCACGTCGAAGGAGATCGACGAGTGGTGCAGGACGACGGCGCGTTCGTCGGTCGGGAAGTAGTCGGGGTTGCGCACCAGCCGGACCACGCCCCGCTGTTCCACCAGGACGCCCTTGGGCCGTCCCGTGGACCCCGAGGTGAAGATCACGTAGGCGAGGTGTCGGGGGGTGGTGCCCACCTCGGCACGGGAGGGGTCGGTGTCGGGGCGGCCGGCGAGCACCTGGGTGCCGTCCCCGGCCGACTCGCCGGTGTCGAGGTGCACGACGTGGCCGGCGTCGTCGAGCAGTGCGGCGGGCAGGTGGGACTGGCTGAGCACGATGCGGGCGCCGGAGTCGCGGACGATCGTGCGGACGCGTTCCTCGGGGTAGCCCGGGTCGATGGGCACGTAGGCGCCGCCCGCCTTGAGGATGCCGAGCAGGCCGGTCACCGTCTCCGGGGACCGCTCGGCGCACAGGCCGACGAGGGTGTCCGGGCCGACGCCCTGCTCGCGCAGGTAGTGCGCCACCCGGTTGGCCCGGGCGTTGATCTCGGCGTACGTCAGGGTCCGGGAGCCGTGCTCGACGGCGACCGCGTCCGGCCGCAGCCGCACCTGCTCCTCGAACAGGTCGGCCAGGCAGCTCTCGTGCGGGTACGGCCGGTCGGTGTCGTTCCAGTCGGTCAGCAGCCGCCGGCGCTCGGGGGCGGGCAGGATGTCGATGGACAGGGCGGGGGTGCCCGCGCCGTCGTCGGTGGCGAGCGCCGACACGATGGCGGAGACGGCGGCTTCGACGTAGTCGATGACCGCGTCGACCGAGATCGAGGCGTCGGCCTGCGCGTTGAGGGAGAGTTCGGCGCCGGTGTCGTCGACGGACAGGCCCACCGGGTAGTTGGTGCGGTCCACCGAGCCGAGCCAGCGCACGCCCTGGGCCTCGGCGCCGGGCATGCCGGTGTCGTCCTGCCCCGGCTCGAAGTGGCGGAAGTTGAGCATCGAGCTGAAGAGCGGGACGTCGCCGTCCAGGCCGCTGGAGCGCTGGGCCAGGATCAGTGAGGTCTGCTCGTGGTCGATCAGCTCCTTGAGGGCGGTGTCGATGTCGGACACCAGCTCACCGACGCTCCTGCCGGCGAGTCGGACGCGCAGCGGAAGGGTGTTGATGAAGTTGCCCAGCATCCGCTCCACGCCCGGAACGCCTTGCAGACGCCCGGACAGGACGGTGCCGAACACCACGTCGTCGCGTCCGCCGCACACCGCGACCACGACGGCCCAGGCCGCGTGGAACAGCGTGGCGGGGCTGGTGCGCAGCCGCTGCGCCTCGGCGCGCAGGTCGCGGGTGAGGCCCGGGGGCAGCGAGCGGCGCAGTTCGCGCACGCCGCGCCCGTCGCCGCGGACGTCGGTCAGGCCGAAGGGTGTCGTCGGCTCGGTCACGTCCGCGAGCCGGTCCCGGAAGAACGTCTCCGCCTCGCCCGCGGCCAGCTGGTGCAGGGTGTGGGCGACGAAGTCCCGGTACGGGGCCGGCGGCGCGAGGCGCTCCAGGCGTCCCGACATGTGGGTGACCAGCTCTTCGAGGATCAGCCGCAGCGAGGTGGCGTCCTCGATGAGGTGGTGGGCGCTCAGCCGCAGGAAGCGGCGGCTGGAGTGCGGGTCCTCGGCGATCAGCAGGTCGAGCAGCGGCGCGGTGGCGAGGTCCATCCGCTCGGGGCGCTCCAGCAGGGCCCGGGCCTGGGACTCGGCGTCGGCGGAGGGGTCGAGCGGGTGCCGCCGCACCGGCAGGCGGGCCTCCCGGTGGACCACCTGGACGGGTTCGGGCAGGCCGGCGGTGAGTACGGCGGTGCGCATCACGTCGTGGCGGTCGACGAGCGACTGGAGGGCGGCGACGAACCTACTGACGGCCTCCTCGTCCTCGGCGGCGAGCAGGATGGGGATGACGTAGGGGTCGTTGTCCGGGTCGATCAGGTGGTGGAAGAGGATGCCCTCCTGGGAGGGGACGAGCGGATAGATGTCCTGCACGTTAGGGGCGCCGCCCGGCACCGTCGCCACGACCGTGTCGATCTGCTCCTGGGTGAGGTCGATCAGGGGCAGCAGGTCCGGGGTGATGCGCGCGCACCCCCGCGGTATCCGGTTCGGCGGGACGGTGAAGGCGGTGCCGGTGCCGGCCGCGTCGATCTCCTCGGCCAGGCGGGCCAGCGTGGGGGCGTTGAACACCGAGCGCACGGTGACGGTGAGGCCGCGGGCCTTGAGGCGGGCGATCAGGACGGTGATCAGCAGGGAGTGGCCGCCGAGCGCGAAGAAGTTGTCCTGGGCTCCGATGCGGGCCCGGTCGAAGCCGAGCAGCTCGGCCCAGATCTCCGCGAGCAGCTGCTCGGTGCCGGGGCGCGGTGCTACGTAGGCGTGCCGGTCGTAGGCGTCGATGCCGGGAGCGGGCAGGGCCTTGCGGTCCAGCTTGCCGTTGGCGGTGACGGGGAGGGCCTCCAGGGTGACGAAGGCGCTGGGGACCATGTACTCCGGCAGGGTGCGTTCCAGGTGGGCGACGAGCGCGTCCCGGTCGGCGGCCTCGGCGTCTTCGGCGTCTTCGGTGACGACATAGGCGACCAGCCGCTGGTTGCCCGGCTGGTCCTCGCGGACGAGCACGGCGCAGGAGCGCACGGCGGGGTGCTGGGCCAGGCGGTGCTCGATCTCGCCGAGTTCGATGCGGAACCCGCGGAGTTTGACCTGGTCGTCGGCGCGGCCGAGGAACTCCAGGGTGCCGTCGGCGAGGCGGCGCACCAGGTCTCCGGTCTCGTACATGCGGGCGCCGGGTTCGTCGGCGAACGGGTTCGGCAGGAAGCGTTCCCGGGTCAGGTCCGGGTTGCCGAGATAGCCGCGGGCCAGGCCGTCGCCGGCGATGTACAACTGGCCGACGCAGCCCACGCCCTGGGGCTCCAGGGCCTCGTTGAGGACGTGCAGCTGGATGTTCTGGATGGGCCGGCCGATGGGGACGGTGTGCAGGGGCCGGTCGTCGGGGCAGGTCCAGTGGCTGACGTCGATGGCCGCTTCGGTCGGGCCGTACAGGTTGTGCAGCGGTGCCCTGTGGCGGGCGTAGTGGCGGGCGCACAGGTCGGCGGGCAGGGCTTCGCCGCTGCAGAAGACCTGGCGGACGGAGGTGCACGCGGCCCAGTCCGCCTCGTCCACGACCGAGCGGAGCATGGACGGCACGAAGTGCAGGGTCGTGACCCCGGTCCGCCGGACGAGCGAGACGAGGTAGTCGGGGTCCTTGTGGCCCTCGGGCTCGGCGACGACCAGTCGGGCGCCGGCGATCAGCGGCCAGAAGAACTCCCAGACGGAGACGTCGAACGTGAACGGAGTCTTCTGGAGCACCACGTCGTCCGCGCCGAGCCGGTACTCGTTCTGCATCCACTCGATGCGGTTGACCACCGCCCGGTGCTCGACCATGACGCCCTTGGGGCGGCCGGTGGAACCCGAGGTGTAGATGACGTACGCCAGGTCGCGGGGGCCGGCCGCGGCGGGTTCGGCGGCGGGCGTCTCCCCGTCGGGGCCGGATATCCGGCCGTCGGTGTCGAGGGTCAGCAGCCGGCGCACGCCGGCCGGGGGCCGGTCGGCCAGGTGCGGCTGGGTCAGGACGACCTCGACGCCGGAACTGTCGACCACGTAGGCGGTGCGCTCGGCCGGGTGGGCCGGCTCCAGCGGCAGGTAGGCGCCGCCGGCCCGGAGGATGCCGAGGAGCGCGGCGACCATCTCCGCGGAGCGCTCCATGTACACGCCCACGACGCTGTCCGGGCCGACGCCGTGCCGGCGCAGCGCGTCGGCGACGCGCTCGGCCCGGCCGGCCAGTTCGCGGTAGCTCCACTCACGGTCGCCGAAGACCACGGCCGTGCGCTCGGGGTGGCGGGCCACCGCCCGTGCGACCAGCTCGTGCAGGCAGCGGTCGTCGGAGTAGGGGCGCCGGGTGTCGTTCCAGACGTCGAGCACCTGGTGGCGCTCGGCGGCGTCGAGCATGCCGAGCCGGGAGATCCGCTCCTCGGGGGCGTCGGCGACCGCGGCGAGCAGCTGGGTGTAGTGCCCTACGAAGCGCTGGACGGTGGAGCGCTCGAAGAGGCCGGTGTTGTACTCGACGGCACCGATGAGGCCGTCGGGAGTCTCGCGCAGGTCGAGGGTGACGTCGAACTTGGTGATGTCGAAGTCGAACTCGACCAGTGACACGTCCAGTTCGCCGAGCCGGACGTCGCGCCGGGTCTGCCGTTCCTGGAGCACGAACATCGTCTGGAAGACCGGCGAGTGGCTGAGGCTGCGGTCCAGGCGGAGTGCGTCGACCACCGCCTCGAAGGGCACGTCCTGGTGGTCGTAGGCCTCCAGCGCCGTCTTCCTGACCCGGGTGAGCAGCTCGGCGAACGTCGGATCGCCGGCCAGGTCGGTGCGCAGGACGAGGGTGTTGGCGAAGAAGCCGATGAGGGACTCGGTCTCCAGGCGGTTGCGGCCCGCGACGGGTGTCCCGACGGCCAGGTCCGTGTGGCCGCTGTAGCGGTGCAGGGCGATGAGGTAGACGGCGAGCAGCGTCATGTACAGGGTGACGTCGTGCCGCTCGCTCAGCTCCTGGAGCCGGCGCATGAGGTCGGGCGGGCAGCTGAACCGCTCGTGGGCGCCCTGGTAGGTCTTCGTCTCCGGGCGCGGCCGGTCGGCCGGGAGGGTCACGCGGGCGTCGACGCCGTCCAGGCGCTGCGTCCAGTAGCGGATCTGGCGTTCCTGCACCTCGTCGTCCAGCCACTGGCGCTGCCACTCGGCGTAGTCGGCGTACTGGACGGGCAGCGGCTGGAGCGGGGAGGGCCTGCCGGTCGAGTACGCCTCGTACAGGGCGACCAGGTCGGTGAGGAAGACACCCAGGGACCAGCCGTCGGAGACGCTGTGGTGCATGGTGACCATCAGGACGTGCTCGCGCTCCGCCCGGCGCAGCAGCCTCACCCTGATCAGGCAGTCGCGCTCCAGGTCGAAGGGGGTCACCGCCTCCCGCTCGCAGACGGACCGCAGCTGGGCGGCGTCGGCCGTCTCCTCGTAGGGGACGCGGAAGTCGGCGCCGTCGCCGATGTGCTGGTGGGGCACGCCGTCGTGGTCCACGAACCGGGTGCGCAGCGCCTCGTGCCGGCGGACGATCTCCTCCAGGGCGCGCTGGAGGGCGGGCCGGTCCAGCGGGCCGCGCAGCCGCAGGGCCATCGGGATGTTGTAGTACGCGCTCGTCCCGTCCAGTTGGGCGAGGAACCACAGGCGCTGCTGGGCGTACGACAGCCGGACGGGCTCGTCCGCGGTGCGGGCGGCGCGCGGGATGCCGTCGAGTGCGGAGAGGTCGACGCCCTGCTGCTCCAGCAGCGCGCGCAGGGCACGCTGCCGCTTGGCCGGCAGCGATCTGATCTTTCGGATCAGGTCCTGCGTGCTGTCTTCGTTCACGGTGGTCATCGTGGGCCCCGGGCTCCTTGTACTCGCGCGGCGGGCTGGCTTTCCAGAGCGTCCAGCTCTTCGTCGCTCAGGCTCTCGATCAGTCCGAGGCTCTCGCGGATCCTATCCACATCGAACGCATCTCCCTGTGCCCGCGCGGGAGCGCATCGCTCCAGCTCAGCGGCCATGTCGGCGAGCGTGGCATGTTCGAAGACGGCCTGGATCGGCAGTTCCGCGCCGACCCGCTGCTTGAGCCGGTTGACCAGTCGGCTCACCAGGAGCGAATTGCCGCCCAGGGAGAAGAAGTTGCTGTCCACCGAGAGCCGGGAGGCGTCGGTGCGCAGCAGTTCGGCCCAGACCTCGGCGACGGTCCGCTCCGCGTCGGTGCGGGGGGCGACCAGGCGTTCGCGGCGCTGCTGTCCGCTGTCGGGGGCGGGCAGGGCGCGGCGGTCCAGCTTGCCGTTCTGGGTGAGCGGCAGCGCGTCCAGCAGGACGTGCGCGGCGGGCAGCATGTACTCGGGCAGCGCGTCGCGCAGGGCCGCCTGGACGTCGGCCAGCAGCGCGGCCTGTCCGGACCAGCGGGGTTCGGCGGCCGGCTCCTGCCGGTCGGGGCGCCCGTCGTCCTCGCGTACGGCGTAGACGTTGTACAGCGTGGTGTTCCGCAGCAGCCGGTTGTCCTGCTCGCTGACCACGGTGTAGCCGAGGGCCCGGAGGAGGGTCTCCACCTTCTCCAGCTGGCCGTCGATGTCGTGGAGTTCCACGACGAGCTGGCGGATCTTGGGCCAGTCGCGCCAGTGGATGCCCTTGAGGACCTCGTACTCGGCGTTCTCGACGTCGATCTTGAGCAGGTCGATGCGCTCGATGCCCCGCTCGGCGATGATCTCCGAGAGCGTCCGCAGGCGGCACGTGAACTGCTCGCTGTCGAGCCGCGCGTCCACGACCTCGTCGACGAGTTCGTCACCGGCGACGGAGCCGTCCTCGGTCAGTTCCTCCTGGTTGCGCAGGTAGGAGCGGACCATCTCGTGCGCCTGCTCGGCGGTGGTGCGGCTGCTGGAGATGACGGTGTTGTGCCGGTAGAAGGTGAAGGTCTCCTCCCCGGCCTCGGCCGCGAGTCCGCAGTCGAACACCGTGGCGTCCAGCCCGTGCAGGGCGACGTTGCGCCGCAGCGAGTCGAACACCGGCGGGATGGGTTCGAAGGCGTAGATCCGGGCGCCGGGGCAGCGCAGGCCCGCGAACAGGGTGAACAGGCCGATGTTGGCGCCGACGTCCACGATGCAGTCGCCGTCGCGCAGGGTGATGCCGTTCCTGAGGTATTCGAGGTTGGTGAAGATCTCCTCGTAGACGAAGTCGGTCTCGCTGCGGTTCTGCTGGAAGACCGTCACGCCGTTCGGGAGTTCGTACGTCCGTTCCAGGGCCTCCGGCTCCTCGCGTCCGATCCGCAGCAGCTCGCGGACGGCGTGGGCGTGGCTCGCCGAGGGCACCAGGTAGGACACGAGCCGCTGGTCGTGCTCGCCGTACTCCCGGACGACCACGCGGGCGTCGTCGATGCCCGGGTGGGCGCCGAGCCGGGCCTCGATCTCGCCCAGTTCGATGCGGAAGCCCCGCACCTTGACCTGGTCGTCGTTGCGTCCCAGGTACTCCAGGGTGCCGTCGGGCCGGATGCGGGCCAGGTCCCCGGTGCGATACACGCGGGCGCCGGGTTCCGGGCGGAACGGGTCGTCCAGGAAGCGTTCGGCGGTCAGTTCGGGGCGGCCCAGATAGCCGCGGGCGACTCCCGCGCCGCCGACGTACAGCTCGCCGATGGCGCCGACGGGGGCGGGCCGGCCGTGCCGGTCCAGGACGTAGGCGCGCAGGTCGGGAATGGGCTCGCCGATGGGGCTCACGGTGCTGTCGGCGTCGGCCTCGGTCAGCGGCCGGTGGGTGACGTGCACCGTGGTCTCGGTGATGCCGTACATGTTGACCAGTTCGGTGCGGCGGTTGACGGTGCGCCGCATCCAGGGCCGCAGCGAGGTGACGTCCAGGGCCTCGCCGCCGAAGACGACGGTGCGCAGCCGGTGCGGTGCGGGGTCCTCGCCCTGGGCGGTGATCAGCTGGCGGAACGCGCTGGGTGTCTGGTTGAGCACGGTGACGCCCTCGTCGCACAGCAGCCGGTAGAAGTCCTGGGGGCTGCGCGTCGTCGTCTGCGGCACGATCACGAGGCGGCCGCCGTGCAGCAGGGCTCCCCAGATCTCCCAGACGGAGAAGTCGAAGGCGAAGGAGTGGAACAGGGTCCACACGTCGTCGCCGTCGAAGTGGAACCAGGGTGCGGTGGCGGTGAACAGCCGCGTGACATTGCGGTGTTCGACCATCACGCCCTTGGGTGTTCCGGTGGAGCCGGAGGTGTAGATGACGTACGCCAGGTGAGCGGGGGTGACGGCCGTGGTGCCGGAGGGCAGGTCGGTGTCGGGCAGTCCGCGCCAGAGGGCGTCGTCGGCCCGTACGTCGATCACGGGGACGCCGGGGGCGTCGAGCCCGTCCGGGAGCGGGCCGTCGACCAGCAGGGCCCGCGGTGCGCTGTCCGTCAGCAGGTGCCGCAGCCGGTCCACCGGGGAGGCGGGATCCATCGGCACATAGGCGCCGCCGGCCTTCAGCACCGCGAGGAGGGCCACGACGATCGTCTCGCTGCGGGGCAGACAGAGGGCGACGAGGACGTCGGGGCCGACGCCCAGTTCGCGCAGATGGCGGGCGAGCCGGTTGGCCCGGGCGTTCAGCTCCCGGTAGCTGAGGGTGGTGCCGTCGTGGGAGAGCGCGACCGCCTCGGGGGTGGCGGCGGCCGTCTCCTCGAACCACTCGTGCAGGCAGCGGCCCGCCGCCGGGAGCGCCGGCCGGTCGCCGTCGTCCAGCAGTCGGCGGCGCAGCTCCTCCGGGAGGACGGGGACGTCCAGTGCGGGGCGGGGCCGTGCGTCGGCCAGCGCGTCCACGAGGCCCGCCATGGCGGTCTCCAGGTAGGTGATGACCAGGCCGGCGTCCTGGGCGCGGTCGATCTGCGCGTCGATCGAGAAGGAGTGGCCCAGGTCGTCCACCGACACGGCCACGGGGTAGTTGCTGCGTTCGATGACCCCGGCCAGGGAGGTGACGCCCACGCGTTCCAGTTCGGCGTCGTCGATGCGGTCCCCCGCCTCCAGATGCCGGAAGTTGAAGATCGCGTTGAACAGCGGGGTGTCGCGGGGGACGCCGCTGTGCCGGTGGACGGCGGCCAGCGGGGTCTGCTCGTGGGCCACGAGTTCGCGCAGCGCCCGGTCGGTCTCCTCGACCAGCTCACGGACGTTCCGGCCGGTCAGGTCGACGCGTACGGGCAGGGTGTTGATGAAGTTGCCCAGCATCCGCTCGATGCCCCGCGGGCCCTGGAGCCGGCCGGACATCACGGTGCCGAAGACGACGTCGTCCCGCCCGGCGCAGGCCGCCGCGACCAGGGCCCAGCCCGCGTGGAACAGCGTGGCCGGGCTGACCTTCAGCTCCTTGGCGCGGGCCCGGACGTGCCGGCCCAGCTCCGGGTCGAGCGGCCGGCGCAGGTCGAGGACGCGGCGTCCGTCGCCGTGCACGTCCTGGAGACCGAACAGGACGGTGGGCTCGGTGACGTCGCCCAGCCGGGCGCCGAAGTACCCCTCGGTGTCGAGCGTGCGGGCCCGGTGCGCGGTGTGGGCGATGAAGTCGCGGTACGGCACCGGCGCGGGCAGTTCCGCCTGCCGGCCGGTGAGGTGGGCGACGAGTTCCCGGAACAGGAAGCCCAGCGAGGTGGCGTCGTCGATGAGGTGGTGCAGGTTGAGGACGGCGCTCCACCGGCCGGTGTCCGGGTCCCGGAGCGCGCGCAGCCGGATCAGCGGCGCCCGGTCCAGGCGCATCGCCTGGTCCTCGGCGAGGATCCGCCGGATCTCGTCCGCCGCGGCGACGCCCGGCGCCGGCTCCCGCTCGTCCACGGTGAGTTCGGCGTGGCGGACCACGATCTGGAGGGGCTGGGGCAGTCCCTCGGTCAGCACCGCCGTACGCAGGACGTCGTGCCGGTCGATGACGGCCTGGAGGGCGCCCGCGAACCGGTCCAGGTGGTCCCGGCTCTCGAAGGCGAAGACACCGGAGAGCACGTAGGGGTCGCGGCCGCCCTCCTTGAGGTGGTGGAAGAGCATGCCTTCCTGGAGTGCCGCCAGCGGGTAGACGTCCTGGAGGTTCGCCGCGCCCCCGGGCACGGCGGCCACGACGGTGGCGAGCGCGTCCTCGGTCAGCTCCACCAGGGGCAGCATGTCGGGGGTCACCCGGGTGCAGCCTTCGGGGATGCGGGCCTCTGGAACGGTGAACGCCTCCCCCTCGGTGGTCTGTTCGATGCCGGCGGCCAGCTCGGCGAGCGAGGCGGCGGCGAAGACCTCGGGGAGGTCGCAGTGCAGGCCGGCGGACCGCAGCCGTGCGGTGAGCTTGGGGATGAGCAGGGAGTGGCCGCCCAGCGCGAAGAAGTTGTCCGCCACGCCGACGCGGTCGGCGTCGAGGCCGAGCAGCTCGGCGCAGACGGCGAGCAGCGTGCGCTCGGTGGCGGTGCGCGGGGCGACGTACTCCCGGACGGCGTACGCGGCGGTGTCCGGGGCGGGCAGCGCCGCACGGTCGAGCTTGCCGTTGGCGCTGAGGGGCAGGGCGTCGAGCCGGACCAGGGCGGTGGGGACCATGTGGTCCGGCAGCACCCGCCGGAGGTGGCCGGCCAGGTCGTCGTGCAGCTCCGGGGTGAGTGCGGCGTCGTCGGGTCCGAGGACGACGTACCCGACGAGCACGTCCTCGCGGGCCGCGACGGCGCAGGCGCGCACCCGCGGATGTGCGCCGAGACAGGCCTCGATC
This sequence comes from Streptomyces sp. NPDC031111, assembly GCF_055570675.1. NCBI lineage: Bacteria > Bacillati > Actinomycetota > Actinomycetes > Kitasatosporales > Streptomycetaceae > Streptomyces > Streptomyces sp. NPDC031111. Next base: position 162,367 of record NZ_JBVIGS010000005.1, read on the forward strand.
TCGCCGAGTTCGATGCGGAAACCGCGCAGCTTCACCTGGTTGTCGACGCGTCCGAGGAACTCGAGGACGCCGTCGGGGCGGCGGCGCGCCAGATCCCCGGTGCGGTACATGCGGGCGCCGGGTTCGTCGGCGAACGGGTTCGGTACGAAGCGTTCCCGGGTGAGGTCCGGGTTGCCCAGGTAGCCGCGGGCCAGTCCGACGCCGGCGATGTGCAGTTCGCCGGGGCAGCCGACGGCGGCCGGCCCGCCCGTGGCGTCGAGGACGTGCAGCTGGATGTTCTGGATCGGGCGGCCGATGGGGACGGTGCCGGGCGCCCCGTCGCGCGGGCACGTCCAGTGGCTGACGTCCACGGCCGCTTCGGTCGGCCCGTACAGGTTGTGCAGCGGGGCGCGGTGCACGGCGTAGTGGCGCGGGGGCAGCTCCGGCGGCAGGGCCTCGCCGCTGCAGAAGACCTGTCGGACGGAGGTGCAGTCCGCCCAGCCGTCGTTCTCGACCATCAGCCGCAGCATGGACGGCACGAAGTGCAGCGTCGTCACGCCGGTCCGCCGGATCAGCGCCACCAGGCGGTCGGGGTCCTTGTGGGCCTCCGGCTCGGCGACGACCAGGCGGGCGCCGCTGATCAGCGGCCAGACGAACTCCCAGACGGAGACGTCGAAGCTGAACGGCGTCTTCTGGAGCACCACGTCGTCCGCGCCGAGCCGGTACTCGTTCTGCATCCACTCGATGCGGTTCACGGCCGCCCGGTGCTCGATCATGACGCCCTTGGGGCGGCCCGTGGAACCCGAGGTGTAGATGACGTACGCCAGGTCGCGGGGGCCGGCCGGGGCGGGCTCGGCGACGGGCGGGAGGTCCGCCGCGGCGAGCGGGCGGCCGTCGCCGTCGAGGTGGAGGAGCTCCGGCGCCTCGATGGGGAGGTGGGGCCGGCCGAGGACGAGCCGGGCGCCCGAGTCCTGGAGCATGTGGGCGAGGCGTGCCTCCGGGTATCCCGGTTCGAGGGGCAGATAGGCACCGCCGGCCTTCATGACCGCCCACAGGGCGATCACCATCTCCAGTGACCGTTCCATGTGGACGCCGACCACGGTGTCGGGCGAGACGCCCCGCCGGCGCAGCTGGTCGGCGAGTTCGTCGGTGCGGGCGTCGAACTCGGCGTAGGTCAGGGCACGGTCGCCGAAGACCACGGCCGTGCGGTCGGCGTGCCGTCGCGCGGCGGCGGCCAGCAGGTCGGGCAGGGTGCGGTCGGCGGAGTACGGGGCCCGGGTGTCGTTCCAGTCCACGAGCAGCCGCCGGCGCTCCTCGCCGGACAGGTGCGAGGCGTCGGCGAGCGCTCCCTCGGGGGCGGCCAGCAGGGCCTCGACGAGCTGCGCGTAGTGGTGCAGGAACCGCTCGACGTCGGCCGCGTCGAAGCGGTGGACGTCGTACTTCAGGTGCAGGACGTGGTCGTCGGTGTTCTCGGAGACCTCGAGGTGGAGCTTGAACTCGCCTGCCTGGGAGATCTCCTCCACGAAGCGCACCGCGCGGGCCAGGCCGAGCTCCAGGACCTCGTCGGCCACATGCATCATGCGCTGGTTCTGGAAGACGTAGGAGACCTGGAAGACCGGTGACGTGGCGGGGTCGGTCCGCAGGCTCAGGTCCCGCACCATGCGCGGGAACGGGTAGGCGGCGTGGTCGAGTCCGTCGGCGAGGACGAGGGAGAGTTCCCGCAGGTGGGCGGCGAGGGTGAGGTCCTCGCGCGGGGCGGACCGCACCGGGAGCATGTTCACGAAGTAGCCGACGGAGTCGGCGAAGGCGAGGTCCGGGCGGCCCATCGAGGGCACGCCGACGACGAGGTCGCGTTCCCCGCTGTAGCGGTGCAGCAGCAGCTGGTACACGCCGAGGAAGAACACCGCGGGCCGGACGCCGTGGGAGGCGCACCACTCGCGTACGCGGGCGCTCGTGGGGGCGGGCAGGGTCAGGCGGGCGGTCTCTCCGGCGGGTGCAGTGCCGGGGGCGGGGTCGCGTTCGATGCCGAGGCGCAGGGTGGGCAGCGGGCCCTGGAGCGTCTTCGTCCAGAACGCGCGGTGCCGCGCGCCCGCGGGACCGGCGAGGAAGTCCTCCTCCCAGCGGACGAACTCGTCGTAGTTGTCCTGAGCGGGGCTCGTCCAGCGGGTGCCGGTGCGCAGGGCCTCGTAGGCGGAGATCAGGTCGCGCAGGAAGAGCGGCGTGGAGGCGCCGTCGAACACCAGGTGGTGGAAGACGAGCAGGACGAGGGTGTCCGCGCCGTCGGCCTCGAACACGTGCGCCCGCGCGAGCGGGTCCTCGGCCAGGTCGAACGGCGCCCTGGCCTGTCGGCGCGCCTCGGCGAGGAGTGCGTCGGCGGACGCGCCGGGGAGCCGCTCGTGCCGGAAGTCCGCCGGGCGGTCGGGCCGCGTCTCCAGGTAGGGGGTGCCGTCCTCGGTCACGACGGCGCCGCACAGGGGGCTGTGGCGCGCGACGGCCAGCTCGAAGGCCTGCCGGAAGCGGGCGACGTCGAGCGGCGCGACCAGGCGGAAGCAGACCGGGACGTTGTACACGTCCGAGTCCGGCTGGAGCCTGTGGAGGAGCCACAGGCCCTTCTGTCCCTCGGACAGCGGGCGCCGCCGTCCGGGCCCGGCCGGGGGCCGCTCGTAGAAGGCGAGCACGTCGTCCGCGGAGAAGACGCCTGCCTTGAACCCTGCGAGTATCTGGTCCTCGTTCACGCGCGCGGTGCTTCCTTCATGAGTGCCTTGAGGTCTTCGAGGCTGACGTGCCCCTGTCGGAACTGCTCCAGCGCCCGGGCCTTGGCGGCCCGGGGCCCGTCGCCGTCCTCCCCCGGGATCTCCGGACGCGGGGCGTCGGCCGCCGGTTCCGCCGTGCTGGACGCGGGCCCGCCCGGGTGGTCGGCCGCGAGGTGCGCGGCGAGGCGTTCGAGGGTGCCGCACTCCAGGATGTCCCGCGTGGACAGTTCCAGGCCGAGGTCGGCGCGGAGCCTGCGCTGGAGCCTGGACCACAGGATCGAGTCCACGCCGAAGCCGTGCAGGTCCTTGTCCAGCGGCAGTTCGCCGGCGTCGAGTCCGAGCGCTTCGGCGAAGAAGCCCGCGAGGTAGGCGGTGAGGCGGTTGGCGGGGGCCTGCGCGGCGGGCCCTTCCGAGGTGGCCGGGACGGCGCTGACGGTCGGCGTGGCATCTGCCGCGGGTGGGGTCGGTGCGGCCGGTGTCGCCGGGGTCCGGGGGTGCCCGTTACGACCGATCCAGTAGCGGTCGCGGAGGAACGCGGCGCCGGGAAGCGGTACGAGCCTGCGGCTGTGCCCCTGGTGCAGCGCGTGCCACGGCACCTTCGCTCCGGCGGCCCAGAGCGCGGCGATCCGGTCGAGGTCGCCGTCCTGGAGCAGGGCGGTGAGGAAGGCCTCACCGTGGGCTCCGGACAGGACGGCCGACAGGGGGTGGGAGCCGCTCTCGGCGTTGCCGTGGTGGACCGCCGTCGTGCCGGGCCGTCCGGGCTCGCCGGCGTCCAGGAAGTGCGCGAGGGCGTCACGCAGTTCGGCCTTGGAGGCGACGACGGTGGCGAATCGCTCGGGCAGCGCCTCCCGGCCGGTCTGAAGCGTGTGGGCGAGGTCCGCGAGGTCCGTCGCGTCGTCGCGCTCCAGGAAGTCGAGCAGTTGCCCGGCCGTGGCGCGCAGCCGTTCGGGCCCCTGGGCGGACAGCGGGATCAGCTGGGCGGCGGGCTCAGGCGCCGAGCGCGGCACGCGCGGCTGCGGGGCGGCCTCGATCACCAGGCTCACATGACTGCCCCCCGCGCCCACGGAGTTGACGAGCGCGCGGCGGGGCGCCGGCTGCCCGGAGTCCGTGCCGTCCGCCCGTCGCTCACGCCATCGCGTCAGCTGCTCGCAGGGCTCCAGCGGGGTGTCGTCCCAGCGCAGGTTCGGGTTGGGCGCGCCCACCGCCGCGAGCGGGGTCAGCTCGCCGTGCCGCAGCTGGAGGACGACCTTGGTGAGCTGGGCGATGCCGGAGGCGGCCTCGGGATGGCCGAGGTTGGACTTCACCGAGCCGATCACGACGGGTTCGGACACGCCGTCGAAGACCTCGCGCAGCGCGCTGATCTCCACGGCGTCGGAGAGTGCCGAGCCATTGGCCGCGGCCTCGACGTAGCCGACGGACTCCGGCGTCGCGCCCGCGCGTTCCAGGGCGCGGCGCATGACGGCCACCTGGGTGCGGTGGCTGGGCGCCATGAAGCCGCCGCCCCGGCCCGCGTGCAGGGACGCGCTGCCCTTGATGACGGCGTGGACGGTGTCGCCGTCGCGCAGCGCCGCGGCGAGCGGCTTGAGCAGCACGGCGCCGACCGCCTCGGCCGGCAGGTAGCCGTCGCCGTCGCGCAGGCTCCGGCTGCCGGGGTGGCTGCCGAGCATCTGTGCCTGGGACAGGGCGATGTACTTGTCGGGGTGGACGGTGAGGTTGATTCCGCCGGCGATGGCGAGTTCCGCCTCGCCGCGCAGCAGGTCGGCGCAGGCGAGGTGGACGGCCTGGGCCGACGAGGAGCACATGCTGTCGACGGCGAGGCTCGGACCTTCCAGGCCGAAGAAGTACGACACCCGGTTGGCGATCATGTTGTACGAGGTGGCCGAGGTCAGCGCCGCGCGGGCGGCGTCCGCCTCCTCGGCCCGGTACATCTGGTACATCGAGCCGACGTAGACCCCGACCCGGCGCCGGTAGCGCCGCTCGATGGTCTCCTGTGTGACGCCGCTCTGTTCGAGCAGGTCCCACGCCGTCTCCAGGAACAGCCGCTGCTGCGGGTCCATCGCCTCGGCCTCGCGCGGGGAGATGCCGAAGAAGAGCGGGTCGAACCGGTCGATCCCGTCCAGGAATCCGCCCCAGCGGCAGTAGCTGGTGCCCACCGCGTCGCGGTCGGCGTCGAACAGCGCGTCGTGGTCCCAGCGGTCGCCGGGCACCTCGGTGACGCAGTCCCGGCCGGCGCGGAGGTTGCTCCAGAAGGCGTCGAGGTCCTGGGCCTGCGGGTAGCGCCCGACGACGCCGATGACGGCGATGTCCTGGCCGGCTCCGGTGACAGGTGACGGGTCCGGGGCGGACGGCCCGGGACCGGTCTCGGCGTCCGTCACCGTGGCGGGCGCGGTCCGCGCGGCCCGCGGCCGGGGGGCGACCGGCTCCCCGACCAGGTCCCGCAGCACGTCCGCGTGCCCGGCGACGAAGTGCGCGGCCAGTTCCCGCACGGTCTGAAGCTCGAAGAAGAGCGTCTTGGACAGGGGGCCGAAGGTCTTCTCCAGGCCGGCGATCAGGTCGGTCGCCACGACCGAGTCCATGCCGTACCGCTCCAGCGGGGTGTCGGCGTCGAGACGGTCGGGGCCGAGTTTGAGGGCCGTGGCGATCAGCTGGCGGAGGTGGCGCACCGTCCGCTCCTCCAGGCCCGCGGTCGCGGCGGCCTCGTCCGTGGCGGGCCCGGTGTCCTCGGCGTCCTCCGCGGCGGCCCGCGGCTGGGGGCGTGCGGTGTCCGCACGCTCCGTCAGCCTGGGCAGCAGGGCGGAGCGCCGGCCCGAGACGACCACGAGCCGTCCCTCGTCGAGGCCGTTGTCCTGTGCGGCGACACCGACCCGCAGGGCGTGCAGCGCGCTGTCGGTGTCGAGCGGTGCGAGGTCCATCCGCCGGAGCTGCTCCTTGGTCGCGTCGTTCACCTGCATGCCACCGTCCTCCCAGAGCGGCCAGTTGACGGAGAGGGTCGTGCCGCTGCGCAGGCCGCGACCCGCGAGACGGTTGCGCCGGGCCGCGAACGCGTCCATGAAGGCGTTGCCCGCCGCGTAGTCGGCCTGGCCCGGGTTGCCGAAGACGCCGCTCGTGGAGGAGAAGCACAGGAACAGCTCCAACGGCTGGTCCCGGCTCGCCTCGTCCAGGTTCACCAGCCCGCGCACCTTGGGCGCGAGCACCCGCTCGGCGTGCTGCGGTTCCTTGCCGGCGAGGAGGCCGTCGCCGATCACACCGGCGCTGTGCACGATGCCGGTCAGCGGACCGTGGACGTCCGTGACGTGGGTGATCAGCTCCCGGACGGCCTGCGGGTCGGTCACGTCCATCCGCTGGTGGTCCACCCGCAGTCCGGCCGCCCGCAGCTCGTCCAGCGCGCGCCGCCTGTCCTCGTCGAGCGGCGAGCGGCCGGTGAGGACGACGGTGGCGTGGTCGACCGACGCGGCGATCTCGCGTGCCGTGATGAGGCCCAGGGCGCCGGTGCCGCCGGTGATCAGGTAGACGCCGCCGGCGCGCCACGGGGTGGTGGCGGGGCGGGCGGGCGTCACCTCGGTGAGCCGCCGCACCGCGCGCCGGCCGTCCCGGTACCGGATCTCCTGCTCCGCCGGGTGGGCCGCCTCGGCCCGCAGGCGGGTGACGACCAGGTCCGGGTCGGCGCCGTCGAGGCAGTCGAGGTACTGCGTGTGCAGTCGCGGGTTCTCCAGCCGTGCCGTCTTCAGCAGGCCGGTCAGGCCGGCGAAGCACTCCAGGTCGTGGTCGTCGCCGGGGTCGCCGACGACCACGACCTGGAGCAGCGCCTCGTGGCGCAGGCCGGGTTCGAGCATGCCGCGCAGCAGGCCGAGCAGATGCCGGCTCACCCCGAGGTACTGCTCGTCCAGCGGTCCGGTGCCGAGGTCCACGAGGTCGTACGAGACGGTCTCGGGCAGCGCCCGTGCCAGCGCGTCCCGGGCGGCGGTGTCGAGGCGTCCGACGAGGACGACGTGGTGCGCGGTGAAGCCCGCGTGGCCGGGTGCGCCGCTGTGCTCGGCTGCGTCCCACACGGGGCGCAGGAGCAGCAGGTCGGCGGGCGGCTCGGCAACGGCGGACGAACCGCCGTTGCCGCTGTCGGTGTCGATGTCCAGCCAGTACCGCTCACGGGCGAACGGATACCCGGGCAGGCTGATGCGCCGGCCGGGTGCGCCGGCCGGGTGCAGCGCCTCCCACTCGACGGCGAGGCCGTCGGCCCAGTGGCGCAGGAGCGCCGTGTGGTCGCCGCGCTCCCACAGCTCGCGTACGGCATCCCGGGCGTCGTCGGACGTGAGCGGTGCCGGTTCGCCGGGGCGGACGGTGCCGCGCTGCCAGGGGCCGGGCCGCGCCGGGTCGTCGGCGAACGCGTGCAACTTGCGGCGGAGCGAGGCCAGGGAGTCCGCCGTGAAGGCGAGGCGTTCCTCCATCGCGACCCGCCCGGTCCGGAGCGTCCAGGCGATCGCGGTGAGGTCGTCGTCGGTCAGTTCGGCGGTCCGGGCGGCGAGGCGCCGGGCCTGCTCGACGAGCTGGGGTTCGCTCTTCGCGGACAGCACGATCAGGGCCGGCCGCGGGTCCTCGGGCGCCGCCGGGCGCCGGGCGGGCGCCGGCTCGTACTCGGCGATGACCAGGTGGGCGTTGGAGCCGCCGGCGCCGAAGCTGGAGATGCCGGCGGTACGGGGCAGCGCGCGCCGCTCGCCGCCGGTCACGACCGTCGGCTGCTGCCAGGGCTCCAGACGCTGCTGCACCCGGAACGGGGTGCTTTCGAAGTCGATGTGCGGGTTGAGGGTGGCCGAGTGCAGGCTGGGCACCAGTTCCCGGTGCTTCATCTGGAGGAGCACCTTGGTGACGGCGGCGATGCCCGCCGCGCTCTCGCAGTGGCCGATGTTGGACTTGACCGAGCCGATCGCGCAGTGGTCCGGCAACGTGCCGTCGCCCGTCTTGCGGAACGCCTTGACCAGTCCGGCGATCTCGATCGGGTCGCCCAGGGACGTGCCCGTGCCGTGGGCCTCCAGATAGCCGAGTTCCCGGGGTTCGACCCCGGCCTCGGCCAGCGCGCGGGCGATGACGTCGCCCTGGGCGACGGGGCTGGGCACGGAGAAGCCGTGGGTGCGTCCGCCGTGGTTGAGTGCGCTGCCCTTGACGACGCCGTAAATGTGGTCGCCGTCGGCGATCGCGCGGTCCAGGGGCTTGAGCAGGACGGCGCCCACGCCCTCGCCGGGGACGTAGCCGTCGCCGCCCTCGCCGAAGCTGCGGCACCGGCCGTCACCGGCGGTGAACCTGCCCTGGGCGAGCATCAGGTACTTGTTCGGGTGGACGCTGACGTTGACTCCGCCGGCGATCGCCGACGCGCACTGCCCGCTCCTGATGGCCTCGCAGGCGAGGTGGATGGCGGTGAGCGAGGAGGAGCACATGGTGTCCACGGCCATGCTGGGCCCGTGGAAGTCGAAGAAGTACGAGACCCGGTTGGCGATGGACGCCGGGTTGCCCGACAGCGCGACCTGGTGGCCGCGGGCCTGCGCCTGGGCGCCGTGGAGTTGGTACTCCTCGTACATCACGCCGACGAAGACCCCCACCTTGCCGTGGGGCTGGAGGGCGGTGGTGTCGTCGTCCCCGGACCGCCGGGCGAGCAGCTCGCCGGTGTAGCCGGCGTCCTCCAGGGTGTGGTGGACGCACTGGAGGAAGAGGCGTTCCTGAGGGTCGAGGTACTCGGCCTCGCGCGGGGAGATGTGGAAGAACAGCGGGTCGAACTCGTCCACGCCGTCGAGGAATCCGCCCCACCGGCCCCCGGCCGGGAACTGGCGGTGGTCCCAGCGGCTCTCCGGCACCTCGCGGATGCAGTCCCGTCCGGAGCGCAGGTTCTGCCAGAACTCGTCGAGGTCGGCGGCTTCCGGGTAGCGCCCGGCGACACCGATGATCGCGATGTCGGCGGTGGCCGGGGCGGTGGTGTCCGCGGGCTTCCGGGCGGCGGCGGGTGACCGGTGGGGCGCGTCCGTCCGCACGGCCTCGGCACCGAGCGCGGCGCGCAGTTGCCGCGGGTACTCCTCGGCGAAGTGGTCGCTGAGCGCGCGGATGGTGCGCACCTCGAAGAACAGCGTCTTCGGCAGCGGGCCGAACGGTCCCTCCAGATGGCGGGTGAGTTCCATCGCCATCATGGAGTCCATGCCGTAGTGCTCCAGCGGCGTGTCCACGTCGAGACGGTCCGGTGCCACCTCCAGCGCGGTGGCGAGCTGTTCGCGCACGTAGCGCAGGGCGCGGACTCCGAACGGCTCCTCCGTGCGCGCGGGAGCGGGGCCGTCGCCGCCCGGTTCACCGCGGAGCACGCGTGCGCTCAGCCCGGTCAGTTCCGCGCACACCCGTCCGCGCTCGTCCAGCAGGGTCACGTCGAGCTTGGCCGATGAGGCGTCCGGCCGGCTGCCGTCCTGGTGCCTGATCCACGCGTACGCCGTCACCGGCGTCGGCGCGGTCGCCCGCAGGTGTTGCAGGGCGAACGGCAGGGCGGGCCTGCCGCCCTGGTCGTCGGCGCGGTCGGCCGTCAGTCCGAGGCCGAGGGTGGCCTGCAACGCGCCGTCCACGATGCTCGGGTGCAGGTGGTACGACGCCGGGTGCTCCGCCGCCTCGGGCAGCCGCAGTGCGGCGAGCACCTGGGGCCGGCCGTCGGTGTCCTTGCCCGTGCCGAGCCAGGTCACGGAGCGGTGCGCCGGGCCGTACTCCATGCCGACGCGACTGTAGCGGTCGTAGATCTCGTCCGCGGTGAAGACGGTGTCGGAGCAGGCGGTCCGCAGCTCCTCCAGCGGCGGGACCGAGGTGCCGGGCGTGTCGGTGAGCCGGGCCCGGCCCTGGCTGCACAGGACGCGCTCGCCGTCTCCGTCGACGCTGTGCAGAGCGTACTCGTGGACGTCGTCGGACCCCCGGCGCACGTCGAGGCTCAGGTGCAGCCCGTCCGCACCGCACACGGCGGGCCGCAACCACACGACGTCGTCCAGGCGTACGCGGTCCGCGCGGTCCTCGCCCACCAGGCGGGCGACCGCCGCGTGCGCCATCTCCAGATGTGCCGCGCCCGGCAGCACCTTGGCTCCCCGCACCCGGTGGTCGCGCAGGAACGGCTCGCTGCCGTCCAGGCGTGTCTCGTAGCGGGTCGTCCCGCCGTCCGGGAGGGCACGTCCCAGGAGGGGGTGCGAGCCCGCCGGGGCGGCCGGTCCGGCCGGGTCCGTGGCCGTCGGCCGGTGGGTGCCGCGGCCCGCCCAGTACCGTTCGTCCGCGAACGGATAGGTGGGCAGGCCGGTGCGGCGCGGACGGGTCCGGCCCTCGTACAGCCGCTCCCAGTCCACCGGGTGTCCGTCCGCCCACCGTTCGAGCACCTCGTCGTACTGCTCGGCGTCGATCCACCGGCGGGACGCGGCGAGCCGCTCGGTGTCGCGGGACGCGGCCACGGCGGCTCCGCGGGGCACGGAACCGCGGTGCCAGCCCTCCGGGGCGGTGCCCGCGTCGGTCACCTGCGCGAGCCGCCGGCGCAGCTCCGTGAGCGAGGACACCCGGGTGGCGAGCCGCTCCTCCATGGCGTCACGGCCCGTCTGAAGGGTGTACGCCAGGTCGGTCAGACGGGGCGTGGCGACCCGGTCGTCGTCGAGGTGGGCCAGCAGGTTGCCGGCCTGGGCGGCCAGCTGGCCGGCGGTACGGGCGGAGAGGACGATCAGCTCCGGGGTCGCGTCGACGGCGGGCTCCTCACGGCGGTTCCGGCCCCGGTACTCCTCCAGGACCACATGGGCGTTGACCCCGCCGAAGCCGAACGAGCTGACTCCGGCGCGGCGCGGCACCTCGGCGCCGGCGGCGTCCCGCGGCCGCTGCCAGGGCCGGCGTTCACGTACGACCTCGAACGGGCTGTCGGCGAAGTCGAGGTAGGGATTGAGATCGTGGCAGTGCAGGCTTTCGACCAGCTCGCCGTGGCGCATCTGGAGCAGGGTCTTGATCATGCCCGCGACGCCGGCGGCGAGTTCGAGGTGGCCGATGTTGCTCTTGACCGAGCCAAGGCCGCAGCGGGCGAACTCGCCGAGGCTGTCGGGGACTTCGTCGCGGAGTGCCGCGAACGCGGTCTTGAGGGCGCCGAGTTCGACGGGATCGCCCAGTTCGGTGCCGGTACCGTGCGCCTCGACGTACGTCACGGTGCGCGGGTCGATCCCGGCCCGGCGGTAGGCGGTGGTGAGCAGGTCCGCCTGTGCCTGGGGGTTGGGCGCGGTGAGCGAGTGCGCCCGGCCGCCGTGGTTCTCCGCGGTGGCCAGGATGACCCCGTGGATGCGGTCGCCGTCGCGTTCGGCGAGGGAGAGGGGCTTGAGGACGAGGATGCCGACACCCTCGCCGCGCACATAGCCGTCCGCCTGTGCCGAGAAGGTCTTGCAGCGGCCGTCCTCGGACAGCATGCCGGCGCGGCTGTAGCCGATGTGCAGGTCCGGGCTGACGATGGTGTTCACCCCGCCCGCCAGCGCCAGATCGCTCGCTCCGCCGCGGAGCAGTTCGACGGCGCGGTGCACCGCGACCAGCGAGCTGGAGCAGGCGGTCTCGACGGGCTCGCTGGGGCCGTGCAGATCGAGCAGGTAGCTGACCCGGTTGGGTCCGATCGAGCCGGAGACGCCGGTGGCGGCGTAACCGTCCCCGGTGAGCTGTCCGTCGCGCAGCAGGTCGCCGTAGCCGCTGGGGGCGGTGCCGATCAGGACGGCGGTGTTGCTGCCCGCCAGGCTCGACGGCGCGTGTCCCGCGTCCTCCAGCGCCTGCCACACATGGGTGAGCAGGAGGCGCTGCTGCGGGTCCATGGCGGTCGCCTCGCGGGGCGAGATGCCGAAGAAGAGCGGGTCGAAGCGGTCCACGGCGTCGAGGAACCCGCCCCAGCGCACGGCCCCCGGGCCTGACCCGTGCTGCTCCGGGTCGTCGTGCAGGGCCCGCCAGTCCCAGCGGTCCTCCGGGATCTCGGTGACGCAGTCCCGGCCCTGCCGGAGGTTGTCCCAGAACGCGGTGAGGTCCGGGGCCTGCGGGAAGCTGCCGCTCATGCCGATGATGGCGATCGGCTCGGTCTCGCGCCCGGTGCTCGCGACGGACGGTTCGTGTCCTTCGCGGGGAGCCTCTACGGGGGTCGTGGCGGGCTCGGTACGAGGGGTGCCGTGGAAGCGCGCCGTCTCCTCCCCGTATGTGTCGACGAGGTGGGCGGCGAGGGCGTCCACGGTGCGGTGCTCGAAGAAGACGGTCGGGGCGAGCGTCAGTCCGTAGCGCTCCCCCAGGCGTCCGGCCAGTTCGGTGAGGCTGATCGAGTCGAAGCCGTACTCCCCCAGCTCCTCGTGCGCGTCGATCTCCTCTGCGGGGAGGCCGAGTTGGGCGGACACCTCCGCGACGATCCCCGCCGTGACGGCGGCGGGATCCGCCGCGCCGCGAGGTGCGGGCTCGGCGGCCGGCCCGGACGGGGCGGGCGTGTTCCGGTCCGCGAGGTGGGTGGCGAGGGCGCGGGGTGTGGGGTGCTCGAAGAAGACCGTGGGGGCGAGTGCCAGGCCGTGCTGGTCGTTCAGGCGTTCCGCGAGCTGGGTGAGGCTGATCGAGTCGAAGCCGTACTCCCCCAGTTCGGCATCGAGCTCGATCTCGGCGGCGGGGACGCCGAGTTGTGCGGCGATCTCCTCGACCAGAGTGTGCTCCCAGACCGCAGCGTCCGGGCCGGCGGCATCCGGTGCCGGGCCGGCCGGGGACGCGGTCCGCGGCTCGGAGGGGGTGAGCGGCGCCAGGCGGCCGAGCAGGGTCTCCCGGTCGCCGTGCAGCACCAGGGTCCGCTCCCGGCCGGAGGCGAGCAGCTCGCGCAGCGTGCGCAGTCCGTCCGGCGTGGCCAGCGGAGTCACGCCGAGCCGGGCCAGCCGGTCCAGGCCGGCGGCGTCGACCCGCATGCCGCCGTCGGCCCACAGCGGCCAGCCGACGCTGACGGCCCGGCCGGAGCGGAGGCCCCGCGCGGCGAGTTCGTTGCGGTGGGCGACGTAGGCGTCCAGGAACCCGTTGGCCGCCGCGTAGTCCGCCTGCCCGGCGCTGCCGAGCGCGGCCGCGGTGGAGGAGAAGACGACGAACCGGTCCAGCGGCAGGTCGCGGGTGGCTTCGTCGAGGTGGACGAGGCCCGACACCTTGGGGGCGAGGACGGCGTGGACGTCCGCGTCCGGCTTGCCGGAGATGAGACCGTCGCGCAGGACGCCCGCGCAGTGCACGATCGTGTGGAGCGCGCCATGACGGTGTCGCACGCCGTCGACGAGGTCCCGGACGGCGGCGCGGTGGGTCAGATCGGCCTGGCGGTACTCGACCGTGAGGCCGGGCCGGCGCAGGCCGGCGAGGGTGCGCTCGGTGTCCGGTGTCGACGCGGAGCGGCCCACGAGGACCAGCACGCCCTCGGCGAGCCCGCTCGACAGGTCGCGGGCGAGGTGCAGCCCGAGCCCGCCGAGCCCGCCGGTGATCAGGTGGACCCCGCCGTCGCGCCACGGCAGGTCCGCCGTGTCCGCGGAGGCGGTCACGGGGAGTTCGGCCAGGCGTCGTACGTGGGTCTCGCCACCGGTGCGGCGGATCTCGGCCTCGTCGGGGTGGAGCAGGGCCGCGCGGACGGTCCGGTCGAGGGCCTCCGCCGTGGGGGCGTCGAGGTGTTCGACGTACTGCGTGCGCAGGCGGGGGTGTTCCAGGTGGGCCGTGCGCAGCAGTCCGGACACGCCGGCCATGAGGCGGGCCTCCGGCGCGTCGTGGCCGGCCACGACGACCTGGAGGAGGTGGTCGGTCGCGGTCAGGGCGCGTATCCCGGTCAGGAGGGTGCGCGTCAGCCGCAGGTAGTCCTCGTCCGGCGCGCCGGTCCCGGTGCGGAAGGTGCGCAGTTCGGTCCCGGCCGGCAGGAGGGCGGGCAGCGCCCGGGCGAGTGTGCCGTCCGGGTCGTCGCCGACGAGCCACACCGTGTGCCCGTGGCCGCCGGCCGGGGCGTCGCCCGGTTCCGTGGTGACGCTTCCGGCCGGCTCCCAGCGGGGCTCCAGCCACAGCGGTTCGCCCTGCGGCGCGGTGGCGTCCGGGCGGGCGGGTTCGGGGTCGAGCCAGTAGGGGTCGGCCGCGAAGGGGTAGGTGGGCAGGGAGGTTCTCGCGGGCCGGCCGGTCTCGAAGAGGGTGTCGAAGGGCAGGGCCCGGCCCTCGGCGTACTGCTCGGCCAGTGCTTCGAGATGCCGCCGGCCGACCTGGTCGGCGGCGCCGGACGGCTGCCCGCCGAAGCCGCCGGCGGGCCGTTCCGGCTTGCGGTCGCCGCTGCGTACGGCGGGGTCGGCGCCGGTCCGGAGCCAGTTCTCCAGCGCCTCGGTCACCTGCGCGGTGGTGTGGGCCACCAGGGCCAGACGGTGCCGGAAGTGCTTGCGGCCCAGCAGCAGTGTGCAGCTCAGGGCGCGCAGGCTCTCCTGGGGGTGCGTGCGGAGGTGGGAGAGCAACCGCCGGACCTGCTCGCGCAGTTGCGCGTCGGTGCGCGCGGACAGGGCGACGAGCCGGGCGCCGGGTGCCTCCGGCTCGTCGGGGTGCGCCGGGCTCGACGGGGCCTCGGCGAGGACGACATGGGCGTTGGTCCCGCTGTAGCCGAAGGAACTCACCGCGGCGAGGCGGGGCCTGCCCCGGTCCGGCCACGCGCGTTCCTCGGTGTTCACGTAGAACGGTGTGCCGCTGAGGTCGATGTGCGGGTTCAACCGGTCGTACTGGATGGTCGGGGGCAGCGTCCTGTGCTTGAGGGCGAGTACGGCCTTGAGGGTGCCGGCGACGCCCGCGGCGCAGGCGCTGTGGCCCATGTTGCTCTTGACCGAGCCGATGGCGCAGTGCCCGGTGCGGTCGGTGCGGGCGCCGAAGCTCTGGACGAGGCCGTCGATCTCCACGGGGTCGCCGAGGGCCGTTCCCGTGCCGTGCGCCTCGACCAGTTCGATGTCGGCCGGGTCGATGCCGAACCTGTCGTACACCCGTCCCTGGAGTGCGGCCTGCGCCTCGGCGTTGGGAGCGGTGATGCCGTTGGAGCGGCCGTCCTGGTTGACACCCCAGCCCTTGATGACGGCATGGATCCGGTCGCCGTCCGCCAGGGCGTCCGGGAGCCGCTTCAGCAGGAGCATGCCGACACCCTCGGCGGGGACGAAGCCGTCCGCCCGGTCGTCGAAGGCGTGACAGCGCCCGGTGGGCGACAGGGCCCGCAGCTGACTCATCGCCACGTGGACGCCGGGGCCCGGGATGACCCAGACGCCGCCGGCCAGCGCGGTGTCGCTGTCGCCCAGGCAGAGGCTGTCACAGGCGGCGGCGAGCGCCACGAGGGACGACGAGCACGAGGTGTCGATGGACAGGCACGGGCCCTTGAGGTTCAGCGTGTACGAGATCCGGCTGGCCATGATCGCGCTGTTGGTGCCGAGGTTCTGGTGGGCACTCAGCTCGCTCTCGTCGACCCTGCCGCCGTAGCCGTTGACCGAACAGCCGACGAAGACGCCGCAGCGTGTGCCGGAGAGGGTCTCGGGGTTGTGCCCGGCGTCCTCGACACAGCGCCAGCTCTCCTGAAGCAGCAGGCGCTGCTGCGGGTCCATGGCCTCGGCCTCGTTGGGCGAGATGCTGAAGAACAGGGGGTCGAAGTGGTGGGCGTTCTCCAGGACGCCCATCCACTTGCTGTACGACTTGCCGGGCGTCCCGGGCCGCTCGTCGTAGAACCGGTCCACGGCCCAGCGGGACGCCGGCACCTCGGTCACGCAGTCCCGGCCGGTGACGATGTTCGCCCAGAACTCGTCGAGATCGGCGGCCTTGGGGAAGGCGCCGGACATGCCGATGACGGCGATGTCGACGAGGTCGATGGACGGGCGGGGGGCGCGGTCGGGGACCGGGGCCGGGGGTGTCGGGAGTGCCGGGGGCGTCGAGGGCTCGGCCGGGGCCTTGTCCTCGGCGAGAGGGTCGGCCGGAGCCCTCTCCTCGTCAGTGGCCGGCTCGGGCAGCGACGCGCCGTGTTCCCCCGTCAGGTGCGCGGCCAGCTCGGCGATGGTCGGGTGACCGTAGACCGTGGTCGCGGAGAGCGAGAGCCCCAGGTGGGTGTTGACGGCCCTGGTCCAGGTGACGCCCGTGATGGAGTCCAGACCCAGTTCCACGAAGGGGGTGTCGTCGTCGATGGCGGACTCGGCGAGTTCGAGTTCCCTGGCGAGGCTCGCCCGAAGCCAGCCGGTCAGCGCGTCCTCGGCGGGAGCGGACTCAGGTGTGGCGTCGGACGCCCGGGCGGCGGCCGGGGCCTCGGACACCGCCTCGGGGGCGCCGTCGGTGTCCTCCAGGCAGGCGGCGACGTGCGCGGCGAGTTCCGCGACCGTGGGGTGGCTGTAGACCTGGGTGGCGGAGAGCGCGAGGCCGAAGTGGGTGTTCAGCTTGCGCGTCCAGGTCACGCCGGTGATGGAGTCCAGGCCGAGTTCGACGAAGGGCACGTCGTCGGGGACGTCCGGGGCGGGCAGCTCCAGCTCCTCCGCGAGGCTCTGCCGCAGATGGGCCGCGATGTCGTCGCGCCCACGCGGGACGTCGACGCGGGCAGCGGAGGACCCGGGGGTGGTGGCACTCATCTGATCTCCCATGACGCCCTCGATCAGGGCGGCCAGCTCGCCGAACGTGGGGTGACCGCACACCTCGGCCACCGTGAGGGACAGCCCGAGGGTGCGGTTGATCTCGCGCAGCCACACGGCGCAGGAGATCGAGTCCAGGCCCAGCTCACCGAGGGGGAGGTGGTCGGGGCCGGCGGTCACATCGGTTCCCAGGACGCCGCCCAGCGTCTCTTGCAAGAACCGCCGCAGGTCACTCTCGCTGCGCATCCTAGTACCCGGGGGCCGGTTCATCGTTCCTCGCCCCCGTCCGCCGCGGCGCGCCCGGTGGTGTCGGTGATGCGGCGGATGTGCCTGGTCAGCGACGCGTTGAGCGCGTCGGGGTCCTCCAGCATCGCGAAGTGCCCGACGCCCTCGACGAGTTCGACCTCGACGCCGCGGCGCGCGGCCGATTCCGTGTCCGTCGGCATCCACGAGGTCGAGTTGACCAGGGTCAGCGGTACGGCGAGGTTCCGCGGCAGCCGCTGAAGGTACGTCAGCATCTCCCGGAACGCCGCCGACACGATCTCCGCGCCGACGTGCGCGCGGGTCCGCTCCACCAGCTCGATCAGGTCCGCGCGGCGCGCGTCGAGGAACAGTTCCTCGGCACGTACCGGATCTTCGGCGAACGACCGGACGAACCGGTCGATCCGGTCCTCGCCGATCGGCCGGGGGTCGAAGGTGTGCAGGGTGTCCACGCCGATCATGCCCCGGACCCGCCCGTCCAGCAGCGGCTCCGCGGCCAGCATGACGGGCCCGCCCAGCGAGTGACCGACGAGGATCACGTCCTGGGCGCCGACGTGGTCCACGACGGCGGCCACGTCGGCCGCGAACGCCTCGACGGTCCAGCGCCGCCGGTCACGACCGGACCGGCCGTGCCCGGCGAGATCGAGGGTGACCACGGTGAAGTCCGGGGCGAAGTGCTCGGCCTGACGGTCCCAGTACGACTGGTCGCAGCCCAGGCCGTGGACGAACACCAGGGCGGGGGCGCCGGGGCGTCCGCGTCGTACGCGGTGGTGGACGGGGAGACCGTCGGCGCTGCGCACGACCGCTCCGGCCGTGTCGGGAGCGGTGTGGTCCGGCTTGCGCGCGATGATCCCCACGTGCTCCATGTCGGGGCCGGGAGCCCCGTAGGCGCCCTGGTCCACGCCGACCGCGCCGAAGTACCCGGCGCGCTCCACGACGAACCCGGCGGCCTCGCACTCCCTGCGGAACACCTCGGGGTCGAGCGCGTTGATCAGGCTCGGTCCGCCGACGACGTGCGCGGGGTCGAAGTGGGCGGCGACGTCCGGGATGTAGCCGGGCCAGGGGTCACCGGCCCGCCTGCGCTCCTCGTACTCCGCCGCTTTGGAGGCCCAGTAGCCGAAGTAGGGCGAGTCCGTGCTCAGGAACACCTTCCCGCCGGGAGCCAGCCAGCGGAACATCTTGCGCAGCGTCAGCCGGACGTCGTCCGGGGCGAGGAAGTGCATGACGCGCCCGGCGTGCACCGCCGTGAAGCGGCCGTCGGCGAAGTCGACGTCGGGCAGTACCCCCTGTCGCAGGGTCAGCCGCTGCCGGGCCTCGTCGGTGACACGCTGGCCGAGGATGTCCAGGTGCTTGCGCTCCATGTCCAGCGCGACGACGCGGGCTCCGCGCTCCAGCGCGGCGATGCTGGCGATGCCGTAGGCGCAGCCGAGGTCGACCACCTCGCCGCCGCATCGTCCGGCGTACTCGGCGAAGTCCGAGGAGTAGGGGATCAGGTGCTCCACCATGACCCCGGTGCGGTTCAGGGTCGCCACCATGCCGCCGAAGTCGATGTCCGCGGCCGACTTCAGATCGTCCAGGATGTCGTGTTCCAGGGTGACCGGTCGCGGCGCGGTGGGCCGTTCCGTGGCGGGGGCGACGGTGGCGGACGGCGCGGTCAGTGCCACCGTGCGCCGGGGCTGTGCGGGGACGTCGTCGAGCCGGTGCGGCAGCCGCGTCACGTCGGTGAGCACGACGCGCCCGCCGGCCGGGACACCCGCGGGGGCGGAGGAAGCCTTCGGCACGACGGGCTCGGGAGCGGCCTGCGGTGCGGGGGCGGCGGTTTCCCGCCGTACCCAGTAGCGGGTCCGGGCGAAGGGGTACGCGGGCAGGCGCAGCCGGACCGGTCGGGGTCCGGCGGCCGGCGGTGCGTCCGGGCAGGGCACGTCGTGGCCGGCCACGTAGAGGCGTGCCAGTGCGGTCAGGGCGGTTCGGCGCTCCTCGGCGTCCTGCTGTCCGTCCCTGGCCCGGGCGGTCCAGGCCGCGACGGACTCGCCGTCCGTGCCGGCCGAGAAGTCACGGGCCACCGTGCCCGCGAACCGGGCCGGGTCGGGCGTGCTCCCGTCGGCGCGCCAGGAGCGCCACAGTGCCGCGGCCTCGTCGAGGGTCGCGACGACGACCGCGCAGCGGTGCCGGAAGTGGTGGCGTCCGCTGAACAGGGTCCGGCTCAGCTGCGGCAGGTCGGCGTCCCGCAGCTCGCCGGTGTCGATCCGGTCGAGCAGGCGGTCCACCAGCTCGCCCAGCGCCTCCTGGGTCTTGGCGGACAGGGGCAGCAGATGGCCGGCGGCGCGCGGGGCGGGCACCGGGGCGGGGCCGGTGTGCTCGCGTACGACGACGTGGGCGTTGGTGCCGCTCATGCCGAACGCGCTGACCGCGCCCATGCGCGGGCGGCCCCGCGTCACCCACGGCTTGGTCGTGGTGTTGACGTAGAACGGGCTGTCGCTCCAGTCGATGTACTCGTTCCCGTCGCGGTAGTGCAGGCTCGCCGGGATGACGCCCCTGCGGACCGACTCCGACAGGCACATCAGACCCACCAGGCCGGAGGCGGCGAAGGTGTGGCCGAAGTTCGTCTTGGTCGAGGTCAGGGCGCAGAACCGGCCCGCGCCCGCGGCACCGCGGGCGTGGAAGGCGGCGCGCAGCGCGTTCGCCTCGACCGGATCGCCGAGTTTCGTGCCCGTTCCGTGGGCGACGACGAGGCCCAGGTCCCTCGGATCGATTCCGGCGCGCTCGTGGACGGACTCGATCAGCTCGCGCTGGGCTTCCCCGGCGGGCGCGGTGATGCCGTTGGTGCGGCCGTCGTAGTTGAGGCCGCTCGCGACGATCACGCTGCGCACCGGGTCGCCGTGTGCCTCGGCCGCGTCCAGCGGGCGCAGCACGAGGGCCGTGACCGCCTCACCGGGGACCATGCCGTCGGCGCGCTGGTCGAACGTGAAGCAGCGTCCCTCGGGGGACAGCATGCCCGCCTTGTCCATGGCCGCGAGTGCCTCGGGGGTGAGGACGAGGTTCGCCGCGGCGACGACGGCGATGTCGCACTCCTTCTGCCGCAGGCTCGCGCAGGCCTGGTGCAGCGCCACGAGGCCGGAGGAGCAGGACGTGTTCACGGCCAGTACCGGGCCCTTGAGGTCCATGAAGTAGGCGAGCCGGGCGGCGAGGACGCCGTCGTGGTTGGAGGTGACGTTGCCGCCGTCCTTCACCAGCAGCTGGTAGTCGCCCTGTTCCACGCCGACGAACACGCCCACGCGGCGGCCCTCGAGTTCCTCCGCGCCCAGGGCGGCGTCCTCCAGCGCCTTCCAGCACTCCTGGAGCAGATGGCGCTGGCGCGGATCGAGGGTGCGGGCCTCCTTGGGCGCGAACTCGAAGAAGCCGGCGTCGAATTCGTCCGCCCAGTCGATGCTGCCCATCCAGGGGTAGCGGTCGTCGGGGCCGTCCGGTGCCGGGGCGTCGCCGAAGCGCACGGCGGGCAGCCGCTTGACCATGTCCCGGCCCTCGGCGAGCGCGTCCCAGAACTCGGCGACCGAACGGCAGCCGGGGAAGATGCCGCTCATGCCGATGACGGCGACGGGCTCGTCGCGTCCGGCGGACACCGGCGCCGGCGGTTCCACGGCGACGGTCTCCGCGGCCGCCTCCCCCGTGGAGGCGGTGCCGGACTGTGCGTCGGAGGGCACGTGTGCGGCCAGATGCTCCGTGAGGCGCTCGACCGTCGGGTGGTCGTACAGCACGGTCGGCAGCAGCCGCACGCCGAGGCGCTCCGACAGCTCGTGCGCGAGCCGGGTCAGGCGCAGCGAGTCCACCCCGAGGTCGACGAAGGCGGTGCGGTCGTCGAGCCGGTCGGCGGGAAGCTTCAGGCTCTCCCGGACGACGGCACGGACGGTCTCGGTGAGGTCCGCTCGCGGTGCGGCCGGGGCGGGCCGGATGTCGGCACGCTCCGCCGCCGCGCGCGAGGGATCGGAGGGGACGGCCGGCTCGAGCGCGCGCCGGACGAGCGACGATGCCCGCGCCGCCGGGGCGTGCAGCACCAGGGGCGCCGGATGTCCCGCCGTCAGCAGCCGCTCGAGGACGGCGAGACCCCGCGCGGTGTCCAGGGGCCGCTGCCCGGTGGCGGCCAGGTAGGTGTCGGCGTGGGCGGCGCCGCTGCCGCGCTGGGCCGCCGCGCCCATCCCGCCTTCCGTCCAGAGGGGCCACTGCACGGCGATCGTCGTGACCGGCGACGCGTCGTCGGACAGGGCGCGCGCGTAGGCCGCCTGGAAGCGGTTGGCCACCGCGTAGTCGCAGCTTCCGAAGTCGCCCAGGACGGCGGCGCTCGACGAGAAGTGGCACACGAAGGACGGCGGCTGCGCGGCGCCGCGCAGCGCGCGGTCCAGCGCGAGGGTGCCGTGCAGCTTCGGCCCGAGGACCTTGTCGAACGACGCTCGGGTCTTGTCGGGCAGCGGCACGGCGTCCGCCGCGCCGGCGGCGTGCAGGACCCCGTCGAGCGCGGGCAGCGTGGCCTGCAGCCGGGTCACGGCGTGCGGGTCGCTCATGTCGAGCCGGCGGTGGACGACGTCTCCGCCGTGCCGGGCCAGCGTCCGGACCCAGTCCTCGTCGGCGGGCCGGGGCGCGGAGCGGCCGACGAGGACGAGGTTCGCGCGGTACGTGCGCGCCAGGTGCTCGGCGACGCGTCGGCCGAGCCCGCCGAACGCGCCGGTGATGAGGTAGGTGCCGCCGGTGCGCAGCCCGGGGCGTGCCCCGGGCGCCGTGGCGACGTCGACCGGCTCCACCGTGCACACATGGCGTGCACCGGCCCGGTAGAGGGCGCTGACCGGCCGTTCCTGGAGCTGCTCGGTGAGCAGCAGGCCGGCCCAGCGGGCGGCGGACGCCTCGCCGTCGTGCAGGACGACGCGCAGCGAGGTGCCGGGCAGCAGCTCGGCGAGGGACCGCTCGTAGCCGATCAGGGAGTCGAGGACGGCCTGTTCCACCGCGTCGCGGTAGTGCCCGGCGACGAGGACATGGGCGACCTGCGGCCGGGCGCCGGCCAGGGCGCGCACCAGCGTGGCCACGCGCCAGGGCTCCTCCAGCAGGGACGCCTCGTTCGGATGGTCGGCCGGCAGGAGGTAGTGGACGGCGTCGACGCGCCCGTACTCGCCGTCGACCTCCTTGAGGACGCGCCGCAGATCGTCCTCGTCCGCGGGATCCGCCACGCGGTCGGTGCCGTCGTCGCCGGAGCCCGTGCGGCCGACGAACACGGGCCGTACGCCCGGGGCGCGCTCGCGCAGTTCCCGTGCGTACTCCCGCTGCGCGGCCTGTCCGGACAGGAAGCACAGGACGACCTGATCACCTGCCGCGGGGGTGCCGGCCGCGGCCTGCGGTACCCAGCGTTCCGTGAAGAAGTGCACCTCGGCGTCGTCGGCCGTGTCGCGCTCCTCTGCCGGGTCCGCGCCCAGCCAGTGGTACTCCTCGCTGAAGGGATACGTCGGCAGGCTGATCCGGTGCGGCCGGTGCTCCCCCGTGTGCAGCGCGTGCCAGTCCACCGTGCCGCCGTCGGCCCACAGCCGGGCCAGCTTGTCCAGCCGGCCCTCGGCGAGCCAGCGGCCGGTGAGTTCGCGCAGGTCGTCCTGGTCGAGCAGGTCCGCGGACGCGCTCAGTGAGCCGCGTACGCACGCGGCGTGGTCGCGGCCGGCGGCGAAGTCCGTCAGCGCCTCGACGAGTTCGCCCAGGTCGTGCACGAGGAACGCGACACGCTCCGCGAGGGCGGTACGGCCGACCTGGAGGGTGTACGCCACGTCGGCGAGCCGTCGGTCGAGCCCGGTGCCCGCCGGTTCGGCGAGCCGGTGGGCGAGGTCACGGGCGTACCGTCGGAGGTTCTCCGGCTTCGCGGCGGAGAGCGGTACGAGCCTCGGCCCGCCGGCCGGGGCGCCCTCGTCCCCCGAGGTGGGCGGGGCTTCCTCCAGGATGGCGTGGACGTTGGTGCCGCCGATGCCGAAGGAGCTGACGGCCGCCCGCAGCGGGCCGTGCGCAGGCGTGAGTTCCGTGAGCCGGTCCACGACGTGGAACGGCGACGAAGCGAAGTCGATCCGCGGGTTGGACGCACGGTGGTTGACGGTCGGGGGCACCAGTCGGTTGGCCAGGACCAGTGCGGTCTTGAGGACGCCCGCCAGACCCGCGGCGGCATCGAGGTGACCGAGGTTGGACTTGACGGAACCGATGCCGCAGAACCCCGTCCTGGTGGTGTGCCGCCGGTAGGCCTCGGAGACCGCCATCACCTCGATGGGGTCGCCGAGGCGGGTGCCGGTGCCGTGGGCCTCCAGATAGGCGATCGTCTCCGGGTGCACCCCGGTGCGGTCGAGGACCGCCGAGATCAGCTCGGTCTGGCCGCTGACGCTGGGGGCGTAGTAACCGGCCTTCCGGTCACCGTCGTTGTTCATCCCCACTCCGCGCAGCAGCGCGTAGACGTGATCGCCGTCGCGCACCGCCGAGGCCGCGTCCTTGAGCAGCAGGACGACGACGCCCTCGCCGCCGACCATGCCGTCGGCGTCGGCCGAGAAGGGCCGGCAGTGCCCGTCGGCGGACAGCGTCATGCCCTCCTCGTGGAGGTAGCCGACGGCCTGCTCGCCGTACACGCTCGCGCCGCCGACCAGGGCGTGCCGGGTCTGCCCGGACTGGATGGACTGCACCGCGAGGGCCAGGCCGGCCAGGGAGGAGGAGCAGTTGCTGTGCACGTACAGGCTGGGGCCACGCAGTCCGAGCCGGTGCGAGATGGTGGTGGGGATGGTGCCGGGCTGCGCCTGGAGGAAGGCGACGAGGCCCTCGGAGTCGCGCCGGGCGCCGGGGCCGGCGAGCGGTGCCTGGTACAGGGCGTTGCTCGTGGACATGTACACGGCCGCGTCGGCGATGTCGCCAGGCAGGTGGCCGGCGTCCTCCACCGCCTTCCAGGAATGCTGGAGCAACAGCCTCAGCTGCGGGTCCATCAGCTCGGCGTCCCGGGGCGTGACCTGGAAGAACTCCGGGTCGAAGAACCCCTTGCCGCGCATCGCGGACCGCACGGGCACATAGTCCGGGTGGGCGAGCAGGTCCTCGTCCACGCCGAGGCGGCGCAGTTCCTGCTCGGAGAAGAACTCCACGCTCTCCTGGCCGGCGACGAGGTTGCGCCAGAACGCGTGATGATCGTCGGCGCCCGGCAGCCGGCAGGAGACGCCGATGACGGCGACGCTGTCCGCGAGCCGGGCGGGCGGCGGGGCCACGGGGGTGACGGCCGCCGGGGCGCGCCTCGCGGCTGGGCCGGGCTGCTCGGGGGCCGGGGCGAGGGCGGTCAGGTGCTCGCTCATGCCGCGCGCGCTGACGCACTTGAAGACCTCGGCCGCGCCGAAGGGCAGCCCGTACCGCTTGCCCGCGCGGTCGGCGAGCACGGCGGCCAGCACCGAGCTGCCGCCGGCGTCCAGGAACGCGTCGGTGGGACGGAGGTTGCCGACGCCGAGGACGTCGCGCCAGAGCGCGAGCACGTCGGCCTCGTGCGGCGCGGCGGTGGGCCGCGCGCCGGACGGCCCGTCCGGTACGGAGGCCGGTACGGCGGGACCGGCGCCCTCGGGCAGCGTCACGTCGCGTTCCTCCAGCGCCTTGCGGTCCACCTTGCCGTTCGGCGTCCGGGGCAGCCGGTCGACGGGCAGGAGGAACGGCGGCACCATGTAGTCGGGCAGCCGGCGCCGCAGGTGCGCGGAGAGTTCACCGGCGGACACCTCGGCCTGGACCGCTCGGGTGTAGTACGCCACGAGCTGCTTGCTGACGGACTGCGTCCGCGCCACGACCGCGCACTCGTGTACGGCCGGGTGACCGGCCAGGACGTGTTCGATCTCGCCGAGTTCGACGCGGAAGCCGCGGATCTTGACCTGGGAGTCGATGCGGCCCAGGCATTCGAGGGAGCCGTCGCTGAGCCGGCGCGCCAGGTCGCCCGTGCGGTACAGCCGGGTGCCGGGCGCGAAGGGGTTGTCGGGGAAGCGCTCGGCCGTGAGTTCCGGCTTGTTGAGGTAGCCGAGGGCCAGTCCGTCGCCCGCGACGCACAGCTCGCCGGGTACGCCGGCGGGCACCAGGCGCCCCTGCTCGTCGAGGATGTGGATCTGCGTGTTGTCGATGGGCCGGCCGATGGTGACGCGCCGGTGCGGCTCGATCCGCCCGGCGGTGGACCACACCGTGGTCTCGGTCGGTCCGAACAGGTTCCAGGCCTCGCAGCCGAGTGCGACGAGCCGTTCCCGCAGGGTCTCCGGCAGCGCCTCGCCCCCGCACAGGACGCGCACGCGTTCCTCGTTGGCCCACCCGGCGTGGAACAGCATCGTCCAGGTCGACGGGGTCGCCTGCATCACCGTCGGCCGTACGGTGCCGATCAGCTCCTTGAGGCGTTCGGGGTCCCGCGCGGTGGCGGCGTCGCTCAGGTGGCAGCGGGCGCCGGTGACGAGCGGCAGGAACAGTTCGAGCGCGGCGATGTCGAAGCTGTGCGTCGT
The DNA here is from genome assembly GCF_055570675.1 of Streptomyces sp. NPDC031111. Taxonomy (NCBI): domain Bacteria; kingdom Bacillati; phylum Actinomycetota; class Actinomycetes; order Kitasatosporales; family Streptomycetaceae; genus Streptomyces; species Streptomyces sp. NPDC031111. Next base: position 187,465 of record NZ_JBVIGS010000005.1, read on the forward strand.
CACCGCGAGCATCCGGTCGTCGGCCGTCAGACCGGGCCTGCGGGCCATCGCGCACAGGAAGTTGGTGAGGGCCCGGTGCGGCACCATCACGCCCTTGGGGTCGCCGGTGCTGCCGGAGGTGTAGATGACGTAGGCCAGATCGGCTCCGCCGACGTGCCGCGGGCCGGCCCACGGGACGTCGTCGCCGTCCTCCTCGTCGATCAGGACGACGTGCGGCGCGGACGCTTCCGTCGTCAGTTCCCGGAGGCGGTCGCGCAGTCCCGAGTCGGTGACGACGACCCGCGGCCGGGAGTCGGCGAGGATGTACGCCAGACGCTCACCGGGATAGCCCGGGTCCAGCGGGATGTAGGCGCCGCCCGCCCTCAGCGTGCCCAGCAGTGCGACCAGCAGTTCGGCGGAGCGCTCCATGTGGACGGCGACGAGGCTGCCGGGGCCGACACCCAGCGCGGCCAGCCGGCCGGCGAACCGGGTCGTGCGGGCGTCCAGTTCGGCGTAGGTGAGCGTGTCCGCGCCGCTCACCACCGCCACGGCGTCCGGGGTGCGCGCGGCCTGCTCGGCGAAGAGTTCGTGCACGCAGCGGTCGGGCTGTGCCACCCGCGTGGCGTTCCACTCCACGGTCAGGGTGTGCCGCTCCTCGGGCGACAGCAGGGAGCACTCGTCCACCGGCAGGCCGGGTGCCTCCGACGCGGTGCGCAGAAACTGCTCGTACTGGCGGAGCAGTTGCTCGACGGTCTCCGGGTCGAACAGGGCGGCGTCGTACTTGCAGTTGACGGCGAAGCCGGGCCCCTCTCCGCCGGGTTCGACGACCTCCAGGACGAGCTCGTACTCCCCCTCCTGGTGGATGCCCTCGACGTACCGGAACGAGGGGGCGGGCGCGGTCACGTCCTCGTACCAGTCCTGGTACATGAAGGCGCAGGTGAAGACCGGTGTGCCGGCGCCGGACAGGCCGAGTTCGCGTACCAGGGCCGGGAAGGGGTAGGTGTGGGCGAGGCCCTCGACGAGGGACTTCTGGACGTCGGCGGCGAGGCCGGCGAAGGGTTCGGCCGGGCGGACGGTGGTGCGCACCGGCATCATGTTCACGAAGTGGCCGACGGTCGCGGCGAATCCCTGTGCGGGCCGGGTGTTCACCGCCACGCCCACGATCACGTCGTTCTGCTGCGTGTACCGGCTCAGCAGCACCTTGTAGGCCGCGAGGAACAGCGCCGACGGATAGAGCCGGTGGTCGCGGGCGGCCCGCGTGATCCGCTCCCCCAGCTCCGGCGACATGCGCCGGGTCGCGGTGGCCCCGCGCACGGGGCCGGGGTGCGCGGAGCGCGGCCGGTCGGCGGGCAGCGCGAGCGCGGGCAGCGGCGGGGTCAGCCGGTCGCGCCAGTGGGCGAGCCGGGCCCCGGCGTCCGGGGAGCGCAGACCGGCCTGTTCCAGCGCGACGAACTCCTCGTAGCCCGCGGTGGTCCGGAAGGTGTCGGCCGCCGTGCCGTCCAGGCGTTCCTGGTAGGCGGTGAGCAGGTCCTTCACGAGGACGACGGCCGAGGCGCCGTCGAGGACGATGTGGTGGGCGTTCAGCAGCACCCAGGAGTCACCGCCCGGCCCGTGGAACACGTCGATCCGGCACAGGGGGCCCTGCTCCAGGTCGAACGGTGCCTTGGCGGAGGCGCGGACGCGCTCCAGCACCTCGGCCTCGTCGTGGGCGGTGAGGTCGTGCTCCGTCAGCCACGGCCCGCGCGCCGGGGCCTCCACGAGCAGCAGGCGGCCGTGCTCCTCCCGGACGGCGCCGCGCAGGACGCCGTGCCGGGAACGCACAGTGTCGAAGGCGCCGCGCAGCGCCGATACGTCGAGCCCGGTCGCCCGGAAGCACAGCGGCACGTTGTAGAGACCGGCCTCCGGTGCCGCCCGGTGCAGGGCCCACAGTCCCTGCTGGCCCTCGGTGAGCGGGTGCCGCAGCACGGCGTCGAGTGTGGTGCGGTGCCGTACGTCGGCGTCGTCGATCTGCCGCGCGGTGGGGGCGGTGACGCCCCGCCCGGTCAGATGGGCAGCGAGTGCCTCGACGGTGCCGTACTCGAAGAGGAGCGCGGTGTCGAAGTCCGCGTCGAGGTCCTGGATCTGCCTGCCCAGCCGGACGAGCGCCATGGAGGACAGGCCGGCGGCGGTGAAGTCGCGGTCGGTGGGCACCTGGGACGGGTCGCAGCCGAGGTGCTCCGCGACGGTCCGGCGCAGCCAGTGGCGCACGCCCTCCTGTTCCGCGGGCGCGGAGGCGGCTGTCTCCCGTTCGGCGGGCACGGGGGCTGGGGCCGTCGCCGTGCTCGGCCGGGTGTACCAGTGCGGGGTGCGCCGGAAGGGGTGCGTGGGCAGGCTGACGCGCCGGGCCGGGCGGCCGGCGTACAGCGTGTCCCAGGAGACCTCGGCGCCCGCGAGCCAGCTGCGGGCCGTCCGGTGCGGGTCGGCGCCGAGGGCCGCCGGCCCGTCGGAGGGGCTGGGCGCGGGGCGCGGCTCAGCGGTGAGGTCGGCGTACTCATCGGCGCCCGCCCTCCCCGTCTCCCGGAACTCGGTGAGGCGTGCGGCGAGTTCCGCGGTGGACCGCACCACGTACGCCAGCCGGACGGGCAGTTCGTCACGGCCGACCTGGAGGGTGTGGGCGAGATCGCGCAGCGCCACCGGGTGGGCGGCGCGGGCCGGGTCGGCGAGGAAGTCCGCCAGGCGCCCGGTCACGGCGCGCAGTTCCTCCGGGGTCCGCGCCGACAGCGGCACCAGGCAGGGCTCGTCGTGCGTGTGCTCCAGCGCCGGGGCCACGTCGCCGCCTCCACTGTGTTCCTCGATGATCAGGTGTGCGTTCGAGCCGCCCGCGCCGAAGCAGGAGATGCCGGCGCGGCGTGGAAGGGGCCGTCCCTCGGCGTCGGTCGGCGTCCAGGGGGCGAGTTCGCGCTGCACGCGGAACGGCGACCGGTGGAAGACGATGCCCGTGTTGAGTTCCTCGGCGTTGATCGAGGGCGCGAGCTGTCCGTGCCGCAGTTGCATGAGGACCTTGGTCAGGCCCGCGAGGCCGGAGGCGCTCTCGCAGTGCCCCAGGTTCGACTTGAGCGAGCCGACCGCGCAGTACTGGCCGGCCCGGTCGCTTCCGAACGCGCGGGACAGCGCGGAGATCTCGATGGAGTCGCCGAGAGCGGTGGCCGTGCCGTGGGCCTCGACGTAGCTGACGGTGGCCGGGGCCACGCCCGCCTTCTCCAGGGCGCGCGCCACGACGTCCTGCTGTGCCCGCGGGCTGGGCATGCTGTAACGGCTTGTGCGTCCGCCCGCGTTGACCGCGGTGCCCTTGATGACCGCGTACACGTGGTCGCCGTTGTCCAGCGCGTCCTGGAGCGGTCGCAGGAGTACGGCGCCCACGCCCTCGGCCGCGAGGAAGCCGTCCGCGTGCTCGGAGAAGGGCCGGCACCGGTCGCCGTCGGACAGCAGCCCGTGCTCGGCGAGGACGTCGAAGTGGTCCGCGTTGAGCAGCAGGTTGACCCCGCCCGCGACGGCGCAGTCGGTGTCGCCGGCGCGCAGGCTCTCCACGGCCAGGTGGACGGCGGTGAGCGAGGAGGAGCAGGCCGTGTCGACGGCGATGCTGGCGCCCTGGAAGTCGAACAGGTGGGAGGTCCGGTTCACGATGGACGAGTAGGCGGTGCGGCCGTTGTACGTCGAGTTCATGACGCCGGCGAAGACACCGACCCTGCCGTGCCGGTTGAGGGCGTCGGCCGTGTAGCCGGCGTCCTGGAGGCAGCTGTGGACCGTCTCGATGAACAGCCGCTCCTGGGGGTCCATGGCCGCCGCCTCGTCCGCGGGGATGCCGAAGTACTCCGCGTCGAAGGAGGCCACGTCGTCCAGGAAGCCGCCCCAGGGGCGACGGCGCCCTTCCGCGTCCCAGTTCACCCACCAGCGGTCGGCCGGGTACGGGGCCGTGCAGTTCGTGCCCCCGCGGATGTTCTCCCAGAGTTCGGAAGCACTGTCGGCCTGCGGATAGCGGCCGGCCAGGCCGATGACGGCGATGTCGCCGGAGGGCCGGGCGGCGGGTCCGGCGTGTTCGGAGCGCTCGGGGTGTTCGGCGTACTCCGCGTGTGCCGCGTACTCGGCGGGTTCTGCGGGTCCCGCGACTTCGGGGTGTTCCGCGCCGAGGCGCGCCACGACGTCCCCGATGGTGGGGCAGTCGAAGAAGAGCGTGCTGCTGAGCCCCTCGAAGTCCTGGCTCAGGGCGTTGTTGAGCTGGACGACGAGGATGGAGTCGAGGCCGAGGTCGAAGAGGTTGGCGTCGGGCGACAGTTCGCCCGGGGCGAGCCGCAGGGTGGCCGCGACGAGTTCGGTGACCCGCCGGGTGGTGCGGTCGACGCGGGACTCCAACTCCACGGCGGGGACCGGCTGTTCGGCCTGTGCTCCGCCGAAGAGCGCGCGCAGCTCGCCCTCCCGTGTCGTGAGGAAGTGGTCGACCAGCTCGTCCAGGGTGCGCAGTTCGAAGAAGAGGGTGCTGCCCACGTCCTCGAAGTCCCGGGCGAGGGCGTTGTTCAGGCCGGACACCAGGATGGAGTCCAGGCCGTAGTGGTGCAGGTCCTTGTGCGGGTCGAGGTCCCCGTCCGGCAGTCGCAGGGCCTCGCGCAGCAGCCGTGCGAAGTACTCGGTGGTCCGCGCCCGCAGCGTGCCGTCCGCAGCGGTGCCGGCGGACACCGGCGGCGTTTGCTCCGCGCCGGGGCGGCCGGTGTCGGCCTCCGTGCGCGGTACCCGGAACAGCCCGTCGCTCTCGGCGATGGTGAGCTGCTGGCCCAGGGCGTGCGCCTCCCGCTCCGGCTGAGCGGCCGTGCGGAAGCCCTCCCGGGCCAGCACGTCGAGCCAGCGGTCGGGGCTGAGCACCGGGCTGCCGGGGATGCGCAGCTCGGCGTCCCGGGTCCGCCACCAGCCGTCGACGAGCCCGAAGGTGAGATGGGCCAGGAGGGTGTTGCGGCTCATCTCGTTCAGGAACAGCAGCCCGCCGGGCCGCAGGGCCGCCTTGACGTTGCGCAGGGTCCGGGTGATGTCGGCCGTGGCGTGCAGGACGTTGGTGGCCACGACGATGTCGAAGGAGCCCGGCTCCAGGCCCTGTTCGCCGGGCGGGCGCTCGGCGTCGAGGATGCGGGTCGTCAGGTAGGGGTGGTGCGGGAGGAGTTGCTCCTCGGCCCGGAACAGGAACGCCTTGGACAGGTCGGTGTAGCAGTACTCCTCGACGTGGTCGCGCAGCGGTGCGAGGGCCTCCAGGACCCGGGCGCTCGTGGCGCCGGTCCCGGCGCCGACCTCCAGGATGCGCAGCCGTCGTGCCGGGTCGGCCGTACCCCACCGGCGCACGGCGTCGGCGAGGAGGTCGCCGAGCCGGTCGTTGAAGTAGTCGGCGATGGGGTCGCCGCGGTAGATGCCCTCCACCCGGGACATGGACGAGCCGGGGAAGAGGATCTCGGTGGCGGGCCGGGCTCCGACGAGGACGTCGGGCAGGGCGCGCAGACAGGATTCGACGAGGTCGACGTGGGCTCGCTGGTGGGCGCCATGGTGCCACTGCTCGCGCTCGTCGTGCCACTGGCGCCACAGTTCGGCGCTGTCGAGGCCGGACGCGAGGGCGACGCGGCGCCCGTCCTGGATCCGGAGCAGCCCGGCGCGGGTCAGCACGCGGTCGCTCTCCTCCAGCCAGGGACGGTACTTGCCGAGCACGCGTCGCTCCAGGCCGTCGAGGCCGAGGTCGCGGAGCGTGGTGAGGAGCAGGCGTTCCGCGAGTTCGCACAGGCGGGGGTGGGGCAGGAAGCGGCTCAGCCGGGCGACCTCGCCGGCCGGTGGGCGGTGGTCCGCCACGACCTGGTCGAGCACGGGGGGCAGCGGGGCGGAGCCGGCCGTCCGCCGCTCGTCGAGGGTCAGGCCGTCCAGCGCCCGCTCTCCGAAGGTCCGCATGAGCGTCACCTGGTCGTGCTCGCCGCCGAGGAAGTGCGCCAGGTGGCGCAGGGCCTCCTCGGGGTCGAGGGAGTCGATGCCCTCGGCCGCCATGCGGCTGCGGTAGAAGTCGCCGCTGACGACGCCGGTGGCGCCCCAGTAGCCCCAGTTGACGGTCTTCACGACGGTGTCCGGCCACTGGTCGCGCAGGGCGGCGGCGAGCGCGTCCTTGAAGGTGCACCCGGCCGCGTAGTTCGCCTGCCCCGCGTCCCGGACGTGGCTCTCCACCGAGGAGAAGAAGAGGACGAGGTCCAGGGGTTCGGCGCCGAAGACGCGGGCCATGGCGGCGCCCACGTCGACCTTGGCGGCCAGGGCGTCCCGGAACCGCTCCTCGTCCATGTGGGCGAGCGTCCTGTCGGCCAGCACGATGGCGGAGTGCACCACGCCGTCGATGCGCGGGCGGCTCTCCTTGATCCGGCGGTGCGCGGCGGCGAGGCTGTCGGCGTCGCGGGCGTCGGCCGGGACGTACAGGGGGGCTTCCGCGCCGACGGACCGCGCCAGCGCGGCGAGGCCGGCGAGCCGGCGCTCGATGTCCTCGTCCTGCTGCCGCCGGCCGATCCAGACGATCGCCGCCCGGTGGTGCTCGACCATGTACCGGCTCCACAGCTCGCCGATGCCGCCGGCGCCGCCGATGACGACATAACAGCCGCGGTCGCGGTACGGCGCCGCGGCCGGCTCCAGGGCGGGGACGGGCAGGAGTTCGGACGAGAACCACCGGCCGTCGCGCAACGCCAGCGTGGTCCCGGGCCGCAGTTCGGGCAGCGCGTGCCAGGCACGCCGCAGGGCGGCCGCGACATCGGCGCGGTCGTCGCCGGGCAGGTCGAGCAGGCGTACGGTCCACCGGGCGTGTTCCCTGGCCGCGCTGCCCATCAGCCCGTGCACGCTCGCGTGGGTGGCGGCGACCCGGTCGCCGGGCTCCACCCGCTGTGTGCCGTACGTCAGGCAGGTCCAGGTGAGCCGCCTGGTGCCGTGCCCGAGGGACAGCAGCGCCCGGACGATCCGGTAGACCTCGATGACGCCCCGCTCCTGTCCGCGTACCAGGTCGCCGTCGTCGTGCGGGGCGGCCCACACGAGGTGCGCCGGTGCGTCGTCGCCGCAGGCCTCGCGGATCCGTGCGGCGATCTCCTCGACGGTGGCGCCGGGGGGCAGCGGGACGCGCCGGTGGCCGGGCGCGCACGCGGACAGGGCGTCGCCCAGCCGCCGGTCGGCGTCGAAGAGCAGGACGACGCCCGGCTCCCCGGTCGCGTCGTCCGCCGAGGGGGCGAGGTTGCGCGGCTCCCAGACGGGGAGCAGGTGGCGCAGCTCCGAGTCCCGGCGCTCGGCGGCGGTCCGCTCCCCCGCGTCGGCCGCGCGGTACGCCAGACCGCGCAGGGCCGCGCAGACACGGCCGTCGGCGTCGGTCAGATCGATGTCCAGGACACGGGCGACGCCCTCGGGACGGGCCCCGGCCGCCGGGCGCACCCAGGCGTACATCGACTCGTCGCAGTCGGCGAACACGTCGAGCCGGTCGAGGGCGAACGGCACGGCCATCGCGGCGCCGTCGTCGGGCAGTCGGGCGCCGGCCGTGTCGAGGGCGGGGTGCAGACCGAGCGAGGTGTGGATCGCCGCGTCGAGGAAGGCCGGGTGGAGTGCGTACCGCCGCAGCGAGTCGCGGGACGCCTCGTCGATGCGCAGCTCGGCCAGTGCCTCGCGGCGTCCGTCGTGGTCGCCGCGCCACAGCGTGCGGACGACGCGGAAGCCGGATCCGTAGTCGACGCCGGCGCGGGCGATGTGGTCGTAGGTCTCGGCGCCGGTCAGCGGCCGCCGGGTCAGGGCGGCCCGGAGCCCGTCGAGGTCGACGGAGGGCCGGGGGGCGGCGTCGGCGAGGAGGGCGCGGCCCTGCACATGGGCCTGGGGGCTGCCGTCGGCGGGGGCGGTCAGCTCGAAGCGCAGCGGGCCGTCCGCCGTCCCCGGGCGCTCCTCGGACAGGGTGAACTCGATGCCGAGGCCGTCGTCGTCGACGGCGACCGGTCGCACCCAGGTGACGTTCCTCAGGGTGATGCCGCGCCGGGCGGCGCCGGGTGCCGCGCGCCGGGCGGCGGTGTACGCCATCTCCAGGCTCGCCACGGCGGGCAGCAGCCGTCGGCCGCCGACCACGTGGTCGCGCAGGACGAACTCCTCGCCGGTGAAACGGCTGCGGTAGCGGACGGCGCCGAGTCCGGAGACGTTCTCGTGCAGCAGCGGATGCGCGGGGGGCGCGGTCCGGGGTGCCGGGCCGCCGGTGCGGGCCGGCCAGGGGTGGGCGACCGGGCGGAAGGGGTAGGTCGGCAGACTGAGCCGGCGGCCTGCGACGGGCCTGGCCAGCCCCGCCCAGCCGACGTCGGCGCCGCCCGCCCAGGCCTTGGCGAGCTTGCGCAGCTTGCCCTTGTCCCACCAGCGGGCGAGCTTGTCCCCGGGAAGCTCGGGAGCGGCAGCGGCGGCCGGGTCGCCGGTGAACCGCCGGGGCGAGTCCGCGCCGTCGAGGAACAGAGCGAGTTCGTCGGCCAGTTGGCCCAGATTCCGCACGACGAACGCCACCCGTGCGGTCATGGGCACACGGCCGACCTGGAGGGTGTAGGCAAGATCCCGCAGCCGGGTGTCGGCCGCCCGGGGGCCGCGGAGATGCGCGAGCAGGTCGCGGGCGTACCGGTCCAGGTCGGCGCGGGCGCGTGCGGACAGGGGCACGAGCTGCGGGGAGCCGTCGTCGGCGCGGGCGGCGTGGTCGGTGGCGTACTCCTCGAAGACGGCGTGGGCGTTCGCGCCGCCCAGTCCGATGGAGCTCTGCGCCGCCCGGCGCGGGGCGGGGCCGGCGGGCCACTCCCGCAGCGTGTCCACGACGTGGAACGGCGACCGGTCGAGGCGCAGCTCCGGGTTGGGGCGGGTGTAGTGGAGGGTCGGCGGGATCTGCCGGTGGTGCAGGGAGAGCAGGACCTTGATGCTGCCGGCGAGCCCCGCGGCGGAGTCGAGGTGGCCGAGGTTGGACTTCACCGAGCCGATGCCGCAGTAGCCGGTGGCGTCGGTGTGGTCGCGGTAGGCCTCGGTGAGCGCGGCCAGTTCGACGGGGTCGCCGAGCTTGGTGCCGGTGCCGTGGGCCTCGACGTAGCCGATCGAGCGGGCGTCGATGCCCGTGCGCCGGAGGACGCTGCGGATCACGCGGCTCTGCCCGGTGACGCTCGGGCTGTAGAAGCCCGTGGCGTCGGCGCCGTCGCTGCCCACGGCGATGTCGCGCAGCAGGCCGTAGATGTGGTCGCCGGCGGCCACGGCGTCCGCGGCGCGGCGGATCAGCAGTACGGCGACGCCCTCGCCGCCGGCCATGCCGTCGGCGTCGGCGTCGAAGGCCTTGACGCGGCCGTCGCCGGAGAGGTTGAGGCCGGGCTGGTGGACGTAGCCCCTGCTGTCGACGCTCGCCGCGGACGCGGCGGCGACCAGCGCGAAGTCGGTCTCGCCGGAGCGCACCGCCTGGGCGGCCAGCGACAGGGCGGTCAGCGAGGAGGAGCAGTTCGAGTGCACGGACATGCTCGGGCCGCCGAAGCCGAGCTGCTGGGAGATCATCGCGGCGACGGTGCCGCTCTGGCTCATCACCCACGAGAGGTACTGCTCCGGCGTCTCCACGACGCCGGTGGGCGCCCCGTCGGCGGGTGCGCCGTAGAAGTGGTTGCCGTGGGTGACGTAGACGGCGGTGCCGGGGATGTCGTGATGGTTGTAGCCGGCGTCCTCGACGGCCTTCCAGGAGTGCAGGAGCAGCTGGCGGAACTGCGGGTCCATCAGGGCGACGTGATGCGGTGACAGCCGGAAGAACTCGCCGTCGAAGAGTTCCTTGCCGTCGAGGGAGGAGCGCAGGGGCACGAACCTCGGATCGCGCAGCAGCTGCTCGGGCACGCCGGCGTCGCGCAGTTCCCCCTCGCTCCACCAGCGGGTCGCGGCGTCGCCCCGGGTGAGGTTCTCCCAGAACTCCCAGTGGTCGTCGGCGTCGGCGAAGCGGCAGGCGATGCCGACGACCGCGATCGCGTCCTCGGGCACCGACGGGTCCTGTCCGGCGGCCGGGCGGTCGGTGTCGGCGGGCGGGTCCTCGTGCGGGGCCGCCGTCGTGGACAGGTGCTCGGCGATGGCGCGGACGCTGCTGTGCTTGAACAGGTCGGCGGTCGCGAACGCCACCTGGAACTCGCCGCTGATCCGCTGCGCGAGCAGCACGGCCGCCAGCGAGTTGCCGCCCACTTCGAAGAAGGAGTCCGTGGGGTCGATGTCGGTGATCTGGAGGATCTCACGCCAGCAGGCGAGCACGCGCTGCTCGGTCTCGGCACGCGAGGAGGGCGAGACGGCGGAAGGCTGCGGCGGGGCGTTCCGGTCCGGCCGGGGTGCGCGTGAGATCTCCCGACGCATCAGCGCGTTGCGGTCGACCTTGCCGCTGCCCGTCAGCGGGACGGCGTCGAGCGCGACGTAGTGGTCGGGGACCATGTACGCCGGAAGGCTCGCCCGGAGATGCTCCTTCAGGGCGGCCGCGCTGCCCTCCCGCTCACCGGCGGGTACGTAGTACGCGACGAGATGCCTCGCCGCGTCCTCGCCGCGCGCGACGACGACGCACTGGGCGATGTCCTCGTGCCGGCCCAGGTGGTACTCGATGTCGCCCAGTTCGATGCGGTAGCCACGGATCTTCACCTGGAAGTCCAGCCGCCCGAGGTACTCGATCTCGCCGTCGTCGGTCCAGCGGGCCAGATCACCGGTGCGGTAGATGCGGCCGCCGAGCGCGGTGGGACGGTCCACGAACCGCTCCGCGGTCAGCTCGGGGCGGTTCACGTAGCCGTCGGCGAGTCCCGTGCCGGCGATGCACAGTTCCCCGCTCTCGCCGGCGGGCACCGGCCGCAGCCGTTCGTCCAGGATGAGCGCCTCGGTGTTCGCGAGGGGCCGCCCGATGGTGATCGGGGCGTCGGCGCGCACCAGTGTGCCGGTGGAGTACACCGTCGTCTCGGTCGGACCGTAGAGGTTCCACAGCTCGGTGCCGGTGCTCAGGAACTGTTCCTTGAGCGTGCGGGAGAGGGCCTCGCCGCCGCAGAAGGCCCGCAGCCCCTCCGGGTTGCGCCAGCCGGAGTGGAAGAGCATGCTCCAGGCGGCCGGGGTGGCCTGCATGACGGTCGGCCGCACACGCGCGATGCGCTCCTTGAGCAGGTCGACGTCCTTGAGCGTCGCGCTGTCGCAGACATGGCAGCGTCCGCCGCGCACCAGCGGCAGGAACAGCTCCACCTGGGCCATGTCGAAGCTGATCGTGGTGACGGCGAAGAGCGTGTCCGTACGGTCCAGGCCGGGCTCTTCGGCCAGCGAGCACAGCAGGTTGGTGAAGCCGCGGTGCGGGATCATCACGCCCTTGGGCTTCCCGGTGCTCCCGGAGGTGTAGATGACGTACGCCAGGTCGGACTCGGTCACCCGGACCTGCGCGCGCTCGCCCCGGGCCGCGGCCTCGGCGAGTTCGGCGCGCTGCTCGTCCAACACCAGGATGCCGCCGTCGGCCGGGACGCCCGTGCCGGTGAGGAGGGCGCGGGCCTGCTCCTTGTGGCGGGACTGGGTGACGACGAGGGTCGTACCGCTGTCGGTGACGATGTCGGACAGGCGGGCGGCGGGCAGTTCGGGGTCGAGGGGGACGTAGGCCGCGCCGGCCTTGAGGATGCCGAGAAGCGCCACGACGACGGCCGCGGACCGGTCCATCAGGACGGTCACCAGATCGCCCCGACGTACGCCGCGTGCCACCAGGTGCGCCGCCAGGGCGTCGCTGCGGCGGCCGAGTTCGGCGTAGGTCAGGACCTCGTCGTCGGCCTCGACCGCGACGGCGTCGGGGTGGCGGCGCACGGCCGCGTCGACCATGTCGTGCACGCACGGGCCGTCGTCCTGGGGTGTGACGGGCTCGTCGGCGATCAGGCGCAGCTCGCCGACCCGGACCGCCGGCTCGCCGGTCACGGTCCGGAGCAGGCGCGTGTAGCGGTCCGCGAACCGCTCGACGAAGTCCCGCGAGTACAGCTCGGGGTGGTACTTCCAGTGCAGTGTGTAGCCGTCGTCGGTGCGCCACGCCTCCACCGACAGCTCGTACTCGCCTTCCTGGTGCACCTCGTGGAGCAGCTCGTACGGCAGGCCGGGGCCCTCGATGCCGTCCAGGACGTCCTGGTAGACGAAGGCCGTCTGGAAGACCGGGGAGCGGTCCGGGGCGGGTGTCTGCGGCAGTTCGGCGGCCAAGGCGGCGAAGGGGTAGCTGTGCTGCATCCCGTCGATCAGGTCACGCTGTACCCGGCCGACCAGCTCCCGGAAGGGCTCGTCGTCGGCGAGGCGCATCCGCACGGGGACCATGTTGATCATGAATCCCATGGCGTCGGCGAGTGCCTCGTCCGTACGCTCGTTCACGGGCACGCCGACGACGAACTCCCGGTCCTCCGAGTAGGTGGCCAGCACGGCCCCGTAGGCGCCGAGCATCAGCGCCGCGGGTGTCACACCCCATCGGGCGGCCGATTCCGCGATCCCCGCCGCCGGCGCGGCCGGCAGGCCGGTGAAGCAGGTGTCCCCGGCGAACCGGTCCACCACCTGGCCGTGCGGCCGGTCGGTGGGCAGGTTCAGCGTGGGCAACGGGCCCGCCAGCTTCTGCCGCCAGTGGGCGAGCAGTTCGGCGCGCCGGGCGGGAAGGGTGGCCCGCTGCCGCTCCACGAAGTCGTGGAAGTGCGCCGCCGGTACCGCCGGGGCGGGATCGGCTCCGGCCAGGACGCGCTCGTACGCCTCGAACAGCGACCGCGTCAGGACGCGGGCCGAGGTGCCGTCGAAGACGATGTGGTGGACGCCGACCAGCACGATCGACTCGTCCGCCGGTCGGGTGAAGACGCGGATCCGGACCAGCGCCTCGCCGTCCGTCGCGAACGGGCGCTTGTGCTCGCGTTCGACGGCGGCGAGCGCTTCGGCGTCCGGGAGGGCCGACAGGTCCACCTCGGCGAAGTCGGGCGCACGGTCGGGGTCGACCGACTGGTGCGGCCCGTCCGCGTCACCGCCGAGCACCGTGGTGAGCACCGGGTGGGCCTCGGCCACGGCACGCCATGCCCGCAGGAACGCCGCGGTGTCCAGGCCGCGCACGCGGAAGCACAGCGGCACGTTGTAGGCGGTGGCGTCGGGGAACGCCTGCTGCAACGCCCACAGGCCGCGCTGGCCCTCGGTGAGCGGGTACGTCCGTGCCCCCCGCCTGAGCCGCCTCAGCAGGTCGCCGACCTCGGCTTCGCTGATCTTCCCGGCCCGGTAGTCGGCGATCAGGGCGCTCAGTTCGTGCTTCACTTCGTGCTTCTCTCTGCGTCGAGGAGCGCTATCGCGTCTTCGAGGTCCAGGGCGCCCGTTCCCAGCCGTTCCAGCAGGCCGAGGACTTCGGGGCGCGGGGTGGCCGGTGCCGGGCCCGGCCGCGGTCCCGGGTCGTCGGGGACCAGCCGGGCCACCCGGTCCGGGTGGGCGCCGGTGAGGTGGGCGGCGAGCGCGGCGACCGTGGTGTGCTCGAAGAGCGTGCTCGGTACGAAGCCGGGCGCGATGGTCGCGGCCAGCTCCCGGGTCAGCCGGACGGCTCCCAGCGAGCCGAGGCCCAGGTCCAGGAAGCCCGTGTGCACGGGAATCTCCTCGGCGGCGCGGCCGAGTTGGACCGCGAGCAGCTGCCGCACGAAACCGCGCGCCCGTTCTTCGGCGGACGCTTCCACCCGCGCCGGGAGGGGTTCGCCGGTGGCGGCGAGACGCCAGACCGGGCCGGCCACGGGTGCCTGGGACGGACGGTCCTCGGTGTCCGCGGCTGTGGGTGCCGTGAGGGTGGCCGGGTGCGGCGGTTCCGGCAGCTGCTCCCGCTGCGACAGGGGGTACGCGGCCGGTGCGTCCCCGGCGATCCAGTGGCGCTCCCTGGCGAACGGGTAGGTGGGCAGGTGGAGGCGGTGCGGCGGGGTCCTGTGGAGGCGGTGCCAGGGGACGTCGTAGCCCTCCAGCCACAGCTCGGCGATCTTGCGCAGTCGGCCCTGCGCGGACCACCGGGAGACCAGGTCGTCGAGGACGTCGTCCTCGTCCAGCAGCCGCGTCTCCCCCGTGGGATCCTCGGTGCGGGCCCGCCACAGATTCGCGGGCCGCGCGCCCCGCAGGAAGCCGCGCAGGGCGTCCCGCAGCCCGTCGAGGTCGTGGGCCGCCAGCACCAGGCGCTCCTCCAGCGCCACACGGCCCGTCTGGAGGGTGTGGGCGAGGGCCGCCAGGTCGATGTGGTCCCGTGCGTCGAGGAAGTCCAGCAGGCGCCCGGCGTAGGCGCGCAGCCGGTCCTCGTCCTTGGCGGACAGCGGGACGAGCACGGCGGCGGGCGTGACGGTGTCATCGCCGGGTCCGGCGATGACGGGCGCCTCCTCCAGGACGACATGGGCGTTGGCGCCCGTGGCGCCGAAGGCGCTGACGCCCGCCCGGCGCGGCGACCCCGCCCCGGACGTCCCGGCGGTCCACTCCTCGGCCTCCGTCTGGAGCCGGAACGGTGAGCCGTCGAGATCGAGGTACGGGTTGTCCCGTTCCGCCCGGACGAGCGGGGTCAGCGTCCTGTGGTGGAGCTGGAGCACGGCCTTGGTCAGGCTGCCGATGCCGGCGGCCGCCTCGGCGTGCCCGATGGCGGACTTCACCGAACCCAGGGAGCAGAAGCCGGTCCGCTCCGTCCGCGTGCCGAAGGCACGCTGAAGGGCCTGCACCTCCATCAGGTCGCCGATCTCCGTACCGGTGCCGTGCGCCTCCACGCAGCCGAGGGAGGCCGGATCGACGCCGGCCCGGTCGAGGCAGTCGGTGATCACGGCCTGTTGCGCGGCCGCCGAGGGCACCCGGAAGCCGGGGGTGCGCCCGGAGTGGTTGACCGCGCTGCCCTTGATCACCGCGTAGACGGCGTCACCGTCCCGCAGCGCCCGTTCCAGCGGCTTCAGCAGCACGGCCCCCACGGCCTCGGCCGGGACGTAGCCGTCTCCGCCGGCGCCGAAGGAGCGGGCCGGCCGGTCCTGTGCGAGCAGCCCGAGTCCGCCGTACGTCCGGTACTTGGCCGGATGCAGGGACAGGTTGACCCCGCCGGCGAGCGCCGCCTCGCACTCGCCGCGGCGCAGGGCCTCGACGGCGAGGTGCACGGCGCTGAGCGACGAGGCGCACACCGTGTCGACGGCCAGGGACGGTCCGTGGAAGTCGCAGACGTGCGAGACGCGGTGGGCGACGGTCGCCGCGTTGAACGCCAGGGGCATGCGCTGCCCCCGGCGCACCGCATCCTCCTGGAGCAGGGCGTAGTCCTGGTGCATCACGCCGACGTACACGCCCACGGCGCGCCGCGGGCCCGTGCCGCGGGCGCGGGAGAGTTCGGCCGGGGTGTATCCGGCGTCCTCGACCGTCTCCCAGCAGACCTCCAGGAACAGGCGTTCCTGTGGGTCGAGGAGAGCGGCCTCGTCCGCCGGGATGCCGAAGAATCCGGCGTCGAAGCAGTCGACGTCGTCGAGGAACCCGCCCCAGGGTGAGCCGTCCGGCGTGTCGCCGTGCGCCCAGCGGGACTTGGGGACCTCGGTGACGCAGTCCCGTCCCGTCCTCAGGTTCTCCCAGAACTCCGCGAGGCTGCGGGCCTTGGGATAGCGTCCGGCCATGCCGATGACGGCGATGTCGCCGGCTGTGCTCGCGTCGAGGATCCGCTCTTCGACGTCACCGCCACCGTCCGTCGCCACGGCGGCGGACGTCGGCGCCCCGGCCACCGTGACCGGGTGCGCACCGACGAGGTGCCGGGCCAGCTCGGCCACAGTCGGGTGTTCGAACAGCAGCGTCGGGGAGAGCGGCGTGCCCAGCGTCTCCTCCAGGCGGGTCGCCCCCTGGAGCAGTTTCGCGGAGTCCAGGCCGAGCTCGTAGTAGCTCGTGGTCGTGGAGATCTGGTCCGCGGGGACGCCGAGTTGTTCGGCGACCACGGACCGGACGGCTTCGAGGACCGGGCGGCCATCGGCTTCCACCACTGTGGGCGCGGTGGCGGCGGGCCGCAGGACCGGGCCGGCGTCTCCACGGGCGGGGTTGATGTGGCCGGCCTGGCGCACCGCCTTGCCGGTGTACTCCGCCAGTTCGCCGACCTTGCGCCCGTCGGCGTCGAAGAACTCCATGGTGAAGGTGAGGAGTTCCGCGCGCAGGACGGCCGTGTCCCGGCGGATCCGCGTCACACAGGCGTCCCCCAGGGGCCCGGACGCCCGGAAGGACTTGTAGAACAGCGGCAGGAACAGGCGTGACTCGCCGCGGGACGGTCCGGCGAGGGCGTCGGTGGCCGCGACCGCGCTGCCGTCGATCAGCGCCGGGTGGAAGAGGTGGTCCTCCGGGTCCTCCCCCTGCCCCGCGTCGGCCCGCACCCACACGGCCCCGGAGGTGTCGGCGACCGTGCCGTGGGCCTTCATGGGGCCCGAATGGACCAGTTCCAGCTCCCGGTAGCCGCGGTACACCTCGTCGAGGCTCCTGACCGTGGCGTCCTCGGGGATTCGGGCACGCTCGTCGTACGGCGTGGGAGCCACGCGGTGCATCCAGGCGGTGATGAAGCGACCGGCGGCGTCACCGGCCTCGATGCGCCAACTGTCCCCGGTGTCCCGGCGGGCCTCGATCCGGAGGTCCACGGCCGTGTCGTCCACCGCGAGCGGACGGTGGATGGAGAGGTTGCGCAGTTCGAGCCCTTCGGGTGCCTCGCCGGACTCGGCGAAGCACCGGTAGAGCAGGTCGATCCAGGCCAGTCCGGGCAGCAGGCGGCGGTCGTGGACCCGGTGGTGGTCCACGAGCGGGTGCGCGGGTTCGAGGCGCCTGATCCACACGGTGGTGGCGCTGTCGTGCTCGACAGGGGCAGCCGTGCGGACGTCGGTGCGCGTCAGCTCCGGAGGGGCCACCGGCCCTCGGCGCGCCGCGCCGGGAGCGGCGCTGTACCGGCCGACGACGACGTGCCCGTTGGTGCCGCCGTCGGCGAAGCTGCTGAGCGCCGCGTACGGCAGGTCGGCCGCCTCGGCCCGGCGCGGGAAGGCGAGGCCGGCCGCGTCGAGGGAGAAGTGCTCCATCGGCTGCTGCCCCGAGAGGAAGGGCACCAGGCGCTGGTGGTGCACCATCAGCGCCACCTTGATGAAGGCGGCGATGCCCTCCGCGCACAGCGGATGTCCGATGTTGGGCTTGATGGAGCCGAGGTGCAGCACGGGGCGGGCGTCGTACGCGGCGGCACCGTAGACCGCCTGGACGGCCTTCAGTTCGAGCAGATCGGTCAGCTGGGAGCCGGAGCCGTTGGTCTCCAGGTAGGGCAGCTGTCCGGGAGAGCGGCCCGCCCGGCGCAGCGCGTCGCGCATCACCTGCTGCTGCGCCTGGAGGTTGGGCGTGGCGGGGCCGGCGGTACGTCCGTCGTTGTTGACGGCGATGCCCTCGACCACCGCGTACACCGTGTCCCCGTCCCGCTCCGCCTGCACGAGCGGTTTGAGGACCACCACACCGGCGCCCTCGCCGAGGACGATCCCGGCCGCACGGCGGTCGAACACGTGGAACGCGCCGTCCTCGCGCAGCAGACCGCGGCGCCGGAACAGCTCGTGGTCCGAGGGGTCGGTCAGCAGGCTGACGCCCGCCACCACGGCGATGTCGACAGAGCCCGCGGCCAGGGCGTCGGTGGCCAGTTTCATGGCCACGAGCGAGGAGGAGCAGGCGGTGTCCAGGACCATGGCCGGGCCCTGCCAGTTGAAGAACTGGGAGATGTTGGCCGCCAGGTAGTTCTGGCCGACCGCCATGATCGGGTTGCGGGCCGCGTCCAGCAGCCCGGCCTCCGCACGGCCTCGGCCGCGGGCCCCGACGTACACACCGGTGTTGCTGCCGTCGAGGTCCTCGTGCCGGTATCCCGCGTGGTGGATCGCCTTGAGGGTCTCCTCCAGCAGCACGAGCGCCTGCGGGTCCATGGCCCGTACGTCCTCGGGGCGCAGCATGAAGTGGCCCGGGTCGAAGCCGTACACGTCGTCGACGACTCCGGCCGCGAAGCCGGCAGGGCTCCCCCACCGGTCGTCGGGGACCGGGCGGATGGCGGACCTGCCCTCGGACAGCAGGTCCCAATAGGCGGCGAGGTCGGGTGCGCCGGGCAGGCGGCAGGCCATGCCGACGACGGCGACGGGCGCGGGGCGTGTGGGGTCCGCGGCCGGGCGCGCGGCCTCCGGGGACTGCGCGGCTCGCGGCGCGGTGGCCGGCGAGGCGGGTACCCCCTCCGCGACGGCGCCCGGGGCTCCGAACGCGGCGGTCACCTCCGCCTCGTGCGCGTCGAGCAGCCAGGCCGTCAAGTCCTCCAGCGTGGGGTGCTCGAGGAGCGCCGAGGGGTCCAGAGTGACATCCAGGCGTCGCCGGATCCTCTGGAGCACCTGGGCCAGCAGGATCGAGTCGGCGCCGTAGTCGGCGTAGGAGGTGCGCGCGTCGAGCACCCCGGGCTTCAGTCGGAGTTCGGCCTCGAAGGTCTCGCCGAGGAACGCCATGAGCCGCTCGGCCGGCGCGGAGTCGCCGCCGTCGAGGGCGGGCGCGGAGTCGGCGGGGTGCGGGGCGGGACGAGGGGCCGGCGCTACGGCCGGGCGGCGCGCGGGGCTCAGCAGAGCGGCGGGCTCGAAACGGGCGGCGTCGACGACCAGCGGCATGACGACCGGGGCGCGCCTGGTCGTCAGGATCTCGTCGAGGAGGGCGAGGCCCTCGCCGTCCGTGATGCTGAGCAGGCCGGTGTCGGTGTAGGCCCGGTTGGTGACCTCACCGAATCCGGTGTCGCGCCAGCTGGGCCACTGAATGCTCGTGACCGGCAGGGTTCCTTCGTGCGCCTGGGCCACGTAGTCCAGGTAGGCGTTGCCCATGGCGTAGTCGCTCTGCCCGGCGCCCAGGGTGGGCACGGCCGCGGAGACGGAGGAGAACAGGAGCACGAAGCGCGGCGCCGAGGCGTCCAGGGCGGCCAGCAGGTTGCGGGTGCCCTCGGTCTTCGGGGAGACGACCCGGGCGATGCCCGCGACGGACTTGCGGACGAACGCCGGGTTCTCCGTGTCGACCAGTCCGGCCGCGTGGACGACACCGGCGATCCTGCCCATCGAGTCCTCCACGGCGCGCAGGCCCGCGGCGACCTCGTCGCCCCGGTCGAGCGGCAGCGCGAGCACCCGCACCTCGACGCCCTCGGCCTCGAGGTCCCGTACGGCGCGGATCTTGCCGCGCGCGGCGGGTGCGCAGGCGTCCGGGTCGTCCCACAGGTGGCGCGGGGGCAGCGGGTCCCGGCCGGTGAGCACGAGCCGCCGGACGCCGTGGCGCCGCACCAGGTGCCGCGCGCACAGCAGCCCGAGGCCGCGCGTGCCGCCGGTCACCAGGAGCACCTCGTCCTCGGCGAAGGGGGTGGGGGCAGCGGTCGGCGCGGCCGGTTCGAGGTCGCGGAGCACGGGGGCGTAGCGGACGCCGTCCCGGTGGCAGACCTCCACCTCGTCGTCGGCTTCGTCCAGTTCGCGACGGATGACGGCCGCCAGCCGTTCGTCGCCGGACACCGCGGGGTCCAGGTCGACATGGCGTGAGACGAGACCGCCGTACTCGCTCTGGAGCATCCTGTAGAGCCCGGCGCGCGATGCGCCGGCCAGGTCGGTCCGGGTGCGCGGGTGGGCTTCCAGTCCCTGGGTCACGTACAGCAGCCGCAGGTCGCGCGCCGCCTTGGCGGTGAGCAGCGTCTGGAGCGGCGCGAGCGACTCGCCGGGCCGGTCGTGCGGGGACAGGCCGGTGAGGTCGATCCAGGCGGAGCAGTCCTCGGCCGCGCGTCCGAGCCGCTGCTCGGCGTCCGGGCCCGTCTCCACCAGGGTCGCGCCGTCGCAGAGCCGGGCCAGCGCGGCGGCCAGGGGCGCGGTGGCGGCGTCGTGCAGGACGACGACGAAGGCGGCCGGGTCGCCCTGCGGCGGCGCGGAGTGCGGCGCCGGGCGCCACCGCTTGGTGAGGAAACGGACCTCGCCACGGGCGGGTTCGGCGGGGGTGGCAGCGGGCTCGGCCGGGGTCGCGGTCGCGCTCGCCGCGAGCGCCTCCGGCACCCAGTGCCGGTCCCGGGCGAAGGGGTAGGTCGGTGCGCTGATCCGGCGCGGTGCGCCGACGATGTGCGCTCCGCGCCAGTCGACCGACGCGCCGCGCACCCAGAGGCCCGCGAGGCGGGACAGCTCGCCCCGCTCCAGCAACCGCCGTGCGGTCCGGGTGAGTTCCTCGGCGGGCAGGAGCGAGGCCAGGGTGTCGCGATCCCGCTTGGCGTTGCCGCCGGCCACGTCCTCGATGTCCCCGTCGCCCGCGAGGTACCGCTCCAGCTTGTCGGCGAGCGACGCCCAGGTGGCGGCCACGATCGCGAGACGCTCGTCCATGGCCTCGCGCCCGACCTGGAGGGTGTAGGCCAGGTCGGCGGGCACGGCCGTACCGGGGTCGGCTTCCTTCTCCCGTACGAACCTCAGCAGTTGAGCCGCGTAGGCGCGCAGGCGGTCCGTGTCCCTGGCGGACAGCGGGAACAGCGCGGGCTGCCCGGAGGGCGGCGCCGGGCGTCGGTCGGTGTACTCCTCCACCAGCACGTGCGCGTTGGAGCCGCCCGCGCCGAACGACGAGACACCGGCGAGCCGGGGCCGGACATGGCCGTCGACGACGGGCCGTTCCCACTCGCGCAGTTCCTGGTTGACGACGAACGGGGTCGCGGCGAAGTCGATGTCGGGGTTGAGCGTGCGGGAGTGGAGCGAGGGGGCGATCCGGCCGTGTTCCAGTTGCAGCAGGACCTTGGTGAGTCCGGCGATGCCCGCCGCGCTCTCGCAGTGGCCGATGTTCGACTTCACCGAGCCGAGGAGGCAGTACTGCCGCTCGGCGTCCTCGCCGAACGCCTGGCTGAGCGCGGTGATCTCGATGGGGTCGCCCAGCTTGGTGCCGGTGCCGTGCGCCTCGATGTAGCTGACGGCGCGGGGGTCGGCCCCGGCCCCGCGCAGCGCGTCGGCGACGGCCGCCCTCTGGGCGCGCGGGTTGGGCACGGTGTAGCCGTTGGTGCGGCCGCCGTGCGAGATGCCGATTCCCTTGATGACGCCGTAGACGTGGTCGCCGTCGCGTTCGGCGTCGCGCAGCGGCTTCAGTACGACGACTCCCACGCCCTCGCCCGGGATGTAGCCGTCCCCGCCGATGCCGAAGCTCTCGCAGTGGCCCTTTCCGGAGATGAACTGGCCCGCGCTGAGGCTCAGGTACTTGTTGGGGTGGACGGTCACGTTGACCCCGCCCGCGAACGCCAGCCTGGTACGGCCGTCCCGCAGGTCCCGGCAGGCCAGCTC
Organism: Streptomyces sp. NPDC031111; assembly: GCF_055570675.1. NCBI lineage: Bacteria > Bacillati > Actinomycetota > Actinomycetes > Kitasatosporales > Streptomycetaceae > Streptomyces > Streptomyces sp. NPDC031111. The sequence goes on from NZ_JBVIGS010000005.1 coordinate 208,755, forward strand.
CAGAGCCGTCAGCGAGCTGGAGCACATCGTGTCCACGGTCATGCTCGGTCCGTGGAGGTTCATCACGTACGAGACCCGGTTGGCGACGCCGGCGAAGCTGCTGCCGACCGCGCTCGGGTTGGCGCCGTTCCGGAACAGCAGTTGGTACTGGTTCCACATGGCGCCCGCGTACACGCCGACCTGCCCGTCGATGCGCCGCAGGTCCTCGCGGGTGTGCCCGGCGTCCTCCAGGGCCGACCAGGCGTGCTCCAGGAACAGCCGTTCCTGCGGGTCCAGGAAGTCGGCCTCGTACGGCGAGATGTTGAAGAACAGCGGGTCGAAGCGGTCGACCTCGGCGATGAAGCCGCCCCACTTGCTGTAGTGGCGCCCGGGCTCGGTGCGGTCCTCGCTGTAGTAGGCGCGCCAGTCCCAGCGGTCCTCGGGCACCTCGGTGACGCAGTCGCGGCCGTCGCGCAGGTTCCGCCAGAACTCGCCCAGGTCACGGGCCCCGGGGTAACGGCCGGACACCCCGATGATCGCGATGTCCAGGGCGGACGGTGCCGGCTGTGTGGGCTCGGGTGCGGCCGTCCGCTCGGCGGCGGCCGGCAGCGGTTCGCGGGCGGTCTCGGGGGCCGCGCCGGACGGGGTGAACGACTTCTCCAGCACGGGCCGGTGTCGTTCGAGGAAGTAGCCGGCCAGCTCGGACAGCGTGTGGTACTCGAACATCAGCGTCTTGGGCAGCGGTCCGAAGGTGGACTCCAGTGCGGCGGTCAGCTCGGTCGCCAGGATGGAGTCCATCCCGTAGGCGCCGAGGAGTTCGTCCGCGTCGAGCCCGTCCGCGGCCAGTCCCGTGACGCGGGCCAGCGTCTGCCGGAGCAGTGCGAGGGTCTCCTCGGTGAGTTCGGGGCGGGTGCCGCCTTCGGAGGCATCGGCCCGCTCGGTCTCGGGCGCGCCGTCGAGCAGGGCGCGCAGTGCCGCCTCGTCCCCCGCGCCGACGAGCACCTGCGGCTCGCCCGAGGCGAGGGCGTGGTGGAAGGCCGCCACGCCGGCCGAGCTCGTCATCGGCGCGAGGCCCGTGCGTACCCGGAGCGCGTCGCGTGTGGTGTCGTCCGCGCCCATGCCGCCGCTCTCCCACAGCGGCCAGCCGATGGCGACGGTACGGCCGCTGCGGGAGCCGGACCGGACCAGCTCGTCCCGGTGGTGGGCGAAGGCGTCGAGGAAGGCGTTGGCCACGGCATAGTCGCCCTGGCCGACGTTGCCGGTCGTGCCCATGATCGACGAGAACAGGGCGAAGAAGTCCAGTTCCGTGTCCCGGGTGGCCTCGTCCAGGGCGACCGCGCCGTCCAGCTTCGGGCGCAGGACCCGGCCGAACTCCGCCGCCGACTTCTTGAGCAGGAAGGCGTCGTGGAGCACGCCCGCGCAGTGCAGCACCCCGTGCAGACCGCCGAAGCGGCCCACGAGACCGGCGACGAGGTCCCGGGTGCCCTGCCGGTCGGCGGCGTCCAGCACGTGGTACTCGACGGTCGCGCCCGCGTCGCGCAGGGCCGCGAGCCGCGCTTCCCTGTCCGCGGTGAGCGGGGAGCGGCCGGTCAGGCACAGCACCGCGCCGGGCGCCCGGCGGGCGATCTCCGCGGCGAACACGAGGCCCAGGCCGCCGGCGCCGCCGGTGACGAGGTACACGCCCCGCTCCCGCCACGGGACGTCCGCGGTGCCGTCCGCCGTCCGCGCGGTCAGGGGCTCCCAGCCGAGGACGTGCCGTCGTCCGTCCTCGTGGCGCACCCGCCGGTCCTGCGGGGAACGGCTGTCGTCGTCCAGGATCGTGGCGAGGGCGGCCGCCGTGGCATCGGCGGGCACGGACAGGAGCTGGCCCACCAGTGCCGGGTTCTCCAGCTGTGCCGTCCGCAGCAGGCCGGACAACGCCTCGTGCAGGCGCCCGGTCCCGTCGGCCGGGACCAGTACCTGCACGAGCACCGGGCCGGCGGGCCTGCCCAGCAGGATGCCCTTGAGCGCCTGGAACAGCCGGATCGCCCGTGCGGCGACGGCCTGTTCGGGCCGGGTCGGCGGGTCGGCCGGGACGTCCGACGCGGCACCGGTCCCCGGTTCGTCCGGGTCGAGGAAGGTGAGGTGCGGGGCCAGTGTGCGGAGTTCCGCCAGGCGTTCCTCGAAGCCGCAGGCCAGCACCGTCCGCGCGGTGTAGCGGGGCCCCCGGTCCGGGGCGGCGGGGCGCTCGCTCCACGTCGGCCGGAGCAGCGTGACCCGCTCGGTGGCCCGCGGTGCGGAATCGGGGCGGCGGCGCGCGCAGTAGCCGCGCAGCGCCGCGAACACCCGGCCGTGCTCGTCGCAGAGGTCGATGTCCCAGCGCCGTACGTCGTCCGAGGAGCCGGCGGCCTCGCGCACCCACGCGTAGGCGGTGGCGGGAGTGGTGCCCCGTGCCTCCAGGGAGTCGAGGGCGAACGGAAGCGGCGCCGTCCATGCGGGCGTCCGCCCGTCCGCGTCGGGCCGGGCGGCGTGGATCTCCGGCGCGTACACCGCCTGGAGCGCGCCGTCGAGCACGCTGGGGTGCAGCACGTAGTCGCCGGCGGTCGCCGCCACACAGTCGGGTACGACCAGGGTCGCCAGCGCCTCCCGCTCCCCCAGTCGCACCTCCCGCAGTGCCCGGTGGGCGGGGCCGTAGTCCAGCCCGGCGGCGCGCAGGGCGTCGTAGCACTCGTCCGCGCCGAGCACCGCCGTGCCCGTACGGGCCGTCAGCGCGGCCAGGTCCAGGGGGTCGTGGGTGCTCGCGGCGCGCGATCCTCGTCCGCGTGAGTGCGTCACCGTGTCCGTCGTGCCGTCGGGGCCGGTGGTGCGGATCTCGAAGGCGGCCCGGCCGTCGGCGTCGTGCGTCACGGTGGTGTGGACGGTGCGCGGGGCGTCGCCGACGACGACCGGACGCGACCACACCACGTCGTCCAGGCGTACGGACGTACCGTCGGCCGAGGGCGGGAGTGCACGGTGGACGGCCTCGCGCGCCAGCTCCAGGTAGGCGACGGCGGGCAGGACCGGCTCGCCCTGGACGCGGTGGTCGCGCAGGAAGAAGTCCTGCCGGGTGAAGACGGACTCGTACGTCCGCACACCGTCCTCACCGGTCGCCGTGGAGGTCAGCAGCGGGTGGCCTCCGCCCGCCGGGCGCGCGGGTTCCTCGGTGTCCAGCCAGTAGCGGGTCCGGGCGAAGACGTGCGTCGGCAGGGGTATTCGACGGGGCGGCACGCCGTCCCGGTACAGCGCCGACCAGTCGACGGCCGCGCCCTGCACCCAGTCCTCGGCCAGCCGGGCCGCGTCCCGCCCGTCCGGGGCCGGTGCGGTGGCGCGGCCGGTGCGCCTGGCCCGGCCGCGGAAACCGGCGGGCGCTGCCACCCGCTCACCGGAGACCACGCGCGTGAGCAGGGTTTCGAGTTCCGCGGGGTCGGCGGCGAGCAGCGCCAGCCGCTCGGTCAGGGGTGCCCGTCCGACCTGGAGCGTGTGGGCCAGGTCCCGCAGCGCGGCCGGCCCGGGCCGGGTGGTGCGCAGGTGGGCGAGGAGCGAATCGGCCTGGCGGACAAGGAGTTCGTCGCTCTCCGCGGAGAGTACGACCGCCACGGGGGTTTCCGGTGTCCTGGTGGTGGCGGGACGGGCCTGGGGCGCCGGGGGCTCCGCGACGATCACGTGGGCGTTGCTGCCGCCGGAGCCGAAGCTGCTCACTCCGGCGACGCGCACACCGTCCGCCGCGGCCGGCCAGTCACGGAGGCGGTCGACTATGGAGAACGGCGTCCCGTCGAGGGCGACTTTGGGGTTGAGGCGCTCGTAGTGGAGGGACGCGGGCAGTCGCCCGTGACGCAGGGACAGGACGATCTTCAGGAGCCCGGTGATGCCCGCGGCGGCCTCGAGATGACCGAGATTGGTCTTGACGGAGCCGAGCCCGCACGGGGTGGTGCTGCCCGCGAAGGCGCGGCTGAGGCCCTGGACCTCGATCGGGTCGCCGAGCGCGGTGCCGGTGCCGTGGGCCTCGACGTACGTCACGTCGGCGGCTGTCATGCGCGCGTCGGCGAGCGCCGCGGAGACGAGGCTCGCCTGCATCGGCGCGCTGGGCACGGTGAGTCCGCCCGCCTGGCCGCCGTGGTTGGTGGCGCTGCCCTTGATCACGGCGTGCACGTGGTCGCCGTCGGCGAGCGCGGCGGCCAGCGGCTTGAGCAGCATGACCACTCCGCCCTCGGAGCGCACATAGCCGTTGGCACCCGCGTCGAAGGTCTTGCACAGGCCGTCCGGCGAGAGCATGCCCGCCTGGTGGTAGGCGACGCTCGCCGCCGGATGGCAGAGCACGTTCACCCCGCCGACCAGGGCGGCCTCGCACTCGCCGGCGCGCAGTGCCCGGACGGCCTGGTGGACGGCGACCAGGGAGCTGGAGCAGGCGGTGTCCACCTGGATGCTCGGTCCGCGCAGGTCGAAGAAGTAGGAGACCCGGTTGGCGATGATCGCCATGGAGGTGGCCAGCCCGCCGTGCGCGCGCACCGGGAGCCGACGGGTGTCCATGACGCGCTGGTAGTCCGAGCCGCTGGCGCCGATGAACACGCCGATCGAGGCGCCCGCGACGGCGCTCGGCGCGCGTCCGGCGTCCTCCAGGCAGGCCCAGCTCAGCTCCAGCATCCAGCGCTGTTGGGGGTCCATGCGGCGGGCCTCGTTGGGCGTGATCCGGAACAGCCCGGCCTCGAAGCAGTCCCCGTCCGTGACGAACCCGCCCCGGTCGATGCCCGGGTGGGTGTCCGGGCCGATGCCCTCGGGCCACTGCCAGCGGCCGTCGGGCAGCGGCCCCACGGCCGAGCCGCGGTCCGCGAGGAGGCGCCAGAGTTCGGTGTAGTGGTCGATGCCTCCGGGCAGCCGGCAGGCCATGCCGACGATCGCGATGTCCTGCCCGTCCGGTGCCGGTGCATTGCCGACGTCCTGCTGATCCGGATCGGTTTCCTCCCGGAGACCGTCGAGATAATCCACGATTTTCGAGCCCGTGTTGCACTCGAAGAAGAACAGCGTTCCGAGCTGGACGCCGTATTGGCCCTCGATCCTTTCCTGGAGATCGAGAAGGCTCGCCGAGTCGATTCCCAGCTCGAACAACGGGATTTCCAGGAGGAGTTCACCGGACCGGTCCGATGCCGCGGCACCCGCCGTCGCCACCAGGAATTCCCGCACCTCGTCGGCCAGTGCCTCAAGTGGAGGAATAGGAATGTCGGCGGTCTTTTCGGCTGCGGTGCTCGCCAACTGACGGACCCGCTCCCGGCGGCCGTTGAGGTCGTATTCGACCAGGACGCCGTTTCCCTGGTTGACGGTGTCGGCGGGCCGGTAATCCGGCACGAGTCGGCGAATCTCGGCGCCGTGCAGTTGGTGCATCCTCAGCACGGTGTCCAGGCAACGCCCTTGCCCGTTGAGGGCGTTGATGTACTGGGCGAGCTCCCAGCCGGGGTGCCGCGCGAAGTCGTGGCAGCGGGTGACGCCGACCGCGGTCCGGACCTTCGCCTCCTCATGACACCACGTCAGGAGGTGTTCCAGGAGGGCGTCCCCGTAGCCGAGGCTCTGCATGCGGGGGTCGATGTTCAGGGACAGCACATGGGCGACGGCACCGTCCGCGCGGTGCAGCCGGTCCGCGGTGTCGAACCGTGCGGAGCCCAGCTCGCCGACGTCGGCGATGCGCTGCGAGTAGATGACCCCGCCCACGCCGTCATCGGTCTCGATGACGAATTGCCCGGCCGAATTGACGGCCAGCCGGCGCTCGATGGTGCCGCGTGAAACCCGCAACTCCCGAGGCCAGCACAGCTCCTCGAGTTCCATGAGCCGGGTGAGGTCGGAAACGACCGCACGCCGAATCAACGCATGGTGCTGGTGAAGCATGGTGAGATAGCCCGTCCCCCGTGCGCCGGGCTCCTGTCACGGAGTCCGAACGACCGTCTTTCTCGCCGTTGAAGGTGAAACCACCTGAACAAAAAATGTTCACCGCAAGGGTGAACACGCCCCCCTGCCGTTGACGGCTCACCGAGTATTCATGTCCCCCCACAGATCAGTCAAGCTCCCCCCGGGAGGCGGGCCTCTCCCCGCACACCCTCTAAGGTGACCGTCGTCGCCAGGACTTTCGCCCGGCTCAAGCCCTGTGTTGAAGGTCCGTCAGGGCGGCACTGTGACGAAGAAGGGAACAGACCGTGGCCGAACCGTCGAAGAGGAGCGCCTGGATCCGACGGTTCCACCCGGCGCCCGATGCCGCCGTCCGCCTGGTCTGCTTCCCGCACGCGGGCGGCGCCGCCACGTACTACCACCCGCTCTCCCAGGCGATGTCTCCGGACGCGGACGTGCTGGCGATCCAGTACCCCGGGCGACAGGACCGCCTCGGCGAACCCTGCGTCGAGGACGTGCCCGCGCTCGCCGACCAACTCGTCGACGATCTGGTTCCCTGGTCCGACCGCCCGCTGGTCCTTTTCGGCCACAGCATGGGGGCCGCCGTGGCGTTCGAGGTCGCACTCCGGCTGGAGCGGCGCGGGGTGGTGCCGCTCGGCCTGTTCGCCTCGGGGCGGCGCGCGCCCTCGCTCCGCCGCGAGGAGCGCATGCATCTCGCCACCGACGCGGAACTGGTCGCCGAGCTCAAGAAGCTCAACGCCGCCAACGCCCAGGTCTTCGCCGACGAGACGCTGCTGCGCATGGTGCTGCCGACGATCCGGAGCGACTACCGGGCCATCGAGCGCTACCACAATCCGTCGGCTCCCCCGTTGCGTTGCCCGATCGTCGCCCTGACCGGGGACGCCGACCCCGTCGCGGACGTCGGCGACGTGGAACTCTGGGCGCGGCACACCTCGGCGCACTTCCGGATGCGGGTCTTCCGCGGCGGTCACTTCTTCCTCGACGACCACGCGGACGCGGTACGGAAGGAGATCCGCGACCACATCGCGGCCACGAGCACGCGCTGACACCGACGGGGCAACCGGCGGCGCGGTGACCGTCGGCACCCCTGCGCCCCTGCACCCGGTCCGCGACCGCGCGGCGCCGTGTGTCAGGCTGACGTCGGTCACGGAGTCGAGGAGTGGGACCGCTGGAACTGCATGAATACGCCTCGCTGGACGCGGTCGGCCTGAGCGACCTCATCCGGGCGGGCGAGGTGACCGCGAACGAGGTCGAGGAGGCCGCCCGCCGCGCCCTGGACCAGGTCGGCCCGGAACTCGGCGCCCTCACCCGCCCGCTCTTCGAACCGGCCCTCGTGCACGATCCCGGCGGCCCGTTCGCCGGAGTCCCTTTCGTGATCAAGGACAGCGGCCCGTTCGCGCAGGGGGTTCCGTTCACTCTGGGCAGTCGCAGCATCCAGGGGGCCGTGGCCGCCGTCGACCACGACCTGATGGCCCGTTTCCGGGCGGCGGGGCTGGTGGCGCTGGGCCAGAGCACCGCTCCCGAATTCGGCCTGAGCTTCGCGACCGAATCCGCGCGGTACGGCGTGACACGCAACCCGTGGGACCCGGGCCGGGGCGTCGGCGGGTCCAGCGGCGGGGCGGCCGCGCTCGTCGCCGCCGGTGCCGTGCCGGTGGCCCATGCCAACGATGCCGGCGGGTCGATCCGCGTACCCGCGTCATGCTGCGGGCTCGTCGGCCTCAAGCCGAGCCTCGGCCGCACCCCGTGCGGCCCGCTCACCGGTGAGGCCGCGTTCGGGCAGCTCGTGGAGTTCGCTCTCACCCGGTCCGTGCGGGACACGGCCCGTCTGCTGGACGCGGTCTCGGCGCCACCGGTCGGCGACAAGTACCGGGCGCCGGCCCCCGCGCGTCCTTTCGCCGAGGCCATGCGTACCGACCCCGGCCGGCTGCGGGTGGCCCTCGCCACCACGCCGTCGTCCGGCACCCGGGTCGACCGCCAGGTCGCCGAGGTCACGGTGAACGCCGGCAAGGTGCTGGAGTGGATCGGGCACTCGGTGGCCGAGGAAAGGCCCGGCATCGACGCCGACGACATCGTCGAGGCGGCCATGCTCAGCGTCGTGTCCACGGGCGGAGCGGTCCTCAGGGGCGCCCCCCGCCGCCCGGACCCGGCCGCGCTGGAGGCCGTGTCGCGTGCGGTGCTCGCCGAGGCCGAGGCGTTCACGACGCTCGACGTGCTGGCGGCGATGGAGGCCCAGAACCGCGTGACCCGGGCCATGGGGCGCTTCTTCCTCGACCACGACCTGCTGGTCACCCCGACGCTGGCCGCCCTTCCGGCACCGCACGGCACCCTGGCCTACGACGCCCCCGGCCAGACCGCGCGCTCCTGGCTGCGCCGCATCTTCGCCCACGGGCCCTTCACGGCTGCCTTCAACGTCTCCGGCCACCCCGCGCTCAGCCTGCCGCTGGGGCAGAGCCGGGAGGGCCTGCCCATCGGCGTCCAGTTCGTCGCCGCCCATGGACGAGAGGATCTGCTGCTCCAGGTGGCCGCCCAATTGGAACAGGCGGTGCCGTGGAAGGACCGGCAGCCGCCGGTCTACGTCGACTGAGAGCGACGGGTCCTCGATGCCCGGGCCCGACCTGGTAGCACGCGCCGGACGGCCGCGCTCCCCGGCGGCCGGTCGGGCATCTCGCGCCGTCTGCGAGAATGGAAGCCGTTCTCGGAGCGCCCCGGTATGCGGTGCTCGTCGCCCAACAGGAGCACGCACAGTGTCGCCACAGCACGAAGCCGCCTCTTCCTCCGGGGGGCGCAAGCGCCCCTCCTCGGGAGAGGACCGCAAGCAGCCGTCCTCCGCCGGAGGACGCAAGCGGTCTGCTGCCGCCGGCGGGAAGGGGCGCCCGTCCCAGGAGGACGAACGCAGGCGTCCGTCCTCCGCGCAGAGCCGCCGACGTGGCGCGTCCGCAGGTCAGGGCCAGGAGGGCGCCGCTGCCGGCCGGGACCGCAAGGCCCAGCCCGGGAAGGGCCGACAGGCGGGCAAGGCCAGGCCGGAGCACAAGGCCCGGGAGCACAAGGCCCGGGACCGCAAGGCCGAAGACCGCCGGACACCCCACGACGGCAAGCCTGCCCAGGACCGCAAGGACCTACAGGCCGACTGTGCCAACTGCTTCGGTCTGTGCTGCGTGGCCCTGCCCTTCGCCCGCTCCGCCGACTTCGCCGCCGACAAGGCCGCCGGGCAGCCGTGCTCGAACCTCCAGTCGGACTTCCGCTGCGGCATCCACGCGCAGCTGCGCGACAAGGGATACCCCGGCTGCACCGTCTTCGACTGCTTCGGCGCCGGGCAGAAGGTGTCCCAGATCACCTTCGGCGGCACCGACTGGCGTCGGGCGCCGAAGACGGCGCGCTCCATGTTCGAGGTCTTCCCCGTCATGCGGCAGCTGCACGAGCTGCTCTGGTACGTCACCGAGGCCCTCGACCTCGCACCGGCACGCCCCGTCCACAAGGAGCTGCGGCGGGCGCTGGCCCACATCGACGGCCTGACCCGCGGTAGCGCCGAGTCGATCACCGAGCTGGACGTGAACACGCTGCGTGGCGAGGTCAACACGTTGCTGCTGCGGGCCAGTGAGCTCGTCCGGGCCCAGGTCCCGGGCCGTAAGAAGAACCACCGCGGAGCCGATCTGATCGGCGCGAAGCTGACCGGCGCCGAGCTGAGGGGGGCGAGCCTGCGTGGCGCCTACCTCATCGCCGCCGACCTCAGCGGGGCCGATCTGCGCGACGCCGACCTGATCGGGGCGGACCTCCGCGACGCCGACCTGCGCGGTGCCGATCTCACCGGCGCGCTGTTCCTCACCCAGGCGCAGCTGAACGCGGCCAACGGCGACACGGCCACCAAGCTGCCTCCCACGCTCAGCCGGCCCGCTCACTGGTAGGCGCGGGGATCGCCACGGCGGTCACCGTCAGCCCGTTCCGGACCCGCCACCGCCCGTCGAAGCGGTCCAGGCGCACCCCGCCCACCACCGGCCCTGTCACCTTCAGGGCCGCGGTGAAGGTGCCGCGCTCCGGGTCGGGCGTGATCGCGCACTGGTCGAAGTCCAGCCAGCGCCCGGTCAGCGGAAACCACGCCTTGTAGACGCTCTCCTTCGCGCTGAACAGCAGACGGTCCCAGTGCACGTCGGGGTGGGCGGCGCCGAGCCGCTCCAGTACGGACCGCTCCTCGGGCAGGGTGATCAGCTCGCGCACACCCTCGGGAACGGGTTCGTTGGGCTCCGCGTCCACGCCGAGTGCCGCGACGGACGAGTCGCGCGCGACGGCGGCCGCGCAGTATCCCGCGCAGTGGGTCATGCTGCCGACGAAGCCCTCGGGCCAGCGCGGTGCCCGGCGGGCCCACTTCGGGCCGCGTCCATCGGGCGCGAGCGGCCGGGGTGCCACACCGAGCCGCGCCATCGCCCGGCGCGCGCACAGCCGGACCGCGCCGAATTCCCGCCGCCGCTTGTCCACCGCGGCGGCCACGGCATCGGCCTCCTGCGGAAACAGCTCGACCCCGGCGACGGCGTCGAACAACTCGGCCACGGCAACGTCCTCGGGGAGCAGTCCCCCCAAAAGCCCGCCAGACGCCGTAGCAGTGAACACATCGCCTCCCGCGCAGAACAGCGGCACCGGGTGCCACCCTATGCCCCCAATGGACTTGGCCGGCGGTCCCCCGGGGTCGTCGATCACAATGACCTCGCCGCCGTACGGAGCCGCCGCCGGCTGCTCGCGCAGCAGCTCAAGCCGCCGCTCGCGGCCGGGCCCTGCGGTCAACCCACCGTCCACGGGCGGAGTTTGTCGGGGTTGCGCACTGCCCAGATGTGCGTGATGCGGTCGCCGGCGACGTCGAACGCGTACACCGCCACGGTGACACCTTCGTGCTCGATCACCAGACCGGCCCGGCCGTTGACCGTGCGCTCCAGGACCGTCAGGCCGCCGGGCGCCCGGACGGCGAGGTCGGTGAGGTAGCGCGCGATCCCTTCGCCGCCCTCGATCGGGTGGGGCGCGGCGGCGACCACGCCGCCGCCGTCCGCCGTGAACGTGGCGCCGGGGGCGAGGAGGCTGACGAGGGCGTTGATGTCCTGTGCGTCCCACGCCTGCTTGAACTCCCTGACGAGGTCCGCCTGGTGAGCTGCCGGGGCCTCGGTGGGGAGGGAGGCGCGGACGCGCCGCCGGGCGGCGGAGGCCAGTTCGCGGCAGGCCGCCGGGGTGCGGCCGGTGATCGCGGCGATCTCGGCGAACGGGTAGCCGAAGACGTCGTGCAGGATGAGCGCGACGCGCTGGGCCGGGGTCATGGATTCGAGGACGACGAGGAACGCCATACTCACCGACTCGTCGAGTGTGACCCGGTCGGCCGGGTCCGCGAGGTCGGTCGCGGTGGTGCCCGGGCGCCCGCTGATCCAGTCGGTCCGCTCGGGCACCGGCTCGGGGATCCATGAGCCCACGTAGCGCTCGCGCCGTACCCGCGCCGAGCCGAGGAGGTCCAGGCACACGCGGGTGGCGACCGTCGTCAGCCACGCGCCGGGGGACTCGATGGCGTCCTGCCGCTGTCGGGACATGGCGTACCAGCGGGTGTACGTCTCCTGGACCGCGTCCTCGGCCTCGGCCAGGGAACCGAGGAGCCGGTAGGCGAGACCGACCAGCCGCCGCCGCTCGCTGATGATCGCGTCCAGGCCCGCGTCGGACTCGTCGTGTGGTGGCTGCGCGTGATCGGTCATGGTTCCGGTGGCTCCCTGATCTCGGATCGTCCCTCGCCGGTCCGACGAGACAGCACGTCCGATTGTCAGCTCCGCGACTCGCCCTGACGTTCCGCGGGGTCACGTCGTCGTACCGCTCGGAGACGCCACCGGCCCGGAGAACCCGGGCGGAGTACCTCAGGAGACAGCGATGACCAGGATCGGAATACTCATCGGCAGCACCCGCCCCGGCCGCAAGGGCGACCAGGTCGCCCGGTGGGTTCACGAGCGGGCGGCCCTCCGCGGCGACGCCGAATTCGAGCTGATCGACCTGCTCGACCACCGGCTGCCGCATCTGGACGAGCCGCTGCCCGCGCTCGCCGGGCGGTACCAGCACGGGCACACCCGGGCCTGGGCGGACACCATCGCCCGCTTCGACGGATTCGTCATGATCACCCCCGAGTACAACGCCTCCATCCCCGGCGTACTCAAGAACGCGATCGACTACTTGCACGCGGAGTGGGCCCACAAGGCCGTCGGGTTCGTCTCCTACGGCGTCGCCGGCGGCACCCTTGCGGCCCGGCAGTTGCGGGCGCTGTGTGAGCTCCTCCAGATGGGTGCGGTGCCCCCGCAGGTCTCGCTGTCCCTGCACACCGATTTCGAGGACCACGCGACACTCAAGCCGGGCGCCCATCACGCCGGCGCCCTCGACACACTGCTGGACCACGTCGTCGCCCAGAGCACCGAAGGACGGACAGCCATGCCCACACAGCGCGAGACGGACGAAGCCGCGATCCGCCGTCACATCGACGGGATGATCGACGCAATCCAGGCCAGGGACCTCGAGGGCCTCAGGCGGTTCTACTCGACGGACGTCGTGTCCTTCGACATCGACCCGCCGCTCCAGCACGTGGGGATCGACGCGAAGCTCAAGAACTGGGCGACCGTGTTCACGCTCTTCAAGGAAGTGACCTACGAGGTGCGCGACCTGATGTCCACGGTCGGCGAGGACGTGGCGTTCGCACACGGCTTCGGCCGCCTCAGCGGCACACTGCCCGACGGAACGGCGACGGGCGGCATGTGGGTCCGGTTCACCTTCGGCTTCCGGAAGATCGACGGCCAATGGCTGACCACACACGACCAAGTCTCCGTGCCGCTGGACATCCAGACGGGCAAGGGGGTCGTCGACCTCGAACCGTGACACCGGCGGGCCCTGAGCGGGCTCGTGCTCGACCAGCAGCAGTCACCCATCCGCACGGTGTGACACGACAACGGCTCGCACATCCGGGAACACTGACATTCATCGCCGCTCCCCTCCCTGAGGAAAGGTTCACATGTCCATTTCCCGACGCTGTACCGCCCTCCTGCTCCTGGCGGGTACGGCCGTAGGCACCCATGTGGTCACCGCCCCAGCGGCCTCTGCCGTCGTTGACCCCGCAAAAGTCGCGGTTCTGGAATCCATCCAGAGAGCGGATCCAATCCTCATGGCCAATTGCGCGACTGGGTCGGTGGCTGATCCGGCCGGCGCCGTTGTGGTTCCTCCGGAAGTTCCGTTGGTGGGCTGCCTCACTCTGTGACAACACGGCAGACCCCCGCCGCCCTGAGGCGACGGGGGTCTGTACCCGTCTGAAGTCGGAAGTTACGTCCGCGTAGTCGCGGCAGTGAGGTCTGCCATCCGGGTCAGACGCAGGGCGGTCGACTCATCGGCCGGCGTCATCACGGTCATCCGGTGTCCCGTCTCCGAAACACTCGTGGAGACGAAGTTCAGCTGGAGCTGCCCGACAAGCGGGCTTTCGAGGCGTTTCGTCTCGTACTGCTGGGGCAGTACGTCGTGACGAGCCCACAGTCGGGCGAACTCCTCGGACCTTTCCCTGAGTTCGTCAACGATCCCGGCAGCGGCAGCGCCGATGTCGGTGCCCACTTCGGCGCGCATTCTTGCGACCATCCGGGCGGCAACCAGCTCACCGTCGATGTAGCGGCTGCGCCAGTCGGGGTCGGTGAAGAACTGCACCGCGCAGTTGCGTTCACCGGGCGGGATGAGGTCCATGTCGGTGAAAAGAAATCGGTAGGCACGGTTGTATGCCACCACGTCGAACAACGGCGTTTGCAGGCACGCGGGGAACGGGTCGAGCTTGTCCAGAACAGGTTGAAGCGCCGCGGTGAGTCCCGGGTCGCATTCGGCGGGCCCGGATTTCGGCACCCGTGATCCGGCGAGCCGGTGCAGGTGCCGTCTTTCGGTGTCGTCCAGTCGCAGGGCTCGGGCGACCGCTTGCAGGACCTGAGTGCTGACGTTGATGGGCCGGCCTTGTTCGAGCCAGGTGTACCAGGTGACGCCGACCCCCGCGAGGACGGCGACCTCTTCGCGCCGTAGCCCGGGTGTCCGCCGTCGCCCAGTGGACGGGAGACCCACCTGTTGCGGGGTTACTCGTTCGCGTCGACTGCGGAGGAAGTCACCGAGCTCGCGCCGGATCGCGGCGGGCCTGGTCTCTTTCATTTCGTCATCCTCCCGTACGGAGAACCCGGTATCCAGGTGGTGACCAGTACCCCCATAAATGGACTCCTGGTGCCAGGATAAGCGGCGCTTGATGATCGACGGCATGACCACGTCTTCCGCACCGCACGACAGTCCCTCCTCCCGTACAGGCGTCCCTGACAGGGAGAACGACCACGCCGCGCCGCCGCCCGCACCGGGTCCGTCGGAGCCTCCGGCTCCGGGTCTGGGGACGGGCCGGCTCCTGACGACACTGTCGGCGTTGCTGTTGTCGGTGGTCAGTTTCGCGGCGGCGGGTATCGCCGTGCCCGACATCGGCGCTTCTCTGGGGGCCACGGCTGCCGAACAGTCGTTGGTGGTGTCGGTGTACGCGTTGGGGTTCGCCGTTCCGATGGTCCTCGGGGGCAGGCTCGGGGATCTGTACGGGCGACGCCGGCTCTTCCTGACCGGCATGGCCGGTTTCACCCTGTTCTCCCTGGTCGCGACCCTGGCCCCGAGCATCACCGTGCTGATCACCGCGCGGGCCCTTACCGGGATCTCCGCCGCGGCCATGGTTCCGCAGGTACTGGCGACGATCACGGCGTCCACCCAGGGGCCCGAACGTGCCCGCGCCGTCGCGCTGTTCGGCGCGACCGCGGGCGGGGCCACGGCGATCGGGCAGGTCCTCGGCGGCGTACTGCTGTCCGTCCCCCTGCTCGGTGCTCCCTGGCGAATGGTCTTCGCGATGAGCGTGCTCATGGGCGTGATCGCGTTCTGTGCCGCGCTGCGCCGGCTGCCCGACACCAGTGCGCCGGGCCACCGGTCGCTGGACCTGATCGGGACGACACTGCTCGGACTGGCCCTGCTGGCACTCATGATCCCGATCTCCCAGGGCGGCGCACTGGGCTGGCCGGTCTGGTGCTGGGCGCTGCTGGGGGCGACGCCGTTGCTGTTCGCGGCATTCTGGCGGCGGCAGTTGCGGCTGCACCGCGGTGACCGGGTTCCGCTCGTTCCGCCGCCCCTGTTTCGGCTCGGCTCCTACCGGATCGGGCTGGTGATGGCGTTGATGCTCCAGTCCGCGTTCGGCGCGTTCACGTTCCTCTACGCGATCTCCACGCAGACGGGGCTCGGCTGGTCCTCCATGCACGCGGCCCTCGTGCTGCTGCCGTTCTCCCTGTGCTTCCTCGGCGTGTCGATATGGTCGGGGAAGCTCGCGCCCCGTTTCGGGTTCCGCAGGCTCCTCGCCATCGGCGGACTGGTCCAAGCCGCACTCCTGAGCATCACGGCGGTCTCCGTGTTCCTCCAGGGTGCCGGCCTGAACTCGTGGATGTTCGCCGCCCTCCTCGTCGGGGTCGGTGTCGGGCAGGCCTTCATGTTCGGGCCGCTCGTGGGAGCGATGATCGCCGAGGTTCCTCCCGCCTCCGCGGGAGCCGCGTCCGGTGTGCTCCAGACCACACAGCAAGCCGCGATGGGTCTCGGTGTCGCCGTCGCCGGAGGCCTGCTCGGTGCGGCCCTGGCCGGTTCCACAGCCCCCACAGGTCAGGCCTACACCAGCGCGCTGGCGGTCTGCATGCTCGTCCAGGCGGCATTCGCCCTCGCGTTCGCCCTTTGCGCACTCGCCCTGCCCCGGCGCTGACGACTGCTCAGAGCGAAAGGTCGCTCCACCACCACGCGATGGACGGCAGTCGCCGTGGGTCCTGCCGGCTGGTGCGGGGGGCGTCGGTCCAGGGGCCGACGGCGGTCTGGGCGGGGATGCGGGCCTGTAGCCCGGACGCCGTGCCGTCCGGACTGAGGTAGCGGGGGACCCGCAGTCCCCATTCGATGTTGCCCCGGATGCCGTGCCCGAGGTCGGCGAGGTAATGGCGCAGGGAACTGCCGCCGCGTGGAGCGACCTGGTCGCGCAGACCGAGGAACCGTTCCAGCACGGCGTCACGCAGGGCGACGGCCTCGTCGACGGCTTGGCGTGGGGTGTAACGGTGGTGTGTCTTGAGGACGTTGACGATGTTCTGTTCCGTCTGCCGGCGGCCGGCCTCCTTCACGTGTGAATGCTGGTCGTTGTCGAGTGCCGCGACCAGCATGGCCATCTCGGTCAGGGCACGGACGGCGGGAGAGTCCATCTCGCGGTCCGGCACTTCGAGGCCGTTGACGATTTCGAGCATCGCGTAGGTGGGGCCGCCGCCGGCCGAGTGCAGGCGCATGCTGAGATAGTCGTCGAGATCGGGCATGCGGCTGGCGGCCCGGTTGCCGATCTGCCACTGGACCCCGGTGAGCCAGGCACGGTGGGCCTGCTGGAAGCGGCGGTTCTGTACGGGGCCGGCGGCTGCGCGGAAGAGTTCCCCGATGTCGTGCACAGCGGCCGCGTAGGGGTCGGCGCAGTGCAGACGTCCGGGTACCTCCAGAGCCCGGTGCACCGAGAAGGCCATCGCGGCGAAGGCCGCGGGGTCGGCGGCGAAGGGCCCTTCGTCGCAGCGGGCGTCGTCGAAGGCGAACCCCCAGTAGACCCAGCAGGCCGCGATCCACAGCCGGTCGGGGTCGGCGTGCGGAGCGAAGCGGGCGTAGAAGTCGGCGCTGCGCGTGCCGGCGTACCGGGCGCGTTCGGTCGGGGTACGACACAGACCGCTGCGGTCGATCCACGCCAGAGCGCGCCGCTCGGTCTCTGCGACCTCGGGGTGGATGGCGGATTCGATGGGGCAGTAGAAGGGCGGAATGTCGACGGCCGTACCGGCCACAGGTCTTCTTCCTCTCTCACTCGGCGCACGGCGGCGGCGTGTGCGGCGGAGGTGGTCAGGCGGTCCGGACGGCGGCGCGATCCGCGATCTGCCGTAGCGCGGTGGCGGTCGGCGGCGCGAGCAGGTCGGTGTCGAGAGCGGCCAGCGCCCTGTCGTACCGCTCGGTGATCATGGCTTCGACGGTGTCGCGGGCGCCGGTCTGCTGGAGGATGCGCCGGATGTCGGCGGCGTCCTCCTCACCGAGGTCCGCCCGGCCGACGGTTGCCTCGAGTGTCCTGCGCTGCCCGGACGTGGCCCGCCGGGTGGCGATGGCCATGAGTACGGTGGCCTTGCCCGAGCGGAGGTCCTCGAGGACCGGCTTGCCGGTCAGCGTGGGGTCGCCGAAGACGCCGAGGAGGTCGTCCCGCAGTTGGAAGGCCTCTCCCAGGGGGAGCGCGTAGGCGGAGCACAGGGCGAGCAGGTCCCGGTCGGCGCCGGCGAGGGCGGCCCCCAGGTGCAGGGGCCGTTCGACGGTGTACTTGGCGGTCTTCAGGCGGGCGATGGCCATCGCCTCGTCGACGTCACCGGTGGGCCGGCCGGTCGCCAGCAGGTCCAGGTGCTGGCCCAGCAGTATCTCGCCGCGCATGGCGTCGAGCAGCGGCAGCACGGTCTGCCGCTGTCGCGTGCTCAGTCCGGCCGAGTTCATCAGGGCGTCGGAGCAGACCAGGGCGAGGTCACCGAGGAGGATCGCCGCATGGACACCGAAGGCGTCGGCGTCCGGCCCGGCCCGGTGCCGGGACGCGAAGGCCCGGTGCACGCTGGGGCGGCCCCGGCGGGTGGGGCTGTTGTCGATGATGTCGTCGTGGATCAGAGCGAAGGCGTGGAAGACCTCCAGGCTCGCCGCCATCTGCCACAGGCTTTCCTCACCGTCCGCGCCGCCCGCCGCGTGCCAGCCCAGGATGCACAGCAGGGGCCGGATGCGTTTGCCGGGGGCGAGGACGAAATCGGTGAGGGCATCGGTCAGTTCGCCGGTGTGGTCCCGTGGGGAGGGAAAGCCGGCCGGTGGGCGGCGCAGGAACTCGGCCAGGACGGTGTCGACGCGGTCGCGGAGGGCGTCGAGGTCGAGCGTGGGGGCGAGGTCAGTGCTCATGGGAGTTCTTCCTCCCTGCGGGCAGGCCGTCAGGCGGGAGTGGGTGAGGGGTAGGGGTTGGAGGGCGGGGGACGCACCGGTCAACGGTCCTTGGCGTAGTGGTTCCAGAGCATCGCGGTGGCGAGCGCGAACGACACGTCCGCGGCTCCTCTGCGCAAGCCGGTGGAACGTCGGTCCGAGCGGGAGCCGTTGAGGTTCATCCGCATGGTCATGTCCCGGTTGGACAGGTCCTTGGTGATCCCTCGCAGCTGTTGGGGTGCGGCGGTCCCGGCCGTGATCACTTCGAGTGCGGTCCGGACTGCTTGCTGGGGAGAGAGTGACTCCTTGACCAGGTCGGTGACGATGCCGACCAGTTCCTCGGAGAAGACGTCGATGAGGGAGAGCTCCGGGCACAGGTGCCGGATGGACCCTTCGATGTTGGCGAAGGACTTGCCCAGGATGGAGACCATGGGGCTGGTGCGGATGCCACGGCGGGTGGAGTGCTGCAACACGGCGGTGAGTGTCACCCCGAAGTTGAGCTCCTCCAGCGAGGCCGTGGCGATCTGCGGCACCAGCGAGGCCATGTCCCCGGCGAACGCGGAGGTGTTCGCCCACGAGGTGGCGCTGCCCATGTCGATCCAGGCCCGGGCGGTACCGGCTCCGTCGTTCATCGCCAGGTTGAGCAGCAGTAGCAGGATGCTGGTGCTCATGGGCCGGTCGATGCGCCCGACCATGCCCCAGTCGATGAGGGTGGCCGGGTGGCCGGGTGCGACGAAGATGTTCCCCGGGTGCGGGTCCGCGTGGAAGATGCGGTCCACGAAGTAGCCCCGGTACATGAAGGCCAGCAGGTCCTGCCCGATGGCCTTGCGCTCCTCGGCGTCGAACTGGTCCTTGTCCGCTTCCCGGATGGGCTTGCCCGGAGCGAGGCTCTGCACCAGGACCCGTCCGGTGGCTTCGACCACCTCGGGGACCTGAACATAGTCGAAGTCCTCGGCCGCTTTGGCCGCCTCGGTCATGTTCCGGGCTTCCATGACGAAGTCGAGTTCGGGCCGCATGGCGTCGAAGACCACGTTGAGCATGGCCTCGACATCGATGACTTCGTTGAAGCGCCAGGTCCGACGGGAGGCGAGGCGGGACAGAGAGCCCATGAGCTTCATGTCGGCCATGACCGTCTCGCGCACACCGGGCCGCTGGATCTTCACCGCGACCGGTCGGCCGTTCGGCATCCGGGCGCGGTACACCTGGGCCAGGGATGCCGTGCCCAGGGGGTGCTCGGTGTCGAAGTCGCCGAACCGCGCGACCCAGTCCGCTCCCAACTCCTGCCGCAGGACGGGCTCGAAGTCGCTGAAGGGGGCGGGCGACGCCTCGTCCTGGAGCTTCTCGAACTCGTCGATCATCTCGGGGGTCACGATGTCGGGCCGGGTGGCCAGCATCTGGCCGACCTTCACGTAGAAGGGCCCGAGGCTTTCCAGGGCACGGCGGACGTTACGGGCCCGGCGTACGGCCCTGGGGTCCCCTGTCTCCGCCGCCCCGGACGCGGGCGTGGCCGCGAGCGCCGCCTCCTGGCGGACCAGGTGAGTGAGCACCCGCATCAGCACACGCCCACGACCCGCGCTCACCGCTCCTGCCCTGAACCGCCCGCGGTGTTCCCGGCCCAGTCGGGGGACGGCCGGGCCGGCGACATTCGGGCCGGGGACGGCCGGCGGCGGCCCCGCCCAGGGTCAGCGCTCATCGCGGACACGGTCGATGCGATCGGCCAACCGCGCCAGCTCGTCCCTCAGGGATTCCGCGTCCTGCGCCTCCCGGGCCCGCGGCACTCTCCCCCGTCCCCCTGGGTGATCCTCCTCGCCCCAGCGCCTGTTCACCCGCCCCCGCAGCAGCTCCAACTGGTCCTTCAGTGCAGTGAGTTCGTCCGGGTCGCTGTCCGGGTGGTCGTCCGAGCGGAGGCGCGAACCCGGCCGGGGGCCGGATGTGTAGGGCTCCCCCTCGTCCGGTCCGAGCCGGCGACGGGGCTCGTCTCCCCGGCGACGGCCTCGGCCGCCCCGACGCCAACGATCTCGGCGCCCGTCCCAGTCGTCATCGTCGTAGTCGTCGCAGTCGTAGTCACGGCCGCGGCGGCCGTCGCAGTCGTAGTCATCACGGTCGCGGCGGTCGTCGTAGTCGTCGTCATCCAGCGCCCGGCTGACCGACCTCCGCACTCCGCATTCGAAATCCCCCGTCCGGTCCAGGGCGTCGTCCACGAGATCCTCCGTGGCACGCACAATTCTGCGCAACGCATGACTGAACGACGTACGGGAACGACGACGGGACATGTAATGCACCTTTCCGAGACCTAAGGGAGAGAAATCACTCGCACTGGAATTTCCAGGTCACTTCCTGCCGACTTTCCTCATCCTGACCCATGACGTCAGGCGGAAACACCACCCGTCACGGGTTCATTCAATTGAGCGAAGCGCTTTTCCCCGCAGGTTCCGTGCGCCGTCGCACGCCGGATACTCGGAGGGGGCTCAACCACAGCCACCCCACCCTCTACTTGAATACGATCACAAGGAACAAATAATCGAGCGAATTCTTGACAATAACGAAGAAGAGACCAATTGACCCGGCAAGGAAAAGGTCACTGCATCCCGAGCAGGTTCAGCGCCACGTTCCTTGGGGGATCGATCCAGAAGGACTCAGAAATTCCTCGTCGGGTAAAGCCGGCGGGAGAAGGGAGAACCTCCCATGGCAAGGATTACGAGGATCGAGGCGCATGTCCGCACCGCCGACGTGCCGCACGGGGGGACACAGGGATGGGTCTTCCTGGGCATCGCCGGCCGCGAGTTCGCGCTCAACGCCTCCGGAACCGGCAACGGCACCCGGACCGGCGACAACTGGACCTTCGTGCTCGGTGAGGACGCCAACGTCGAGAACCCCGCCTACAACGATCCGCGAAGGCCGCAGCTGGACACCGACGACCTCGATCGCTACCCCGTCTATCTGAGGTTCGAGCCCGTGGGTCCCGACCCCGCGTGGTGCCTCGAACGCGTCGTCGTCAACGTCAACGCCGACACCGACCACCCACACACCTTCGACAACCCCAGCCTGGCCGACTTCGGGGAGGACCGGCGCCTGTGGCTGGACCAGGAGTACGGCAAGCAGTTGTACCTCAAGCGGTACGACGGCTGATCACCAGATCGTGGGGCCTGGGCCTCGCCATCGGCCGTCGTTACATCAGATCCCGGCATGCCTCATTCGCGTCTCGGCTTCGTCGCGTGCCAGCGCGTCGAAGTTGTCCAGGTGGAACTTCTTGGCGTTGAAGGCGCGCACCCACAGGCCCGCTGTCCAGCACAGTTGGAGTTCGTTGTCGCTCAGCGTGCGTCCGCGCGCTGTCTGGTATTCCTCCAGGAAGGCCATCGTCCGTTCGATCGAGGCCCCTGCACCGGTGGGGCCGCCCTCGAACATGGCGGCGGCCTGGCCGATGATCACCACCTCGGGTTCGTAGACCACGCTGTCCCAGTCGTGGACGGCGAGCGGCCGGCCGTCGCGGAACTTCACATTGCGGCCGTCCCAGTCCCCGTGCCCGAAGACGCAGGCGGTGTCCCGGATCTCTTCAAGCCGCTCGCGCACGGCCGCGCCGAGCTCATCGACCCACGCCGTGGCGGAGCACCGCTCGGCGTTGAGGTCGGTGTCCCGGTCGTCCGGGACGGGCCAGACGCCGTCCTCCTCGTGGTACCAGTGGACCCAAGCGGGGGCGGGTCGTAGCAGCGGCTGCGGTTCGAATCCCTCGGCGCGGGTCACGAAGTCGGCCAGGAGGCCGGCGAACAGCCGTGGAGAATCAGCGAGTTCGGGCGTCTCACCCCCTGGCAGAACAGTCTCGGCACTGGCGACCTTCCTGCCCAGCGGCAAGGGGCCGGTCAATGGCTGGGGGCATGGGAAGCCCGCCTGCCACATCCGGCGTTGCACCCATGTGCAGGACCCCAGCCGTGCGTCGTCGTCGCGGATCTTCAGCACGACCTCGCGGTCGTCTGCCAGCCGTAGGCCGTGGACCACGGACAGGTTTCCCGCCGCGAAGGTGCGCTCGACGACCGGGTACCCCAGGTGTTCAAGGCACCAGTCGCTCACTGCTCGATCGTCGAAGTCTTCCGACACGGCTTTCCCTTCCATGGGTTGCGAGCAGGTGACCGGCGCCGAGGGGCCTCACCGGGGTGAATCCTTTCCGGACTCCGCCGCCTCTTGTCCCTGTACCGGCCGCGTGGGCCGGCGGATTCGGGAGGACATCATGGTCGTTGGCATCGTAGTTGTTGGCGTGCTGTTGGTGTGCGCGTGCGGCGTGCACCTCATGAGGCGCCGGAGGAAGAGCCGTAGCTGACGAGGCCTTCACACATGGCTACTTCCATTCAGGAGACGGACACATGACACGACGTTTCCCTTGGCCGGACGATCGGCTGATCAGGGCGGCCCAGGACGGCGACGTCACTTCGCTCACCACTGTCGTCGTTCAATCACAGCCACATGTGCGCAAGTTCGCCATGTCGCTGTGTGCCTCACCGCAGGACGCCGAGGATGCGGCGCAGGAGGCGTTGATCATTCTGTACCGGAAGATCGGCACCCTACGGGCTACCGGCGCGCTCGCCTCATGGATGTTCCGGATCGTGCGCAACGAATGCCTCCGGCAGGTGCGCCTGCTCGTTGCGCGGAGGGGCGAGGCAGCGGCCGAACCGGAGGCGTGCGCGGAGCAGTCCGCCGAGGAAGCGGTGCTGCGCAGGCTGGAAGTGGAGCGCATCGCGGCCGCAGTCAGTGCCCTTCCCCGTGACCAGCGGCAGGTCCTGATCATGCGGGACGTCCAGGGCCTGCCGGGCCATACCGTGGCCCGATCACTCGGCCTGAGCAACGCCGCCATGAAGTCGCGGCTGCACAGAGCCCGCGCAGCGCTGCGTCACTCACTGGCACTGACCGACCGAACAGCCGGAGGACAGTGACGAACATGAACGCCGTCAGATCGACCGAGAGGAATTTCGCCAGCAAGTCCGTCCTGCGCCACGTGACGCGCGGCATCATCGGCTTCGGACTGATCATCGGCTCGATCGCCCTGCTGCCCGTCGCCGGCCCAGCCACCCTGCTGGCAGCCCCGCTGGGCCTGATCGCCTTCCGCGGCTGCCCCACCTGCTGGATGGTCGGCCTGGCGCAGACCATCTCCAACGGCCGTCTGGAACGCAACTGTGCGGACGGCGTCTGCACCCTCACCAGGGCCACCCCGGAGAGGTGAGCGGAGTGAGTACTCACTCATTGACGGAGTGAGTACTCACTCCGTACCCTGGGGTCATGACAGCACCCAAGGAGAACCAGACCACCCGCCGCCGCGCCCCCGCCATGTCGCCGGAGCAGCGCCGCGAAATGATCATTCGGACGGCGATCCCGCTGATCGCCGAGTACGGCGCCGCGGTGACGACGGCGAAGATCGCCCGCGCCGCGGGCATCGGCGAGGGAACGATCTTCCGGGTCTTCGCCGACAAGGACGAGCTGCTGAATGCCTGCATGGCCGAGGCGCTCTCCCCCGAGCACGCGGTCCGCGAGCTCGACGCGATCGACGTGTCCCAGCCGCTGCCCGACCGGCTCGCGGAGGCGGCGGAGGCGCTGCAAGCGCACATGTCCCGAATGGGCGCGATCGCCGGCTCGCTCGGGCATCGCGGCGGCAAGCACCCCGGCCCGGTACGCGGCGCGGGCCGCGACGAGTCGACGACCCGCATCCGCGCGGCCCTCGCCGAGCTGCTGGAGCCCGACAGGGCCGCCCTCCGTCGGCCACCGGAGCAGATCGCGGCCCTCTTCTTCGGACTGCTCTTCACCCAGCCGCGTACGGAGGACGAGCCCGACCTGACCTCGCAGGAGCTGGTGGAGGTCTTCCTGCACGGGGCGCTCTCGGGGGGCGCCAAGTGAGCGCGAGGGGAAGGCGCATGAGGGTTACGGCCCTGGCCGTCCTGGCCCCCGTCCTGGTGTGGCTGGCCGCGGACCCACTCCTTGGACACCGGCTGCGGATCGCCGACGGCGAGCAGACGCTCGACATCGGCGCCGCGCCCGTGGCGGTCGTCGCCCTGCTCGCGTCGCTGTCCGGCTGGGGACTGCTGGCCGCCCTGGAGCGCTTCAAGGCGCGGCGCGCCCGCGCCATCTGGACCGGCGTGGCCGTCGCCGTACTGGCCGTGTCCTTCCTGCCGCTCCTCGGCGACGGCATGGACGGCGGCACCCGCGTCACCCTCGCCCTGATGCACGCGGCGGTGGCGGCGGTGCTGATCCCGGGTCTGGCCGGCAGGTCACCCGAGACACCGGTCGAAGCCGCCAGGAGATGACCGCTGGCACCAAGTGCGCCGCCAACAGCATCAGATGGAGGCAGCCCTGCCCGACGTCCGCCCGGCCGGAGCCGGTACAGCTGGCGGTCTGAGCCTGGCGGGCCCTGGGAGAAGGGGTGTCGGTGTCCCGTACTACAGTCCGGCTCGTGATCGTTACTGCCCGCCGCACTGCTGCGGATGATGAGGCGCTGCTGGACAGGCTGCACGAGGGGCTCATCCGCCTCACCACGTAGGGCACAGTCTTAGGTGGAGGTTGATCGATCAAGAAGGCCCTTGCGGAAGCGAAGGAATGTGACTCGGCGCTGACCGGCGTCACGACTGCCCGCGATGTTAGGGTCCGACGGGTCCTGGCGAATCCTCCGTAAGAAGGCTGGCAGTGGCAGGTCTCCAGATAGGACTCGACGAGCAGTCACAGTACGTGAACGACGTCACGCAAGGACTTGTGCGGTGGCTTCCAGGAGGTTGGTCCAAGGCCGAGTTCACGTATGTGGCGGCCGGTGGCACAAGCAGTTACGAGCTGGGCGTCACGATGGTCGACGGCACGAGTACGCAGGTGAACGACGTCCCGCTGACCAGTGTGCGTGCGTTGATGAGACTGCGCCGTGGCATGTATCAGGAAGGCGTGGGAACGTGGTTCACGGCAACCTTCACGGTTCACAGTTCCCTGAAGTGCGAGACGCACTTCGACTACGAATCCGAACCGAACTTCCCTATGGACATTACTCCCGCGAGCTTCGTCGAGGACCTGAAGCGATTTCCTCGTGAGGAGAAGAACATCCCGGAGTGGCTGCGCGTGAAACTCCGGAAAGCCCAAGAGGGAACCGGCGTTTGAGCCGGGCGGTCGTCCGCCGCAGGCGCGCGCCCGTGCCGATGCCCGGCTTGGTCGGCCGGTTCGGGTGTCGCGGCCGCGGCGGTCGGGTCAGGGGGGCACGCAACAGATGACGTGGAAGATCCGGCGCGACTGCCGGCCACAGGAAGCGGCGTGTCTCACGTATCAGCGCTGCTCAGGGAACCCACACACACGGCGGGAGAGTCCTCGCTTTGTCTAGACCTATTTTGTCTAGACCTCTTGCCCTGCCGTGAGCCGCGGGCTACGTTTCCCGCTGTTCGGAGTCCTTGGCGTTTCCTTCAATTCCCTTGATGGGCAAGGCTGGAAGGAGCATGTCCGCATGCAGGACCGGAGTCTGTCCAGACGAACCGTTCTCGCCTCCGCGACCGTGGTCGCCGCGAGTGCGACGGGTGTCGTGGGCGTGGCGGCCACCCCCGCGGTCGCGCACAAGCGCGACGACCGCCTCAAGAAGATCATCTCCAGGATGAGCATCGAGGCGAAGATCGGCCAGCTGTTCGTGCCGTACTTCTACGGTACGTCGGCGACTTCTCCCAGCCAGTTCGACCAGGACCGCAACCTCAGGGAACTCGGTGTCCGCACCGTGGCCGAGCTCATCGCCAAGTACCACATCGGCGGTGTCATCTACTTCCACGGCTGGGCGAACAACATCCAGGACCCCCGCCAGGTGGCGGACTTGACGAACGGTGTGCAGCGGGCCTCGCTCGCCCTGCCCACCCCCATCCCGTCCCTGATCTCCATCGACCAGGAGCACGGGGTCAACGTCCGCATCGGCAGCGGCGCCACCCAGCTGCCGGGCGCGATGGCGCTCGGTGCGGGCCGCTCGCTCTCCGACGCGCGCACCGCCGGACGTATCTCGGGCACCGAACTCGCCGCCCTGGGCATCCATCAGAACTTCGCCCCGGTCGCCGACGTCAACGTCAATCCGGCCAACCCCATCATCAACGTCCGCTCCTTCGGCGCCGACGCCCACGAGGTCGGCCGCATGGTGGCGGCGCAGGTGACGGGTTATCAGCAGGCCGGCGTCGTGGCCTGCGCCAAGCACTTCCCGGGACATGGAGACACCGGGCAGGACAGCCACACCGGACTTCCCGTGATCACCCACACCCGCGAGGAGTGGGACCGCATCGACGCCCCGCCCTTCAAGGCCGCGATCGCCGCCGGCGTCGACTCGATCATGACCGCGCACCTCCAGGTCCCCGCGCTCGACCCCAGCAACGAACCGGCCACCCTGTCGCCCACGATCCTCCAGGGCGTGCTGCGCGACGAACTCGGCTTCGACGGCGTGATCGTCACCGACGCCCTCAACATGGCCGGCGTGCGCACCAAGTACGGCGACGACCGCGTGCCCGTCCTCGCCCTCAAGGCCGGCGCCGACCAACTGCTGTTCCCCCCGAACATCGACGTCGCCTACAACGGCGTCCTGGCCGCCGTCCGCAGCGGAGAGATCACCGAGGACCGCCTCGACGAATCGGTGCTGCGCATCCTGCGGATCAAGGACAAGGTCGGCCTGCTCAGCGGCAGCCCCTACGTCTCCCCGAGGGAGGTCGACCGGGTCGTCGGCGCCCGCAAGCACCGGCTCGCCGCAGCCAGGATCGCCGAGCGCACCACCACCCTGCTGGTCAACGAGGACGAAGCGCTCCCGCTGCGCCGCAGACAGAAGAAGCTGCTCGTGGTCGGCGCCAGCCCGGCCTTCCCGACCGACGACACCCGCACCACGGTGCCCGAGCTGGCCGGCGCGTTCGACGAACTCGGCTACACCACCACCCACCTCGCCACCGGCCGGGCGCCCGACGCGGCGAAGATCGACGAGGCCGTGGCCGCCACACAGGGGCGGGACGCGGTCGTGGTCACCACCGACAACGTCAGCGCCACCAGCGCCCAGCGCACCCTGGTCTCCCGGTTGCTCGCGACGGGCGTCCCCGTCGTCCACCTCGCGGTGCGCAACCCCTACGACATCGCCCACCTCGGCAACGTCCCCGCCTCACTGGTCTCCTACTGCTGGACCGAGACCGAACTACGCGCCGCCGCCCGGGTGATCGCCGGCCGGGTCGAACCGCGCGGCAAGCTGCCCGTGCCCATCCAGCGGGCCGACGACCCGGCCAAGGTCCTCTTCCCCACCGGGCACGGCCTGTCGTACGACGACTGACATCCGCGCCCCCGCGCAGATTTCGGCCCCGCACCAAGGAGGAACCGGAACCCATGACACCGCGTTGATGCGTGCTGTGACAGACGGTAACGTCGTGTTACCACGGACAGCGCGGTCCGTCGTGCGTGGCCGGGGGCTGGGGTGCGGGAGGGGTGGCGTGACGCAGGGGTGGAAAATCACGGTCAGCGTGCTGGCGGCGGTCGTGGTCGTCTCGACGCCGTTGGTCTGGCTGTTGAACGGTCCTGATGCGGGACAGCTGGTCGGGGCATCGGTTCAGGCCGCCGTGGGTGTGGGCGCCCTGGTGTGGGCACTGTTCCAGTCTTCGGACCGCCGTACGGACGACACCGCGGTGAGGACGGGACAGCCACGGGCGAGCCGCGGGGGAATCGCTGTCTCGGGTATCCGGCGTCGGGCGGGAAGGGGCAACGGGTCGGCCAGGGCGGTGAGGACGGGAGATCCGACGGCGGACGGTGCCGGAAGCAGAGCCGTCAGCGGTGTCGACTACACCGGCTGACCGCCCGAACGACCGGAGTGCCGACGACCAAGGGCGGCCGGGTGACGCCTTGCGTCGAAAGGGGGCCGCATGACCGCACCGGACAGGCGTCGGTGGGGCTGGACAGCAAAGGCTCGCAAAAGGACCGACGTGCGCGACACCGGGAAGGCCACGGCCGAGTCCGGAGGCACGGCAGCAACCGGGTACCGGGGGCCCGCACCGGGCGCCGGCAGTGCCCCGGGCGGTTCCGTCCAGGTGTCCGGAACAGGACCCGCGCAGGCCGACCACGGTGGGATCGCCAACTCCGGTGTGCTGCACATCAACGTGACCCCCACCGCCGCAGCGCCGGCGTACCGGCTTGAGCGGTTCTCCTTCGCACCAGTGGTGGACGTCGACCGGTTCGCCGACCAGCCGAGCCGGTTGCTCGACGCGCGCAGCCAGATCGTCCCGTTCGACGGCCGGAAGGAGGAACTGGCCGCGCTGGCCGACTGGCGCGACGCCGGTACCGCCGCGCTGTCCGCTCTCCTGCTCCACGGCCCCGGTGGTGAGGGGAAGACGCGGCTCGCGGCGCGGTTCGCCGAGCTGTCGGCCGCTGCCGGGTGGGAGGTGGTGCAGGCCCGTCACCACGCCACCGCCGAGCGCCCCGGCGAGGAGCCGGGCGGTAACGGTTCCCACGGACTGTTGGTGGTCGTGGACTACGCCGACCGCTGGGCGCACCCGGAGTTGCTGGAACTGCTGCGTGATCCGCTGCTGGACGGTCCGGCCGTGCGGGTGCTGCTGATCGGCCGGACGGTGCAGTGGTGGGCTGCGTTACGGGGGGAACTGCGGTCGCTCGGCGCCGCGGTGACGGATCTGCCGTTGGGCCAGTTCGCCGACACCGTGCCGGACCGCGAGCGGGCGTTCACAACCGCCCGTGACCGGTTCGGCGCGGTGCTGGGCGTGACCGGCCCGGTCACCGAGAGCGTACGAGGACTCGACGGTCGCGCCTACGGTCAGGTGCTGACGCTGCACATGGCCGCCCTCGTCGCGGCGCTCAACGCCCGCTGGCCCGGGGGCCCGATGCCGGACAGTGTCGAGGGCATCGCCGCGTACCTGCTGGACCGTGAGCGCATGGGGTGGCGTCGGCTCTACGGTTCGCGGCTCCAGGGAGAGGAGTTCGACACCTCGCCGACGGTGATGGCACGCGCGGTGTTCGCCGCGGTCCTCGGCGGCGCGGTCCCGTACGACCATGGTGTCGCCCGGCTCGATCGACTCGGACTGACGCCGGTGGACCGAGTCCTGACGGACCACCGGTTCTGTTACCCGCCCTTGGACCGGGCCCAGGTGCTGGAGCCGCTCCTCCCCGACCGGCTGGCCGAGGACTTCGTCGCCCTCCTGATGCCCGGCCATGACATCTCCGGCTACGACCCGGACCCCTGGGCCACCACGGTGCCCCGTACCCTGCTCGGCATCGACGAGCCGGAATCGCCGGTTCCCGCTTCCGCGGGCCGCACGGTCACGGTACTCGCGTCGGCCGCCGATCGCTGGCCGCATGTCGGCGCGGCGCTGAGCGCGCTGCTCGGGGAACGACCGGACATCGCCGTCCGGGCGGGCAGCGCGGCCCTGGTCGCTCTCAGCGAGGCCACCTACGTCGACACCGACGTACTGTTCGACATCGAGATGCGGTTGCCCGAGGGGCGTCAGGTCGAGCTGGACGTCGGCACGGCGGCGGTGACCGACCGGCTGGTCCGGGAACGTGTGGACCACACGACCCGGCTTCAGGATGCCGCCTCCTGGTACTCCCGGCTCGGTGTGCGCCTGGCGTACTCCGGGCGCAAGGAAGAGGCGATCCGCGCCAACGTCAACGCTCTCGCCGCCCTGCACCGACTCGAGGAACTCGACCCGCGGACGTACGGAAGCGAGGTCGCGCTGTGCACGATGGACATCGGCGGCTATCTCTCGGACCTGGGGCGGCACAAAGAGGCCGTGGGCTTCACCCGACAGGCGACCGAACTGCTGCGCGCGTCGGTGCGCGAGGGGCGGCAGGAGTGCCGGCCTCAGCTGGCTCTGGCCCTGGCCAACTACGGAAACCAGCTGCAGAACACGGGGCAGCGCACTGCGGCGCTGAAGGCCGCCCAGGAAGCCGTCGCTCTCCACCACGCGCTGTCGGGCACCGACCTGGCCGACCCCCCGCGCTTCGCGTTCGCGCTCAATGGACTCGGCACCCGGCTCATCGCCGTTGGCCAAAACCAGGCCGCGCTGGATGCCTTCACCAGCAGCGTGGCCAAGTACCGGGAGTTGACGGACGCCGCCCGGCAGACACATCTGCCGGGTCTGGCGCGGGCGCTGACCAACCTCGGCAGCGCACACTTCCGGCTCCAGCACGGCGCCGAGGCACTGCGGTTCACCGAGGAGGCAGTGAATATCCGCCGCGATCTGGTCGCGGTGAACCCACAGGGCCACAGTTCCGACCTCAGCTTGTCCCTGCTGAACTACGCGGGTCGGCTGTCCGACGTCGGCCGGGACGAGGAGGCGGTCGACGCGGCGGAGGAGGCCGTGCGGCTGGCCAGAAAGCTGTTCCGGGCCGACCGCGTCGCCCATGGGGCCGTTCTGGCGCACGCGCTCGCGAGTCAAGGAGCAGTACTCGCGCAGGTGGGCCGGGACGACGCGGTGGCACCACTGCGTGAGGCGGTCGAGCTCTACGAACGGCTGATGCTCGTCTCCGACGCATACGCGTCTCCGTTGGAGACCGCCCGGAGCAACCTTCGGGCCCTCGGCGTCACCGACGGTCCGCCGACCCCCGCCCCACGCGACGCCGAGATGGTGAACGCCTTCAACGAGGGCGTGCGCCTGGTGAAGGCCGGCCACCCCGTCGAGGCGGCCGGGTTCTACCGCCGCGCGGCCGAGGCCGGGCTGCCCGAGGCGATGTACAACCTGGGTCATGTGTTCCGGGATCTCGGGCGAACGGCGGAGGCAAAGGCCTGGTGGACCCGGGCCGTCGCCGCCGGTGTCACCGCCGGGTGCCACGACCTGGGGGTTCTGCACTGGGAACTGGATGACCGGGAGACGGCACGGCGCTGGTTCCGCCAAGGCGCCGAAGCGGGCGCGACGAACGCCATGGTGTCACTGGGCGCGGCCATGTGGAACGACGGGGACCTCCTGACGGCCGAACACTGGTTCCGCACCGCCGCACAGGCCGGCGATCCCGACGGTGATCACCGGCTGGGCCTGCTGATGACGGAGCAAGGCCGCCCCATCGAGGCCGAGACCGCCTTCGAGCGTGCCGCCGAGTCGGGACACGCCGAGGCCATGCGGTCCCTGGCGGATCACCGGATGCGGGACGGCCGGGTCACCGACGCCCAGCGCTGGTGGCGCATCAGCAGCGTCCGCGGGGATTCGTCCAGCGAGGCGCCGCCCCCGCCCCGGCCGAAACCCGAGCATCCCCTGGTGCGCGCCGCCCGGGAGCGCGGCCTCCTGACCGAAACCCTGCTCCCTGATCAGAGTGTGGACTTCGCGACCGAGGTGCTCGCCCAGAGGGCGGCGTCCCTGGTCGAGGAGGGCCGGCTCGAGGAGGCCGTTGCCCTGTACCGGGACCAGGTGACCGCCCAGGAACGTCTCCTGGCCGCGACCCAGGACGGACGCCTCCCGTCCCTCAGCCCCACCACGCACTACAGCCTGCTCCGTCAACGGGCGGTCGTCCTTGCCGGCCTGGCGCCTCTGGAGCAGGCGCTGGACCGCGTCGACGACGCGTTGGCGCACAGCGAGGAGGCCGTCACGACGCTGGGCGCGCTCGCCGCGCGTACTGGCGACGTGACGCCTCACGCCCGTGCTCAATACGTGTTCGCGGCGATCCGCGCCGCCGCGGGCACCGACATCGAGCGGGCGACGACGGCCATCGACGAGGCGATCACGACGTTCACCCGACTCGCCTCCGCCGCCGAGGACGTCCAGGACGATCTGCGCGGGGCCGCCCTTGTGCAGGCCGCCCTCCGCTGTCAGCGGCCCGCGGAGTGAACTCCATCGGAGTAGCCGATCAACTGACGTGCCGATGGTTCACCGTGGCTCCCCCCATGCCGATCAGCCGCGTCGTCGTTACGACTGGTGAACCGGTCGAGACGGCCGGGATCCGCATGGGAAGGAATCAAGTGCGGATGAACCCCAACGTCGCGCTCCTTCACCTGTCCGGTGGCCAGTGGCACCCGGGCCCGCGAGGCCCCGTCTGGGCATCGTCACCAACACGGACACCCCCGAAATCCCCGTTACCGGCGAACTTCTGACGGCGTGACGGACCGTCACCTCCGAGTCGGCACGGGCTGTCCGGCGCCGAAAGAAAGCAGGTGCCCCCAGCGCACCATCCGGGTACGGTCGGGCAATGCCCGAGCTGAAGCAACTTCGTGCCGGTCACGCCCAGGCGGTCCTGGCCTTCGAGCTGGCGAACCGCACCTACTTCGCCGCCTCGGTCCCCGACCGCGGGGACGACTTCTTCGACCGGTTCACCGACCGGTTCAACGCCTTGCTGGCCGAGCAGGAGGCCGGTATCTGCGCCTTCCACGTGCTCGTCGCCGAGGACGGCTCCGTACTCGGCAGGTTCAATCTGGTCGACATCAAGGACGGCGGCGCGGAACTCGGTTACCGGGTCGCGGAGCACGTCGCCGCCCGCGGCGTGGCGACCACGACCGTCGGGGAACTGTGCCGACTGGCGGCGGCCCGGCACGGGCTGCGCACACTGCGGGCGGCCGTGACCCACCGGAATACAGCATCGCGGAAGGTGCTGACCAAGGCCGGGTTCGTACCCGTCGGCCCGGCCGACCCCGCCCACCTCGACGGCGAGACGGGCACCTGGTATCAGCGCGACCTGGCGCCCCAGCCGCGGAGCGGCCACCGCTGATCACAGAGTCGCCCTCACGTCGCGTCCGCCCGCCCGTTTGGGTCTGCCCAGGACGACTCCGGCCAGGACCAGGGCCAGACCTGCTGGATCTACTGACACCCACCGAGGCCGAGTCGCTCGAAACGCTGCTCACCACCTGGCTCTCCCGCATGGAGCATCCGCGCCGCGTACTCCCGGCCACGAGTGACCCGTGGCCGGACGCTTCCTTCTTCGGTGAAGCGGGTCAGTCAGCCCGGCGATCCGGTCCGGCGAAGGGTTGTTGCTGAAGAGTCGGAGCCGTAGTACAGCCGGAGGAACTCCTCCATCGCCGAGTCGACGCCGGCCCGGTCACCGGTGGCGAGCAGGTCGAGCAGCAGTCCGCGGACGGTGGCGAGTCCCAGCCTGGCCCGGTTGCGGGCCAAGGCGGGGTCCGCCCCTGCCTCGACCTCGGCGGCGACGAGCGGCTCCAGCCAGTCGTTGACGAGCCCTTCGAGGACCGGGGCGGCCTCGGGACGGCCCCGCAGCGCCTGCCCGCAGATTTCGAAGAAGAGCCTCTCCTGACCGGCCACCCCGGGGTCCGTCAGTTGCCGCCACAGCAGCCGCGCGACATCGGCGGGCGAGAGGCCGGGCTCGAGGCGAAGCCGGGACAGCACCTCGCGCTGGCGTCGCTCCGACCTCCGGACGATCTCGACGAGCAGCTGTTCCTTGGAGCCGAAGTAGTGGATCAGCATGCGATGACTGACGCCGATCGCGGCGCCCAGGCCGCGCAGGCTCAGATCGGCGATGCCGTGTGCGGCGACGTGGTCGACGGCAGCGTCCACCAGTCGCGCGCGCCGGTCCCCGGGCGTGCCTCGCTTGGGCTCCCCCTCGGAATGCGAGTCGTCCGCTGTCACCACATCGCGAGTGTACCAATCGGTACATGCCGCATGTACCTTGTGGTACATGCAGCCTGTCACCGTGTCGATCGACGTGCCTCAGACGCCCGAGCAGGTCTACGACTTCCTCGATGTCATGGCCCACCACGAGCGGTTCACCAACCACTACCTGTCCAACTGGCGCTACAGCGGCCCGCCCCGCGGCATCGGCTCGTGCGCCGCGGTCACCGCCGCGCTGGGCGGCACGAAGACCGACGTCAGCATCGAGGTCGTCGACGCCGACGCGCCTCGGCGCATCGTCGAACGCAACGTCAGCGCGGGTGGTCGGCGCCTGGCCCACGGCACCTATGCCATCGAGCCGTTGCCCACCGGCGGGGCCCACATCTCGTTCACCTACGCCTGGGTGAGCGCCCCGCTCGCCGACCGACTGCTGTCCCCCGTCGTGCGGATCACGATGCGGCGCGCCAACCGCACGGTCATGCGACGCCTGGCCACCGAGCTGGCGCGGCACGGATAGCCTACGCGGATGGAGCGGATCCAGCGGGCCGCCGGCGCGGTCGTCGGCTCAGCGGTGGGTGACGCCCTGGGCGGCCCCTTCGAGTTCGGTCCCCGGGGAGCGTTCTCCGCACGGTTTCCCGCGCCCGGTGCCGGTGGCGAGATGTGCGGAGGCGGGGGCTGGGATCCCGGCGAGGCCACTGACGACACGCAGATGGCCGTCCTGGTCGGGGAGTCGCTGCTGGAGCGGGGCGGGCTGGATCTGCCGGACATCTTCGCCCGCTTTCAGCGGTGGGCGGCATCGGAACCGAAGGACATCGGCTTGCAGACCGAGGACGTCCTGACGAACGGCATGCCCTGGGACCTCGCCGCCGCCATCCATTTCCAGGTCAACCGACGAGCGGCGGGCAACGGCTCCTTGATGCGGGCATCGACCTCCGCGGTCCACTTCGCGGCCGCCGGCCAGGAAGCCACCATGGACGCGGCCCGCCGCATCGCCGCCCTCACCCACGGGGACCGCGCGGCTTGGGAAGGCACCGCGATCTTCCATGAACTGATCCGTGTCACGTTCGAGGACACCGACCCCCTCACCGCGCTCCCGGACATCCTGACTCGTGTCCACCCCGACCACCGCGACCGCTACGCCACAGTGCTCGCGCCCGACTGGCACCCCGATCAGGCGACCGAGTTCAACGGTGCCGTCTGGCCCTGCCTGGGCTCCGCCGTCTGGGCCCTGCGCACCACCACCGGCTTCGAGGAGGCGATACGCGCGGCGATCGACCTCGGCGGTGACACGGACACCGTCGCCGCGGTGACCGGAGGACTCGCGGGGGCGTACTACGGGCTGGACGCGATCCCCGCCCCCTGGACCCGGCCGCTCCATGTCCCGCTCCCGGGCTTCGACGGACGGGTGCTGCGCCTGGCGGATCTGCTCGACCTCGCGCACCGCCTCGCAGGCTGAACGCCCCGGCCCGGCGCGTACGCGGCTGTCGTCACAGGCTCAGCAGCAGGTCCCGGACCGCGGCGGGTTGGGACAGGAACGGGTGGTGGCCGGTGTCGAGTTCGACGACGCTGTCGGCCCGCCGGGCGAACTCGCGCTGGAGGCGCGGCGGAGTGCCGCGGTCCTGCGCGCAGACGAGATACGTCGAGGGCACCTGCTGCCATGCGGCCGCCCCGACCGGCTGCCCGGTCACCCGCACGCTCTGCCGGGCGAGGTGGTCCGCCGCCTGCGCCTGGACCTCCGGGTCGCAGTCCTGGAGGAACGTCTCCACGAGCAGCTCGGGGCGCACCCCGAAGGTGCCGGCGTCGGGGTCGACGTCGAGGAACGGGGCGGGGTCGCCGTCCCCGAACTCCGACAGGCTCTGCCCGACCTCGGGCAGGTAGCTGGAGATCAGCAGCAGGTGACGTACCGACTCGATCCCCGCGGCGGCTTCCGCGGTGACGATGCCGCCGTAGCTGTGCGCGACCACGACGGTCGGCTCGTCTCCGGTCCGCAGCACCTGCCGCACCGCGGCGACGTCCTCGGACAGCCCAGGACCGCCTGCCCCGCCGGGCAGGTCCGCCTCACCGCAGCTCGGCAGCGCCGGGGCCACGCTCGACACGCCTCGCTCCCGCAGTAGCTCTGCGGTGCGGTGCCACCACCACGACCCGTCCCGAACGCACGCCCCGTGCACGAACACGACCCTCATCGTTGCCTCCATGTGTGCCTCGACTGCCTACTCGACCACGGTAGACGTAACGTTTATTACGTGAAAAAGTGAGGGGCGTGGGCAGACGACCGCAACCGCACATCAAGGAGAGGCTGCTCGACGCCTGCGCCGATCACGCTCTCGCGCACGGCCTCCCCGACCGGCTCGAGCCGCTGGCCACCGCCACCGGTACCTCGGCACGCATGCTGATCTATCACTTCGGCACCCGCGACGCCCTGCTCAGGGCCGTCCTCGTGCGGGCGCGCCAACGTCAACTCGACACCTTCGGCGACCTCCTGCGGGCGCGACCGGAGGAGCCCTACACGGCCACACTGGAGCGCGCCTGGACCTCCATCACCGGCCCGGATGGGCGGCCGTACCTGCGCATGTTCGGTCGGCTGCGCGAGAGTGCCGAGCAGCAGTTGTGGCCCGACTTCCGGCGCACGGCGACGACCGACTGGCTCGGGCCGCTCGAGGACGGTCTGCGCAGCATCGGCCGGCCGGATCTCGCGACGCTCGTGCTCGCTGTCATCCGCGGTCTCCTGATGGACCTCGACGCCACCGGCGACACAGCGCGCACCGACCAGGCCTTCCGTGACTTCCTCGGCTCGCTCGACAACTCGTCCCGGGCTCACGGAACTTGAAAATGTGCTCCTTCTCCCGGCTGCCGCCATGCCGCTCGCCGCCGACTGCGGAGTGGCGCAGTCCTCCGAGGACGAGTCCAACGCACTGGACCCGATACCGTCACCCCACTGAACGCGGTGCCTCGTTCCGCCGCCGCGCGCGGTCCCCTCGGCTGTGCGAGCATCGGCAGTGGGGGTGGCAGGAGGTGTCCCGTGCCACGGACCACGCAACCGCCACCGGACGACTTCGCACGGTCGGGCGAACAGGCGGAGATCAGGAACCTGGGGGATCTGCCGGACCGAGTGGCCCCCGACCCGGACGTGTTCCCGGCCGATCTGCTGGAGGCGCGAGCCGGGATCGAGGAGACGCTGACCGGCCAAGGGGACGAACGCAGCGGGGTGAAGTCCCCCGAGCAACTGACCGAGACGACCAACATCCAGGGCGTCGGCATCGGGCGGGCGAGGCCGTCGGACTTCGTGGCGCGGCACGATGCCGTCGAGCCGGGGCAATGGACCCTCACCGTCTACCTGGAGCGGCCGAGGAATCCCGAGGACGTCGAAGCGGTCCTGGTGGAGCGCATGGGGATACGGGCGGCCGCCTCGTCGGGCGTCCCCGTCGTTCCGGTCGTCACCGGCCCGATCCTGGCGCAGTCGTTCACCTTCAGGCAGCGCCCGGCGCCCGGGGGAATCTCGCTCGTGAGCGTGCCCAACGCGCTCAACCTCGGCACGCTGGGCTGTCTGTCCACGGGCCGGTCGGCCCCCCGGGACATGCGTGCGCTCATCATCGGCTGCAACCACATCCTCGCCAACAGCAACCAGGGTTCGCTCGGCGATTGCGTCGTCCAGCCGGCCTCCGGTGACTTCGGCAACTGTGAGTCGGACCTCGTGGCGGTCCTGGAGCGCTTCGTGCCGGTGGAGTTCGGCGGCCCGGTCAACGTCGTCGACTGCGCGACGGCGTGGGCGGTCGCGACCAATGTCAGCCCGAGGGTTCTGACGCCTACGCCGTTCGGCCCGCTCGAGATCCCCATCAGCTCGACGACCACGGCGGCGACGGTGGACATGCCCGTCGGCAAGAGCGGTCGGACGACGGAGGTGACGACGGGCCGCGTCCGGGAAGTGGGCGCCTCGCACTGGGCGGGATACCCCTCGGGCGCCCAGGCGTTCTTCTCCGGTTCGATCGTCATCGAGGGGGACGCCGGTCCCTTCACCGCGCTGGGCGACTCCGGTGCGATCGTGTGGACCCTGGACCTGATCCGTCATCCGGTGGGCCTGGTCTTCGCCGGGGAGACGAACGGGTCCAGGAGCTTCGCGAACCCCATCGACATCGTCACCCAGGCCCTCGACGTCTTCATCACGGCCTGAAACCCACCCGGTCCGCATCTCAGAAGAAGATCGTGCACTTCGTTCCGGTGTCGCCGGGAAGGTGGTCGAACTCCGTGCACGCGGTGGCCTTCAGGTCCTTGTCGTTCGCCATGGGCGTGTACACACTGGCCCCGTCACCGGGCATGACCGTGATGCTCCGTACGGCCACGGTCTGCCCGTTGCCCACGGTGCGCACGTAGGCCCTGTCACCCGGCTTTCCGAACCAGAGCTGTGCCCAGGCCGACCGGCACTGCGCGCTGTACCGCAGTCGTACGATGCGGCCGTCCAGTGCGACGTCGTCGATCGTCACGGCGTCATCGACGCAGTGGGTCTCGATGGGGTCGAGGCCCTCACACGAGGTGGCGAAGCAGGTCGCCGGTGCTTGCGCCGGTGTCCCCGCCGCCGCTCCCGGCGCGGCCTGTGCGGGGGCGGAGACGGCTGAGGCGGTCGCCGCTGTGATCAGCACCGCGGCGAGCGCCGCCGCCGGGCGGCGTGTGCTCATCATGACGGTCCCTTCCGGTGAGGGGTGGTGCGTGGGAGACCAACTCCCGGAATCCCAGGACACACCCGCCGACCATGGGGTGCAACCGGTGCCCCGCGACGTGTTGTTGAACGCGCACCCATCGCCCCGGGGGTCATGCGGCGGCCATCCTGTTCACCCCGGGCGACCCCGTCCCCTGCCGTACGTCGGTGAGGGCGGGTGCATGTGCCTGCGCGGTGTTCGGCCGGCTCGTTCAAGCCGAAGTCCGTGTGCGGGTCGCGCCACACCGAGTGGGCGTGGTTGCCGTTTCGCTGGGTGTCGTTGTACTCGGCGAGGATGCCGGGGCCGTGAATCCGGTAGTAGTGCGCGGCGTACGCCGCGAGGGACAGCTGGTCGTGGTTCGGAGTGCTCAGCCAGGCGGAGGCGGCGCCGGTCGTGGCGACCGCCGTCGCCCCGCCCGCACCTGACATCGCCTCAGCCGCTGGGCGGCTGTCACCACGGGCCACGCCGGCTCCAAGTCCCCGGAAGCGGGCCGGTATCACCAAGTCATGGCGCATGCACAGACCGTGTCGCAGCCGACGGGTCAGTGGATGTCCAGTACCGCCTTGCCGTGCAAGCGGCGGCCGATCAGAGCCTCCACCGCCTCGTCGTAGCGGGTCCAAGGGCCCCGCCACCGAATTCCCGGGTCGAGGCGCCCGGCGACGACCTCGGAGGCCAGCCAGGTCAGGTCGGCGGAGAAGTCCGTCGCCGGGTCGCCGAACAGGAAGAACGTGCGGATGGACCTGTCGTGCCGCCCGTCGTTGCCCAGCAACGCCTCGGGCGGGAGAACCACCTCGGCCTCGGACGACCGGCCCACGCTCACCAGCACGCCGTGGGCCTCAAGAGCAGCGAAGGCGTCCACCAGGTGCCGACCGCCGACGTTGTCCAGCACCGCGCGCACGGGCCGGTCCACGGCGGCCGGATCGGCGTGGACCTCGTGCGCGCCCAGCGAGCGCAGATCGTCCGCCTGGGCGGGATTCCGGCTGATCGCCACGACTTCCGCCCCCGCACGGGCGGCGAGCTGCACCGCGTAGCGGCCGACCCCGCCGGAGGCGCCGGTGATCATCACTCGGCGGCCGAGGACCGGGCCCAAGCCGCGCACCACGTGCAGGGCACTCAGCCCGGCAACCGGCACCGTACTGACGGCGCCGAGGTCGGCGTCGTCCGGCACCACACCGAGCAGGGCGGCCGGAACCGCACGGAGTTCCGCCCAGCCCGCCTCGCCCAGGGTGACGACGCGGGTCCCCTCGGCCGGCCCCGTTCCGTCGGCCGCCGCCTCGACCACCACACCCGCCGCGTCCCAGCCGATCACGGTGCCGTCCGGTGTCGTCGGGTCGGTGGCGCCCTTGACCTCTCCGTAGTTCAGCGACACCGCTTCGACCCGCACCAGGGCCTCGCCCGGTGCGGGTGTCGGATCGGCCGCTTCGACCAGCGAGAGGTGCGCTGCCGCGCTGTGGTCCACGACGAGTGCCCGCATAGGTCCGTCTCCTCCGCATCAAAGTGCCACAGAGTAGCGTTTGCCTCATTGAAGCACATGCCTGGAACGAGCGTGTCCGTTAGGCTGGCGTGGATGACGACCGCCCCACAGCCCACCTCGTTGCGCGAGCGCAAGAAGCTGCGCACCCGCCAGGCCCTGGCCGAAACGGCCGTCTCGCTGTTCACTGAGCGAGGCTTCGACGACACGCCGCTCGATGCGCTCCTCGAGACGGTGGAGGTGTCGCGGCGGACCTTCTTCCGCAACTTCCGCTCCAAGGAGGACGTGGCACTCACGGCCGTCAAGGAGCTCTGGAGCACCTACCTGCTGGTCCTGGACGGGACCGAGAAGTCCGGACGACTGGCCGACGTGTTCCGGGATGCGATGCTGACCACGCTCGACCGCATGGACGAGGACTGGTACTCGCGTTTCCCGGCCACCCTGAGACTGATCGAGCGATCGCCGGCCCTGAACGGGCACTCATTGCGGCACTGCGCCGAGATCCAGGCCGAGATCACCCGTCGGCTCGGCGTCCCGGACAGCCTCGAGGTGCGGCTGCTCACCGAGTTCTGTGTGGCCACGTGGCGCTGTGCGCTGGACGAGTGGCTGCCCCACTGCTCCCCCGGAGAACTGCCCGGGTGCGTGCGACACGCCTTCGCCGTCATGCCCCGGAGCCTGGGCATCGAGGTCTAGTCGACGGGGGTCCGTCGAACAGGGGTCCCGCTGCCTCACCTGCTGCACATTCTCGAGGACTACGCGGAAGTCGCCGCCGCCGTCACCGGTTCGAGCCGCAGTCGCCGGCTCGGCCAGGGCGGTGGTTCCGCCGGTCCGAACCAGACCCGGACGTCCTCCCCGGTGCGGACCGGCAGGCGGGGGTAGTCGTTCTCGGCGTGCTCGGTGCGGTGCAAGGCGTGGCCCGGGTTCAAGTGCCGGGCGGCGTACGCGTCGAAGGCGGCCGCCCCGGACGGACGGCAGACGGTCGCGAGCACCTCACGGGCGCCGGGCGGAGGCGTGAAGCCCGGGCCGCGCAGCAGCAGGACGTCGTCGCTGTCGGTCATGGTGGCGTTGGCCGCGTCGCGGTGCCTCCGCCAGACCGGGCCGGTGTAGAAGGACTCCAGCGAGCGTCGGCGACCGGCCATGTCGGGGAAGGCGCGCAGCCAGACGAAGCGGTTCGGGTCGTCCAGGTCGCGGAACCGGCCGCCGACGGTGATGCCGACCGCCTGCTGTCCGGTCACGAACTCGCGCTCGAACAGCTCGATCAGGGTCTCCCGGGCTCCGGGTCGGAGGGTGTACTGCCGGAGTTCGACGATTGTCATGCGCCGCAGATTAGGGACGGTCCCCTGACATCCGCTGTCAGGGGATACTGAGCGGCATGCGCGCGAGCCGGCTGGTCACCCTGCTCCTCCTGCTCCAGAACCGGGGCCGGATGACGGCGCGGCAGTTGGCGGAGGAACTGGAGGTCTCCGTCCGTACGGTCTACCGGGACGTCGAGGCGCTCGGCGCCGCCGGCATCCCGCTGTACGGCGATGCCGGACACGCGGGCGGCTACCGGCTGGTCGACGGGTACCGGACCCGGCTCACAGGACTGACCGCGGGCGAGGCGCAGGCCGCGTTCCTCGCCGCGCTTCCCGGCGCCGCCGCCGACCTCGGCCTCGGTGAGGCGCTCGCCGCCGCCCAGCTCAAGCTACGGGCCGCTCTTCCCGAGGAGCTGCGTGAGCATGCCACGCGGATCCAGGAATGCTTCCTGCTCGACGCGCCCGGCTGGTACGGCGACGCCGACCGTACGCCCCATCTGACCGCGGTCGCCGCCGCGGTGTGGCAGCGGCGGGCAGTGGTCCTGCGGTACCGGCGGTGGCGGGCGCCGGAAGAGATCGAGCGGCGGGTCGAGCCGTACGGGCTCGTGCTCAAGGCGGGCCGCTGGTATCTGGTCGCGGGTGGCCCGTCCGGCATCCGCACCTACCGGGTCGACCAGATCCTCGACCTCCGGACGGCGGAGGAATTCGCCGCTCCCAACGGGTTCGACCTGGCCGCCCACTGGAACGGCTACCTGGCCGACTTCCGGGCCCGGCTCCACACCGGGGAAGCCCTGGTGCGGCTCACTCCGGAGGGTGCCCGCCGTCTCGGGGTGACGCCCACGAGCGACGGATGGACGGAGGCCCGGATACCGATCGAGTCGATCGACCACGCACACGGGGAATTCCTGCGGCTGGGCACCGACATCGACGTCGTGGCGCCGGCCGAACTCCGCGACCGCATCGCCGCGACCGTACGGGCCCTGGCCACCCGCTACGACGACTGACGCCGAAGGCGCCGGCGATCAGCCGGACACCGTGGAGGGACGCCGAGGCCCGATCTGAAGAAGGCGCTGCCCGTCTGACGGCAGACCGACGTACGGACACCGCACGGCGGCCCGGTCCTCGGCGGCCCAGCCCCGCACCCAGGGGGCGAAGCGGTCGCCGTCGATGCGCAGCGTCCCGTCGGGCATGATCCGGCCCACGGTGTTACGGGGATCGCCCAGGGCCACCGTGCACTTGGCGACGGTGCCGTCGGCGCGGATCGCCAGGGAATTCGGGCGTGCCGCGTAACAGGCCCCCTCCCCCGGGGCGTTCGAGCCCGGCGCGCCCTCGGTCCGCACGAGGGCTCCGAGTTCTTCCTGTACCCGCGACCGGACCTCGTGCGCGAGGACCTCGAGTTCCTCGTCATGGGGTCCGCCCAACCGCTCCACCGCCTTGAAGTGCACGGAGAAGCGGCTGTCGCCCAGAAAGGTGTCGCGCACCCGAGAGGCGAACTCCTGCATGAACGGGAGGTTCGACGGGGTCAGATGGAGGCGCAGAAGGACGCGGACCTCGGCGGTGCTGTCGCGGATGGACAGCAGATTCCGCCAGATGCGCTCGAACGATCCGCCGCCGTCGGCCCTCAGCCGCGTGGTGTCGTGGACCTCCTGCGGGCCGTCGAGGGAGATCTGGTACGAGCCGATCCCCAGCCGGGCCAGCTCCTGGGCTCTCTCCGCATCAAGCAGGTAGCCGTTGGTCGTCATGTCCGCGGCGTACCGCGTCTCCGGCGCGGCGGCGACCGCGTCGACGATGAACGAGGAGATGTCCTCCACCACCGTCCGGGCCAACAGCGGCTCCCCGCCGAACCAGGAGACGTTCAACTGCCGGAGCCCACGCAGCC
Source organism: Streptomyces sp. NPDC031111 (assembly GCF_055570675.1). Classification (NCBI taxonomy): domain Bacteria; kingdom Bacillati; phylum Actinomycetota; class Actinomycetes; order Kitasatosporales; family Streptomycetaceae; genus Streptomyces; species Streptomyces sp. NPDC031111. The sequence continues at coordinate 251,495 of NZ_JBVIGS010000005.1, forward strand.
GTCGGCCCACGAGCCGCTTGACGCCCGTCACGGTGTCGTCGGCCATGCGCCCGATCTGGAAGTCCTCGTAGCAGTAGGTGCAACGGAAGTTGCACTGCTCCGTGGGCAGCAGGATCAGGTGGAGGGACTCGTCCGTCAGCGCCGCGGCGAGTTCTTCCTCGAATACGGTCCCCGGCGGGCGGACTACATCTCGCGCGTGCACGGGCAGTTGATGTTGATCACGGGTCGGCGACGAGCGATCTCGGGAGTGAGGCCCCCCAACCTCTCCGTGATCTCGGGACCGAGAATGATGCGTCCCTCGTCGTCGATCTCCACGCCGCTCGCGGGCTTCGTGGGCTCCTTCTCGGCCATGGTGCGTCTCCTACGGGCAGGGGATGGCAGAAGCTTGCGGCACCGATCCTTGCGCGCGGTCCGAGGGGTCGCGACCCCTGCCGGGCAAACGGGTGACGGAGGGAGGCCCGGCCCGGTCGGCCGGATTGCGGCCGCGTCCTTGCCGGAAGCACCAAACCGGCCCGGCTCGCTAGCATGCACCGCATGGGCATCAAACTTGAGAACGTCGGAATCGCCGTGCGCGACCTCGAAGCAACGATCTCCTTTTTCACCGACCTCGGCCTCACGGTCATCGGCCGTGACACGGTCAGTGGTGAATGGACCGAAACCGCCGTCGGCCTCGACGGCAATCACGCCAACATCGCGATGCTCCAGACGCCGGACGGTCAGGGGCGCCTCGAGCTCTTCGAGTACATCCACCCCGAAGCGATCGAGACGGAGCCCACTCGCCCCAACGAGATCGGCATGCATCGCGTCGCCTTCTCGGTCGACGACATCGACAAGGCCCTTGAGGCGGCCGCAAAGCACGGATGCCGTCCGCTGCGCGGTGTGGCGACCTATCAGGATCTCTACAAGCTCACATACCTCCGCGGTCCCAGCGGCATCCTGGTGATGCTGGCCGAGGAGCTGAAGAAGAACTGACCGCTGCCCCGGTCCATTCCTCCAGGGGTCCGAAGTGGAAAGCCGAGAGGCCGGGCTCCGGGAGAGCTCGGCCTCTCGGGTGGTGACGTGGCGTCTACCAGTAGGTGCGCGTGATCCTGTCAGGCAGTTGTCCCTGCCGCTTTCCCTCCTGGAAGATCACCGATGCCGCGATCAGGAAAGCGCGGCGGATTTTCGGGTCCGGGTCGGGGTTATCCACGTTTCCGACGCTTTTGTCGAGAAGCATGTCGCCGAGGATTTTCCCTTCCGGTGTGCAGGGGCGGGCGACCGATTCCTCCGGGTCGATGAGAATGTTCCCGGTGGCGCCTTCCGCGGTTTCCCAGGCGTAGACGGATCCCGATTCGAACGTAAGGATCCTCCTGCACGTCAGTGATGCTGTCACGGACTTTCCACCAGTTTCGCTCGCGCCAGGTCTTCGATCACCGGAATCCTATACCGTCCGCCGCGGGCGCATGCTCGTCCCAGGTGTGGCCGGCGTCCAGGGTTGCCTGGTGGGCGCGGCGATAGTTCTGGTCGCCGTGCTGGCGCATCCAGTTCGACTCGTACAATTCATGCGCCAGCAGATCGAAATCGCTGGGGTGCGGATTTCCGTTCTGGAGGCGTTCCCACGCCCTGGCGATGCGCGGATTGGCGTCGAATCGCATCATACCCGCGTCGAGCTGGTGCGATTCGATGAACAGGTGGTTGTAGATCTGATTGATGTCGGCCGCGGAATAGCCGCGCGACGCCGCTGTCTGCGCCACCCGGTCGAGCTGGGCGTCGGCACGGATCGCGTTGTAGGCGTGGTCCGCCCATTCCAGCTCGAAGTCCATCTCGCTGCGCGGCCGGCGGAACGCCGAGCCGCCGGACTGGAGCTCCCGCTCGGTGGCCACCGCGGTCCGCCGCCACCCCGTCAGTCCGCCGACCCCGGTGAGGACCAGCTGCTGGGCGAGTTCGTCGGCGGTCTCGGCGTACAGATCGGCGAGCGCGTCGCAGCCCTGCTGCCGGAGCATGTACTCGGCGCGGTAGAGCCGGTAGGCGGGCCGGACGGGAAGGTACTTGTCGATGAACGCGCCCGCGCCGCCGTTCTCGCCGGTGAACGCGTTCTCCAGGTCCCCGAGGAACACGAACGGCGACTTGGCGACGTCGACGAAGGCGTCCCCGAAGATGCCGAGCGCCTCGCCGAAGCTGTCGACCCGGTCGTCGTTCGGGTCGTCGGGGGTCAGACCGCTGGGGTCGGTGAGCACGCTGGGGACGTTGTCGGCGTAGGCGTACGCGGAGACGTACGGCGTCGTCAGGTCCCGCGCGGCCGGATCGGGCCGTGTGAAGCGGCCGGTGTCGGTGTCGTACTGACGGGCGTGCAGGTCGAGATTGCCGGTGGTGGTCTCGTACCGGGCGCCGGTGTACGACGGGGTGCTCGCGGGCGCGCCGCTGGTGGTGGTGTTCAGGACGCGGGTGCCGAACGAGTCGTAGGCCCACCGCTGGTGGAGGGTTCCGGTGCTGCCGGCGACGTCGACCGGGGAGCCCTGGGTGTCGTGGTGGTAGTAGAAGAGCGCGCCGGTGCCGGTCTTGGTGGCGGTGGGCTGACCGAGCGGGTCGTAGCGGTAGGACTGCTTGACCGTCCAGGCGCTGTCGTACTCGGTGGCCAGGATCGGCAGCGGCGCGTTGGGGTCCCACTGGGTGCGGTGGGTGACCGCGCCGTCCTTGAGGGTGGCGACCTGGTTGCCGCTGGCGTCGTGGTCGTAGGTGTGGGCGGTGCCGCCGACGGTGGCGGCGGAGATCTGTCCGGCCAGGTCGTAGGTGTAGGTGTCGGCGCCGGCCTTGGTCCGGTTGCCCTCGGCGTCGTGGTCGAAGGCGGTGGTCGTGGTTCCGGTGGTGGTCGAGGTCAGCTGGTCGGCCGCGTCGTACGCGTAGCTGGTCGAGACGGTGCCGAGGGTGGAGGTCAGCCGGTTGCCGACCTTGTCGTAGGTGTAGGACGTGGTGCGGGAGGCGGCGCAGCCGGTGACCCAGGGCTGCGGGAAGCAGCCGGAGGTGAGCCGGCCGGCCGCGTCATAGGTGAGGTCGTAGCCGCCGGTGCCGACACCGGCCCGGGTGACGTCGACGCGCGAGGGCAGGCCCGCCGGGGACAGCGTCAGCGCCGTCCTGGTGACCGTGGTGCCCGCCTTGCTCGCGGTCACCGCGGTGACCCGGCCCGCCCGGTCGTATGTGCGGTCCTCCGTCTCGGTGTTGGGCAGGGCCGATCTGACCAGATGGCCCGCCGGGTCCCAGGTGTACGTGGTCGTCTTGCCGTCCGCCGCCATCGTCGCGGTGCGGCCGTCGGCGTCGTACGTGTACGTGATGGTGTTGCCGTCGGAGTACTTGCGGGTGAGCATCCGCCCGGCGGCGTCGTAGGTGTAGGCGAAGCCGCGCGTCTTGGTCAGATGGCCGACCGCGTCGTAGACGAAATCCTCGGAGATCTTGGAGTTCGCGCGGGAGGTGAGCTGCCCGGCGGCGTCGTAGCCGAAGGTCGCGTCGGGCGTGGTGTCCGAGTAGTCGACCTTGGTGAGCAGACCGCGCGGGTCGTACGTGTATCCGGTGGTGCCGCGGGGCGTGGTCTTCCCGGTGACGTTGCCGTCCGCGTCGTACGCGTAGGTCGTCTTCCGTTCCAGCGGGTCGGTCACCGAGGTGAGGCGGTGCACCGCGTCGTAGCCGTACGCGGTGACGTGGCCGTTGGCGTCGGTGCGCCGGACGAGGTTGCCGACGTTGTCGTGGCCGTAGGTGGTGACCGCGCCGTCGGGGGCGGTCACCTTGGTCAGCTGGTCGAGTTCGTCGTAGCCGTAGGAGGTGGTGCGCCCGTCGGCGTCCTCGCGCTCGACGACCTTGCCCACGGCGTCGTAGGCGGTGGTGGTCACCCCGCCGAGCGGGTCGGTGACCTTGGTGGGGTTGCCGGCCGGGTCGTAGCCGTACGTCGTCGTGTACTGGGCGGGGTCGGCGCCGACGGCGTTGCCGCGCGGATCGACCGCGGTGGCCTGGCGGCCGTCCCCGTCGTAGGTCCAGCTCGCCTTGTGGCCGAGCGGGGAGGTGCGGCTGAGCAGGTTACCGTCGGCGTCGTAGGCGTAGGTCGTGGTCTTGCCCAGTTGGTCCGTGCTGCTGCTGAGGCGGTTGTTCTTGTCGTAGGCCGCGGTGGTGGCCTTGCCCGCGGCGTCGGTGGTCCTGGTGACGTTGTCGTTGGCGTCGTAGGTGTAGCCGGTGGTGCGGCCCAGCGGGTCGGTGACCACGAGCGGGCGGTTGATCGCGTCGTAGGTGGTCTTCGTCGTCGCGCCGGTGGGCCCGGTGGTCTGGATGAGGTTTCCGGCGGCGTCGTAGACGTAGGACGTGGTGTGGGCAGCGGGGTCGGCGCCGGAGACGTTCCCGCGCGGCGAGACGCTTCTGAGCAGTCGGCCCACCTTGTCGTACGTGTAGGTGGTCCTGCCCCCGGCCGCGTCGGTCTCGGAGGCGAGCCGTCCGCTCGCGTCGTAGGTGCGGGTGAGGGACTTGCCCGCCGGGTCGGTGGTGCGGGTCGGGTTCCCCGCGTCGTCGTAGCCGAGCGTGACGGTGTCGCCCGCCGGGTTGCGCACGGACGCCAACTGCTCGGCGCCGTTGTACTCGTAGGTCGTCGTACGGCCCAGGGCGTCCGTGGCCGAGCTGAGCAGACCACGGCCGTCATAGGTGTACTTCGTGGTGTACGCGGCCGGGTCGGCGCCGGAGACGTTCCCGCGCGGGTCCGTCCTGGTCAGTACGCGACCCGCCTTGTCGTACGTGAACGTCGTCTTCTCGCCCAGCGGCGTGGTGACCGACGTCCGGTTGCCCGCGGTGTCGTACCCGTAGGTGGTGACCTTGCCGCGCGGGCTGGTCACGGTCGCCAGTGCGCCGAGCGCGGTGTACGTGTAGGCGGTCCTGCCGCCCAGCGGGTCCGTCGCCGACACCAGGCGGTTCGCGCTGTACGCGTACGTCGTCCTGTTGCCGCGGCCGTCGGTGTGGCTGGTGAGATTGCCCGCGGTGTCGTAGCCCCAGCTCTCCTTGTAGCCGAGCGCGGCCGGGGCGGTGCGGGTGAGCATCCGCCCCGCGGTGTCGTACGTCATCTCCGTGGTGTTGCCGCGCTGGTCGGTGATGGCGGCGGGGCGCAGGTGACGGTCGTAGTCGTAGGTGATGCTCTTCCCGTACGGGTCGATCGTCTCCATCAGGACGTTGCTGGCGTAGACGTCGGTCCATACGCCGCCGTCGGGCGCGGTGGTGTGCGACTCGCTCCTGCCGTCCCAGGTGAACGTGGTGGTCTTGCCGTTCTGGTCGGTCTGGGACTTGATGCGGCCCGTGGTGTCGTAGACGTTGGTGACCTTGCCGCCCGCCGGGTCGGTGTAGGAGGACAGCCGCTTGTTCGTGTCGTAGGCGTACGAGGATGTCCGGCCGGCCGGGTCGGTGACCGAGGTCAGCAGGCCTGCGGTGTAGCCGTACGAGACCGAAGTGCCGTCCGGCAGGCCCACCTTGGACAGCAGTCCGTCGGTGCCGGCCGTGAAGGAGGTGGTGCGGCCGGCGGCGTCCTTGACGGAGGCGAGCCTGCCCGACGCGTACGTCAGGCTCAGGCCCTTGCCCGCCGCGCCGACCACGGAGGTCAGCAGACCGGCGCTGTCGAAGGTGCGCACGGTGTGGTCCGGGGTGGTGATCGTGTAGGTGCTCGTGCCCTTGGTCAGCTTGGCCGTCGTGCCCGCCGGGGCGGTGTAGGTGCCGTCGCTCGCCTGTGTGAACACGAATGACGCGCCGTCACCCGTCCGGTACGTCGCCTTCCCTGTCGCGAGGGTCAGCCGGGCGTCGAACGGCGTCGCCCAGCCGCGCCCCAGCAGGCCGGTGGCGGTCGAGTCCGAGCGGTAGGTGCGCTCCAGGGTCAGCGGCACCCCGGGGCTCACCAGTGAGGCGTCGGTGAGCTGCTCGAAGAACATGCCGGTCGCCGTGTTGACCGGGTCGGCGCGGTGGGCCTGGGCGTAACAGGTGCAGATGCCCGCCGCCGCGCCGGGGATGCCGGGTGTGTAGAAGGCCTCCACCAGCGGCGAGGTGGTACCGCCCGGGCTGGACGTGCCGTCGGCGCTGGTGAGGAAGACCCAGGCGTAGTACTTCTTGCCGTCCGCCAGGATTCCGCCCAGTTCGCTTCCGGCCCACCAGAAGCACTGGTCGGTGGGGTAGGAGTTGCTCGACCACCAGTCGTAGCACCAGGCGCCGGTGTCCGGGGTGTCGCCGCTGGGATCGTCGGTGGCCCTCTTGATCTCCTGCTGGACGACGGGTGAGCCGCCCTCGTCGAGGACGTACAGCCACATGCCGGTGTACGACGACCCGGCCTTGGGCAGTTTCACCTGCCCACCGATCGACAGCATGCCCGGATAGGCGGTGGCCCAGGACGACACCCAGGTCGGGTTCTCGGCCGCCGCCACGAGGGGCTGGAGGGCCACCTTCGACTCGGCGGCGGGGCCGCGTTCGACGCGGTTCTTGTCCGGCCGGCTGTGGGGCTTGTCCTTCGGCTTCCGGTCGGGTGCGTTCATGTAGTCGCGCATGGGCGACCGTTCGTGCCGGTCCTTCGCGACCTGCTTGCGGCGCTCGGCCAGCGTCATGGCCTTGGGCGGCTTGGGCAGATCGGCGGCCGTACGGGCCTCGACCGGGGCACCGCCCGGCCGGTCCCGGGGCGCCGCCGAGGACGGGGCGGTGGCGCCCGCTATGGCGAGGAGGACGAAGGCCAGGAAGGCCGTGACGAGTCTTCGCGCTTGTGTGCGCATGGTGAATCACCTGTGAGGCGGCAGTGAGCAGAGACTCGTTGATCTTGATCCACCAAGGGTCCGCAGTAACGCGCGGTGTGAAATGCGGCTGGATTACGGCGGCGAGGCCGAAGTGAATCCGAGGGGAAGCGCCTGGTCACGGGAGTGGGCGAGGACGGGCGGGCGCTCAAGTTGGCGTGGACGCGACGATGTTGCACCGGCCGACCGCCACGCCGACTGCCGACCGGCATCGCTCTACGAGTCCTGCCGCTCCGCGGGATCCGGCCGGTCCGGGGCCGCCGGGTTCGCGGCGGAGCTCGTCAAGGCGTCCAGCTGGGCGGCGAGTTCGGGATGGGCGGGGGTCAGGTGAGCACGGGTGGCGTTGAGGGGGTGGATGAGGGCGGCGGGGTCGTCGTGGGCGAGGGCCTCGTGGAGTTGGCTGAGCGGGTGGCGGGCAGCGGTGGGCAGGTCGGTGAGGGCGCTGATCCGGCCGGCGATGCGGCGCAGGTCGGCCGCGTTGCGGCGGGCCCAGACGGCGGTGGTGCGCTCGGCGGCACGGCGCTCGCGGGTGGCCTGGACGCGTTGTTCGCCGGTGGTTCCCGCGGGACCGGGGCGGCCCCGCAGATAGCGGCGTTCGGCGGCCTGGCGGCTGGAGACGCCGAGGGGGTGGGCGAGGTCCGCCCAGCTGGCACCCGCCTTCCGGGCGGTTTCGATCAGGCCGGTCTCCCATCCGGCGAGTTCCTCGCGGACCCGCCGCAGCAGCACGAGAGAGGCCAGGGCCTGCTCCGGGCCGACCTCGTGGGTCCCGGACGGGCCGGGCACCTCGTGCCGGGCGGCGTTCAGGGCGTCGTCTATGGCTTCAAGGGCTGCCGCGGCGGCGAAGAACGACGCCGGATTCGGCGCGTCGGCGCCGGCCGCCGCCGGCTGGTCGGCCTGGGTCATGAGCACCTCCCTGGGCGAGTCATCGTTTCGACGACATCTTGTTTGTCATCCATTCGATGACATGTTACAACGGTGTCAGTGAGGCGCATTGGCAGCAACTGCCCGAAACCGCTGGAGGTGTTTCACGATGTTGATGCGCACTGACCCCTTCCGTGAGCTGGATCGGCTGGCACAGCAGCTGGTGGGTCCGGGCACCTGGTCGAGGCCGTCGCCGATGCCGATGGACGCCTACCGCGAGGGCGACCAGTACGTGGTGGCCTTCGACATCCCCGGCGTCACCGCCGAGGCGATCGACATCGACGTCGAGCGGAACATGCTGACCGTCAAGGCCGAGCGCCGGCCCGCGACGAAGGCCGACGACGTACAGATGGAGCTGTCGGAGCGGCCGCTGGGCGTGTTCTCCCGCCAGATCGTGCTCGCCGACACTCTCGACACCGAGCACATCCAGGCCGACTACGAAGCGGGCGTGCTCACCCTGCGCATCCCGATCGCCGAGCGCGCCAAGCCCCGCAAGATCGCCATCGGCGTCGGCTCCGGCCGCAAGGAGATCGCCGGCTGAGCCGGACGGACAAGGGCTGAACAGCCGCGGAGGACGGGTATCCGATCTCCCCCTCTCGCCCGTCCTCCGCCCCGTGGACCGAAGAAGGTGGCGGCCGACGTGACTGTGCGACGGGAAGCGTTCCTCGACCATGTGAAGGAACGCGGTGAGTACGACACCCCGCAGGAGGCCGAACGCGCGGCCCGCGTGGTGCTCGCCCTGCTGGGTGCGCACCTGGTCGGCGAGGTACGCGCCCAGCTGGCGGCGCGCCTGCCGGACGACTTCGCACTGATCCTGCTCAACCCGCTGCAGAGCGCCGAGCCGCTGTCACCCGAGCGGTTCGTACGCGCGACCGCGGCCTGGATCGAAGGGGCCAGCGAACAGACCGCGGCCTGGGACGTCGGCGCCGTCCTGTCCACGGCCGCGGACGCCGCCGGCGACGACCTCCTCACGCAGATCCTGCTCCAGCTCCCCGCGGGCTACGACCTGCTCTTCGGCCGCCCTCAGCCCACCTGACCACCCACCCCCGGTGACCGCACACCGGCCACCACTACCCTGGTGACAGAAAGGCAACCACCGCAGTGATGTCCGACCAGAGCGCGCCACTCCAGCACTCCTACGGGAGGGCGTACGAGCAGATGCTGGAGAAGGTCCGCTACGACGGCGCCTACCCGACCCGTGAGAAGGCCGCGGAAGCCGTCCGCCTCGTCCTCGGCGGACTGGGACGCCAGCTGACCGGCGACGAACGCGTGGAGCTCGCCGCCCGCCTCCCCGTCGAAGCCGCGCGCATCCTCACCGCCCAGATCCCCGACACCCAGCCGCTGACCGGCTGGGCCTTCGTCAAGGACCTCGCCGCCCGCGCCGGCGCCTCCCAGGCCACCACCCGCTGGGACACCGGCTCCGTCTTCTCGGCCGTCGCGGCCTACGCCGGCCCCGATCTCCTCACCCGTATCCTGCGCCAACTCCCCTCCGGCTACGCGCTCCTGTTCGGCCGTGCCGAACTCACCCGAGCCGCATAGGCGGGCCGGTCCTTCCACCACCACGGCACGCCCGTGGCCGTGGGGGGGGGGGGGGGGGGGGGGGGGGGGAGAAAAGGAAAAAAAAAGGGGGAGGGAGGGGGGGGGAAGAA
>NZ_JBVIGS010000005.1:260836-403236 GCF_055570675.1 Streptomyces sp. NPDC031111
ACCCCCCCCCCCCCCCCCCCCCCCCCCCCCCCCCCCCCCCCCCCCCCCCCTCCCCTCTCCCTTTTCCCCCCCCCCCCCCCCCCCCCCCCCCCCCCCCACGCCGGTACGGCGGAGTGGTCAGGCCCGGGGGGTGGCGGGGCGCGCAATGACGATCATGGCGGCGTCGTCGTCCAGGTGACCGCCGACGTAGTGCAGCAGATCGCGCCGGAAGCGGCTGACGAAGGCGTCGCAGTCGTTCTCGGCCCAGCCGGTGATGCGCTCGGCGAGTGGGTAGAAGGTGCCGGTGGAGTCGCGGGCCTCGGTGACGCCGTCCGTGTACAGCAACAACAGATCTCCCGGATCGAACGGGAAGCTGTCGACGTGGTAGTGCGGAGCCGTCAGTTCGGCCAGTCCCAGCGGAGGCGCGGGATGGCGGGCGTCCATCGTCGTCGGCCGGCCGTTGCGCAGGACGACCGGCGGCGGGTGCCCGCAGGAGATCATCTGGACCTGGCCGTCCCGGTCGGGGATGTCCAGGATGGTGGCGGTGATGAACGTTTCTCCGTAGCGGCTCGTCTCCCCCGGCTCCGCCAGTTCCCAGCACACGCTCCGGTCGAGATAGGCCACCAGCTCGCCGAGGCTCGCCTGGCGGTGAGCCGCGACGCGGAACGCTCCGAGCAGCAGGGCGGCGTCGTTGACCGCGGTCATCCCCTTGCCCCGTACGTCGCCGACGATCAGCCGGGTGCCGGAGGTGGTGCGGGCCGCCGCGTACAGATCCCCGCCGATCTGCGCCTCGGCCTCCGCGGCGAGGTAGAGGGAGGCGGCGCGCAGCGGGCCGAGCTGCCTGGGCAGCGGAGGCAGGACCACACGCTGGGCGGCCTCGGACACATGCCGCACCTGCATCAGCTCTTTCGCGCGACGCTCGCGCAGGACACAGAAGACGACGAGGCTCGTTCCGACGAGCAACAGGGCGGCGATCTGCGCCTCGTGGTTGGCCGAGAGCAGCTCGTCGGGATCGCGCAGCACCCCGATGACCGTCTGGGCGAGCACCGCCAGTGCCGCCACCAGTCCCACCGTTCGGGGCCCGCCGAACGACGGCGTGATCGCCGGGGCCGCGACGAGGAGCGGACCCAGGTGGATGTGGGGCGGCGCGAGTACGTCGATCACGGACACCGCGACGATCCACGCGATCGGGATGGCGACCAGCGCCCGGCTCGCTCGATCGGGCCGGCCCACTCCATCGAGACCCTGCGACATGACTCCTCTCTACACCGCGCCCGCCTCACCCGCACCGCCACGTGGTGGGGAGGTCCCGCTGTCAGCCGACGCGTTCCCGTTCGCGAGCGGGTCGGTGGCCGAGGCGCGGGGTGGCGGCGCGGGGTGCGGCCGACGGAGTTCGCTCGGAGTTCTTCTCCGGTGGGCGAAGCTGGCCGAGGAGGATCGCCAGGAAGATGACGCCCACGGCGACGATCTGGAGGGCGGACAGCGTCTGGTCCTTGACGAGGTAACCCAGCAGGGTCGCCACGACCGGGCTGCCCAGCGCGAGGAAGGAGACCGCCACGGCGGGCAGGCGTTCGATGCCCCGGAACCAGACGATGTAACTGAGGACCGCTCCGAGGGTGATGAGGTGGGCGAACCCGACGACGTTGGTGGCGGTGAGACCATCGGGAAGGTCTTCCAGTGCCAGCCAGAACGGCAGCAGGGCCAGGCCGCCCGCGGTGAGCTGCCATCCGGTGAACGTGAGCAGGCTGACGCCGTCGGGCCGGCCCCACCGCTTGGTCAGGGTGATGCCCGAGGCCATGCACAGCGCTCCGCCGACCGCGGCGAGGACTCCCACGAGATCGAGTGACATCGTTCCCTTGACGACCAGCAGCACCACCCCTCCCACACCCATGGCCCAGGCCAGGGCGTGCAGGGCTCTGATCCTTTCGCCCAGGAAGAGGGCCGCCAGGACCACGACGAACATGGGCTGCGCCGACATGATCACGGCGGCGATACCGCCCGGCAGCCGGTAGGCCGCGGTGAAGAGCAGGGCGTTGAAGGCGCCGATGTTCAGAATGCCCAGCAGCAGCGCGCGCCACCACCAGATGCCGGACGGAAGCTGTCGTCCGAGGGCCAGTAGGACCAGGCCGCCGGGCAGGGCCCGCACGGTGGTCGCCAGGAGCGGCCGGTCCGGTGGCAGCAGTTCGGTGGTCACCAGATAGGTGCTGCCCCAGACCGCCGGCGCCAGGCCGGTCAGGGCCGCCGTGAGGGTCGGCTTGGTGGTGGTCATGGTGGTCGCTCGTCCTTTCGGTGTCACGGGCGCACGCAGGCATGCCTCGGCGGGGATACACCCAGGTACGGGAGCAGGGAGAGGGCAGCGGCGGCGCGGGCCGCGGGCCGCGGGCCGCCGGAATGCGATCACCACCAGTGTCGGGCCCGGGGCATCTATGAGTCCAACACATGCTTGTCACGTGATGCATCTCGTATCACGATGGATCGATGGAGCTTCAGCAGATGCGCTACGTGATCGCCGTGGCCGAGACGAACAGCTTCACGAGGGCCGCTCAGCGCTGCCTGGTGGTGCAGTCCGCGCTCAGCCACCAGATCGCGCGCCTGGAGAAGGAACTGGGTGCGAGGCTCTTCGAACGCACCAGTCGTCGGGTCCGGCTGACCGCGGCGGGCGCGGCGTTCCTGCCGGCCGCCCGCCAGTGCCTGGACGCGGCGGAGCGGGCCGCCGCCGAGGTCGCGGCGGCCGTCGGGGAGGTGCGCGGACGTCTCACGCTGGGGCTCATCCCCACGGTCGCCGCCGTGGACGTTCCCACCGTGCTCGGAGAGTTCCACCAGCGGCATCCGAAGGCCCGGATCAGCCTCAGTGTGGGAGCCAGCGACGAACTCGTCGAACAGGTCAAGCAGGGCGAGATCGAGCTGGCCTTCATCGGCATCCCCGCCTCGGCCCGCCCCCGGGGCGTCGTGGCCCGGGAGCTGGGCCGGGAGCGGCTGGTCGCCGTGGTCTCCCCGGATCACCCGCTCGCCCACGAGAGTTCGGTCGACCTGCGTCGGCTTTCCTCGGAGGTGTTCGTGGACCTTCCCGCGAAGACCGCCGGCCGGGCGCAGTCCGATCTGGCCTTCGCCGCCGCCGGTCTCACCCGCGAGATCGCCTTCGAGGTGACCAACGCGGACTACCTGGCGCGTCTGGTCGGTGCGGGCCTGGGCGTGGCCCTGCTCCCGCCCACGTACGTCGAGGGTCTTTCCGGTATGGCCACGATCGAGGTCACGGACGCACCGGCCCGCGCCGAGTACGTGGTCTGGGGCCGGGACGGCCACACCCCGGCGGCCGCCGCGTTCCTGGATCTGCTGGGCATCGAGAAGGAATGAACGCGGGCCGGTCGTGGACGACCGTGCACGACCGATCAGATCGGCCCTCCGGGCCGGTCGTAGTCAACGACACCAGCGCGAAGGGAACACCGCTCATGAAGCTGACGACCGTCACGAACGTCTCCGTCGACGGAGTGACGCAGGGGCATCGACGGATTGACGCGGGGATCCGGGGGCGCGAAGCCGGTGCGCCGGCCGAGGAGGGAAGTGGCGGATTCGATCGCTTCGGTTGGGCTCCGCCACTGCTCGACGACGAGGCTTCGACGTTCATCAGCGAGACCTTCCGGCGCGCCGACGCGTTCCTGTTCGGCCGGCGGACGTACGAGATCTTCGCCGGTTCCTGGGGAGCCGGCATGGATCCGGGAAACCCCGTCGGAGAGGCGTTGAACACGCGGCCCAAGTACGTCGCGTCGACCACGCTCACCGATCCGCGATGGGCGGGCACGGCCGTCCTGTCCGGTGACGTCGAGGGCGCCGTCGAGGAGCTGAGAGCCGAGCCGGGCGGAGAGCTGCAAGTGTGGGGCAGCGGGACCCTGGTCCACTGGCTGCTGGACCATCGGCTGATCGACGAGTTCGTACTGCTCACCTATCCCGTGGTCGTCGGCCAAGGCACACGGCTCTTCCCCGCCACGGGCCCGGACCTGGGACTCGAGCTGGTCGATCTCCGGTCCACCCCGAAGGGTCTGACGATCCAGACCTACCGCACCACCGGCCGCCCGCGGTACGAGACGGCCGCCCCCTAGACGGTCATCCGACGTTTCCGGCGCGGTTCAGACGGAGGGCGGAGACGAGGAAGAAGATGCCTCCGAGGAGGGCGTAGCCGGCCAGACTGCCGAGGGAGGCGTCGTCCTTGCCCGCCTGGGCGAAGAACGACGCGCCGGCGACGGTGGAGATGGCGCCGCTGGCGATCATCGCCCACTGGCCTCCCAGGCGGCGGCGGACGGCACCGACGACGAGCTGGACGAGGCCCGCCGTGACGGCCCAGACGCCCCAGACACGCAGGACCGCCGGGACCCCGGACGTGGCGGCGACGACGAGGGCGATGCCGGTGAGGCCGCTGAGAGCGATGTTCACGTACAGCCCGCGTACCGGACCGCCGTTCGTCCTGGCGGAGCGCACGTCGACGACGGCGCACGCCACGTCGAACAGGGGGTAGATCACCAGGAGGGTCCCGCTCAGCGGGCCCAGCGTGTCGGCCGTCGCGAACAGCAGGCCGGCCCATACGGCGGCGAACGCGAAGCGTACGAAGTAGAGCTTCCGCAGGGCCGTGGGAGCGCTGGTGGGGTGGGTGTCGACGAGGGTGTCCATGTGCGTGCCTTTCAGTGCCGCATGAGGGAGAACGTTCGGTCTACCGAGCATCAAAGAGGACCGCGGCGGTGACTGTCAAGACCGAACGTTCTCCCTCATCGGGTTGGTAGGGTGGGACCCATGAGTCGGGGCACAGAAGGCGGCAGCACGTCCGAGGCACGAGCCAGGCTGCTCGACACGGCGACGAGGATCTTCTACGCGGAGGGAATCCACTCCGTCGGCGTGGACCGGATCATCGCGGAGGCGCAGGTGACCCGGGCCACGCTGTACCGGCACTTCGCCGGCAAGGAAGAACTCGTCCTCGCCTACCTCAACCGGGCCGACCAGGGAATCCGGGCGCAGGTGGCGGCCGCACGCGCGAGCAGCGAGTCGGCCCCCGAGAAGGTCAGGGCGGTCAGCCGGTCCATCGTCGAAGGCATCCGGTCCCCGGGCTTCCGCGGATGCGCCTTCCTCAACGCGGTGGCCGAGTATCCCGACCCCGCCCACCCCATCCACCAAGCCGTGCTGGCCCACCGGCAGTGGTTCCTGGAGACCGTCACCGAGTTGCTGGCAGGGACAGGCCACGAGCCCGCTGACGCGGCCGGTCGGCACCTCGTCATGCTCCGGGACGGCGCCATGGCGGCCGGCTGTCTCTTCGACCCGCGACTGGTCTCCGAGACCTTCCTGCACGGCGTCGAGGGGATCCTCCGGGCGAGCGCCGACGCGACGCCCACGCCGAGCACCACGACATAGAGCCGTGTCAGGGACGGCGTTGTGCTCGCAGGATCGTGTCGTGGGTGTGGTGGGTGCCGGCCGGGGCGGCGGTGGCCCGGGGGCGGGTCTCGTTGACCAGGACGTTCCAGGCGGAGTCGAGGAGTTGGGCGATGTCGTCGGGCTGGTAGTAGTGGGCGGGATCGAAGTCCTCGCGCTGGGTGAGATCCGCGGGGGCGTGGGTGGCGAAGAGCAGGGTGCCGCCGGGTGCGACGGCGTTCAGCAGGCCGCGCAGCGCCGCGTGGCCCGGCCGGCGCCGGAGCGGGAAGTACTGGACGGACACGAGGTCGAAGGCGCCGGCGGGCGGCGGTGTGGTGGTGATGTCGGCCCGTGCCCACGCGACGCGGCCCTCGATGCCGGTGGCAGCGGCGGCGGCACGTTGCAAGGCGACTCGGGAGACGTCGACCGCGGTGACCTGCCAGCCGCGCCCGGCGAGCCAGAGCGCGTCGGCGCCCTCACCGCACCCGACGTCGAGCGCCTGGCCCGGCGGCAGACCGGTGACCTCCGTGACGAGTACGGGGTTGGGGTTGCCGCCGAATATCCGGTCGCGACCGCGATACATCTCGTCCCAGTGCTCGGCGTCCATGATGCCCGGTCCTCTCTCTGGTGACTCGGTCGCGGTCGGCGACCGCGTCCGGCGCCAAGGTGCACCCACGTTGGCGATCGGGCAAAGTTCTTTGCGGAAAACGCAAAGCGTGGGCACAGTGGACGTATGAGCGACGACTTCGACGCGGTGCTGGCCGCGGTCGGCCCCCGGCTGCGTGAGATGCGCCGTCGCCGCGGCGCCACACTGACCGCGCTTTCGGAGACCACCGGCATCCCGGTCAGCACCCTGTCCCGGCTGGAGTCCGGGCACCGCAAACCGGGTCTGGAAGTCCTGCTGCCCCTGGCCAGGGCCTACCAGGTACCGATCGACGAGATCATCGGCGCCCCGGCCGATCTGGACCCCCGGGTGTATCCGCAACCGTTCACCCGCAACGGCATGACCGTCGTGCCGCTGACACGCAAACCCGGCGGACTCCAGGCGTTCAAGCACATCCTGCCCGCCGGTCTGACCGACGGCCGCGAACCCGATCCCCGGTCGCACGAGGGCTACCACTGGCTGTACGTCCTCAACGGCCGCCTGCGCGTCGTGCTCGGCGACAAGGACTTCGTCCTCACGGAGGGCGAGGTCGCCGAATTCGACACCCACCTCCCCCACTGGTTCGGCAACGCCGACGACCGATCGGTGGAATTCCTCAGCATCCTCGGACCGCAAGGCGAACGCGTCCACATCAAGGCCCGATTCCGCCCGGACGCGGCCCCGTCCGAGCGGCCACACTGACCGCCATGGCCACCTACGACACGCTCGGTGCGACGTACGCCCGGACACGACAGCCCGATCCACGGATCGCCGCGCAGATCCACGCGGCACTCGGCGATGCCTCGGACGTGATCAACGTCGGAGCGGGCGCTGGTTCCTACGAGCCGCCACGGACGGTCCTCGCCGTGGAACCCAGCCAGGTCATGATCGCCCAGCGACCGCCGGGAGCGGCGCCGGCCGTGCGGGCGGTGGCGGAACACCTCCCGCTCCCCGTCGACGCCGCCGATGCCGTCATGGCGCTGCTGACCATCCACCACTGGGCCGACCCGGCGGCCGGAATCGCGGAACTGCGCAGGGTCGCCCGCCGCCGCATCGTCATCCTGACGTGGGATCAGCGCGTCTTCCGCGAGCGGTTCTGGCTGGTACGCGACTATCTCCCGGAGGCCGCCGCTTTCGACGACACCCGCGCCATCCCGACCGACCGGCTGATCGACCTGCTCGGGGGAGGTCGCCAGGAGCCGGTCCGCATCCCCCACGACTGCGTCGACGGCTTCGCCGCGGCCTACTGGCGCCGCCCGCACTCCTACCTCGACCCGCGGGTGCGCGCCGGCATCTCCATGCTGGCCCAGACCGGTGACGACGCACTCGCGCCGGGGCTGACCCGACTCGGCGCCGACCTGGCGACGGGCCGCTGGCATTCCCGGTACGCCGACCTGTCGGCGCTGGACACCATCGACGTCGGTTACCGGCTCGTCGTCTCCGAGCCCCGATCCACGCGGTAGCTGAGGTAGACGACTTTTGAGCCGAAGGTGCGGGTCTCGACGAGTTCGAGGTCCACCCGGCGCTCGCGCCGGGGGAAGAACGGAATGCCGCCGCCGACCAGCACCGGGTAGACCATGGCCCGGTACTCGTCGATCAGGTCCAACGAGGCCGCCTCGGCGGCGAGGGTCGCGCCGCCGATCGCGATCTCGCCCTCCCCCGGCTCGGCTCGCAACCGCTCGATCTCCTCCGCGAGGCCGCCGGAGGCCAGCCGGGCATTGCCCCGCACCGTCGACAGCGTGGTGGAGAACACCACCTTCGGGAGCGGATTCCAGAGCGCGGTCCACTCGCGCTCCGCGTCGTCGAGCGATGAGTCCTGGTCGGCGGTCTCCCAGTACAGCATCGTCTCGTACAGCCGTCGGCCCAACAGGTGGACGTCGACCTGTCGAATCTCGTCGATCCAGAAGCGGAAGACGTCCTTCTGGGGCCCGCTCCAGTCGAAGTCGCCGTCCGGCCCGACGATGTAGCCGTCGAGTGAGACGTTCATCGAATAGGTCACGTTGCGCATCGGGGGTCCTCCTCGGTCGTGGGCTCGACAGTACGACCGCCGGACACGGCAGGACTCATCGCGACGCGCGAGAACCCCTCGGATGTCCCCTCCCCCGGTACGCGGCCGAGGGGCGACGGACCGCGTGGCCTCGTCCGGTCACCACGTGCTGATGACCGGCGCGTCGGGTTCGTGCTGCCGCCAGGCCTCGTTGAGGCGCGAGAGCCGGGCTGCGGCGGCGACGCCGGTCAGGAAGGAGACCCTGTCCTCGCTCACCTCGAACGCGACGACACCCACGACCCGGTCGTCGACCACGGCGAGGACGGCCGGGCAGCCGTTGACCCGCGCGATGTGCATCGTGGGCGAGCCGCCCGCCATCCTCCGCTTCGCCGGCGTGGGCTTGAAGCCTGCCCGCACGTAGGAGGCGACCCGCTCGCGCGTCCTGGCCCACAGGAGCCGCTTGCCCAGTCCGGCGCCGTCCGAGACCGCCTTCACGTCGTGGGTGAGCAGCGCCACCAGCCGTTCGGTGCGCCCCGTCGTGGCGGCGGCCAGGAACTCCTCGACGACCCGGCGCGCGGACTCGGGGTCGGCCTCGCCTCCGCGGCGGCGCTCGGCGGCCACCCGGATCCGGGCCCGGTGGGCATGCTGCTGGCTCGCGGACTCGGTGATGTCGAGGATCCCGGCGATCTCCGCGTGGCTGTACGAGAAGGCCTCACGCAGGACATAGACGGCCCGCTCGACCGGGGAGAGGCGCTCCATGAGGGTCAGTACGGCCAGGGACACCGACTCCCGCTGCTCGTAGGTGTCGGCGGGGCCGAGCATCGGGTCGCCGTCGAGGAGCGGCTCGGGCATCCAGGCGCCGGCCGCGCGCTCGTGGCGCGCCTGCGCCGAACGGAGCCGGTCGAGGCAGAGATTGGTGACGACCTTGGTCAGCCACGCTTCCGGTACCTCGACCCGTTCGCGGTCGGCTGCCTGCCAGCGCAGGAACGTGTCCTGCACGGCGTCTTCGGCGTCGGCGGCCGAACCGAGCAGGCGGTACGCGAGCGAGGCCAGCCGGCCCCGGCTGGCCTCGAACCGATCGATGGCTGCGCTGTCCATGCGGATCAGCTTATGCGGCGACCCTCGCCCCGACCTGGGCGGGCGCGGTGGCCAGGCGGCGCCTGCGCTTCGGCATGCCGAAGGTCGGGTAGGCGATGCCCCAGCCGGCCCCCTTGAGCACGCCCGCCTTGAGCCGTGCGGCGGTCCGGCCGCCCAGGTACCAGGACTTCGACCGGGCCTCCTCGTCCACCATTTGGAAGATGGCGTCCCGCCGTCCGAGGCTGATGTGGTTGCCGTAGTACTTCAGCCCGGTCGTCGGGACCTTGCCGCCCGTCAGCCGCGCGATGATCGCGGCGGTCGCCTGCATGTTGGTGAAGCCGGCCGAGGCGCAGGACATCGGCAGCGGCCGGCCGTTCTCGCCGATCGCGTACACCGAGTCACCGGCGGCGTAGACGTCCGGGTGCGAGACCGAGCGCATGGTGCGGTCGACGACGATCTGGCCGGTCTCGGCGACCTCCAGTCCGGCGGCGGCCGCGATGGGGTGCACGGCGAACCCGGCCGACCACACGGTCACCTCGGCCGGGATGGACCTGCCGTCGGCGGCGATCGCCCGTGTCGGCTCGACGGCTTCGATGGCGGTGTGCTCGTGGACGGTGATGCCGAGCCGGTCGAAGGCCTGGCGCAGGTGGCTGCGGGCCTTCGGGGACAGCCAGGCGCCCAGCTCCCCGCGGGCGGCGAGCGCGACCGAGAGGTCGGGCCGGGACTCGGCGAACTCGGTCGCGGTCTCGATGCCGGTCAGCCCCTCACCGACGACCAGTACGGTGCCGCCCGCGCCCAGATCGGCCAGGCGCTCGCGCAGACGCAGCGCCGAGGACCAGCCGGTCACGTCGAAGGCGTACTCGGCCACGCCGGGGACGCCGTGGTCGGCGACGGAGCTGCCGAGCGCGTAGAGGAGTGTGTCGTAGGCGAGCGCGTCGTCACCGTCATCGCCGGTGACGGCGACGGTCCTGTGCTCGGGGTCGAGCCCGGTGACGCGCGCCAGGCGCAGCCGCACCCCGGTGCCCGCGAACACGTCGGCGAGCCGACGGGCCGTGAAGTCCTGGCCGACCGCGACCTGGTGGAGCCGCATCCTCTCGACGAAGTCGGGCGCGGCGTTGACGACGGTGATCTCGGTGTCGGCCGGTGAGAGCCGACGGGCCAGGTTCCCCGCGGCGAAGGCTCCGGCATATCCGGCCCCGAGTACGACGATGCGGTGCTTCATGACGCTGCTCCTGTCTCGTTCGCGTGCCCCTTGAACGAGACCGCCGCCCGATTGCTGACAGGAACCGGATGTGACGCCGGTCACCCAACCCGAGAGGCGCGCCCGAGCCCTCGACGGGCGCCCGGGCCTGCCGGGCCTTCGGGTGAAGGCCCGGCGCACGGGCGCAGCACCATCAGCGAGTCCTCCGGGGCCGCCACCATGGCAAAGGGGAACCGGTCGAGTTCGAGGCAGAGTGCGACGTCGTCAGGGTGGACGCCTTGACGCACACCCTCCGCCAGTTCGGCGGCGGCACGCGACTCGCCGGCGCGGCGGAGGAACTCGGCGGCGTCCGTCCCGGCCCCGGTGGCCCTGCGCGCGATGTACTGGGCGCACGCCAGATCTTCGTCGGCCCGCCCGTCCTCGCCGGTGACCACGAACGTGACCCGGTCGCACCCGTCCGTCCGCAGGAGCCGGGCCGTCGCCTCCGCCACCACGAAGCTCGCGCACAGCACCAGCGACGCCTCCTTGACCGCGAGGGCGCCGACCGTTCCCGCCGTGGTCTTCTGCACGACGGTCCGTCCGCCGAGGTCGACGGACCGCAGCAGTCCCGGCGAGTTGACGGCGTCGAACCCGGGCGCGGGCGGACCGTCCTTGAGCGCCACCCAGTCCGGGTGGCGGGCCTTGAGTGCCAGGGCGTCGTCCAGTGACTCGGCGAGAACGATCCTTTCCGCCCCCTGGGCGAAGGCCCAGGCAGCCACCGTGAAGGCGCGCATGACGTCGACCACGACCGCCACGGGCGGGGTCTCGACCAGCTCGGCGATGCCGAGGAAACGAGCGTCCATCCGGTCGTGATCGCTACTGCTCAACGGTCCGCCGCCTGCCGCGAGGGAGTCGGTACACCACGCTCGGACGCAGCGGTCCGGGCGGCACGGTCGGGTCGTCGAAGTCCTCGGCCCGATCACGGGTCATGCCGATGCGACGCATCACAGCCTGGGACCGGAGATTGGTGGCCGCCGTGACCGCGAGGATCTCGGGCAACTCCAGGGACGTGAAACCGAAGTCCACCGCTGCCCGGGCCGCCTCGGTCGCATAGCCGTGTCCCCAGGCCGAGCGGGCCAGGCGCCAGCCTGCCTCCACTCCCGTGAACGGCATGCCGTCCTCCACCGGATCCAAGCCGGTGAACCCGATGAACTCACCGGTGGCGATCACCTCGACCGCCCACCAGCCCCAGCCCCGCTGGTCCATGTCCGCCTGGAAGCGGGCCACGGACGCGTCGCTCTGCTCGCGGGTGAGTACCCCTGGAAAGTACTCGCGGACTTCCGGATCGGCGTTCATCGCCGCCCAGGGGGCGAGGTCGGTCTCCCGCCACCCACGCAGCACAAGGCGCTCGGTTCTCAGCTCGGACATCCCGTCAACGTAACGTGATCGGGTCCACGGAGCGATCCAATAACGCCCCGTCGGCCGGCCGACCGGCTGCCCTCACACCTCACTCTCGTCCCGGCCGTCGGGTCCACTCTCCGCGCGGACCACGACGACCGGACAGGCAGCGTGCTGAGCACAGTGCTGGGCGACGGATCCCAGCAGCAGCCCCGCGAACCCTCCGAGACCGCGGCTGCCGACGACGAGCAGGGACGCGTCGCGGGCCGCGCGGAGCAGCACGCTCGCGGGCGTTCCGTAGTGCACTTCGGCGCTCACCCGTGCGGGCGGGCGTGCTCCCACGGTCTGTTCAACGGATTCTTCGAGTTGTTCCCGTGCCCGGGCTTCCATGGCCGCCTCATCACCGCTCGACGGCGGCAGCCAGCCGAGCGCGCCGTGGTAGGACGGGAAGTCCCAGGCGGTCAGCGCCTTCACCGCACCACCGGTGAGTCGTGCCTGACGCACCGCCCAGCGAAGCGCCTGCTTGGACGACTCCGAGCCGTCCACTCCGACCACGATGCGGTCCGCTTCCTCGCTCCGGTCAGCCATGTCCCTCCTCGACTCGGCGTCTGGACGCGGTCCGCGTCCACTTCCCCGCGACCTCGCGGGGACGGGTCAGGCGCAGGACCAGGCGGACATTCCCTGGATCCGGGCGAGCCGCTCGGCCACGGCGATCTGCTCCTCGCGGGTCGCGAGGTCCGCGCGAGGGGCGTACTTGAGTCCGCCGGCCGCCTCCCAGCTCGACTGTGTGAACTGGAGGCCGCCGTAGTGGCCGTTGCCGGTGTTCGTCTTCCAGTTGCCCCCGGATTCGCATGCCGCGATGGCGTCCCAGTCGGTCGCCCGGGGGGCCGACTGGGACGCCATCGCTTCGGCTGTCGTGCCCAGGGCGGTCGCGGCGATCAGGACGATCATGGCGACTCGGATGCCACTCCTGCGCGCGCCGCACACGTTGTCTATAGGGGCATTTCTCCTAGAGATCATATAAAACTGTTACATCATGTGACTGCTCGGTGACACATCGATGACCGTCCCCTTGGCCCGGACGGGGTATCTCATCGGGTGGGGACGACGGCCATGGGCGCGTCGGCGAAGTGGAGGGTCGCGTGGGCGACGTGTCCGACATAGCGGCTGCCCGGTTCGGTACGGCGACCGACGACGAGGAGCTGGGCCGAGGCGGCGAGGGTCACCAGCATTTCCGAGGCCGGCCCCGGTTCGACCTGTTCCACCACGGTCACCTCGGGATGGCGCTGCCGCCACGGCGCCAGGAGGGCGGCCAGGTCGTGCCGGTACATCGCCTCCAGCCCACCGTGCTCGTCCGAGCGGCGCAGCAGCCCGGGTCGGTAGGTGAGCACCGTGGGCAGGCTCCAGGCACGCGCGGCACGCAGCGGCGCGTCGCGCGCGGCGGCGGCCCGGAAGGCGAAGTCCAGGACCGCTTCGGCCTCGGCCTCCTGTCCGGGGACGCCTGCCACGATCTCACCGTCCCGCGGTGGGCGGCCTGCCGTGCCGCCTCGGATCATGACCACGGGGCAGGTGGCCCGGCTCAGTACGCGCAGTCCCACCGATCCGAGGAGGAAACCGGCCACCGGACCCGGCCGCCGGGATCCCAGCACGATCATCTGCGCCCGTCGGCCGCGCTCGGCGAGCAGTTCCGCCTCCGGTTGCACCACGAACTCGGCGTCGACCTCGACGTCGTCGTAGCGCTCCCGCACCCATGCCAGCGCATCGTCGACGAGTTGCCTGGCCGCGTCGTGCACGCGGGAGGTGTCGCCGGTGAGCAGCCGGTGTGCTCCCGACGGCGGCGCGTACCCGTAGAGCAGTGTCAGCGGCGCCCCGCGCCGTCGTGCCTCCTCCGCCGCCCAGCCCGCCGCGACCAGGCTGTCGGGAGTGCCGTCGACCCCGGCGATGACGGGCTGCTGCACGACGCGGCTCCTTGGGTGAGGGGCGGCTACACCTGGTCGGGTTCCAGGGCGAAGAAGACGACCGAGGACTCGGCGGCGCCGACCTCTTCGTTCACGGAGGCGACGATGCGCCGGTAGACCTCCTGGCGTGTCTGCCCCGACTCGATCTGGACGGTGCCCTCGACGGTGCGCAGGGCCGGTGTTCCGGCGACCTCCCACCGCAACGTGATGATCCAGTGATAGACGGTGGGCGGATACATCGGTGGCTCCTCGCCATGGGATCGGCGGTCGACGGCGACCTGGGCGCGCGGCAGGGCGGCGACACCGTCGTCGCGCACATCAACTCAGGCGACATTAACAGCGCAATACCGCCTTGACGGACTTTTCGGAGCCACCGGAGTGAGGTGCGTGTCCGGCTCGGCCTAGGCGAGCTTGAGCAGCAGTTCGCTGAGCTCGCCCGGCATGGTGATCATGCAGTCGTGGCCCGTCGGCAGTTCCCAGACCTGCGCCGGGGTGTTGTTGGGCTGGATCGGGGGGACGGGGCGACGGGTGACGCCCGCCGGCATCGCGCCGACATTGTGGATGTGCGTGCGCGGGATCGCGTTCACGCCCGGGTTGTCCAGCCGCACCGGCTGTTGCAGACAGCGCACCGGCTGGTCCGAGAGCATCCCGCGCAGCCAGGCGACGTCCGCCGGGTCCGTGACGCCGAACAGGCCGAAGGGCGCGGGCTGCTCGGGCATCGGTGGCACGCGCCAGCCGCTCTCCGACTTCTCGGCGAGCTCGATCAGCCGCCGCGTCACGGGCTGGACGTCGACCGCGGACTCGCCGTCCTCCGGGACCATCGCGTCGAGGTAGACGAGGTGCGCGATGCGTTCCGGAATGCGGTTGGCCGCGGAGGAGATCACCAGCCCGGCGTAGCTGTGGCCGACGAGTACGACGTCACTGAGGTCCTCCTCGGTGATCAGCCCGACCACGTCCTCGACGTGCGTATCGAGCCCCACCTCGGGACCGAGGAGGTGCGCCTTGTCTCCGTAGCCGGTCAGGGAGGGCGCGAACACCCGGTGCCCGGCGGACTCCAGCAGCGGCACCACCCGCTCCCAGCACTGTCCGCTGTGCCAAGCACCGTGCACCAGCAGGAATGTGGCCATGTCGTTGGTTACCTTTCGTGCCTCGGTACTGTTTGAGTACTGTCAGCATGCTGGTGCAGTCACCATGCGCAGGCAATAAGGCACTTTTCGGTGCCCCGGTTCCCGGGAGGTAACCATGGACGCGGCAGCAGGGCCCAGCGACGCGTGCCGGACCCGCGTGGTGCTCGACATCGTCGGGGACAAGTGGTCGCTGCTGGTCGTACGCAACCTCAGGAACGGGCCGCGCCGATTCACCGAGCTCAAGAGGGCCATCGACGGCATCAGCCAGCGCATGCTCACCGTGACGCTGCGCAGCCTCGAGCGTGACGGGATCCTGACCCGTACCGTCCACGAAGTGATGCCGCCGCACGTCAGCTACGAGCTCACCGAGATGGGCATCACCCTGCGCGAGGCCACCGCGCCCCTGCTCGACTGGAGCATCGCGCACCTCGGCCGGATCGACGATGCCCGCGCCGCCTACGACGCGAGGGTCACGCTTCGGCCTTGACGGCTTCCGCGATCTCCAGGGCGGCCTCGGCGGGCGTGAGGTGTGTGGTGTCGACGACCCGGGCCTCGCGGTGCAGCCAGGTGCGGGCGGCCTCGGCGTAGGGCTCGAGGTGGGCGAGACGGAACGACGAGGGGCCGAGGACGGTGTCCCCCTCGATGCGCCCCCGGAGGGTGTCCTGGTCGGCGTGGAGTACGAAGTGCCGTACGGGAATGTCGTGTTGGGCGAGCCCCGCGCTGATCTCCCGCCAGTACTGCTCGACCAGGACGGTCATCGGCATCACGAGGGTTCCGCCCGTGTAGTCGAGCACGCGGCGGGCCGTCTCGACGACGAGTTGCCGCCACGGCGGCCAGTGCTGGAAGTTGTCCGTCCCGGGCAACCCGGGCGTGATGTCCATGAGCGTCTCGCCGACCTTCTCGGCATCGAGCACCCGTGAGTCCGGGAGGAGTCGCTGCACGAGCGGCCCGGTCGTCGTCTTGCCCGCGCCGTGCGTTCCGTTGAGCCATACGATCATGGAGCCGACGCTAATGGGGCCGGACCGTGCGCCGGCGCCGATCACGTCACAACACGGGCACAGCCGAGTGGCCGTCGAATACGGTGCCGACTCGGCCCTACTGCGCTGCCGGGATCAGCCGCTTCTCGAACCAGTGGTGGGCGTAGGGCTCGTCGTTGAAGGCGGGAACCTCGGTGTACCCGGTGTCGCGATAGAGGCGAGTGGCCGCTTTCAGCGCCTTGTTGGTGTCGAGCCGCACCAGCTCGCTGCCGTGCCGGGCCGCACGGTCCTCGAGCTCGGCCAGCAGGCGTCGGGCCAGCCCGAGTCCTCGGACACGCGGAGCGACCCACAGCCGTTTGATCTCCGCGGGGGCGCCGGTAGGGAGCTTGATCCCGCCGCATCCCACGGGCTCGCCGTGCAGCCGGGCGACGAGGAACAGTCCGCGTGGTGCGCGCAGCGCACCCGGGTCGGGCAGCAGGCTGTTCGCCGGGTCGAATCCGCTCTCGAAGAGTTCTTGCAGTTCGGTGGCGTAGGACCGCAGGCAGTGCACCGCGTCCGGGTGGTCGGGGTCGAGCACGGACAGGGAAACCACCGAGGCGGTCAGCAGTCGCTCGACCTCCGCCATGGCCGAGGTCAGCCTGTCCCGCTGCCGGGCGTCGAGCGGGCAGAGGAGCGAAGTCGCGAGTGCGTCGCTGCGGTCATCGAGGAGGGCGCGCTCCCGCCGGCCCTCCTCGGTCAGGCGTACGGTGCGTACCCGCCGGTCGCGGGGGTGGGTCTCGACCTCGACGAGACCGTCCCGCTCCAGTGCCCGCAGCAGCCGGCTGACATAGCCGGAGTCGAGGTCGAGTCGGTCCCGAACGCCGCGGACATCGTGCGTGCCGCCGTCACCGATCTCCCAGAGCAACCGTGCCTGACCGTAGGGGCGCGCACCGCCCAGGTATTGATCGTGCAGCACTCCGACACGCTCGGCGACGGTCCGGTTGAAGCGTCTTACCTGATCCACCTGCTCCCTCTGCATTCTCTGACCTTAGTCAGAGAATGCAGCCGGGGGCAATGTCCGGCCTCGCCCCATCGTGTCCATACATCGACACGGACCTCCTTACTTCACTATGGACGGAAACATCCGATTCGCCTGGAGGCCTCGTATGCGCCGCGATGATCTTCCCGCCCCGGACACCGGGATGGTTCTCACCCACTTCCTGACAGTGGCCGACGTCGCCCGCTCGCGCGCCTTCTACGCCGACGTGCTGGGGGGTGAGGTGGTGCTCGCCGAGAACCCTTGCATCGTCAAGCTCGCCAACGGATGGATCATCATGAACCCGGGCGGCGGCCCCACCCCGGACAAGCCCGACGTCACCCTGCGCCCGCCCACCGACCCCAGCACCGCGAGCAGCTTTCTGAACATCCGCGTCGCCGACATCGAGGCGTGCCATCGCGAGTGGAGCGCCAAGGGAGCCGAATTCCTCACCGAACCCCTCGACCGCAAGGCCGAACTGCGGTGCTATCTGCGCGACCCGGACGGCTATCTCATCGAAGTCGGGCAGGCCACCGGAATGCTTCAGGGCGTCTTCGCCGACCCGCCGGCCGGTACGAGCTGACACGCCGACCCGCGCCGGACGGGAGGGGTGCGCGGGGCTCGCCCTCCGGTCAGCGTCGCAGCCACTCGTCGAGCAGCGCGGCTTCGGCCTTGCTGAGACCGGGCAGTTCGGGCAGAAGGGCACGGAAGGCCGCGACGACGGCCGCCTGGTCCCGGGTGGGGACAGCGGGCCCGTCCACCAGGATGGCGCTGGTGATCGCGTCGAACGCCGCGTCGGCCAGGTGCGGGTCGCGTTGCTCCGGCGGCTGGGTCAGCAGGGTGTGGATGGTCCCGACCCCCGCCGAGCGGATGAGGTTGACGGCGCGCTCCTCACTCACCCGCAGCCGACCGGCAGCGGCGATTCTGTGCACCCGTTCGGCAAGGACCAGTACGCCCTTGACCTGTGCCGGTGTGTCACGCGCGCGGGCCGGGTCGAGCAGCAGGCCGTAGACATACGGGTGGGCCAGGCCGAAGCCGATCTGGGTGTCCCATCCGGCGCGGAGGTCTTCCACGGGGTCGTCCGAAGGCGCGGTGGCCTCCTTGTTCGCCACATGGTCGGCGAAGACCTGCTCCACGGCGGCGACCAGCAGGTCGTCCTTGCCCTGGAAGAAGCGGTAGAGGGCGGGAGGCTGCAGCCCGGCCTCGTGGGCCACACGGCGCGTGGTCACAGCGGCCGGACCGTGATCGCACAGCAGGTCGGCCGCAGCCCTCACGATGCGGTCCCGGGTGATGTCTCGCCGCTGCGTGTTCGATGCCATGGGGACGATGGTATCGCCCCTGCGTGACAGGCGATGTTATCGCTGATACGGACATGCTTCATCGCGTGATCCATCCCCTGACCTGCTTAAACCGCTCATCACCAGAACTGCCGCCTGCCATCGTTGCTTCCATTGGAAATATCAGTGATACCGTCTTGGTGATTCCATTGGAAACATCGTCCGACGGGAGTTCGTCAATGCTGATCGTCACGGGAGCCACCGGCCACCTCGGAGGGCTGATCGTCGACCGCCTGCTGGAGCGGGTACCGGCCGACAGGATCGGCGTCAGTGTGCGCGACGTGAGCAAGGCCGCCGGCCTCGCCGAGCGCGGCGTCCGAGTGCGTGCCGGGGACTTCACCGAGCCCGACAGTCTGAAGCACGCCTTCGAGGGGGCCGAGCGCGTCCTGGTCGTCTCCGCGTCCATACGGGGCACCGGAGCACTGACCGCCAACACGGCCGCGATCGACGCGGCCCTCGACGCGGGCGCCCGGAGCATTCTGTACACGAGCCACCAGGCCGCCTCTCCCACGTCGCTCTTCCCGCCGCAGAAGGTCCACGCGGCCACCGAGGAGCACCTCGCCCGACTGGGAGTCCCCTACACCGCCCTGCGCAACGGGTTCTACGCCTCCACGCTGGGCTACTACATCGGCTCCGCGCTGGAGACCGGCACGCTCGCCGTGCCGCAGGACGGCCCGGTGTCCTGGACGGCACACGAGGACCTGGCGGAAGCGGCGGTCGTCGCTCTGACCGAGGGCGGGGCAGGGGCACTCGAAGGGGTCACGGCGCCGCTGACCGCCCCTCACACGCTGGACTTCGCCGACGTCGCCGACATTCTCAGCCGCATCACCGGCCGGACCGTCACCAGAGTCGTCATGGACGACGACGACTGGACCGCCGCGGCAGTCGCCGGCGGCATGCCGCGGCCGGCCGCCGAGTTCAGCTTGACGATGTTCGCCGCGTCGCGCCGGGGCGAGTTCGACGTTGCCGACCCGACGCTGGTAACCACTCTGGGCCGCCCCGCGAAGACCGTCCACGAGTTCCTGGAGGCCTTCGTACGCTCCCGGTGAACCGGGTGTGACCCGCGCCGACCCCACCGCTGCCGGTGGGCTCGGCGCAAGGAGCGTGCGTGCGGAAAATGAGGGGCGTCCCATGTGCCGCGGGGGTACCGTCCACGGGGCGGTGCGGGGGTTGTGCGCCGCGCCCCGGAAGGGACGGAGAGGGAGCATGACGGCCGAGGACGTGGTCGGGCTGTTCGCCGACGAGACCCGGGTGCGGGTCTTCGCCGCGGTGGCACTGGGCGCGACGAGCACCGCTGAGATCGTCGAACGGACCGGGCTGCCGCCCAAGGAGGCGCTCCTCGCGCTGCGGCGGCTCGAGCAGCGGGGAGCCGTCGCGGCGAACGGCGACGAACTCGCCGTCTCCTACGACACGTTCCGCGGCCTGGCCCGCGACGCGGCCGGACCCCGGCCCGCGCAGGACCACGGCACCGGGGACGAGCGGCTGGAGACGGTGCTCCGCACGTTCGTACGGGACGGACGGCTGATGAAGCTGCCGGCGCAGTGGAACCGCAAGAAGCTCGTACTGCACCACATCGCTGAGCGCACGTTCGAGACGGAGCGGGACTACACGGAGAGCGAAGTCAACGACCGACTGCGCGCCTGGTGCGAGGGGAGCCGACTCGACCATGTGACCCTGCGCCGCTACCTGGTCGACCTGCACCATCTGCACCGGAGCGACGGCACCTACCGCCGTCCGGCCGAGGACACGGCCCTGACCCCTTGAATGCCGGGCCGGCGGGACCCGTTGCCGCGGTTCCGATCCACCGGTGCTCGCTCAGCCGGAGTGGAGGACCCGGAAGCGATCGGGTGCCGCCGGATCCCGGTCGACGACCTGGATGGGCGCCCCGGCCCATTGCCACACGCCGGTGCCCGGCGTGCGGATGAACCGGATCCGCCCGCGGGTGCCCTCGACCGCGACACGCGGCCAGGCCGCCGCCGTGCGCGCCCGGTCCACGCCGTGCGAGCGCAGGGTTTCGGCGAGGACGACACCCGTGTCGTAGCCCTCGAAGGCGACGAACGAGGGCTCTCGGGCCAGCCGTTCACGGAGCGCCGTCCCGACCCGTGTCCCGAGCGGGGTGAGATGCTCGGGCAGGTAGCGCAGGAACGGGATCGCGGCACTGTCGTCGCCCAGCAGGGTCGCCCAGGTTTCGAACTCCGGTTGCCCGGCCGGAGCACCGATCACGATGTCGGTGAGGCGCCGGTCGTGTCGGACGGACCTGACGAGCGACACGCCCGGCTCCGGGTGGCCGACCAGAAGAAGGAGGGCTGTCGCGCGGTGGTCGACCAGTTCGTCGCACACGGCCTCGGGGGTGAGCGCGCGCATGTCGAGTTCGATGACGGTTCCGCCGCGCGATGTGACGTAGTCGCGGAGAACGCGGGTTCCGGATGCCCAGTACACACTCGGCTCGGCCGCTACGGCGATGTGCCTGTGGCCGGAGCCCAGGAGGAAGTCGGCGTAGATCTGCCAGCCCCGCGACTGCGGCGGGGAGAGGCGCGCGACCCCTTGGGCCGGCTGTTCGGTGAGCGTGTCAAGGACCGCTGACGAGCAGAGAAACGGCAGGTCCAGGGCCTCGGCCCGGGCGGCGGCGGCGCGAGCGACGACGCTGTGATACTCCCCCGCCAGGGCGGCCACGCCCAGGCCGGCCAGTTCGTCCACGGCGGCGGCGGCCCGCCGCGGGTCGGCCGCGGTGTCCCGGACAAGCAGTTCGAGGGGGCTTCCGGCGATCCCGCCGCCGTCGTTGACGTCGCGAACGGCCAGTTCGAGTCCGGCGAGCAGGTGCCGGCCCGCCTCGACCCAGCCGGGCCGAGTCAGCGGAACGAGGACACCGACCCGGACCGGCGCTCCGCCCGCGGTCGTGTCGTCGTGCCGTGGCAGTCGCGCCTGGGTGACCATGGCGGACATTGCATCCGCCACCCTCGCCGGCAGGCAACCGATTATCCCCGGATACGAGGTCCGGCGCCGCGGCAGGGGGTCGCGACCGTCGTGTTCCGGGCCACGAGCCCTCTGCTCGACGAGATGGGTCAGATGGGCTGTCCGATCGGCCGGACGGTCAGGGTGTTGAGGTCGACGCCCGCCGGCTGGTCCAGGGCGAAGCAGATGGCCTCGGCGACGTGCTGGGGAGGCAGGGCGAAGGGGGGTGCGCCGGCGTCCTGCCAGAAGGGGGTGTCGATCACGCCGGGGTTGACGAGGGTGACACCTATGCCGCGGGTCGTGGCGTGCATCCGCAGGTTCTCGGCGAGTCCGGTGACGGCCCACTTGGTGGCGGAGTAGAGGCTGGCGGGGGCGTTCTTCGTCCCGGCGACGCTGCCGATGACCACCAGCCGCCCGCCGGTGTCTTCGAGGTGGGGCAGGGTGGCCTTGGCCAGCAGGGCGGGGCCGAGGACATTGGTGAGGACCATGGGCGGCCACAGCGTCGGATCGCCGTCGCTGATCGTCGGGCCCTCGGTGCGCAGGTCGTCGGCGGAGACGAAGCCGGCGTTGGCCACCGCGGCGTGCAGGGCGCCGAAGCGCTCCACGGTGCGGGTGACGGCGGACAGCGTGGCCTCCCAGTCCGCCGCGTCCGCGACGAGGCCCAGCAGCCGGTCGGGGTGTCCGGCCGCGTCGAGGAAGGCCTTGAGCTTCGCCTCGTCGCGGCCGGTGACGGCCACCCGGTGGCCGCGGTCGAGAAGCAACCGCGCGGTGTGGGCGCCGATCCCGCTGGTGGCGCCGGTGATCAGTACGGTCTTGCTGGTCATGGTCATGCTCCTGAATGGCTGAGTGGTGGTTGAGGTGATCGGCGGCCGTGGTGCTCGTGTCAGAGCAGGGCCTCCGGGTTGATGGGCAGTTCGCGGACGCGGCGGCCGGTGGCGTTGAAGACCGCGTTGGCGATCGAGGGGGCCACGCCGACGTGGACGACCTCTCCGAGTCCCTTGACGCCGAGCGGGTCGGCGTCGCGGTCCTCGCCGTCCAGATAGATCGCCTTGACGTCGGGGACGTCGGCGTTGACGGGGACGAGGTAGTCGGCCAGGTTGGCGTTGACGATGCGGCCGTCACGGTGGTCGGTGACCGTGTGTTCCAGCAGGGCGGTGCCGATGCCTCCGACGATGCCGCCGATGGCCTGGCTCTCGGCGAGCTTGGGGCTGATGATGCGGCCCGCGTCGTACACACCGAGCAGGCGCCGCACTCGCACCAGGCCCAGTGTCGCGTCGACGCCGACCTCGGCGAAGGTGGCGTTGTAGGCGTAGATGGACCGCCGCTCGGGACCGGACGGCGCGGTGAAGGTGCCGAGCGCTTCGAGATGGGAGCGTTTGTTGCGGGTGAGCAGGCTCCGATACGTCTCGCCGCGGGCCGGGTCGCGCAGCGACTGGAGTCGGCCGCCGCGTACGACGACGTCGGCGGCGGCGACCCCGTACAGCGGTGACTCGCGGTCCCCGGTGGCCAGTTCGATGGCCTGCCGTCGTACCTGGTCGCAGCCGTCGAGGACGGCGGAGCCGACGCTGGCCATGGTCAGTGAGCCGCCGTGCGGCGGGGCCGACGGGTAGAGGGTGTCGCCCAGCCGAAAGGTGACGTTGCGCATGGTCAGCCCCAGGGCGTCGGCGGCGACCTGGGTCTGGGCGGTGTAGGTGCCGGGGCCCATGTCGCTCGCGGCTGCCCGGACCACGGCGGTGCCGTCGGCGTCCAGACGGACTCCGGCCTGCGCCGTCATACGGTTGGTGTGGTAGAGGCCCACGGCCATGCCCATGCCAATCAGCCAGTCCCCCTCGCGTCGGCCGCGTGGCCTGAGGGCGCGGCGGTGCCAGCCGAACTCCCGGGCCCCGACGGTGCAGCACTCGCGCAACCGACGGGTGGAGAACGGCAGTCCGGACGACTCGTCCTCGGCCGGTTCGTTGCGTCGGCGCAGTTCGATCGGGTCGACGCCGAGTCGGTGCGCGAGTTCGTCCAGGGCCGATTCGATGACGAACGAGGCCGTGGCGAAGCCGGGGCCGCGCATGTACAGCGGGGTGTTCACATCCAGCGGCACCGTCCGGTACGCCTGGCTCACGTGGGGCGTGCTGTAGAGCGTTTGCCCCGCGGGCAGGACTTCCTCGGTGTAGGTCTCGTACGACGAGGTCTCGGCGTCGATCTCGTGGACCATGGCCCTCAGGCGGCCCCGGCGGTCGCTGCCCAATCGCAGCCGGTACTCGTAGGAGGGACGGAAGCCGGTGCCGAAGTACATCTGCCTGCGGGTCAGCACCAGCTTGACCGCGCGCCCGGTCTCCCGCGCGGCCAGGGCGGCGACCACCACGTGCGGCCAGCAGCGAAGGCCGCTGCCGAAGGCGCCGCCGACGAAGGGCGATATGACCCGCACCAGATCGTCGGGCCGGCCGAACGCCGCGGCGAGTTCCCGCTGTGTGCCGGCGACCCACTGCGTCTTGTCCCACACCGTGAGCCTGGAGCCCTCCCAGCGGGCGATGGTGGCGTACGGCTCCATCGGGTTGTGGTGGTTGCGCGCCATCCGGTGGCTCAGGTCCATCCGGACAGCCGAGGAACTCAGTCCGGCTTCGGCGTCCCCACGGGCGTACTTCGTCGGTTCGTCCGGCTCGGCCGCCCGCAGGTCCGTCGACGGCCGCTCGGCGTCGTAGCGGACGTCGACCAGGCTCGCGCCGTGCTGCGCGGCCTCCAGGGTGGTGGCGACGACGACGGCGACCGGCTGGCCGTGGAAGAGGACCCGATCGTCCTGGAAGACCCGCAGCCGGCGGCCGGGTGGGTTCATCGAGTCGGGAACGTCGCGGTACGGGAGCTTCGGCGCGTTGCGGTGACTGATCACCCGCAGCACGCCCGGGTGGGCCAGGGCGGCGCGGGTGTCGATCGACGCGATGCGACCGCGTCCGACGGCGCTGTCGACGATCACGGCGTGCACGAGCCCGTCGACCGCGTGGTCGGCGGCGTACGGTGCCTGTCCCGTGACCTTCAGCCGTCCGTCCACCCGGGACAGCGGCGCACCCACGGCTGCCTGCGGCTGAGGGCTCACTCCATACCTCCTACGATGCGCAGCTGGCGTTCGACGGTCCGCTTCAGCAGCTCGGTCTTGAAGCTGTTGTGCCGCAGTGGACGGGCTCCGTCGGCGGCCCGCGCGGCGGCGGCCGACCACAGGGCCTCGGAGGGGCGTTCACCGACGAGTCGCCGCTCGACCTCGGGCAGCCGCCACGGCACGGTGCCCACGCCACCGGCGGCGGCCCTCGCCTCGCGGATCACCCCGCCGCGCACATGCAGGACGACGGCCGCCGAGGTCAGGGCGAACTCGTAGGACCGCCTGTCGCGGACCTTCAGGTAGCCCGACCGCAGCGGACGCGGATGGGCCGGGATCTCCACGGCGGTGATCAGCTCGCCCGCCCGGATGTCCTGCTCGCGATCCGGTGTGCCGGCGGGACGCAGCAGGAAGTCGGTGAGGGGGAGGTGGCGTTCGCCGTCCGGGCCGCGCAGGTGCACCCGTGCGTCCAGCGCCGCGAACGCCGCGGCGACGTCGGACGGGTGGGCGGCCACGCACTGGCCCGAGGTACCGAGGATGGCGTGAGCGCGGTTGAAGCCCTCCAGGGCGGAGCAGCCTGCGCCCGGCTGACGCTTGTTGCAGGCCGCGGTGATGTCGCGGAAGTACGTGCACCGGGTGCGCTGCATGATGTTGCCGCCGATGGTCGCCATGTTCCGCAGCTGGGCCGACGCGCTCAGCTCCAGTGCCTGGGAGACGACGGGATACAGCGCGCGTACCTCCGGGTGGGCGGCGGCCTCGGCCATGCGCACCAGCGCGCCGATCCGCAGGGCCCCCCGCTGGGTGACCGTGATCCCCCGCAGCGGCAGGCCGGAGATGTCGACCACGGTCTCGGGGCGTTCGACGGTCTCCCGCATCAGGTCGACGAGGGCGGTACCGCCCGCGAGGTAACGGCCGCCCCGGCGGCCGGCGTCGATGGCCTCGCGGAGGTCGGACGCCTTGGTGAAGGCAAACGGGTACATCAGGCCCTCACTTCCGGCCCGTGGCCTGCTCGATGGCGCGCACGATCTTCGGATAGCAGCCGCAGCGGCAGATGTTGCCGCTCATCCACTCCCGTATCTCCTCCGGTGAGCCGGTGTGGCCCTCCCGGATGCAGCCGACGCCGGACACGATCTGACCTGGGGTGCAGTAGCCGCACTGGAAGGCGTCCTGGTCGATGAACGCCTGCTGCAACGCGTGCAGTTCGTCGCCGTCGGCCAAGCCCTCGACCGTGGTGACCTCGGCGCCGGTGAGGCGCACCGCGAGCGTCAGGCACGAGTTGACCCGGCGTCCGTCGACCAGGACCGTGCACGCCCCGCAGGCACCGGCGTCGCAGCCCTTCTTCGTACCGGTGAGGCCGACGTGCTCGCGCAGCAGGTCCAGCAGCGACGTGCGGTTGTCCACCGTCACCGTCCGCCGGGCGCCGTTGACCGTCAGGGAGACCCGGCTGCCCGGCGGCGCCTGGACGGCCGCCGCCTCCCCCTCGGCGAGCAGGGTGCCGACCGTGCCGCCCGCGACGACGACGCCGACGGCGGTGGTGGTGGTCGCGATGAAGGTGCGCCGCGTCGGCGCCGGGGAGGGCCCGTCGGATCGGGTGGGCGCAGCGGCGGAGTCAGGGAGTTCGGAGGACATGCGTGCCCCTTCGGAGGTCGGGCTGTCGATGCCACGAAACCGGCGTCGGCGCAGGCGGGGAAGGCTGCGTTTATGGGGGGTACAAGCTCGACCTCCCTGCCCGCAGGTCCCCGGCTACGCTGAATGCCATGGCTTCCCGACCCGGCGACGACGCCGACAACCGCTCCGACATCCGGGGCTTCCTCGTCAGCCGACGCGCCAAGCTCTCCCCGGATCAGGTCGGGCTGCCCACCAGCGGCCGGCGCCGGGTCCCGGGCCTCCGGCGCGAGGAGGTCGCCGTCCTCGCCGGTGTGAGCACCGAGTGGTACACGCGGCTGGAGAAGGGCCACATCAGCGGCGTCTCCGAGGACGTGCTGGACGCGGTCGCCCAGGCACTGCGCCTGGGCGAGGACGAGCGCACCTATCTGTTCGATCTGGCCCGGGCGGCCCGTCCGACGCGCGGCACGCCACCGCGTCGCAAGAACGCCGAGATCCCGCCATCGGTGCAATGGATGCTCGACGCCATGACGATGGCCCCCGCCTTCGTACGCAGCGGCCGCATGGACATCGTGGCGAGCAATCCGTTGTGCCGAGCCCTGTACTCACCCATGTTCGACAGCGACACCACCAACGAGCGGGGCCAGGCCAACTTCCCCCGCTACTTCTTCCTCGACCCCGGCTCCCACCACTTCTTCGTCGACTGGGAGGCCGGGGCGAGGATCAGCGTGGCGATGCTGCGTGCGGAAGCCGGGCGCGATCCCCACGACCGGGCCCTGCGCGAACTCATCGGCGAACTGTCCACGCTCAGCCCCGAGTTCCGCACCCTGTGGGCCCGGCACGACGTCCGTGTCCACCACCACGGCGTCAAGCGGCTGCGGCACCCCGAGGTCGGCGGCGTGGAGCTGACCTACCGCTCCATGAACCTGCCGGTGTCCAACCGGGAGGTGCACGACCTGACCGTCTACACCGCCGAGCCGGGCGGTGCCGCGGAGGACCGGCTCCGTCTCCTCGCCAGCTGGGCGGCGACCGAGTCCCCGGCCACGGAGTCCGCCCAGGGCGAGTCGGGTCGGTCCTGAGGCCCACCATGGCCGGTTCCGGCAATGTGGCGGCACGCCAGGTTGCCGACCTGTGCGCCTGCCGGGGCGAGAGGCGTCCGCGTATGGTTCACCGCGACGTGCGCGGCCGTGCGTCCAGCGCCCGGTCCGCCACTTCGACACCTCGCCCCCCTGCCCGGAAATGACCCGCCATGCCGTCCCAAGACGACCCCCACGTGCCCACTCCCCCTCCTTCGGATCTCGTCAACGAAGTCGTCGCCCGTTTCGACGCCTACGCCCGGGCGCGGGCGGCGCGCGACAGCCTCCTGCCGGCGGCGCGCACCACCCCGCGTCATGAGCAGCACGCCTTCGAGAATCTGCAGGCCGCAGTCACCCGGCTGCGCAACAGCGTGCGCTGACGCCGCCCTCGGATCCACATGCGGACCCACTGACCGCGCACTAGCGTGGGGACCATCGGCGGCAGCAGCCAGCAGCGCGCACCCGGGAAGGTGACGCCCATGCCGGAGATCCAAGGTGCCACGTCGACACCCGTAGCGGAGCAAGCCCTGGTGGACGAGCTGCGCTCCTCGCTGCGCGGTGAGGTGATCGACCGCGGCCATCCGGGTTACGACGAGGCCCGAGCCGTATGG
Source organism: Streptomyces sp. NPDC031111 (assembly GCF_055570675.1). Classification (NCBI taxonomy): domain Bacteria; kingdom Bacillati; phylum Actinomycetota; class Actinomycetes; order Kitasatosporales; family Streptomycetaceae; genus Streptomyces; species Streptomyces sp. NPDC031111. The sequence continues at coordinate 288,226 of NZ_JBVIGS010000005.1, forward strand.
AACGGGCTGATAGACCGACGTCCCGCGGTCATCGCCCGGTGCTCGGGCACCGCGGACGTGGTCGAGGCGGTGCGGGCGGCGCGGAAGTACCGTCCCGTCGTCAGTGTGCGCGGTGGGGGCCACCAGGTGGCGGGCAGCGCGGTCTGCGACGACGGGCTGGTGATCGACGTGTCGCCCATGAAGGGCGTGCACGTCGATCCGGTCGCGGGCACGGCTCGGGCCCAGGCGGGAGTGACCTGGGGCGAGTTCGACCGCGAGACCCAGCTGCACCGGCTGGCCGCGCCGGGCGGGGAGATCTCGGCGACGGGGATCGCCGGCCTCACCCTCGGCGGCGGCTTCGGCTTCGTGATGCGGACGTTCGGGCTGAGCTGCGACAACGTCCGCTCACTGACGGTCGTCACCGCGGACGGTACGGTACGCACCGCCGGCCGGGACGAGGAGCCCGAACTGTTCTGGGCGGCGCGCGGCGGTGGCCGGGGCATGGGTGTCGTCACCTCGTTCGAGTTCGATCTGCACCCGCTCGGCCCCGAAGTGGCCGGTGTGCTGGTCCTCCACCCGTACGAGACTGCCGAGGAGGTGCTGCGGGCCTGGCGGGACGCCGCGGCCGTCGCGCCGGAGACGGTCACGCCGGAGCTGCTGCTCTGGAGTGTCCCCGCGGACCCCGCGATCCCGCCCGAACTGCACCGGGCGGACTGCGTGATGGTCGGCGCCGTCTACGGGGGACCGCCAGGAGACGGTGCCGCCGCGGCGCTGGCCCCGCAGCGCGAACTGGGCCGGCCGCTCATGGACTTGAGCGGAACCGTGCCCTACGTCGCGTTGCAGAGCGCCAACACCTGGCGGTTCCCCGACGGGGAGCGGTACTTCATGAAGTCGCACTTCATGGACGAGCTCAGCGACGAGGCCATACGGACGCTTCTGGACTGGTACTCCCGGCGGCCGACTCCGGAGAGCCTGATCGTCGTCCGGACCCTGGGCGGCGCCGTGGGGCGCGTCGGCCCGGACGACAGCGCCTTCGCGCACCGGTCCGCGCGCTACAACGTCAGCATCGACGCCGGCTGGCAGGACCCGGCGCTGGACGACACCGCGATCGGCTGGGCACGCGCGGCCTGGGACGCGATGAAGCCGTTCTCCAGCGGTGGGACGTATGTCAACTTCGCGGGGCTCGGCGAGGACGCCGGTGAGCTGCGGGGTGCGGTCTTCGGCTCGCACGAGGAGCGGCTCGAGCGCACCCGTGCCGCGTACGACCCGGAGGGCCTCTTCCGGTCGGCCGCGTACAGTCCGTGACCTATTTCGTCCATGCGTCTCAGGCTGCCTCCGCCGTGGCTTTGCGGGCGAGCAGGTGGATCTCCTGGAACTGCCGTCGATCGGTGGGCCGGGGCTCGCGAACCATCCGGGCCACCTCGGCCAACCCGACTTCGCGCAGCATCGCGGCGAGGTGATCCGGCGACCACCGATAGGCCGGCACGACCGCGTGGTCGAAGACCTGGTGGGGGTGGGACGGACCGTCGGTGGCCGAGAAGCCGATCAGGAGGTGGCCGCCGAGGGCCAGCACGCGATGGAACTCCGCCAGAATGACGGGCAGTTCCCGCGGCGGAGTGTGGATGACGGACCAACGGGAGAGTACGCCGCCCAGCGCGCCGTCGGCGATGTCCAACGCGGCCATCGAGCCCACGTCGAACCGCAGGGCCGGGTGGGCCTGTTGAGCCAGCTTGATCATCTCTGGCGAGGCGTCGACGCCGAACGCGTCGAGTCCCAGCTCGTGGAGGTGGGCGGTGATGTGGCCCGGTCCGCACCCCAGGTCCGCGACCGGCCCGCCCCCACTCGTGCGTACGACCTCGGCGAAGGCGGCCAGGAAGGCGCGGTCCAGAGGACTGTCGCGCAGCGAGTCGCGGAACAGCTCCGCATAGGTGGAGGCAGCGGCATCGTAGGCGTCGCGGGTGGTGCCGAGGGCATCGTGTTCGACCATGCCCGCGACGATAGTTCCTGGCGCCTGGGCGGTCTCCCCCCTCCGGGGTCCGCGATCAGCCGGGGATGTCAGGGCTGTTGTCGCGGTCGAGTGCCGCTCGGATTCGGCCGAGCCATTCGGTACCCAGCCGTCTCCCGTCCGGGAATTGGTCGTCCCGGTCCCAGCGCCACGCCGTGACCATCGCCAGTACGAGGATCCGGCACTCGCGGAGCAGGTCCTGATCGGCATCCGGACAGTGCTCGCCGACTTCTTCGGGCGCGTGTGCGAGGTCGAATTCGACGGGCCCACGGCAACACGTCTCGAGGTCTATGAACAGCGGCCCGTTCTTCGTGCCGAGCACGTTGCCCGGGTGCGGCTCGCCGTGCAGCAGCTGCTCGGCACCGCCGCGCTCGCCGATCACTCGTCTCAGTCTCCGCAGCGTGTCGCCGAGCAGTTCCCGGTCCGCCTCGGCCAGCGCCGGAGTGCGGTCGCGGTTCGCCACGAGTCGCTGAGCCTGTTCGACCCGGTCCGTGAAGTGGGGTACCGGGACATCGAGTCGGCGCATGCCGGCATGCAGCCGTCCGAGCGCGTGGGCGTAGTCGGCCGGTGAGAGCTGCCCGGGCGTCGCGGGTTCGTAGTAGGTCCAGAACGTGACCACGAAGCCGTCACGCTCATGGACGCGCGGTTCCACTCGCGGATCGAGCGCGGCCACCGGGCACCCGGATTCGGCGAGCCGCTGTGCGAGCTCGACTTCGAACCGGGCGACCTGATCCGCCACAGGTGCCACCCGGGCCAGGACGTCACAGGGCAGCAGGCGCAGAGTGAGCTTGTTCGAGTTGTGAAGGATGATCGCGTCGTCGGCTGTCAGGCCGAGTGACGAGGCGGTCGACGTGGCCGAGGCCACCGCGCGTGAGACCTCTGACGCCTGCATCGTCGCCCGGCCCCTCCCTGGACTCTGCTGCGGCTCCCCCAGCGGTGCCACTGTCGCGCACCCTATCAACGCGGTGGCGCGTCGGCGCGGACCAGGGATCGTGCCAGGTGGGTGCTGGTGGCGAGGGTGTCGACGGAAAGCGGCCGCGTGGCGAGGACGCCCTCGTGCAGCACGAGGAGTCGGGTGGCGAGCATGGGGGGGCCCGAGCAGCCCGCCGCCGTGGCGAGCTCCTCGAACAGGTTCAGCAGCCACAGCTTCTGGTTCTCGGCGATGCGGTACGCGGGATGCGACGGGTCGGGGAGTTCGGCCAGGGCGTTGATGAACGCGCATCCGCGGGTGCTGGTCCTGCTCCAGGTGCGCAGCGCGTCGAAGGGGGCGGTGACTGCCTCGACGGGGTCGTCACAGGCGTCGACCTCGGCGCGGACGAGCGATCGCCACCGCCGGTCGCGTTCGGCAAGGCAGGCGGCCACGAGGTGGTCCTTCGAACCGAACTGGTTGTACAGGGTCCGCTTGGTCACCCCCGAGTGCTCGGCGATCAGATCCACGCCGACGGCCGTGATGCCGCGCTCGTAGAACAGTTCCTCCGCCGCCGCCACGATGCGGCGGCCGGCCGGTGTCATGGGCCGTGCTTCCCGCATCGGGCGCGCCTCTTCACTGATCGGTGTACCGTGGCCGTAACTTCACAGATCAGTATACCCGCGAGGAGGTCGAAGCGGTGGGTACGCCCGAAAGCATGCGCGCGATGAGGATCAGGGAGCACGGAGGGCCGGAGGTTCTCGAACTCGTGGAGGTGGCCGTGCCCGCCCCGCAGCCCGGCGAGGCACTGGTCCGGGTCGGCGCGGCGGCGCTGAACAACACCGACCTGTGGACCCGGGAGGGCGCGTACGGTCGCCCGGGGGACCCGACGGCGCGGTCGGGCTGGCGGGGTCCGATCGACTTTCCGCGCATCCAGGGTGCCGATGCGGCAGGCCGGGTCGTGGCGGTGGGCGCCGACCGGTCCCAGGGTCTCGTCGGTCGCCGTGTGGTCGTCGACCCGGCCGTCTACGACACCGAAGGGCCGGACGCCAACCCGGTGGGCCTGATGGGGAGCGAACGCGACGGCGGTTACGCCGAGTTCGTGACCGCCCCGGTGGAGCGTGTGCACGACGTGACCGAATCCCCGCTCACGGACGATCAGCTGGCGACCCTGCCGATCGCCTACGGCACCGCGCTGGGCATGATCGAACGCGGTCGTCTGCGAAGGGGAGAGACCGTTCTGGTCTCGGGGGCGTCCGGCGGTGTCGGCATCGCGCTGGTGCAGATCGCCCTCGCCCGCGGTGCGAGGGTGGTCGCGATCAGCAGCGGACGCAAGATCGAGTCGGTGCGCGCGGCCGGCGCCCACGAGGTCGTCGACCGCGGCCGGGACGTCGCGGAGCAGATCCGCGCCGCCGCCCCGGAGGGCATCGACGTCGCCCTCGACGTCGTCGCCGGGGACCTGGTGAGTGAGGGACTGCCGCTGCTGCGCGAGGGCGGCCGGTGGGTGGTCGCCGGCGCTCTCGGCGGGTACGACGTGGCCTTCGACGTGCGCCGGCTCTATCTGCACAACGCGCAGGTGATCGGCTCCGCGATGCACACGCCCAGGCACTTCGGCCTGCTCATGGACCTGGCTCGACGGGCGGAGATCCACCCCGTGGTCGCCGCGACGTTCCCCCTGGACCAGGCGGCGCGGGCGCAGGAGGAACTCGCCCGCAGGGGTCATGTGGGAAAGATCGTCCTGCACCCCTGGACGACGTGACGACGCGGGCGACAAGCCCGGAGTATTGGGGCAGACTTTCACAAAGACGTCTTTCCTCCCTGCCCGCATGAGGGATCTTCCGCCGTGCTCGATGTGCCGTTCTGGTTGTGGGCGGTGTTCGCCGTCACCGTCGTGGTGTCGTTGGCCGTGGACCTGCTGGCGCACCGCGAGGCGCATGTCATCGGCTTCAAGGAGGCCGCCGCCTGGAGCGGGGTGTGGATCGGTCTCGCCCTCGTCTTCGGCGCGGTCGTCTTCCTGGTGCTGGGTGTGACACCGGGCGTGGAGTACACGACCGCGTGGTTGCTGGAGAAGAGCCTGTCGGTCGACAACCTGTTCGTCTTCGCGCTGATCTTCGCCTACTTCAAGGTGCCACGCGCCTACCAGCACCGTGTGCTGTTCTTCGGCGTCATGGGCGCGCTGGTCTTCCGAGGCGTCTTCCTTGCAGCGGGAGTGGCCGTGGTCAGCCGTTTCACCGCGGTGCTGTTCGGGTTCGCGGCCGTCCTCTTCTACAGCACCTACAAGATCCTCAAGGGGGACGAGGAAACCTTCGACCCCGGCAAGAGCGTCGCCGTGCGCCTGCTGCGCAAGATCATGCCCGTTCGGGACGAGTACGCCGGGATGAGGTTCTTCGTCAAGGAGGCCGGCAAGCGGGTCGCCACCCCGCTGCTCGCGGTCGTCGCCGCGGTGGAGGCGGCCGACCTGATCTTCGCCGTGGACAGCGTGCCCGCCGTGCTGGCGGTCAGTGACGACGCCTTCATCGTCTACACCAGCAACGCGTTCGCCATCCTCGGCCTGCGCGCCCTGTACTTCCTGCTCGCCGGACTGCTGGACCGGTTCCACTATCTGAGCAGGGGTCTTGCGCTCATCCTGTCCTTCATCGGCGTGAAGCTGATCCTCCAGGCGTCCCACGAGCTGTTCAGCGACAGCATCCCGGAGATCCCGTCACCGATCAGCCTGGCGGTCATCGCCACGGTCCTGGCCGTGTCCGTCGTACTGAGCATCCGGCGCCCGCCCGTCGAGGACGGCACCGCGCCGACCGTGCCGGACGAGAACGCGGACGTCCGGAGGCCGGCCGGTGAGCGGTCGTCGGCTCACGGCACTCGGGAATCGGGCGATCCGCCGCACGGCGGGTGAGTCGCGGGTGAGCCCGGCGGCGTGGTGAAACCGAGGTGCCTCGACGGGCGCCGGTCGGGTAGCGTGCGGGCCATGTCGAGTCCTGAGTCGGACAGGGTGGGGGCTTTCGGTCACGCCGTCAGCCCCTGAACCACTGAGCCTCTGACCCCGCCGTCGCACCGCATCCCGCGGTGGGACGAGCGTGCCCGTGGGGTTGGCCGCGGTGACGAGATGACCTTCTCGTGCCTCTCCTCACCCCGGAGCCACTCGATGCCTCTCCCCCTGTACCTGCTCGCCATGGCCGTCTTCGCCATGGGCACCTCGGAATTCATGCTCGCCGGCCTCCTGCCGGACATCGCCGGGGACCTCGACGTCACCATCGGGACCGCCGGCGGGCTCACCCCGGCCTTCGCGATCGGCATGATCGTCGGCGCTCCCCTCGTGGCGGCGCTCGCCCGCCGCTGGCCCCGGCGCTCCAGCCTGCTCGTGTTCCTCCTCGCCTTCGCGGCGGCCCACGCCGTGGGCGCCGGCACCACGAGCTTCCCGGTCCTGTTCGCCACCCGGGTCGTCGCCGCGCTCGCGAACGCGGGGTTCCTCGCCGTCGCACTGACGGCGGCGGCCGCACTGGTCCCGCCGGACAGGAAGGGACGTGCGCTGGCCGTGCTGCTGTCGGGTACGACGGTGGCCACGGTGGCCGGTGTCCCGGGCGGGTCGGTACTCGGCGCGGTGTTCGGCTGGCGGGCCACGTTCTGGACAGTGGCCGCCCTCTGCCTGCCCGCGGCTCTGGGCGTCCTGAAGGGGGTCCCGGCGGGACGCATGAGGGACGAGGCGGCCGGCGGACCGGCCTTGCGAGCCGAGCTGGCCCAGCTCACCGGGCCGAGGCTGGTCCTCGTCATGCTGCTCGGCGCGCTGGTGAACGCGGCGACGTTCGCGAGCTTCACCTTCCTCGCTCCGGTCGTGACCGACACCGCCGGGCTGGGTGAACTGTGGATCTCCGTCGCCCTAGTGCTGTTCGGCGCCGGTTCCTTCGCCGGGGTCACCGTCGCCGGCCGGCTGTCCGACCGGCATCCCGGTCCGGTCGTCGCGGTCTGTGGTCCGCTGCTGCTCGTCGGCTGGCCCGCCGCGGCCGTGCTGGCCGACGAGCCGGCCGCGCTGCTCATCCTCGTGTTCGCGCAGGGGGCGCTGTCGTTCGCGCTGGGCAGCACGCTGATCACCCGGGTTCTCTACGAGGCCGCCGGAGCCCCCACCATGGCGGGGTCGTACGCGACCGCGTCGCTCAACGCCGGCGCCGTCGTCGGCCCTCTCGTCGCCGCGTCCACCCTCGGCGGCTCGGCCGGGAACCTCGGCCCGCTGTGGGTGAGCACACTCCTGGTGGCTGGGGCCCTGCTCCTCGCCTTCCCCCTGCTGCTCGCACCGCGTCCCCCTACTTCAGGTTCTGCTCCAGTGCCGTCGGACAGCTGTCGATGAAGTGGCCGCGTACGCCGTCGCCGGCGGGCGCGAAGAGGTCGGCTGTCCTGCCTCTGGCCCGGTCCGTGAGGCCGCCGATCAGAGGCATGGAGTCTCGGACCACCCCGTGCGAGTCGACGTACCGGATTGCGTCGACGTGGGTGTACGCGGGCGGCGGGGGCAATTGCGGCACGACGTCGTTGGTGTTGACGAAGCGGTACATCCGCTTCTTGAAGCCGGTGTTGTAGGCGGTGGCGAGTCCGCTGTCGCAGGTGCGGGGCCGGCCGAAGGTGTGGACGCCGTCGGCCGCGGCCGCGGCTCCTCCAGATACATGCGTGCGCCGCCGAGGCTGTGCCCGGGGCCTGGGCCAGACAGTAGGCGTGCCGCAGGCTGTAGCCGGTGGCGTGGTGATCGATGACGGCGGGCGCGGTCGCGGGAGCGTCCTTTCCTCGGCGACGGGTCGTCGGGCGGCCGCCGCCTGAGCGCACGACCGCCCGCTGAGCGCGTCCTGCCGGCGGAGGGCATGCACCAGTCCCCGGTGGCCGGGAAACCATCCGAAAGGATCAGGGCTCAGGGCCGGCAGCGGGTGGTACGGCATTGCGTGCGCCGCGGAGTCGGAACCGGGACGTCCGGCACGGTTCAGGTGAGGTCCAGGTCGGTGTGCAGCATGTGGTGGTCCGAGTACCGGGTGTGGTGGACGCGGTGCCGGAGCGGGGTGATGCCCCGCAGGAAGACGTAGTCGAACTTGAGGTGCCAGTCGGTGGTCTGCTCGCAGGCACCGGCGGACGAGGGACGGCACCGCGGGTCCGTGTCCTCGGCCAGTGCCCACATCGGGGAGAGTTCGGGAGCGTCCGGTACGGCGTTGAAGTCCCCGAGGACGATCGCGCGATCGTGCCGGGCGACGACTCCCGCGAGTACCTCGGCCTGGTCCGCCCGGACCTCTTCCTGACGCCGTTCCGCGAGGTGGGTGTTGAAGACACGGACGGATCGGCCCCCCACCGTGGTGGTGACGGCCATGTATCCACGGTCTTCGGATCCTCCGTCGGGGTACTCCACACTGACCCGCTCCGTCATCGGTGCCGCCGAGAGAATCGCCTGGCCGTAGCCTCCAGGACTCCACGGCATGCCCCCGCAACGGCCCCAATTCCGGAGAACCGTCCCGTACTCGACGTGATAGACCAGCCCGTGCAGGCTCTCCAGATACTCCCGGATCCTCTCGACGTCACGTACGCACGCCTCTTGCAGGCCGATGACCTCGGGCGCGAATCCGGCGATCTCCGCCGCCCGGTCGACGTCGCTCTCCCCGCAGGGGTTGCAGATGTTCCAGGTCATGACCCGATTCGGCACGACATCCCGGTCGGCCACGACGGGCAGGGACGTCGCGAAGGGAGTTCCGCTCGGTGCGCTGGGGCCGAGGAGCAGCATGCACACCGCGATCACGGCACCCCCGAGCAACCGCGTGGCCCTTCCGAACACCCTTGCCTCCCCAATGCCGGCACACGGACACGGCGCCTGACGTCCCCATGCACGAGGTTAAGGGACAGGCACCACCCGTCCGACTCGTGCCGTGTTGCCGCGCCACGTACCCAGGGCGACAGTTGTGTCGATGCACCACCGCGCCTACCGCTTCCGCCGGGCGACCACCCCCCAGCGGGCGACATCTCACCAGCCGTCGGAGACAACGCTGTTCAGCGGCGTCTACGGGCTCGTCCTCGCCAGTGCGCTGGCTGCGGCACTCGACTCCCCCGGCGAGGCGGACAATCCCGGGTCCGACGCGCTGTGGGTCCTGCTCACCGCTCTGGCCTCGGCGGCCGCCCACGGCTATGCCCATGTGGTCGCACACCGGCGGTCGGGGGACCACTCCGGTGCCGGGGTCGGGCTGCGGGCCATGCTCGCGGAGTGGCCCGTCGTCGTGGCGGCCGCCCCCACCGTCGTACTGCTGCTGACCGCGGTGCCGTCCTGGTGGACAGAGACGGAGGCGGTGAACACCGCGCTGGTGCTCAATACGCTGATCCTCGCCGGCTGGGGAGTGTGGACCGCGCGTGGGGCGGGCCGTGGATGGGCGGCCTCCCTCCGGGCCGGGGCCACCGACATGGCCATCGGCCTAGTGATCATCGCGGCGAACGCCCTGATCAAGTAGCGGCCCGGTGAACCCGGATTCCAGGCGGTAGTCAACGGTGACATCGTGGTAGTCGCGTCCCGGCTCGACCCTCTCGGGAAGGTGGCCGCGATCGCTGCGGCTCGTCGACTCCCGGTCGCCGGTGCCCGGGAAGCGGACGGCTGTTCGGGGCTGTTGCCTGAAGCGGAGACGGTCCGCGTGGACCGTCGACCGGAACGAGATGTCCCGCACCGGACTGTCCGCTCCCGCCGCCGTTCAGGGCGGTTCCTCGCGGTCCTCGGCGGCGCGGCGACGGCTGGGGCGCGGTGGCGGCTCCTCGTCCTCGGCGCGGACTCGGCGCTTGCGGGTGGCGCTCTGGCGCCGGACGGTCCGTTCCCCCGGCGTGCGCGCACTCCGTGTGCCCGACCCGGCTCGGCGTGCGGTGCGTTCCGTCGGGTCCACGTCGGCACGGCGGCCCGTCCGCGCGGTCTCTTCCGTCGCGCCGGCCACACCGACAGCCGCCCGGCCCGCTTCCCCACCGAGGTCCTCCACCGTGCGTCCTACGTCCCCGCCCACGTCCTGAACGGCCCTGCCGGCCCCTCGGCCGACGTCCTCCGCCACCGAGCCGACCCCGGGGCCCACGTCCCGCACGGCGGCCCCGGCACCGTGGCCAACGTCCCGGACGGCGTGTCCGGCACCCGTACCCACCTCACCCACGGCCTGACCGGCTCCACCACCGACGTCGCGCACGGCGGATCCGACGCCTCGTGCGAGGTCGTGCAGGATTTCCGGATTGCGGTCGAGCGTGGTGAGCACCCGATTGACGATCGCGGCGACATTGTCCAGCCGTACCTTGAGCTGGGCCTGTGCCTCCACGCCTGAAATGCCCAGGTGCACTCGGCCGAGGGTGACGTCGGCGCCCACGTTCAGCCTCAGCAGATCCAGCACCTCGGTCTGGAGCGAGACGTGCGCCCGCAGGTTCTCGACGTCCAGGTCGATCTCGTCGACCTTCAGTACGGGCACATCCAGGAAGACGTCCGGGGTTCCCTCGCCGGCCAGGGTGGCCTCCGGGACGGGTTCGCCGTCGTACGGGTCACCCTCCTCGACGAGCGCCTCCTCGTCCTCGGCGTTGTCGTGCATCACCGCACCTCCCGGTTCCGCCGATCCCTTCGTTCCATCTTGCGGTGTCATGAGGATCAGTGCGCGGTCGGCACCGCCCCACCGGGTGGGGGCGGTGCCTGTGCCGGGCCTTGTCGTCAGTGGCCGGCGACGACTCCCGAGAGTTCGTTCGTGCTCTTCGGCAGGGTCACCGACGTGAGCCGTTCACCGGACTCGATGTCGACGGCGTGCAGCTTCCGCGTGCCCGGTTCGGAGACGTACGCGGTGTGGTCGCGGACGAAGAGGGTGGGCCGGGGCTGCTGCCAGTCGAGGGGCTCCTGCCACTCGTCGACGACGTTGATCTTCTTCTCCACCCGGCCCGTCTCCGGGTCGATGACGTGAAGGGCGCCGTTGGTGCCGAGGACGAGCGCCTCGCCGTGGGGTCCGCGTCCGAGGGAGCGGAAGGAGTAGCTGGTGCCGAGGTCGACCAGGCGCAGCTTCGCCGTCTCCGTGTCGATGAGGGAGACGCGGGTGGGGCGCTCGAGTTCGGCGTCCGGGTCGGTCTTGTAGTCGCCCAGGAGGACCGGGGAGACGTCGCTGCCGGCCTGGTTGCCGATGCGGCCGTAGTCGTCGGGGGCGTCCACCTTGGTGAACTCGCCGTCCTTGTAGAGGAGGACACCGTCCTCGCAGCCGACGGCGACCGCCTCGCCCTTGGCGGCGGCCTCGCCGTGGACGCCGGGGCAGTTCTCGCTGCGCGCGATCTCCTTGTTGTCCTTGTCCAGGACGAGCGCTCCGGTGCGCTTCTCCTCGGTGCCGAGGGTGCTGAGCAGTTCGCCGTTGCTCAGCTCGATGGCGACGCCGTGGTGTGCCTCGGCGGAGGTGTAGGTGCGCCCTTCGGGCTTCTTGCCGGCGCTCAGGTCGGCGGGGTCGAAGACGTTGACCTCGCCGGTGCCGTCGGTGAAGAGCACCGTCTTCCCGGCGTGGCGGACGACGTGGCCGGGCTTGGCGCCCTCGTAGGTGATGTCGGTGAGGGACTGCCCGGTGGCGTCGAGGACCCGGAAGCCGCTGTCGGTGGAGACGATGACGTGGTCGTCGTCTCCGGCGGGATTGACCCGGTTGAAGCCGGGCAGCTCGATGGTGCCGGTGAGTTCGAGGCTCGCGCCGTCCAGGATGTACAGGCCCCCGTCGAAGGTGGCGACCAGCGGGTTCTCGACCTGGGCGGGTGTGGCGCTCTCCTTTGCCGCCTTCGTGTCGGACGAGGCGTCGTCCCCTCCGCCGCAGGCGGTCAGGACGGCGGACATCGCCAGGGCGAGGGCCGTACCGGTGACGGCTCTGGTGTGTATGCGCTTGCTCACTTCGGTGCATGCCTTTCGTGGGATGGGTGGGGTCGGCCGGTCGTGCCGGTGTCGGCGCGGTGCCGCGGGTTCAGTGGGTGGTCAGGCCGTCGGTCATGGCGGTCGTGTTGGCGCGCATCATCCGCAGGTAGGTGTCGGCGCCCTCGCCCTTCGCGGTGAGCGACTCGGAGTACAGCTCGACGACCTCGACCCGGCCGCCCAGTTCGGTGCGCAGGACGTCGGCCAGCCGTGTCGGCTGGGAGGAGTCGGCGAACACCGTGCGCACACCGGCCTCGCGCATGGCGTCGGTGAGCGAGCGCAGGTCGGAGGAGCTGGGTGAGGCGAGCGTGGTGCCGCTGGGGATGACCGCGCCGATCACCCGGAAGCCGAAGCGGTCGGCGAGGTAGCCGAAGACGTGGTGATTGGTGACCAGGGACCGCCGGTTCGCGGGGATGCGGTCGAAGGACTCCTCCATCCAGGTGGAGAGACCGGCGAGTCGCTCGTCGTAGCGGGCGGCGTTGCGGCGGACGGACCTGTTGTCCACGCCGTCCACGTTCTCGATCACCTCGTCGGCGATCAGGGCGGCGGCTCTGCGCATACGGTCGGGATCGGTCCAGAAGTGCGGGTCGGGCTGCCCGGCCTCCCCCTCGGGGCCTCCGTCGGCGTCCGCGCGGAAGGTCAGGGGGTCCACCGCCTTGCCGACCTCGAAGGCGGCGACCCCGGACTCGCGGACGGCCTCCACGTGGCGCAGTACGTTCTCCTCCAGGCCGAGCCCGTTGAAGACCACCAGGTCGGCGTTCTCCAACTCGGCGGCCTGCACGGCCGACAGGCCGAAGGAGTGCGGGTCGGCGTTGGGCTTCATCAGGACGGTGACGTCGGCCTCGTCACCGACGATCTCCCGGGTGACGTCACCGAGGATGTTGGTCGTCACCACCACTTGGGGCCGGTCGTCGCCGCTCGCGCAGGCGGTGACGGTGCCCGCGCAGACGAGGGCGATCAGCGCCGCCGGCAGCCGGCGCAGCCGCAGCACGGTTCGCTTCGGTGTCGTCATCGTCCGGTCTCCACCATCAGTCCCGGCTTGACGTCCGTATCGAGGGTGCGGGCGATGCGCAGGCCGTCGTTGTAGTCGATCTCGTACACGCGGCTGCCCGCCGGGTCGTTGACGTAGGCACGGCTGCGGTCGACCTCGACGACCGGTTCGCTGCCGTCGGCGTCCGCCCGCCGGTCCCCCGTCAGGAGCCTCTTGGTCCGGGCGGTCTGCTTGCCGGTGGCGATGTCGTAGCCGTGCAGCGCCCCGTCGGTCTCCAGGACGAGGAGGGGGGAGCCCTCGCCGGCGGTGTTGGCGGCGACGACGGGACCGGTCTCCACCCGGGTCCACGTGCGCTCAGTGACGTCCAGCACCCACACGGCGCGGTCCCCGGCCGGCGCCGTGAGCGTGTCGCTGCCCGAGCGGTGACGGAAGGACGTCGCCCGTTCGTCTGCGGGCACCTGGCGGTCGTAGGGAATCCGCTGGGCCGTGAACCGTCCGTCGTCCTCGCTGATCAGCAGGGCGCCGTCGGCGCAGCCGAGGACGACGCCCCGCCGGGTGACGGCGTCACCCATCGGGTCCTCGCAGGTGGCGTCCGGGGACGCGGAGCGCCCGCCGTCACGGTCGAGGACCGTGACCTCAGGCATGCCGTTGCCGTCGTCGGTGAGGGTCACCAGGTGCTCCGCGTACGGCACCACCGCCCCGGCGTGCTTCCCGGGAAGCGTGCGGGGGGAGCCGATGCGGCCCTCCTCCAGGTCGGCGCGGCGATAGGTGACGGCCCGTCCGTCCTCGCCGGTCACGGCGGTCACCGCGGCGTCACCGCGCACGTGTGCGCCGGTGCCGGCGGGTATGCGGCCGACGTCGCGTATCGCGGCGCGGTAGTAGTGCACGTGGTCGCCGTGGTCGACCATCCAGGCGCCGCCGTCGAGGACATGTGTGCCCCGCGCGGTGTGGAAGTAGCCGAACCGGCCGTCCGTGGTGAGCTGCGCGGCTCCCTTCGTCGGGGACACCTCTCGTGCCTTTCCGGTGATCAGGTCCAGTACCCGGGTGTCTCCGGTCGCGGGGTCGTTGAGCAGCAGCCGGGACTGCTGCTCGGCCGCCTCCTGTGCTCCTTCGACGTAGCCGTGCGGAGTGGCGGAGGCCGCGGAACTCCTCTTCGGGGAGGACGTGTTGTCGTCCTGCTCCGCGCAGCCGGCGGTGAGCAGCGCGAGGGCCACGAGCGCGGCCGGCGCGCCTGCGCTGACGTTTCTTCGGACGAACAAGGACATCGCCTCAGGGCTTTCTCTCAGTCGGTTGCCGCCGGACGGATGCCGGCCGGGCGTGTGTGGCGGTGGCGGATGCCGGACGCCAGGTGGGAGAGGAAGAACAGGCCCACTGCCAGGGCCGAGACGGTCGCTCCGGCCGCGGTGCCCAGATGCCAGGACAGCAGCAGGCCGAAGAACGTGGCGGTCACACCGAGCAGGGCGGCGAGCACCATCACGGCCCGCACGCTCCGCGCCCACGGCAGCGCGGCCGCCGGCGGGGCGATGAGCAGGCCCAGCACCAGCAGCGTGCCGACGATGTGGAAGGACGCGACGATGGCCAGTGCCAGCAGCCCCAGCAGTACGGCGTGGGCGAGTCGGGGACGCAGGCCCAGTGTCCGGGCCTTGCGCGCGTCGAAGGCGAGGGCCAGGAACGCGCGATGGCCGAGGACCGACACGACGAGTGCCAGCAGCAGGGCCACGCCCAGCAGCGTCAAGTCCCTTTCCCGGACGGCGAGGACGTCACCGAAGAGGAAACCGGTCAGATCGACCGCGAAGGACTGCGAGCGCGACACGATGATGACACCGAGCGACAGCATCCCGACGAAGAGCAGACCGATGCCGGTGTCCTGGGACAGCCTCGGGGTGCGGCCGAGGGCCGTCACGCCGGCCGTCATCACGGCCGCGCTCAGCAGCGCCCCCACCAACAGGTTGCCGCCGAGCAGCGCGGCCAGTGCGACCCCGGGCAGCAGCCCGTGGGACATGGCGTCACCGAGGAAGGCCATTCCCCTCAGGACCACCCAGGTGCCCGCCAGGGCACAGATCGCCGACACCAGAATTCCGCCCCACAAGGCCCGTTGCACGAAGGTCACCTCGAAAGGGCCTGTCAACCACTCCATGCGAGCACACTACAATGACAATCATGTTCAATAAACCGGGCCCCCCGCTCCCCACCCCCCTGGACACGACGTTCCGCATCCGCTTCACCGACCTGTCCGCGGGCTACACCGGTCATCCGGTACTGCACCAACTCGCGGCCGACATACCGGCGTTGGCCACCACGGCTCTGGTCGGCCCGAACGGCAGCGGGAAGTCCACCCTGCTCGGCGTCCTGGCCGGTGTGATCCAGCCCACGGCCGGCGAGCTGCACCACACCGGCGATCGGCCTCCGGCGTTCGTCCCCCAGCGCGGCGCGGTCGGCGACGCGCTGCCGCTGACGGTCCGGCAGACCGTGGAGATGGGGCGCTGGGGCGATCGCGGCCCCTGGCGCCGGCTGACCCGGCGGGACCGCGCCACCGTGGAGGCGGCCATGGACCGCCTGGGCATCGCCGACCTGGCCGCGCGTCAACTCGGCGAATTGTCGGGCGGGCAGAGACAGCGCGCTCTGATCGCCCAGGGACTCGCCCAGGAATCTGACCTTCTGCTGCTGGACGAGCCGACGACCGGGCTGGACCCCGAGGCCAGGGAACGCATAGCGACGCTGCTGTCGGACCTGGTCGCCGACGGCGTGACCGTCGTGCACGCCACACACGACCTGGACGCCGCCCGCTCGGCCGACGCCTGCCTCCTGCTCCGCGAGGGGCACCTGGTGGGCCAGGGGCACCCCGGGCAGCTCCTCACCGCCTCGACGCTCGCCCGGATCTGGCAACCGGCCTGAGGTGACCGGTGATCAAGGCGCCCCTGCCGGAGGACCCGAAATAGCCGGAGTCATCGCACTGTTGGGACATCCCGGTCCGCGACCGCCCGCCGGAAATGGGCGCACTGGAGGTGGTCGTCCCGATCGCAGCCCAGGGCGCATTCGATGAGTTCGAGTGAGGCCCGCGCGGCAGCGATACGGGAGCGCAGCGCCTCGGCCTCCCGGGACAGGATGTCCCGTCGCCCCACGGCGCCATCCGTGGCGATCAGCGAGCGGATGGTGTCCAGGGCGAGCCCTGCCTCCTTGGCCCGCAGGATGACGGCGACACGTGTGACGTCCGCGGACCCGTAACGGCGCCGGCCGGCCCCGTCCCGTTCGGGCGTGATCAGCCCCATCGTCTCCCAGTGACGCAGGACGTGCGTGGCCACACCGACGCGTCCGGCCAGAACGCCGATACTCATCGTCCCGTGCTCGCTTGACTTCATGCCGACATTAAGACCCAGCCTGGCCCGCATGACCAGGAGAACCGAACAGACACATCAGCCGGCCGACGATCTCATCGCGCGACTCGACGCCGCCGACCGCCTGCCGGGCGCCGACGCGCTGCGGGCCCTCTCCTATGACCTGCTCGGCGCCCGGCCGGGAACCTGTGTGGTCGACGTCGGCTGCGGCGCCGGACGGGCGGTGGCGGAACTGGACCAACGGGGCGTGCGGGCCGTCGGCGTGGACCCGGACGAACTCATGATCGCCACGGCACGCGGGCGCCGGCCCGCGGCGGACTTCCGTGTCGCGGGGGCGTACGACCTGCCGCTGGCCGACGCCTCGGTGGACGGCTACCGGGCCGACAAGGTGTTCCACGAACTGTCCGAACCGGGGCGGGCGCTGGCGGAGGCCCGCAGGGTGCTCAGGCCCGGAGGGAGGATCGTGCTGGCCGGCCAGGACTGGGACACCCTCGTCATCGACGCCGACGACCCCGCTCTCACCCGCACCATCGTGCACGCCCGGGCCGACCTCACCACCAGCCCGCACGCCGCCCGCCGCTACCGCGGCCTCCTGCTGGACGCCGGCTTCCGCGACGTGGCGGTCGAAGTCCACACGAGCGTGTCCACCGGGCCCGCGATGCTGCCCATGATCATCGGACTGGCAGAACGAGCCTGCTCCGCCGGCGCCGTCACCCGCGAGCGGACGGACAACTGGACCGCCGAGCAGCGTACCCGGGCCGAAACCGACCGCCTGCTCCTGGCACTGCCCGTGTTCGTGGCCTCAGCCACCGCACCCTGAAGCGGTGCACCCGTCGACCGCCGGGCGGCATGCCGCTTTCGGAGTAATGGGAGGGCTCGACTCAGCACCCGTGTCACGCTGAGCCCTTGGTCGAGCACGGTCGTGTCAGCGACGGAGGCCTCCGAGGTGAGTGACGAGGGCCGGCCCGAGCAGCCGGACGTTCCCGACCTGCCCCCGCGTCCGAGTGACGGGCTGGAGCAGGTCGGCGCGCGGTTGCGAGCCCTGACCGATGCCAAGGACCGGCTCCAGGGACTGCTCGACGCCGTGCTCGCCATCAGCAGGGAACTGGACCTGTCGGTGGTGCTGCGGCGCATCGTCACCACCGCCATGGACCTGGTCGGCGCCCGCTACGGCGCCCTGGGAGTGCTGCACGAGTCCGGCGAGTACCTCAAGGAGTTCATCACGGCGGGGCTGAGTGAGGCCGAGCGCGCCGACCTGGCCGGGGTGGAGTTCCCCCACGGCCGGGGAGTGCTCGGACATCTGATCCACCATCCCGAGCCGCTGCGGGTCGGCGACATCCCGTCCCATCCCGCCTCGGCCGGTTTTCCGCCCGGTCACCCGCCCATGCGCACCCTGCTGGGGGTCGCCATCAGCGTCCGCGGCGAGATCTACGGCGACCTCTATCTGTCCGAACGCCACGACGGGCGGCCCTTCGACCGTGACGACGAGGACATCGTCGTCGCCCTCGCCGGCGCCGCGGGTATCGCGATCGAGAACGCCCGCCTGTTCGCGCAGGTCCGCGACAGTGCCGAGATCTTCCAACGCCTGTTGCTGCCCACCCTGTCCGACCTGCGGCCCTTCTCCGCCGGCGCCGTCTACCGGCCCGCCGCCGAACCGAACAGGCTCGGCGGGGACTGGTACGACGCCCTCGTGCTGCCCGACGGCTCGCTCGGCGTCATGATCGGAGACGTCGGTGGCCACGACCTGTACGCGGCCGCCGCCATGGCCCAGGCCCGCAGCATGCTCCGTGCGCTGTTCTACGACCGCCGCACCCCGCCCAGCGGAGTACTCACCCAACTCGACCGCACCTTGCACGCCACCACGGACATCCCGATCACCACGGCCTGCCTGGCGCGCGTCGAACCCGATGAATCCGGCTGGGTGCTGCGCTGGAGCACGGCCGGGCACTTCCCGCCCCTGCTGATCAGCCCCGGCCGGGAGGCGGAGTACCTGTACGCCGAGCCCGGCCTGCCGCTCGGGGTCAGTGCCGACGAGCATCGTCCCGATCACACCCGCCCCCTGCCCCCGGGTTCCATCCTGGTCTTCTTCACCGACGGGCTCGTCGAACACCCCGCCCGCTCCATCGACGAGGGCCTGACCATGCTCGCCGACCTCGCCACCACCCACGCCTCACGCCCACTTCAGGAGTTCGTCGGGACACTGGCCGACCATCACCCGGGCGACGGCCGGGACGACATGGCGATCCTCGCCCTCCGCCTCCCCCTCGACGACCCCGAACCCGCTCGGCCTCCCGCTTGACCAGGTTCGGACGGGCAGGCCGGTCCAGCAGGGCGTCGGCGCATTCGGACCGGGCCGCCGTGCGGCGGCCCGGCTCTCCGGGCAGGCTCGGCACCAGGCAGAACCACCCAACCGCCCGTATGCGAAGGAGGCGTCCTTGAAGACGGCCCCGCGCCTGATCCTGGCGACCGCTCTGTCCATAGGTGCACTCTCGGCAACCGCGCCGGTCACGGCGGCCGAGGACGCACCCGACGACCCTCTCCGGTACGTCGCCCTCGGCGATTCCTACGCGGCCGCACCGCTGGTGCCGCCGCCCGACCCGGACGGCCTGGCGTGTCTGCGCTCCCTGGCGGGTTATCCGGGTGTCGCCGCCGAGGCGCTCGGGGCCACGCTCACCGACGTCAGCTGCTCCGCCGCCACCAGCGACGACCTGAGCGCGTCCCAGTACCCGGGCACCGCGCCCCAGTACGACGCGCTCACACCCGACACCGACATCGTCAGCATCACCATCGGCGGCAACGACGTCGGCCTCGTCGACGAAGCGCTGGGCTGCGTCAACGTCCTGCCCGAGCCCCATGGCGTCAGCTGTGCGGAGGAGAACACGGCCGGGGGCACCGACAAGCTCAGGGCCCGCATCGACGCGTGGGCGCCGGTCTTCGGCACCGTTCTGGACGAGATCGCCCGGCGGGCGCCGGACGCCGAGATCTTCGTCGTCGGCTACGGCAACTACTTCCGCCCCGGCGGCTGCCACCCCGTCCAGCCCTTCTGGAAGGCGGACGCCGACTACCTCCAGGGGGCGATCAATCACCTCGGCTCCGTAGTGAGGGACGCGGCCGAGGGTCACGGCGCCACCTTCGTCGACACCTACACGCCGGGCATCGGACACGACATCTGCGCCGCCCCCGCCGAGCGCTACATCGAGGGCCTGGCACCCACGGGTGTGGCCGCGCCCCTGCATCCCAACGCGCTCGGCTCCCGGGTCATGGGCCAGGCCCTCGCGACGGCGGTCCGCGCGTCGCCGGCCGGGTGAGCCGCGTGTCCCGTCGGCCCGGGACACGCACCGGGCGTCTCAGCGATGAGTCGGGGCGACGAATCGGGTCCACCCTGGTATGACACGCATCATCGCCGACATCTCCGTCTCCCTCGACGGCTTCGTCACCGGCCCCGACCCCGGCCCGGAGAACGGTCTGGGCACCGGCGGCGAGGCCCTGCACACCTGGGCCTTCTCCGACGATCCCGAGGACCGCAGGATCCTGCGCGAGGCGACCGACCGCTCGGGCGCCGTCGTCCTCGGCCGCCGCCTCTTCGACGTGGTCGACGGACCGCACGGCTGGGACGACACCACCGGCTACGGCGCCGGTGAGGTCGGCACGCCCGCGTTCTTCGTCGTGACGGGCTCCCCTCCGGAGTCGGTGCGGCTCACCCATCTCGACTGGACGTTCGTCGGCACCGGTCTCCACGACGCCGTCGCGGCCGCACGCCGGCGCGCCGAGGCGGCGTCCGCAGCGAGCGGCAAGGAACTCGACGTCATCGTCATGGGGGGCGGCGCCACGGTCGGCTCCGCCCTCGCCGCCGGGCTGGTCGACACGCTGTCACTGCACCTCGCGCCGGTCGTGCTGGGCGCCGGGACGCCACTGTTCACCGGCACCGCGCCGCGCACGCTGGTGCAGCGGACCGTGATCCCCACATCGACCGCGACCCACCTGACCTACGACGTCCTCTGACGGACGGTGGTGCTCGCGTTCAGGACTGCGGCCGCTTCCCGTGGTTCGCCGGGTGGTTGCGGCGTGACTTCTTCTTGCGGCGCCTCTTCGAGGACATGAGCGTCTCCCTCGTGACAGACGGCCGTGAGACCAGGTCTCACCCGTCGTTCCCGGGCCGGCCAACGGCCATGGCCCGCTCAGTCATTGTTCCGCAGGGCGCGGGGCACCGCGACTCGCGTCCGCGTCGGGACGGTTGTCGCCACGCGCACCCCGAGCGACGATGTCCCCCAGCGCACGCCCCGCGGGAGGCCATGGTGACCGATTCCTGGGTGGCCCTGGAGCCAGGAGCCGACCCTGCCGAGCGCGTACGCGTGCTGCACCGGGCGCACGACACCTTCACCGAGGCCGGGACGGTGCCGCGCCCGGTACGCGGGGTGGTCGCCGAGTCGTGGCGGCGCTCGGCGCGCGCCGGAGTGCACCCGGACGGCACCGCCGACGTCGAACTCACGGACGGCGACCTCGGGGCCTGCCGTGCCGAGCATCCGCTGGCTCATGTGATGCCGCTGTTCCGGGAGTTGCTGGGCACGTTCGCCTCCGACGGCCGGCATCTGCTGGCGGTGTGCGACGCGCGCGGCAGGCTGCTGTGGGTCGAGGGGCACGCGTCGACGCTGCGTCAGGCGGGGCGGATGAACTTCGTGCCGGGCGCCCGGTGGTCGGAGAGCGCGGTGGGGACGAACGCGCCGGGCACCGCGGTCGCCGTCGGCCGTCCGGTGCAGGTGTTCGCGGCCGAGCACTTCGTGCGGCGCGTGCAGGCGTGGACGTGCGCGGCGGCCCCCGTGCACGACCCCCGCACGGGGCGGGTGCTCGGTGCCGTGGACATCACCGGCGGGGACGGTCTCGCGCATCCGCACAGCCTGGGCTTCGTGCAGGCCGTGGCACGCGCGGCGGAGTCCCATCTGGCACTGCTCCTCCCGGGACGCCCGGCCGCCGGGGGACTCGAGCTGGCGGCGCTGGGCCGCGACCAGGCCGTGCTGACGACGGGCGGCCGCCGGATACGGCTCAGCCGCCGGCACAGCGAGATCCTCGTGCTTCTGGCCGCGCACCCCCATGGCCTGACCGGTGACGAACTGCTGTGCGCCCTGTACGAGGACGAGTCGGTGACACCGGTGACGCTGCGCGCGGAGCTCGCCCGGCTGCGTCAGGCACTGGGGCCGGGACTGCTCGCGTCGCGCCCCTACCGGCTCACGGCGCCCGTGGAGTCGGACGTCGCGGTCGTCGAACGCCGGCTGGCGGCCGGCGCGGTCACCACCGCCCTGGCCGGCTACCCCGGCCCGCTGCTGCCCGCGTCCCGGGCCCCGGCGGTCGTACGGCTCAGGCGCCGTCTCGCCGACGGGCTGCGCGCGGCGCTGATCGCCCGCTCGGACCCCGACCTGTTGTCCGACTGGGTCCACGCGCCGTGGGGCGAGGAGGACCTGGAGGTGTGGCGGGCACTGGCCACGGCCCGGCCGACGCCGGCGAACCGGGCCCGGCTGGCCGCGCTCGAAGCGGAGCTGTCGGCCCCGGACGGCTGGGCCCGCCTCCAGGGCCGGTAGCGCCGCTTCCCGTCCGCAACGTGGATGCAACGTCCGCCTCCTTACGCTCCGGCGCAGAGCTGTCCAACGGCGGGCAGCGCTGCTGAAGGAGGCCAGTTCCGCATGACTCGTTACGCGGCGCCCGGAAGCGAGGGCGCGATCGTCTCCTATCTGCCCCGCTACGACCATTTCATCGGCGGGGAGTACGTACCTCCGGCCAGGGGGCAGTACTTCGAGAACCCGAGCCCGGTGAACGGGCAGCCCTTCACCGAGGTGGCGCGGGGCACGGCGGAGGACGTCGAGGCGGCACTCGACGCCGCCCACGCGGCCGCACCCGGCTGGGGGCGCGGGTCGGCGACCGAGCGGTCCGACATCCTGCTGAAGATCGCCGACCGCATGGAGGCCAACCTCGAAGCACTCGCGGTCGCGGAGAGCTGGGAGAACGGCAAGCCCGTACGGGAGACCCTGGCGGCGGACATCCCGCTGGCCATCGACCACTTCCGCTACTTCGCCGGCGCCGTGCGCGCCCAGGAGGGTTCGCTCAGCGAGGTCGACGACGACACGGTCGCCTACCACTTCCATGAGCCGCTGGGCGTCGTCGCCCAGATCATCCCGTGGAACTTCCCCATTCTGATGGCGGCGTGGAAGCTGGCGCCCGCCCTGGCCGCGGGCAACGCGGTCGTCCTCAAGCCCGCCGAACAGACGCCGGTCTCCATCCACTACTGGCTGAGCCTCGTCTCCGACCTGTTGCCGCCGGGCGTGCTGAACATCGTCAACGGCTTCGGCCCGGAGGCCGGGAAGCCGCTCGCCTCCAGTCCGCGGGTGGCGAAGATCGCCTTCACGGGCGAGACGGCCACGGGACGGCTGATCATGCAGTACGCGGCCGAGAACCTGAAGCCGGTCACGCTGGAGCTGGGCGGCAAGTCGCCGAACATCTTCTTCGACGACGTGTGGGAGAAGGACGACGACCTGCGCGACAAGGCCCTCGAAGGGTTCACGATGTTCGCGCTGAACCAGGGCGAGGTGTGCACCTGCCCCTCACGCGGGCTGATCCAGCGCGGCAACTACCCGGACTTCCTTGCCGCAGCCGTCGCCCGCACCGAGCTGATCAGGCCCGGGCACCCGCTCGACACCGACACGATGATCGGCGCACAGGCGTCCGGGGAGCAGCTGGCCAAGATCCTGTCCTACATCGACATCGGCCGACAGGAGGGCGCCAAGGTCCTGACGGGCGGTGAACGCGCCGAGTACGACGGCGACTTGAAGGGCGGCTACTACGTGCAGCCGACCATCTTCGAGGGCGACAACCGGATGCGCGTCTTCCAGGAGGAGATCTTCGGCCCCGTCGTCTCGGTGGCCTCCTTCGACGACTTCGACGACGCGGTCAAGATCGCCAACGACACGTCGTACGGCCTCGGCGCGGGGGTGTGGACCCGTGACATCAACACGGCCTACCGGGCCGGGCGCGCCATCCAGGCGGGCCGCGTCTGGACGAACTGCTACCACGCCTACCCCGCCCACGCGGCCTTCGGCGGCTACAAGCAGTCCGGGATCGGCCGGGAGACGCACAAGATGATGCTGGACCACTACCAGCAGACGAAGAACATTCTGTGTTCCTACAGCCCTCGGAAGCTCGGCTTCTTCTAGGGCCTCAAGTGGGTTGCCCGGTGGGGGCACTGATCCCCACCGGGCAACCCGCTATGACGAACACTCCCCTCAGCTGTGCGTCCAGCGCTGGTTGCTGCCGTTGGAGCAGGAGTAGAGCTGGATCAGGGTGCCGTTGGCGGTGCCGGCTGCGTCGAGGCAGAGGCCCGACTGGACGCCGACGATGGAGCCGTCGGAGTTGAGGCGCCACTTCTGGTTGTCGCCGCCCCAGCAGCTGTAGATCTGGACCTTGGCGCCGTTGCCGGTGCCGGCGGCGTCGAGGCACTTGTTGCCGTAGACCCTGAGCTCACCGGCGTCGGTGCGGGTCCACTGCTGGTTGGTGCCGGTGTGGCAGTCCCACAGCTGGAGCTGGGTGCCGTCGGTGGTACTGGCGTTGGGCACGTCCAGGCAGCGGCCCGAACCGACGCCCTTGATCTGTCCGGCATCGGTGGGGGGATCCGTGGGGGGCGTGGTGGAGCCGCCGTTGAGTGCGTTGAGGACGGCGGTGTAGGCGGCCTTCTTGCTGCCGTCGTTGTTGAACAGCAGCGGCGTGTCCCCCGATCGCCAGGAGTCCATGTCGCGCACACCCCAGACGGTGACGCCGAGGCAGCGCGAGACGGCCAGGCAGTCGTTGACCACGTTGGCGTAGGTCGTGGCCGAGGCGCCCTGGATGTCGAGCTCGGTGACGGCCACGTCGACGCCGAGTGCGGCGAAGTTCTGGAGGGTGGTGCGGAAGTTGCTGTTGTAGGGGCTGCCGCTGTTGAAGTGCGACTGGAAGCCCACGCAGTCGATCGGCACGCCGCGCGCCTTGAAGTCCCGGACCATGTTGTACATGGCCTGGGTCTTGGCCCAGGTCCAGTTCTCTACGTTGTAGTCGTTGTAGCAGAGCTTGGCGCTCGGGTCGGCGGCGCGCGCGGTGCGGAACGCGTCCTCGATCCAGTCGTTGCCGGTGCGCTGGAGGTTGGAGTCGCGCCGGGCCCCCGAACTGCCGTCGGCGAACGCCTCGTTCACGACGTCCCACTGGGCGATCTTGCCCTTGTAGTGGGCCATCACGCCGTTGATGTGGTTCCGCATCGCCTGGCGCAGGTCGCTGCCGCTGAGGCTCTGCATCCAGCCGGGCTGCTGGGAGTGCCAGGCCAGGGTGTGGCCGCGCACCTCCTTGCCGTTCTGCACCGCCCAGTTGTAGACGCGGTCGGCGGCGGTGAAGTTGAACTGGCCACGCTGTGGTTCGGTGGCGTCGATCTTCATCTCGTTCTCGGCCGTCACCGAGTTGAACTCACGGTTGGCGATCGTCGTGTACGCCGAGTCGCCCAGCTTGCCGGAGGCGATGGCGGTGCCGAAGTAGCGGCCGCTCTGCGCCGCCGCGGCGCCGAGCGTGTTCTCGGCGGCGTGTGCGGCCGGCGGCGAGACCAGTGCGGTGGCCGCACCGACGACGCCGACGACCAGCGCCAGGAGCGGGCCGCGGATCCTCCGGCGGATTGCGGCTCTGGGAAGGGCATACGAGCCCATGGCTGTGCCTCCAAGGTAGAAACACGAAACGGGGGTGGCGCAGTCCGACGTCGTCCGACATCTCGAACTACGGCCGGTTTCTCAGACAGGGATGATCGGGGCGTTGATGATGACCCGTCAATACCTTTCGCAAGAGAAGTTTCGATTCAGCGATCGAAACTTTCTAATCCCCCAGCAAGCAGGAAGACGAGCCCACGGGCGCCGTTTATGGACAGTTCGGCGCCAGGCCTTGACCGGAGGAACCCACGTTCCTAGCTTGTGTCGTCGAAGCGTGCGGGAAATGATCGAAACTTTCGAGGCGTCTCCGGTCCGTCGACGACGCCTACTCGCCGCCCTCGCGGGGCGGCGCCGTGGAGGCGCGTACCACGAGTTCGGTGGCGAGTTCGATGTGGTGGGACTCGACCTTCTCGCCGTTGGCGAGCCGGAGGGCGGTGCGCAGGGCGGCAGCGCCCATCTCCCTCAGTGGCTGGCGCACCGTGGTCAGCGGGGGTGAGGCCATCTGGGCGAGGCTCGTGTCGTCGAAGCCGACCACGCTCAGGTCCTCGGGGACGCGCAGGCCGCGGGCGCGGGCGGCCTCGATGACACCGAGGGCGATCTCGTCGTTGCCCGCGAAGATGGCCGTGGGGGGCTCTCGCAGGGCCAGGAGCTCCTCGGCGCCGAGCAGGCCGGTCTCGTACGTGAACTCTCCGGGCCGGACGTAGGCGTCGGGCACCCGCGCTCCTTCCGCCTCCATGGCGGCGCGGTAGCCGTGCATGCGCGCCTGGTTGCACACGGCCATGGTCGGTCCGCCGAGATAGGCGACGCGGCGGTGGCCGAGGGAGCGCAGGTGCCGGGTCGCGGCCAGGCCGCCGGCGAAGTTGGTCGCCCCCACGCTGTTGACCCGGCTGTCCGGAAGGTGCAGCGGGTCCAGCACGACCAACGGCAGCCCGGCCCGGGCCAGTTCCTTCAGGTGCGCCGCGGTGTACACGCTGGTGACCGCGATGACGGCGCGCCGCCCGGCCGAGGCCAGGTCCCGGGCCCAGTGCGGGGCATGGGACGCCTTGCTGATCACCACCGAGGCCCCCGACTCCGCCGCGGAGTCGATGATGCCTTCCAGGGTCTCGGCCACGTACGACTTGAGGCCGCCCTGGAACTGCACCTCGATGGTGGGGTTTTCCACGACCTCGATGTGCCGGAACACGGGCGCGAGGTACTGGTGCTGATGCAGCAGTTCCTGCACCCGGGTACGGGTGTGCGGCGCCACGTCACCGCGACCGTTGACCACTTTGGACACGGTGGCGACGGACACCCCCGCAGCTCGGGCGATGTCCGCCAACGTGGTGCGCCTGCCGTTCGGTCGCATCGGTTCCTCTCAGCTGTACGTCCACCGGTGTGGTGAGCCGCCGGCCGGGCCGGCAACGCGGGGGGAGCCGGTCAACCGTACGGCAACCCGGCACCGGGCACTGCCTGCGCGGCATGACCTGCACCGACAGTGTGTCAGCCGCGGTCATCATGTCGCCCCTCGCCTTCAACCAGAGACTTTCGAAAACGTTTCGCCCTCCTGCGAGGCTACTTGAGAGTCGCTCAGGCCCGGTACCAGGCGGCTTCCTATGGCTCTGCAACGCGCACCTGCACATGCCTTGACAGCGCGTCAGCCCGAAACCTAATTTGCACGAACAGAGCTCGAAGAAGGCTGTTTCGAAAACCTTTCACCATGACTCACGAGAAGCCTGTGGCTCTCGAGTGCGGAGTAAACATGGCGCTCTCCCGACGTACCCTCCTCGCCCTGGCCGCCGGCGTGCCGGTCTCCGCGGCACTGGCGGCCTGCGGCTCGTCCGGACCCGGCAAGAGCGGTGGCGGGGCCACGTACTGGTACCTCAGCGGCCAGCCGCAGCAAGGTGTCCGAGCCGGCGCGGTGGACGCGTTCAACAAGGCCCACCCCGAGGAGCAGATCGAGGACACCACCTTCCAGAACGACGCGTACAAGACGAAGATCAAGACCGCCATCGGTGCCGGGCAGGCGCCCACCATCATCTGGGGCTGGGGCGGCGGGACACTGCGCACCTACGCGGAAGCGGGCCAGGTCGAGGACCTCACCTCGTGGTTCGACGAGCACTCCGAGGTCAAGGACCGGCTGTTCCCGGCCGCGTTCGGGGCGGCGACCGTCGACGGCAAGATCTACGCGATGCCGTGCGAGAACGTGCAGCCGATCGTCCTCTTCTACAACAAGGAGGTCTTCGACCGAGTCGGCGTGAAGCCGCCGGAGTCCTGGGACGACATCATGGCGTTGGTGCCCAGGTTCAACGACGAGGGCATAGCGCCGTTCGCCCTCGGCGGGCAGTCCCGGTGGACGAACATGATGTGGCTGGAGTTCCTGTTCGACCGCATCGGCGGCCCCGAGGTGTTCCAGGCCATCATCGAAGGCGAGAAGAACGCCTGGTCCCACCCGGACGCCATCACCGCGCTGACCAGGGTGCAGGATCTGGTCAAGGCCGACGGCTTCATCAAGGGCTTCTCCTCGATCACCGCGGACTCCAACGCGGACCAGGCGCTGCTGTACACCGGCAGGGCCGCGATGATGCTGCACGGCGCCTGGTCGTACGGCATCCAGAAGGCCGACGGCGGCGACTTCGTCTCCGGCGGCAAGCTGGGCTTCATGAACTTCCCGCCCGTCGAAGGCGGCAAGGGCGATCCGGCCAACGCCGTCGGCAACCCCGCCCAGTACCTGTCCATCTCCTCGAAGGCCGGCGCCAAGGAGAAGGAGATCGCCAAGGAATTCTTCGCGACCGGCGTCCTCCAGGACGACGAGGTGAAGAAGTGGATCGGCAACGGGTCGGTTCCCGTCCGGCTGGGCACGGAGAAGCTGCTCGCCGCCTCCGACAGCGCCGACTTCCTCCAGCTCACCTACAACATCGCCAGCAACGCCAAGACGTTCGTACAGTCCTGGGACCAGGCGCTCAGCCCGACGGCCGCCGAGACGCTGCTGGACAACATCGTCAAGCTGTTCCAACTGTCCATATCGCCGCGGCAGTTCGCCACCAACCTCAACGCGGTCACCGGCGCATGAGCGCGCTCACCAGCCATCCGCCGCGCCGCGAGCCGCGCAGCATCCTGCCGTGGCTGGCAGCGCCGGCGCTGGCGGTCTTCATCTGCTTCGCCGTGATCCCGCTCATCGGGGTCTTCGTCCTGAGCTTCACCACATGGGACGGGATCGGCGGCATCCAGGCCTCAGGACTGACCAGCTGGCGTGCGGTCCTCACCGACCCCGGGCTGCCGCATGCCCTCTGGGTGACGTTCCTGGTGATGGCCGTGTCCTGGGCCGTTCAGACGCCGCTGAGCATTCTGCTCGGCACGTTCCTGGCAGGCCGCCAGCGCTACCGTGCGGTGCTGGGCGTGGTGTACTTCGTCCCGCTGATGCTCAGCTCCGCGGCGATCGCGATCGCGTACAAGGCCCTGCTGGACCCCAACTTCGGGCTCGGTGCCGGGCTGAAGATCGGGGCGCTCAGCCAGGACTGGCTGGGGCGGCCCGGACTCGCCTTCGGGGTCGTCGTCTTCGTCGTCTCCTGGCAGTTCATCCCGTTCCACTCCCTGATCTATCAGGGCGGTGTCCAGCAGATCCCGAAGTCCCTCTACGAAGCGGCGCAGTTGGACGGGGCCGGACGGATCCGGCAGTTCTTCAGCATCACGCTGCCCCAGCTGAAGTACACCATCATCACCTCATCCACGCTGATGGTGGTCGGGTCGCTGACCTTCTTCGACCTCATCTTCGTCCTGACCGAGGGCGGCCCCGGCGACGCCACCCGGGTCCTCGCACTGGACATGTACAAGCGGGGA
The DNA here is from genome assembly GCF_055570675.1 of Streptomyces sp. NPDC031111. Taxonomy (NCBI): domain Bacteria; kingdom Bacillati; phylum Actinomycetota; class Actinomycetes; order Kitasatosporales; family Streptomycetaceae; genus Streptomyces; species Streptomyces sp. NPDC031111. The sequence continues at coordinate 316,848 of NZ_JBVIGS010000005.1, forward strand.
TTCCAGGCCAGCCTGATGGGACCGGCCAGCGCCATCGCGGTCATCCTCGTCCTGGTGGGTCTGGCCCTCGCCCTGCTGCTGCGCCGCCTCGGGGGCCGGGACCCCGGCGCGAGCCAACTCGAGGGAGCCTGACGGTGACCACCACGCTGCCGGAGACACGACGACCGCGGAAGACCACCGACCGCGAGCGGCAACGCCCCTCCCCCCATGCGGCCCGCCGACGCAACTGGGCCGGCGGCCTGGCCGGGTGGCTCTGGCTCGTCGTCGTCGCCGTACCCCTGTACTGGACCCTCATCACCAGCCTCAAGGCCCAGAGCCGCTACTACGCGAGCAACCCCCTGGTGCCTTCCGGCGACCCGACACTGGACAACTACCGGCTGGTCATCGAGTCCGATTTCCTTCGCTACTTCGTCAACAGCGTCGTGGTCACCGCCGGCGCCGTGGTGCCGGCGGTCCTGTTCTCCTTCATGGCGGCCTACGCGATCGTTCGCGGTTGGCGCATGCGGGTCCTCCGCGCGGTGAACGGGCTGTTCCTCATGGGCCTGGCCATCCCGCTCCAGGCGACGGTGATCCCGGTCTACCTGATCATCATCAAACTCCAGCTGTACGACAGCCTGCTGGCGCTGATCCTCCCGTCGATCGCCTTCGCCATCCCGCTGTCCGTGCTGGTGCTCGCCAACTTCATCCGCGACGTGCCCAAAGAGCTGTTCGACTCGATGCGGGTCGACGGCGCCACCGAATGGACGACACTGTGGCGGCTGGCGGCACCGCTCACCCGGCCGGCCATCCTCACCGTGACCATCTTCAACGCACTGACCATCTGGAACGGATTCCTGCTGCCGCTGGTCCTCACCCAGAGCCCCGACCGCCGGACCCTGCCGCTGGCACTGTGGTCCTTCCAGGGCCAGTACGGGGTCAACGTCCCCGCGGTCCTCGCCGCTGTCGTCCTCACCACCTTGCCCGTCCTGGTGCTGTACGCGTTCGGCCGCCGCCAGCTGCTGAGCGGTCTGACCGCCGGATTCAGCCGTTGATCGCCACTGACGATGCCTCCGCACGTCTACCTGTACGCCCGTCGTGCCCCGGACAGGGGCCCGACGGGCGTAGGAGGAAAGTGAACGCTGACATGGATGTAGAGAACATCCCCGCAACCGCGCTCTGGAACGACCCGACCGTCTCCGTCACCGCGAGGGTCGACGCGCTGATCGACGCGATGACCCTTCAGGAGAAGACCGCCCAACTGTACGGAGTGTGGGTGGGGGCCTCCGATCAGGGCGGTGAAGTGGCCCCCCATCAGCACGACATGGAGGAGGCCGTCGATCTCGAGGCGCTCCTGCCCACCGGACTGGGCCAGCTGACGCGGCCCTTCGGCACGGTCCCGGTCGACCCGGCCCTGGGCGCGCTCTCCCTGGCCCGCACCCAGACCCGGATCGCCGCCACGAACCGGTTCGGCATCCCCGCTCTCGCGCACGACGAGTGTCTGGCCGGCTTCGCCGCCTGGGGGGCGACGGCCTACCCCGTGCCGCTGTCCTGGGGCGCCACCTTCGATCCGGACCTGGTGCGGCGCATGGCCGCCGCCATCGGGCGGGACATGCGGGCCGTCGGCGTCCACCAGGGACTCGCACCCGTCCTGGACGTGGTGCGCGACGCCCGCTGGGGCCGGGTCGAGGAGACCATCGGCGAGGACCCGTACCTCGTGGGCACCATCGGGACGGCCTATGTGCAGGGCCTGGAGTCCGCCGGGATCGTCGCCACCCTCAAGCACTTCGTCGGCTACTCGGCCTCGCGCGCCGGACGCAACCTCGCTCCCACCTCCGTGGGCCCGCGTGAGCGTGCCGACGTCCTGCTGCCTCCCTTCGAGATGGCGATCCGTGAAGGCGGCGCCCGTTCGGTGATGAACGCCTACACCGACACCGACGGCATGCCCTCCGCGGCCGACGAGGACCTGCTCACCGGGCTGCTGCGCGACACCTGGGGCTTCGACGGCACCGTCGTCGCCGACTACTTCGCCATCGCCTTCCTGACGACCCTCCACGGCGTCGCCGCCGACTGGGCCGGCGCCGCCGGCACGGCGCTACGCGCGGGCGTCGACGTCGAACTCCCCAACGTCAAGACGTACGGCGCGCCCCTGGCCGATGCCGTCGCCGACGGCCGCGTACCGGAGGCGCTGGTCGATCGCGCCCTGCGCCGGATCCTCACCCAGAAGGCGATGCTCGGCCTGCTCGACCCGGACTGGAACCCCGTGCCGGCCGCGCTCGACGGGGCGGACCTGGACGACCCGGCCGCCCTGCGCGGCCGGATCGACCTGGACGGTCCGGAGAACCGCGCGCTGGCCCGCACGGTCGCCGAGGAAGCGGTCGTGCTGCTGAGCAACGACGGCACCCTGCCGCTCGGGAGGCCGCGCCGCATCGCCCTGCTCGGCCCCAACGCCGACGAGCCCACCGCCGTACTGGGCTGCTACTCCTTCCCCCAGCACATCGGCGTCCGCCATCCCGGGACCCCACTCGGCATCGAGCTGCCCACGCTGCGCGACGCTCTCGCCGCCGAGTTCCCCGACGCCGAGATCACGGTCGCCCGCGGCACCGGAATCGACGACGGGGATCTCTCCGGCATCCACGAGGCCGCGCAGGTGGCACGCGAGGCCGACATCGCCCTGGTGGTGCTCGGCGACCGCGCCGGGCTCTTCGGGCGGGGCACCAGCGGCGAGGGATGCGACGTCGGGACGCTGGACCTGCCCGGCGCGCAGCAGCGACTGCTCGACACCCTGCTCGACCTGGAGACACCCGTGGTCACCGTGCTGCTCGCCGGACGACCGTACGCCCTCGGCCGCGCCGTGGAGGAGTCCGCCGCGATCGTGCAGTCCTTCTTCCCGGGTGAGGAAGGCACTCACGCGATCGCCGGCGTGCTCAGCGGCCGTACCAATCCCTCCGGACGCCTCCCGGTCGGCGTGCCGCGCGGGCCGGGCTCCCAGCCGGCCACGTACCTCGGGGCGCGGCTCGCGCACGCCAGCGAGGTGTCCACCGTCGACCCGACCCCCGCCTTCCCCTTCGGTCACGGCCTGTCCTATACGCGGTTCGACTGGACGGACCTGACCGTGGACGTCCAGGAGGCCCCGACGGACGGCGAGTTCACCCTCGCCTTCACCGTCCGCAACACCGGCGGCCGGTCCGGAACCGAGGTCGTCCAGCTCTATCTGCACGACCCGGTCGCCTCCGTCGTCCAGCCGGTGCAGCGCCTGGTCGGCTACACCCGGGTCGACCTGGAGCCGGGCGAGTCCCGGCGCCTGTGTGCCACGGTCCCGGCCGACCTCGCCTCCTTCACGGGACGCGACGGCCGGCGCGTCGTCGAACCGGGCGAGCTGGAGCTGCGGCTGGCCGCCTCCAGCGCGGATCCGCGGCTGACGGCCAGGATCACGCTGACCGGAGCCGAGCGCCACGTGGACCACACGCGGCGCCTGCACGCCACGATCGAGCAGGAGCCGGTCGCCCGGCCGTGAACCGGGTGTGCGTCGAGCCAGAGGCGGCCCGGCTCACCGCCGGCCGGGCCGGCCCCGGAGTCTTGTCAGCCCTCCCAGGACCAGTCGGCGACCTCCGGCAGGTCGGTGCCGTGGACGCGGATCCACTCGTGGTGGCGCAGTCGGGCGTCCTCCATCCGCTGGCGTACGGCCGCGGCGCGCGCCGCCAGGCCCGGGACGCGGTCGACGACGTCCATGACCAGGCGGTAGCGGTCCAGGTCGTTGCGGACGACCATGTCGAACGGTGTGGTGGTCGTGCCCATCTCCTTGTAGCCGCGCACATGCAGGTGCTGGTGGCCCGTACGGCGGTAGGCGAGGCGGTGGATCAGCCAGGGGTAGCCGTGGTAGGCGAAGACGACCGGCTTGTCCGGCGTGAACAGGCCGTCGAACTCGAAGTCGGTCATCCCGTGCGGGTGTTCCTCGGCGGGCATCAGCCGGGCGATGTCGACCACGTTCACGACCCGCACCGTCAGCTCGGGGAGATGCGTGCGGAGTAGCTGGGCGGCGGCCAGCACCTCCTGCGTGGGGACGTCACCGGCCGCCGCGAGCACCACATCGGGCTCGCGCTCGCCGCTCTCCGTGCCGGCCCACTCCCAGATCCCGGCGCCCCGCGCGCAGTGCGACTTCGCCTGCTCCATCGTCAGCCAGTCGAAGCAGGGCTGCTTGCCGGCCACGATCACGTTCACGTAGTCGCGGCTGCGCAGCGCGTGGTCGGCGACCGACAGGAGGGTGTTGGCGTCCGGCGGCAGGTAGACCCGTACCACCTCGGGGCTCTTGTTGAGGACGTGATCGACGAAACCGGGGTCCTGGTGGGAGAAGCCGTTGTGGTCCTGGCGCCACACGTGGGAGGTCAGCAGGTAGTTGAGGGAGGCGATGGGCGCGCGCCAGTGCAGTCGGCGGGTGACGCGCAGCCACTTGATGTGCTGGTTGACCATCGAATCGACGATGTGCACGAACGCCTCGTAGCAGGAGAAGAGGCCGTGCCGCCCGGTCAGCAGGTAGCCCTCCAGCCAGCCCTGGCAGGTGTGCTCGGAGAGGATCTCCATCACGCGACCGTGCCGGTCGAGATGCTCGTCCACGTCGAGGGTGCCGGCCTGCCACGCCTTGCCACTGGCCCCGTAGACGGCCTGGAGGCGGTTGGACTCGGTCTCGTCGGGGCCGACGAGGCGGAAGTCCCGCCGGTCGGCGGTGCCCCGCAGGACGTCCTCCAGCAGGTCGCCCAGGACGCGGGTGGGCTCGTGCAGGGTCACGCCGGGTTTGTCGACGGGGACGGCGTACCGCTCCAGCGGCGGCATGGGCAGTTCGCGCAGCAGCAGTCCGCCGTTGGCGTGCGGGGTGGCACCGAGCCGTCGGGCGCCGTCGGGGACGCAGGCCAGCACGTCCGGACGCGGAGTGCCGTGCTCGTCGAAGAGTTCCTCGGGCCGGTAGGAGCGCAGCCACGACTCCAGTTGCCGCAGGTGGTCGGGGTTGTCCCGGACGGCGGGCAGCGGCACCTGGTGGGAGCGCCAGGTGCCCTCGACGGGAAGTCCGTCGACCTCGGCCGGGCCGGTCCAGCCCTTCGGGGTGCGCAGCACGATCACCGGCCAGCGGGGGCGTTCGCCGGCGCCCTCCGCGCGGGCCGCGTGCTGGATCGCGGCGATGCGGTCGAGCGCGGTGTCCATGGCCCGGGCCATGGCCCGGTGGACGGTGTGCGGGTCGTCGCCGGTGACGTGGATCGGGTCGTGGCCGTATCCCTTGAGCAGTTGGTCGAGTTCGGACTCGGGCAGCCTGGCGAGGACGGCCGGATTGGCGATCTTGTACCCGTTGAGGTGGAGGATCGGCAGGACCGCGCCGTCGTGGACCGGGTCAAGGAACTTGTTGGAGTGCCAGGACGTGGCCAGCGGCCCGGTCTCGGCCTCGCCGTCGCCGATCACGCAGGCGACGAGCAGACCGGGGTTGTCGTAGGCGGCGCCGTACGCGTGGGACAGGGAGTATCCGAGTTCGCCGCCTTCGTGGATGGAGCCGGGCGTCTCGGGCGCGACGTGACTGGGCACCCCGCCGGGGAAGGAGAACTGTTTGAACAGCCGTGCCATTCCGGCCGCGTCCCGCGTGACGTCGGGGTAGATCTCGGTGTACGACCCCTCCAGCCAGGAGTTGGCGACCACCGCGGGGCCGCCGTGCCCGGGTCCCCAGAGGCACAGGGCGTCCAGGCCACGGCTCCGGACGACCCGGTTGAGGTGGGTGTACACGAGGTTCAGCCCGGGCGAGGTACCCCAGTGCCCCAGCAGCCTCGGCTTGACGTGCTCGGGGAGCAACGGCTCGGTCAGCAGGGGGTTGGTCATGAGGTAGATCTGACCGGCGGACAGGTAGTTCGCGGCGCGCCAGTGGGCGTCCAGCGTCCTCAGCTCGCCGTCGGTGAGCGAGGCGGACGCCTGATGCGTGTCGACGGACATCATGGGCTCCTCTGCGGATCGGGTCTCGGTCGGAGGTGCTCGCGGATCCGTACGTCCCCGTACGTCCCCACCCTCCTCTGCCCGTGGGGTACCCGGCAGGGCCGACCGGCCCCTCCGACGTGCCACTGTGCCCGCCGTCAGTCCATCGGCGCCGACACCACGCGCGGGGGGACGGAGGAAACGGCGCAACGGCCGACGCGAGGACGGGATCAGCGGACGGACGGTGCGTGAGCCGCCACCGCCCGGCACTCCGGGAAGCCCGGTTCAGCCGCCGCGCCGCACCCGGGCCGCCCTGCGTGCCTCCGCGAGCTTGCGGGCCTCGCTGCTCCTGCGGGACGACCGGCCGCCGGAGCCGCTCTTCGCGTCCTTGGTGCTGCCCAGGCCGCGGAACGGGGCGTTGTGGTTCTTGGGGCGCGATACGGCCGACCCGCCGTCGAGAGGCTCTCCGGAGGGGGCCTTGGCGCCCGTGATCCGGCTCAGCTCCGCCTCTCCGGACCGCACTTTGGTGACCTTGGGAGCGACGTCGGCGTCCGCCATGACCTGGCTCGTCTCGCGGCGCTGTCCCGGCAGGACGAGTGTCACGACGGTGCCGGAGCGGCCGGCCCGCGCCGTGCGGCCGGCCCGGTGCAGATAGTCCTTCGGGTCGGTGGCCGGGTCGACGTTGACCACGAGGTCGAGGTCGTCGACGTGCAGGCCGCGAGCGGCGACGTTCGTCGCCACCAGCGCGGTGATCTGCCCGTCCCTGAACTGGGCCAGGGTCCGGGTGCGCTGCGGCTGGGACTTCCCGCTGTGCAGGGCGGCGGCGGCCACGCCGCCTGCCCGCAGATGCCGCGTGAGCTGGTCGACTCCGTGCTTGGTGTCGAGGAACAGCAGGACGCGGCCGTCCCGGGCGGCGATCTCCGTGGTCACGGCGTACCGGTCCGGGCCGTGGACGACGAGGACGTGGTGCTCGATCGCGGACACCGCGCCGGACGAGGGGTCCACGGAGTGGACGGCGGGGTCGCGCAGGTAGTCCCGCACGAGCTGGTCGACGTCGCGGTCGAGGGTGGCGGAGAACAGCATCCGCTGCCCGTCGGAACGCACCTGGTCCAGGATTCCGGTGACCTGCGGCAGGAACCCCATGTCACACATCTGGTCGGCCTCGTCCAGGACCGCGATGCGCACCCGTCCCAGCCGGCAGTCCTTGCGCTCGACGAGGTCGTGGAGCCGACCGGGCGTGGCGACGACGATCTCGGCGCCGTCCCGCAGCGCGGCGGCCTGGCGTCCGATGGACACTCCACCCACCACGGTCGCGAGCCGCAGCCGGAGCGCCTCGGCGTACGGGGTGAGCGCCTCACCGACCTGCTGCGCCAGCTCCCGGGTGGGCACCAGAACGAGCGCGAGCGGCTCCTTCGGCTGCGCGCGCCGCCCGGCCGTCCGGGCGAGCATCCCCAGGCCGAAGGCGAGCGTCTTGCCGGAGCCCGTGCGGCCCCGGCCCAGGACGTCCCGTCCCGCGAGCGCGTTCGGCAGCGCCGCCGCCTGGATGGGAAAGGGCACGGTCACACCGTGCTCGTCGAGCGCCCGCAGAATCTCGGCCGGCAGCCCCAGCTGCGCGAAGGACGCAGCCGTGGGCTGCCGCCGGGCATCGCCGTGTACTGATTCGCTCACCGAGAGCCTTCCTCCGAGGGGACCGTACCGAGGAAGGCGCGGCGGGGACGCGGTCACCGGCCAGGACACCGAACGAAGCACCGGCACAGCGACACGCAAACAGTGGACGTTAGCACGGAGTACGCCGCGGGCCTCCCATGATCGCGCCCCTCGCCGGGTCACACGGCGGTCGTCACCCGGACGGCCTGGTGCGGTCGCGGCATGGGAGCGGTGGGGTGAGGGTGAATGCCGAGGAGGCGGTGACCATGGCGGGTACACCTGGCGCAACGCAACAGCAGTGGTCGGTCGGCCCACATCTGTTCGCCGGTCTGGCGCTGGAGTTGAGCGGCTCACTGAGCATCCTCATGGGGATCACCGGCATCGCCCAGGACAGCATCTTCAGGGCACCGCGGTACGTCTACCGGTTCGATCTGACAGCCTGGGGCTGGCTCCACCTGGTGATCGGGATCGCGCTCGTGGCCGCGGGCCTGGGCGTGCTGCTCGGCAAGAGCTGGGGCACGGGGGCCGGCGTGGCGGTGGGCGCGGTGAGCCTGATCACCCAGTTCATGTTCATCCCGTACTACCCCCTGTGGTCGATCAGCCTGATGACGCTCGACCTGCTGGCCATCTGGGCTCTGGCCAGGTTCAGCGTGCGTGAATGAATTCGCCGCCCGGGTTCTGGGAATCGGGCTGTGCTCGGGGGGCCGGCTTGGCAGGATGAGCGCCTCGAACATCTTGTCCCGGGGAGGGCTGTATGGGGGTCGGCGAGAGAATTGTCCCGGCTGCGGACGCGATGGCTCGACTGAGGGGAATGTACGAGCCGCTCCTGGACGCCCTGGGCCTTTCGGTACAGGCCATCAAGGACTACGACCTGCCGGAGTTGGAACAAGCCCTCACGCGAGTCAACGAGGCGATCAGCCATCCGGAACAATTCGGCATGTTTCAGGCCCAGAGTTCCGCAAAGGTCTGGGTGGTCGAGACCCCGAGTGTCTCCATTGGAATCCTTCCGTTCCTTCTTGACCGTAAGCGACTGATTCTGGACCGCATCAAGGAGCTGCGGAGCCAGGAACGACTGGGTGGCCTCCAGGACCTCGTCGAGCGGCTTCCACCCGGAAATGAGAAGGACGAACTCAAGCGACAGCTCACGGCCTTGGAAGCGGAGGCTGCCGCCGCTCGCGAGCGGGAGCGCGTGGCAGCAGAGGTGGACAGCGAAGCTCAGGCCATGGTCGTGGAGGGCTGGCAGAAGGAACGGGAGGAGAAGGAGGAGGCGAGGGACGAGCTCAAGAAACTGCGCGAGGAAAGACTCCTGAACGAGGAGATCGCGGAGCGGAAATGGAACCGCCGGGTGGCTCGCGAGCCGATGGCCACGCTCGTCGGCGCCGCCCTGCTGATCATATTGACCATCGTGTTCATCGTCTCCATGTTTCTGAAGATCGTTCCGTCCACACTTCTTTCCAACAGCTTTCTGATCATCCTTGGCTATTTCTTCGGTCAGAGCGCCATCGGGGTCAAGACTCCGGCCGGGGACCCCGCGGCACCACCACAGAGGAAGAAGCGCAAGAAGACCCAGGGCGCGAACGCCAAGGCCTGAACGCAGGGGCGGTGGTCCCGTCGCTAATGGGGGAAGGTGCGGGGCGGGCGGGGCACCGTGGAATCGCGGAACTCGGCGATTCGGGAGTGCACTTGACGCATCAGATAGGTGTCCTCGATCCGGTCCAGGTACAGGCAGCGGGCCGCCAGGCCCGGCAGGTCGAAGGCGAAGTACAGGGACATCAGCGGGTTCACGAACAGCTCGCTGCCCCGGGTGCGTTCGGTGAACCGGACGTCGCCGAACTGGCCGCGCACGGCCGCCGCGATGGAGCCGTTCACGATGCTGGGGTGCTCGGGGGTGTGGTGCTGGGCGTGCGCCACCGCGTCCAGGTACAGGGCCCCCTCACGGGTGGCGCGTGGGAGGGAGAACGCTCCGAGGTACGCGCCGTCGCGCTCCAGGGCCGCGATGTTCTCGAGGACCTGTACGTGGTTCACTCCGTGGTAGGCGTCCACACCGAACCCGAGCGACACCACGACCCGGTTCGGTATTGCGTCCAGCGCGGCCAGCGCCGCCACGCTGGTCAGGTCCTCCTCGGGCGTGCCGAGGCCGGCCTCGTCACCGCGCAGCAGGATGTCCGTGCCGCCGTCGACCAGCACCACGGCGTCGATGCCGTGCAGTTCGGCCAGTGCCTGGTACGCGGCGCGCAGCGGGCGCACGCCGATCTGCGGGAAGGCGTACACGGTGGCCGGGTAACCGTGCAGGTGCAGCCACTGGGCGAGCGTCCGCTCCGGGAAGTAGGTCTGGTGCGGGGCGGAGTCGGGAGTGACGACGGCCAGGTCGTCGGCGGCCCAGTTGTCGGGAGGAAGCCCGGCGAGGGCGCTGAAGGAGAGGTTCGCGAGATGCACCTCCTTCTTCTGGTGCAGGAGGGAGAGGGCCAGCGGCAGGCCGGAGTAGATGTCGAACCCGCCGCCCGCGCCCGCGACGAGGATTCGTTCGGAATCGGCGAGCCGGGTGAAGAGCGGGTTGGTGTGAAGTGACGTCACGACGATCATTGTGGTCGGTGATCGGCGCGCCGGCCCCGGGCCCGGCATGGGCTTCTTCGGCCCGGCGGCACCATGCGACCATGCGGTGCCATGACCCCACGCGACCCGAGGACCGCGGTTCGGCAACTCCTGTACGAACTCTGCGTCGAGCTCGGCTTCTGCCTCCCGCCCCACGAGCAGCGGGCCCTGGAGACAGCACCCCCCTCCGACGCGGACCGCTTCACCGACGCCGTGTTCGCGGCGGAGGGAATGGACGCCGGCCTGGACGCGGGGCTGTGGCGGCAGGTGCGTGACCGGGTCGACCGGCACATGCGCGGGTGGGAGGGGCCGCCCGGTGGGGATGGTGAGGCGCCGGCACCGTTGGCACCGGTCCACGTCACGAGGTGGGAGGAGACCGGCGGCCGGAGAACGACGCCCTCGGTCTTCGTGCACAACATCTTCACCTGGGGCGCTGACGACCTGTACGGCTTCGCGGCCCAGCGCCCGCTCGCCGAGCAGCACTGCCTGCTGCTCGTGGACCGGCGCGGGTACGGCCGCAGTCCGGACACCGAGCTCGGTGACTTCGAGACGGACGCCGACGACGTCGTCGGCCTGCTCGACGACCTGCGGACCCTGCCGGACGATCCCCGTGCCCCGGCGCACCTGGTCGGACACGGCAACGGCGGGGTGATCGCCATGCTCGCCGCCGCCCGCCGTCCCGAACTGGTCCGGTCACTGACGCTGATCCAGCCCTCCGCCTTCACGGCCGCCGCCGAGCACCCCACCGTCGCGACGATGCTGGAACGCGTCGCCCAGTCGGCGCCTGGCGACCTGCCGGAGTCCGTGACCCCTCTGGAGTTCCTGCGCGCCTCCACCGAAGGCATCGGGCTGCCCATGCCGGAGCCGACCGCAGAGCGGCTGCGGGCGGTGGCCACGTCGATGCGGGAACGGCCCATCTGGGAGGCACACGTGCCCCTGGAACCCCTGCGTTCCGCCCCGTGGCCGACGCAGATCATCTGCGGCACCTGGGAGGACGCCCCCGACATCTACCGGACCCATGTCGGCGAGCCACTGATGGCATGCGCCGAGATCCTCGCGGACACCCTCGGCGCCCGGCTGTTGCGCGTCCCGGGTTTCTACCCCCACACCCAGCAACCGGACGCCGTCAACGCGGCCCTGCGACAGCTCTGGGGCACGGAGTGATCACCTGTGCTTCGTCGCACGGTTCGGGGAAGCCGGGTCGCCCAGGCGGCTCGCCAGGAAGGGTTCCCGGGCCGCGACGGCGCCCACGCTGATGCTGACGGTGACGGCCACGCACACCACGATCAGCCAGGAGAGCAGGACGAAGACCGAACCCGCGGGGCCGTACTCGGCCGTGGCCCGGTTGAGGGCCCGCGGCATGTAGATGTGGGCGGTCGCCGACAGACCGGTCACCGCGGCGGCCGTGACCATGGCACCCGGCAGCAGGGGCGCCCAGCGGACCAGCCCGCCCAGCAGGAGGTGCTGGGTCCACCACCACAGGGCCGTCTGCGTGACCAGGGTGACCGGAACCCCGAGCCAGGCACCGAGGCCGAACCCGTCGCGCAGCGGACCCTGCACGATCAGCACTCCGAGCCAGACGACGATCCAAGCCAGCCACCGCCAGGGAGCGATCCTCGTCCCGGCCCGCGGGATGCTCCAGGCCCGTTTGCACAGCCGCATCATCGCGCGGCTGACGGCGGTGGCCGACAGCAGCACCATCAGTCCGCCGACCACCCCGGTGGCCTGCCGCAGGTCGTCGGTGGGCGGCCGGAACACCTGCTCCAACTGGGTCCGCGCCTCCCCCGTCAGACCGAAGACGTCACTCACCGAACGCGCGAGCTGATCCCGCATCGCCGTGGGTGCGTAGGCACTGATCACGAAGAGCAACGGGACCGCGGTCAGGAAGCACTGGGCGGCGAGTCGGGTGGCGGAGTCGAAGACGTTCACCGACACCAGGCGATCCACGAGACGCGTGATCACCGGGAACCGGCCCTCGAGCCGAGCGTGCAGCGCTCTCACTCGCGCGGCCGACGCCTGGGGCAGGCCGCGCCACCAGGCCACACGCGGTGCGGAGGGGGTCCGCATCGCTCGGCGGGGGCGACGTCCGGGCACCGTCGCTCAGCCGCCGACCTTGCCCGCGTCGACGCGCCGGCCGTTCGTCTGCTCCACCACGACGGGGATGCCGTCCGGGATCTGCCCTTCAAGACGGTCGAGAAGGCGCCCGACGGGCGGCAGGTCGCCGGGGACGAGGACGTGGATGCGCATCGTCCTCGAGGCCGTGTCCACGTCGGTGACCAACGCGCCGGGCTCACCGGCCAGCCACTGCTCCGCCACGTCCTTGGCACGGCCCGTCCAGGTGTTGAGCAGCAGGGTGAGCGCGGCGTGCCCCGCCAGCGGCACGAACACGACGGCCAACAGCAGGGCCATGGCGACGTACGCCCTGCGCGCGGGCCGCCCCGCCGGCTGGGGCGTCTCCGTGCCGTAACCGAGGGCCGCGAAGGTCACCATGCCCCCGAAGACCAGGGCGAAGAGGTTGGACACGAACAGGACGAGCGCGCCCAGCGCCAGCCATCCGGCCAGCTGCCCCAGACACACCCCCACGACGACCAGGGGCGGAACGAGGGAGATGGCGATCGCCACACCGGGCAGCACCGCGGCGACGTCGCGGCGGGCCAGCGCCACCGCGCCCGCCAGTCCCGTCGCGAGGGCGGCGAGCAGGTCCAGCAGGCCCGGGGACGTCCTCGACGCGATCTGACTGTTGGAGAGCAGCGCGTAGTTGCCGGGCACGACCACCGAGAACACCGTCCCGATCGCGATGACCAGCAGTGCGGCGAGGAGGACCGTCCTCACCGCTCCGGTGCGACGGCGCCGCACGGAACCCACGGCGATACCCATGATCGGGGTGGACAGCGGCGCGATGATCATGGCGCCGATCACGGTGGCGGTCGAGTCCGTGAGCACCCCGCAGGCCGCGATGACCGCCGACAGCACCAGCATTGTCCAGAACGCCGAGAGCTTGGCCCCGGTGTCCCCGGACGACAGGTCGAGGTCCTGCGTCAATTCCTCCAGAGACCGGCGCTGCGAGGCCGGCAGAACACGGTGACGGACTCCGCGGGGCATGGCACGAGTATCACGTCCGGTACGGGCACCGCCGTGCGGGACACCGCTCGGGCGACCAAGTCCGGCGCCGGTCTCACCCGACTGCTGTCAGGGGCTCGCGTGATGCCTCACAGCTGCCGGACGCGCAGTACTCCGGTCAGCATCGGAAGGGTGAATGCGCCGTGGGCGGTCTCCGGTCTGCTCGCGAGGTAGGCGCGGATCCTGCCCAGGGCGGCCTCCCGTTCCCGTGCCGGCATGACCAGCATCCCCGCGCGCGTGGCGAGGGTCGCGACGAGGGAGTCGGCCGTGCGGCGCTGGCCGTGCGGGAACTCCGCCTGCTCAGGCGAGCCGAACCGGGCGGCCGCGCCGGTCTTCGGAAGGTGCGCGTCGGCGGTCTCGGCACGCCATGCGGCGGGCGTGTCACGCGGGCCGACGGCTGCCCTCCCGCAGACATGCGCGAGCCCGGCGACCCACTCGACCTCGTCGTCCATCACGTTCCACAGGCCGGCCAGGACGCCGCCGGGTGCGAGGACCCGGGCGATCTCGGGTCCCGCGACGGCCATGTCGAACCAGTGCATGGCGTTGCCGGCCAGGACCGCGTCGACGGAGGCGTCCGGCAGCGGTATCGACTCGGCGCTGCCCGGCAGGGCACGGACGGCGGGCAGGGAGCGGCGCAGCTCCGTCAGCATCGCCGGGTCGGGCTCGACCGCCACGACTTCGGCACCCAGGGCGACCAGCGTGCCGGTCAGTTTCCCGGTTCCGGCGCCGAGGTCGAGCACGCGTGCGCCGGGCGCGGGTTCCAGTGCCCAACGCACCGCGGCCCGCGCGTAGTCCGGACGGTGTTCGGCGTACGCGGGCGCCGCCGACCCGAACGACGAGGCGTGAAGGAGCCGTTCATCCTGGTCCACACGGTCACGGTAGCGGGTGGGGGCGCCCGCGGTGGCGCGTGCGGGCCCGGTGGGGAAGCGAACCGGGCCCGGACGCGCCTTCATGCGGGGCTGCGGCCGGTGGTGCCGCCCGTCAGGGCAGGGTCCATTTCTGGTTGGGGCCGGTGTGGCAGGTCCACAGGTGGACCGGTGTGCCGTCGTTCCAGGTACCGCCCGAGGCGTCCAGGCACTTGCCCGACTGCGGATTGCGGACCGTGCCGTCCGACTGGGCCGCCCACTTCTGCGCCCCCGTCCCGTTGCACGTCCACAACTGCACCCTCGTGCCGTCCGCACTCCCACCACCGGACACGTCCAGACACTTGCCCAGCGCCCTCAACGTGCCGTCACCGGCCACCGTCCACCGCTGCGCCGCGGTCGCGTTGCACGTCCAGATCTGCACCTCCGTACCATCCGCCGTGCCCGCGTTGTCCACATCCAGACACTTCCCGTTGACCCCCTTCACCTCACCCGTGCGGGGATCGGAGGGGGTTCCGGTCTGCTTGATCCGGATGTTGCGGAAGGCCACCTCGTCGCCGTCACCGTGGTTCTGGAGGCCGATGTGGCCCTGCTTGAGGCTGCGCGCCGGGTCGGTGTTGGTGAAGTCGTTGATCTTCCGTCCGTTGAGGAAGATCTCCAGCCGCTCACCGGTGACGCGGAGCTCGTACGTGTTCCACTCCCCCGGCGGGTTCAGCGCGGCATCGCGCGCGGCCAGGTCGGCGGACTGGAATCCGTACACGGCACCCGTGGTGCGGTCGGCCGCGTCGGTGGCGTCGATCTGGATCTCGTATCCGTTGTCCACCGCGGACCAGGGGTCGTCGGACGACGGAAAGCCCACGAAGACACCGGAGTTGTCGTCACCGCTCGCCTTCCAGTCCAGTTTCAGGGAGTAGTCACCGGTGAACTCCTTCGCCTGGTACCAGAGGAGTCCCAGTCCTCCGTGCGAGGTGAGGGTGCCGTCGGCGAGGGTGAAGCCGCCGGGTCCCGCCTGCTTCCAGCCGGTCGTGCCGGTGCCGTCGAACAGGGGTGTGTAGCCGGTCTCCGGGCGGCAGTCCGCCTTGGTGGTGCCGGCGGCCCAGCGGATGCCTCCGAGCAGGTGCCGTCGGAAGGCGGGGTCCGCGTAGGACTCCTCGGTGTGGCCGCCGCCGGTGTAGAAGGCCCGGCCACCGGCGTAGTCCTTGCACCAGGCGATCGGGTGGTCGCCGGACATGGTGCCGCCGGAGTAGCTGGACTCGTCCAACGATGCCAGGACGTGGGCGGTGGTGCGGGGATTGGTGCGGTAGTTGTACCACTCGTCGGTGCGCTGCCAGGTGCGGTCCAGATGCGCGGTGGCGTCGTGCGCGCGGTCCTCGACCTTGACGGTCGCGGGCTGGATGGCGGGGTGGGACTGGAACAGGGCGCCGGCCAGTCCTTCGTAGAAGGGCCAGTCGTACTCGGTGTCGGCGGCGGCGTGGATGCCGACGTAGCCGCCACCGGCGCCCAAGTACTGCTCGAAGGCGGTCTGTTGGGCGGGGCCAAGCACATCGCCCGTGGTCGACAGGAAGACCACGGCCCGGTACTGGGCGAGGTTGGCGGTGGTGAAGGCTGCCGGGTCCTCGGTGGCGGTGACGGTGAAGTTGTTCGCCGCTCCCAGGTCGCGCAGTGCCGTGATGCCCTCGTCGATCGAGGAGTGCCGGAAGCCCGCCGTCCGGGAGTAGACGAGGATCTGGTACGCCGGGTCGGCCGCCGCGGTGGCCGCGCGGGCCGGGGCGTGCGCGACGTGGTCGGGGGCCGGTGCGGCGCCGGGCAGTGCCGTGGCCTGGGGTGCAAGGCAGAGCATGGCGCCGGCGCACAGGCCGAGCGCTGTTCTGAGCATGGTGCGCATCGCGGGTCGCCTCCTTTCTACGGCAGGGTCCATTTCTGGTTGGCTCCGGTGTGGCAGGTCCACAGATGGACCGGTGTCCCGTCGTTCCAGGTACCGCCCGAGGCATCCAGGCACTTGCCCGACTGCGGATTGCGGACCGTGCCGTCCGACTGGGCCGCCCACTTCTGCGCCCCCGTCCCGTTGCACGTCCACAACTGCACCCTCGTGCCGTCCGCACTCCCACCACCGGACACGTCCAGACACTTGCCCAGCGCCCTCAACGTGCCGTCACCGGCCACCGTCCACCGCTGCGCCGCGGACCCGTTGCACGTCCAGATCTGCACCTCCGTACCATCCGCCGTGCCCGCGTTGTCCACATCCAGACACTTCCCGTTGACCCCCTTCACCTCGCCCGTGCGGGTGCCGCCGGTTGAGGTGGTGAAGGAGAACTCGTCCACGTCGAACAGGGCGCCGCTGCCGCCCTTGAAGACGAGGTGGAGGGTGGTGGATCCGGCCGGCTGGTTGCTCAGCGACGCCGTGACGTCCTGGAAGGTCTCCCAGTCGCCGGTGACCGGCACGGTGGCCGTGCCGAGCAGGGTGCCGGTCGGGGAACCGGCGCGGACCTCGAGGGTGCCGCCTGCGCCCGCGGAGGAGACACGGGCGGTGAAGCCGGTGGTGTTGTCGAGGCTGTAGGGCGTGAAGGAGATCCAGTCGCCGTTGTTGATGTCGCCGACCGTCTTGCCGCCGTGCGCGGATGCGTGGTTGATGACCTGGACGCCGGCGGAGTCGCCGTAGTGCTCGGCCTGCCGGTGGCTGGGCTGGGTGATGTGCTGGTCGTGGGCGGTGAGCGCGGTCTGTCCGTTCGCGCCCTTGTCGGTGTACTCGGCGTCGACGACGCCGAAGATGTTGGCGTTGGGGTCGTGTTCGCCGTCGGCCAGGGTCTGGAGGGTGCCGGTGCAGCCGGTGGCCGAGGTCTGCGGGTGTCCGTGGCTGTCGTGGCCGATGATGAAGGTGACCTTCACCTTGGCGCAGTCGATCGTGCCGTCCTCCGGGTCGGTGACGGTCACCTTGAACGGGATGGCGTCGCCGAAGTCGTGGATGCGTCCGTCGACGGGGGTGTCGAGCCGGACGGTCGGGGCGGTGTTGCCGACGGTGATCTGTACGGAGGCCGTGGCGGACTTGCCGGTGGGGTCGGTGACCTTCAGCGTCGCGGTGTACTGGCCGTTGGCGGTGTAGGTGTGGGACGGGTTGGCCGCCGTGGAGGTGGCGCCGTCGCCGAAGGTCCAGGCGTGGGTGAGCGTGCCGCCGTCGGGGTCGGAGCTGCCGGCGGAGGAGAAGCCGACGGTGAGGGGTGCGGTGCCGGAGGTGGTGTTCGCCTTGGCCTGGGCCACCGGGGCGAGCCCGCCGGTCACGTGCTCGATGCGGTACAGGGCCGAGTTGGCGTCGCCGTTGAAGTAGCCGGTGCCGTAGTCGAGGACGTAGAGGGCACCGTCGGGACCGAAGGCCATGTCCATCACCTGGGTGCCGCTCCAGGGGAAGGCGTTGATGGACTGCACGGTGCCGTCGCCGCCGGCCTCGATCCGCTTGATCCAGCGGCGGCCGAACTCACCGGCGAAGAAGTCCCCGTCGTACTCGGCGGGGAACTTCACCTCGGAGGTGGAGTTCGCGTCGTAGCGGTAGACGGGTCCGCCCATGGGCGACTCGGAACCGTTGCCGAACTCCGGGACGGAACCGCCGTCGTAGGGGATCCAGGCGGGCTGGGCGGGCGGCAGGTCGGTCAGACCGGTGTTGCGCGGTGAAGTGTTCTTCGGCGCCGCGCAGTTGAAGGCCGCGCCCGAGGCTCCGGTGCCGAAGTCGTAGTCGACGTAGGCGTTGTTCTTCCCCGTGCAGTACGGCCAGCCGAAGTTGCCGGCCTTGGTGATCCGGTTGAACTCGACCTGCCCGCCGGGACCGCGGGAGGCGCTGGCGGTGCCGGCGTCCGGGCCGTAGTCACCGACGTAGACGGTTCCCGTCGCCTTGTCGACGCTCATCCGGAAGGGGTTGCGGAAGCCCATCGCGTAGATCTCGGGGCGGGTTCGGGCGGTGCCGGGGGCGAAGAGGTTGCCGGCCGGGATGCTGTACGTGCCGTCGGCGTTCACCTTGATACGCAGGACCTTGCCGCGCAGGTCGTTGGTGTTGCCCGAGGAACGCTGGGCGTCGTAGGCGGGGTTGCGCGAGGAGCGCTCGTCGATGGGCGTGTAGCCGTCGGAGGCGAAGGGGTTGGTGTCGTCGCCCGTCGACAGGTAGAGGTTGCCCGCCGCGTCGAAGTCGATGTCGCCGCCGACGTGACAGCACAGGCCGCGGGAGGCGGGCACGTCGAGGATCTTCCTCTCACTGCCCAAGTCCAGGGTGCCGTCGGCCCTGAGGACGAAGCGGGACAGCCGGTTGACGCCGTCGAACGGGGTGAAGTCGGATGCCGTCCCGTCGGCCGGGGCGTCCCCGGCCGGAGTGCTCAGCTTGGGAGCGTAGTAGAGGTAGACGAAGCGGTTGGAGGCGAAGCCGGGGTCGACGGCGACTCCCTGGAGGCCCTCCTCGTCGTGGCTGTAGACCTCCAGCCTGCCCGCCACGGTGGTGGTGCCCGCCGCGTCGGTGAGCCGCAGTGTGCCGTCGCGCGAGGTGTGCAGCACCGAGCGGTCGGGCAGGACGGCCAGGGTCATCGGCTCGCCCGTCTCGGCCACGCCTTTGGCGAGGGTGACCTGCTGGAAGTCGACGGCCGCGGCGGCCTCGGGTCCGGCCTGGGCGGCGGTGGGTGCTGCCGCGGCAGGGCCCAGGGGCAGCGCCAGGCCGATGACACACGCCACGGCGGTCAGCAGTGTGCGGATACGTCTGTGTCCGAGCGGTTTCCTGCGCACGGATGTCTCCCGGGATATGGGGGGTGGCGGCGGGCCCGGGGGCCTGCCGTGAAGGAGTACGGGCGCGCGCCGTCGCGCCGTGGGGACACCGGCCGTCACCCGCACAGGGTTATGACCGGTTCATTTCAAGGAAGTTAGCGGGCGCGGCCCGAACGCGTAACCCCTTTCGCGCGCAGTCCCTCATCTTCTTCCTCGCGTGAGACAAAGTCGTCGGCGCGCGCGTCCACCCGGGAGGGGTCGGAGTGGCGTGCCCGGCCGTCGGTGCGTCAGGGGCACCGACGGCCGGTGGGGTGTGTCAGTTCACGTAGACCTCGGCGCGGTCGACGCTCACGAAGGACGCCCCTGACTGGGAGTTGTGCTGTCCCGTGACCCGGACCCGGAGGGTGTGACTGCCGTGGGCGAGCCGTGGACTGGTGTACTGCACCGCCTCGCCGACGCGGATCGAGTTGTGGAAGTCCACCTGCTGTTCGGGGCCGCCGTCGATGCTGATGGCCGCGTAGCCGTTGCCGGTGTCCTTGACGGAGAGCAGGACGATGCGGGTGCCGGTGAAGGAGAAGGTGGCCGTGGCACCGGCCCGGTCGCTCCAGTGGTCGTCGCTCCAGAAGCACTGGGTGGCGCAGCCCGTGCCGGAGTTCCAGTTGCCGGTGTAGGTGACGCCGCCGGGGCCGCTGGAGCGGCCGTCGTCGTTGATCCAGTAGTTGCCGGACCCCGGGTCGCCGGAGGGCAGGTCCTGGGTGGCGCCCATCGCCAGTGGACGGCCGAAGTCGGGGCTCCCGTCGGCACGCCAGGTGAACTTCTGCGCCCGGGTGGTGCGGTTGCTGTAGGTGTTCACCGACGTGGTCTTGGCGTGGTAGACGATCCAGTCCTCGGTGCCGTCGGGAGAGCTGAAGAAGGCGTGGTGGCCGGGCCCGAACACGCCCCGGTCGTCTGCCCGGGAGAACACCGCGCCCTGGTGCTGCCGCCAGTTGCCCGGTACGAGCGGGTCGGCGCCCAGCGGCATCGACATCATCCAGACCTGGTAGTCCGGCTTGCCCGTGTCGCAGGTGGAGTACGTCATCCAGACCCGGCCGTTGCGGTACAGGAACTCGGGCCCTTCCCGCACCTCGGGGCATCCGCCGGCCGCGTTGATCGCGACGGCGTTGCCGGAGACGGTGTACGGGTTGGACATCGGGGCGATGTTGATCCCGTTGTGCTGGTACTGGTTGATTCCGCTGTACGCGAGGTAGAGCCGTCCGCCCAGTTGGAGGATGCCCGCGTCGATGGCGAAGTCGTCGGCGTGGTTGGGCGGGGCGAGCTTCGCCTTGAAGTGGTAGGGGCCGGCCGGGTCGTCACGTTCCGACTCCAGGACGTACAGGCGGTGGTGCTCGTCGATGCCGTCGTCGGCGGTGTAGTACAGGTACCAGCGGCCGTTGAAGCGGTAGAACTCCGGGGCCCAGATGTTGCGGTTGCGGGACGGGTCGGAGTCCGTCCACACGGTGATCGGGTCGGCCGTCAGGAGGGTGCCCAGGGACGGGGAGCGCCACATGCGGATGCTGTTTCCCTGGGTGGTGGTGAGGTAGTAGTTCCCGTTCCAGTGCGTCATGAACGGGTCGGGCCCGGTGTTGAGCGGGTTGCGGAACGTACCGGCCGCCGCGGCGGCGGCCCGTGATTCGGGAGCCTTGGGCGACGCCGCGGCGGGCAGGGCGACGGCCGCGGGAAGCAGTCCCAGGACGAGCCCGAGCAGGGCGGCGGCGAGAAGACAGATGTGCCCGCGGGAGCGGAGGTGGGGCCTTGGAGGCACAGGGGGGTCCTTTCCGGGAGCGGATCTCGGCCGGAAGGCCATGACGAGGTAGGGGCCACACAGCGTTTTACATCGATGTAATGACGGGGCGTCATGCTAGGGACGTCACAGGGCTCCGTCAATG
The DNA here is from genome assembly GCF_055570675.1 of Streptomyces sp. NPDC031111. Classification (NCBI taxonomy): domain Bacteria; kingdom Bacillati; phylum Actinomycetota; class Actinomycetes; order Kitasatosporales; family Streptomycetaceae; genus Streptomyces; species Streptomyces sp. NPDC031111. The sequence continues at coordinate 337,651 of NZ_JBVIGS010000005.1, forward strand.
GCCGCCGCACCGCCGTGAGTTGGGGTGCGCCGCGACGCGTGCATCCAGCCGTCCGCGCCCTGACGCGTTCAGCGCCCGGAGGGCCCGCTGCGCAGGAGGGCCAGCTCCCGGTTCATCTCGTCCAGGAAACGGGCGACCACCATCAGCTCCTCGTCACGGAAGCGCGCTCGTGCGGCGTCGGTACCGCGCGCCAAGGGCTGGAAGAAGTCCCTGGCGACACTCTTGGCCGCCTCCGCGTAGTGCAGGTGGACGACACGGCGGTCGTCGGCCGCGCGGACGCGCCGGATGTGGCCCGCCTTCTCCAGCCGGTCGATGCACGCGGTCACCGCACCCGAGGTGAGGTCCAGCCGCCGGCGCAGCCGCCCGGGCGTCATGGGCCCTTCGTCGGGGTCGGCGTCGAGGATCGCGACGAGGGCCTGCACATCCGTGAGATGCAGTCCCTGCGCCTGGGCGAACTCGTGGGCGATGCGGTTGAACTCGCCGTTCATCCGGCGGAGGAGGACGGCGAAGGACTGAAGGCCCGTCGGGTCGTCCCCGGGAGGGAGAGGCGCTGTGGGGCTGTCGGTCCCGTGCATGCCCCCAGTATAGGGTCACTCAATCATTGAGATACTTTGTCGTCGGCTTACTTTGTCGTCGGCTTACTTTGTCGTTGACCTTTACTTCCTCCGATCCTCGATCCTGTGACGATGGGAATCAGCTGTGAGATCCGCGCCACGCCGGGCCCGTTGGCTCGTCCCGTTGGCCCTGCTGCTGATCTGGCTCGGCGTGGGCGGCACGCTCGGGCCCTACGCGGGCAAACTGGGCGAGGTCGCCACCAACGACCAGGCCTCGTTCCTGCCGCAGAGCGCCGAGTCCACCCGGGTACTCAAGGCCCGCGAGGCGTTCGACCAGTCGGAGACCCTGCCCGCGATCGTCGTCTGGACGACGGACGGGGCCGACGTCACCGAGGCCCAGCGCGCGGCCGCCACCCGCGCGGTCGACGGGCTCACCGGACGGCCCGGGGTCGTCGGCGCTCCGTCGCCCGCCCTGCGCTCCGACGACGGGCAGGCGTTGCAGGCCGTCGTCCAGTTGGAACCCGACCTCGGCGACGAACTGAGCGACGTCCTGGACGAGGTGGACGAGTCCGCGCGCGGCGTGCCGGGCACCACGGTGCACCTGGCCGGACCGGCGGCGAGCCAGGCCGACCTGTCGAACGCCTTCGCGGGCATCGACGGTCTGCTGCTGGGTGTGGCGCTGGTCGCCGTGCTGCTGATCCTGCTGCTGGTCCACCGCAGCGTGCTGCTGCCGTTCCTGATCATCCTTCAGTCCGTCTTCGCCCTGGGCCTGGCGTGTGCGGTGGTCTACGTGCTGGCCGACCGGGACGTGCTGCGGGTCGACGGACAGGTGCAGGGCATCCTGTCGATCCTCGTGATCGGCGCCGCGACGGACTACGCGCTGCTGCTGGCCGCGCGCTTCCGTGAGGAACTCGCCCGATGCGAGGACCGGCCCTCGGCCGCGCTGGCGGCCGTCCGCGGTTCCTTCGGCGCGATCACGGCGAGCGCGGCCACCGTGGCGCTCGCGCTGCTGGCCCTGCTCGCCAGTGACCTCACCAACAACCGTGCCCTCGGCCCGGTCGGCGCCATCGGCATCGTCTGCGCCGTGCTCTCCAGCCTGACGTTCCTGCCGGCCGCGCTGGCGCTGCTGGGCAGGACCGCGTACTGGCCCGCGCGGTCCAGGACGCCGGATGTGCCCGCCGACGGGCACGGGGTGTGGCATCGCGTCGCCGCGAAGGTCGACGCCAGGCCGCGCCGCACCTGGGTGGTGACCGCTCTCGTCCTCGCCGCCTGCGCGGCCTTCTCCCCGTCGCTGTCCGCGAAGGGAGTGCCCCTCGACGAGATCTTCGTGAACGACGCGCCCTCCGTCGCCGCCCAGCAGGCGCTCGGCGAACACTTCCCCGCCGGCTCCGGCAACCCCGCCGTCATCATCGCCGACGCCGACCGCACCGCTCAGGTGACGGCCGCGGCACGGGAAACGGAGGGCGTGGCATCGGCCGGTGCCGTCACCGCGTCCGGACGGCCGGGAGCCGGTGAGCCCCTGGTCGTCGACGGGAGGGTCCGCATCGACGCCACCCTGCGGGCCGCCGCGGACAGTGACGCGGCCAAGGAGACCGTCGAGCGGCTGCGCGCCGACGTGCACGCGGTGTCCGGGGCCGACGCGCTGGTCGGCGGCTACACGGCACAGCAGTACGACACCCAGCAGACCGCCGCCCAGGACCGTACGCTCATCGTGCCGGTGGTGCTCGGCATCATCCTGCTGATCCTGGTCCTGCTGCTGCGCTCCCTGCTCGTACCGGTCCTGCTGGTCGCGACCGTGGCCCTCAACTTCCTGGCGACGCTCGGGGTGTCGACGCTCGTCTTCGAGCACCTCCTCGGCTTCGGCGGCACAGACGCGTCGGTGCCGCTGTACGGGTTCGTGTTCCTCGTGGCACTCGGCGTGGACTACAACATCTTCCTCATGAGCCGGGTGCGGGAGGAGGCACTCGTGCACGGCAACCGGCAGGGCGTACTGCGCGGGCTGACCACCACCGGCGGGGTGATCACCTCGGCGGGCGTGGTGCTCGCCGCCACGTTCGCGGCGCTCATGGTGATCCCGCTGGCCTTCCTGGCCCAGATCGCGTTCATCGTGGCCTTCGGCGTTCTGCTCGACACGCTCGTCGTGCGATCGCTCCTGGTTCCCGCGCTGGTGCTCGACATCGGTCCGCGCGCCTGGTGGCCCAGCGCCCTGGCACGCGAGGGCGGCAAACCCGCGGACAGCGGGAACCCGCCGGACAGGACCACGACGCGCGACGTCGGCAGTGGCTGAGCGACAGCCCGGTTGACCTGTTCGGCGTATGCGCGCCCCCCTTTCGCCGCGGCGTGGCCGTCCCCTCCGGGACCGCGGGTGAGGGTGTCGAACGGCCGCGGCGACGGGCACGGCCACGTCGCCGCGGCCATGATCGGACACCAGAGGGCGACGTCGGCACGAGACACCGGGAGGAACCCGTGGCCACGACGGACGGACAACGGGACGCGGAGCCGCTGCACTGCCTGGTCACCGGGGCGTCCGGGTACATCGGAGGACGGCTGGTCCCGGAGCTGCTCGGGGCCGGCCACCGGGTCCGCTGTCTGGCCCGCTCCCCCGGCAAGCTCCGCGACCACCCCTGGGCGCCGGACGCCGAGACCGTCCGCGGTGATGTCACGGACGCCGGCTCCGTCGCCGAGGCCATGCGCGGAGTCGACGTCGCCTACTACCTGGTGCACGCCCTCGGATCCGGCCCGGGCTTCGAGGACACGGACCGCCGCGCGGCCCGCACCTTCGCCGAGCAGGCGCACGCCGCCGGGGTACGCCGCATCGTCTACCTCGGCGGTCTCACCCCGAAGGGCGTGCCCGAGTCCTCCCTCTCCCCCCATCTGCGCTCGCGGGCCGAGGTCGGACGCGTCTTCCTGGACGGCCCGGTGCCCGCCACCGTGCTGCGCGCCGCCGTCGTCATCGGCTCGGGGTCGGCCTCGTTCGAGATGCTGCGCCATCTCACCGAGCGGCTGCCCGTGATGGTGACCCCGCGCTGGGTGCACACCCGCACCCAGCCCATCGGAGTCCGCGACGTACTGCGTTACCTGGTCGGCTCGGCCCCTATGCCGGCCGACGTCGACCGGGCGTTCGACATCGGAGGGCCGGACGTCCTGACCTACCGGGAGATGATGGCCCGCTACGCCGCCGTCGCCGGCCTCAGCCGGCGGATCGTCGTTCCGGTTCCGGTCCTCACACCCTGGCTGTCGAGTCACTGGGTCGGTCTCGTCACCCCGGTGCCCGCCTCCCTCGCACGGCCGCTGACCGAGTCGCTGCGTCACGAGGTCGTCTGCGACGAGCACGACATCGCCCGATACGTACCCGACGCCCCGGGCCGGCCGCTGCCCTTCGACGAGGCGGTGGCACTGGCGCTGCGCCGGGTCCGGGAGGCCCAGGTGGCGACCCGCTGGTCGTCCGCGGCCGTACCCGGCGCCCCCAGTGACCCGTTGCCCACCGATCCGGACTGGGCCGGCGGCAGTCTCTACCGGGACGAGCGGCAGTTGACGGTCGACGCGTCCCGCGCCGCGCTGTGGAAGGTCATCGAGGGCATCGGCGGCGACACCGGCTGGTACTCCTTCCCCCTGGCGTGGGCGGCGCGCGGCCGGCTGGACCGCTTCGTCGGCGGGGTCGGACTGCGACGCGGACGACGGGACGCCGAACGCCTGCGGGTCGGTGACTCGCTGGACTTCTGGCGGGTCGAGGAGATCGAACCGGGCCGTCTGCTGCGGCTGCGCGCCGAGATGCGGCTGCCCGGCCTCGCCTGGCTGGAGATGTACGCCGAGGTGGACACCGAGGGACGCACCCGTTACCGGCAGCGCGCCCTGTTCCATCCGCGCGGGCTGCTCGGCCACGCCTACTGGTGGGCCGTCTCACCGTTCCACTCCGTCGTCTTCGGCGGTATGGCCCGCAACATCTCCCGGGCCGCCGCCAAGGGCATGAGCGCCCGGGGACCCACATCACCGGGAGTGACGACATGAGGCGCGCGGTCGTCCTGTTCACCTCGGACCTGCGGCTGCACGACCATCCGCCGCTGCACGCGGCGCTCGCGGCGGCCGACGAGGTGGTGCCCCTCTTCGTCCGCGATCCCGGGGTGCACGAGCTGGGCTTCGACGCGCCCAACCGCCGCGCCTTCCTCGCCGACTGCCTGACGGACCTCGACACCTCGCTGCGGCGACGCGGCGGCCGGCTCGTCGTGCGCACCGGGCCGGTGGGCCCGCAGGTCGGCGCGATCGTCGCCGAGTGCGGTGCGACGGAGGTGCACATCGCGGCCGGTGTCACCGGGTACGCGCAACGGCGGGAGAACCGGCTGCGCGACGCACTGGGCGGACAGGGTGTCGCCCTGCGGGTGCACGACGGCGTGATCACGGCGGTGGCACCCGGGGCCGTGACCCCGTCCGGCTCCGACCACTACGCGGTCTTCACCCCCTACTTCCGCCGCTGGTCGGCCGAGCGACTGCGCGAGCCCCTCCGGGCACCGCGAACGGTGCGGGTGCCCGAGGAGGTGCGCGGCGAACCGCTGCCGCCCCGCGGGTCCGTGTCCGGCACCTCACCGGACCTGCCCGTCGGAGGGGAGAAGGCGGGGCGGGACAGGTTCGCCCGGTGGGCGCGGGCGGAACTGGCGGCGTACGAGGAACGGCACGACGACCTGGAGGGTGACGCGACCTCGCGGCTGTCGCCGTACCTGCACTTCGGTGCCCTGTCGCCGGTGGAGCTCGTCCAGCGGTCCCGTGTGCGGGGCGGCCCCGGGGCGGAGGCGTTCGTGCGTCAGCTGTGCTGGCGCGACTTCCACCACCAGGTGATGGCGGCCCGGCCCGAGGCGTCCGCCCGGGACTACCGCACCCGGCACGACCGCTGGCGGGGCGAGGACGAGGCGGCCGAGGACATCGCCGCGTGGCGCGAGGGCCGTACCGGCTACCCCGTCGTCGACGCGGGGATGCGCCAACTGCGGCACGAGGGCTGGATGCACAACCGGGCGCGTCTGCTGGTGGCGAGTTTCCTGACCAAGACGCTGTACGTGGACTGGCGGATCGGGGCCCGGCACTTCCTGGACCTGCTCGTGGACGGTGACATCGTCAACAACCAGCTCAACTGGCAGTGGGTCGCGGGCACCGGCACGGACACCCGGCCCCACCGTGTCCTCAACCCCGTGGTCCAGGGCAAACGCTTCGATCCGCGGGGAGCCTACGTACGCCGGTGGGTGCCCGAACTGCGCGACGTGCCGCAGGGGTCCGTGCACGAGCCCTGGCGGCTCCCGGAAGCGCGGCGGGCCCGGCTGGACTACCCCGAACCGCTGATCGACCTCGCGGACGGGCTGGCACGCTTCAAACTCGCGCGTGGCCGCGTATGACCGCGCGGCGCGCCGGAAGCGACGGTCACGGCTGCTTGCGTGCCTGGTCCGCGGCCTGGTCGGCTGCACCGGTCTCGGTGGTGGCGCCACGGGTGCTGAGCCTGCCGCCGCTCGACTCCAGGTGCGCGCGGACGAACCACTGGAAGAGCTCCAGACCGCGCAGTTGCTCGATGAGCATGCATCTGGAGCAACGCGATGGTGTTCTGGCTGTCCTGGGTGCGGACAAGCACCGGTCGTCGCGGCTTCGGGGTCCGGGCCCGTACCGTCACGCCGATACCACCGGTTCGGAGCACGGCCATCGGCCGGGCGGCCCTCAGCTGTGGGGCGGTTCCGCGTTCGCGCGCTCGGTGACCAGTGCCAGTACCCGGCCCGCGACGGCGAGGTCCTCGGCCGGAATATCGGCGTACAGGCGGGCGGAGATCTCGGCGGTCTCCGCCGTGCAGCTCTCGTACAGCTCCCGTCCGGCGTCGGTGAGCCGTATCCGGGAGGCCTCCGCCGGGTCCTCCTCCAGCAGCTTCGCGGCCGTGAGCTCCTCGATGAAGCCGCGTACGACCGACGCGTCGGCCTTCAGCGAGCCGGTGACGTCTTCGACGAGCTCGCCGGAGCCGATGGACCCGCCCGCGGCCACCACGGCCCGGAGCGTCACGCTCTGGTGGAACGTGACGCCGTGGCGTGCCAGTACGTCCTCCAGCAGGGCGCGCCCCGCGAAGTGCGCCAGGGCGATGACCCGGCCGTTGACCGTGGGTGCGGTGATGGTCATGGCTGCTCCTCGTCGTTGTCGGTGCGCGGATCGAGCGGTACGTCCAGCAGGGTCGCCAGCTCACGGGTGAACTCGCGCGTGCGCGGGCCGTGCTGTCCGCCGAGCGGTGCCAGCAACTGGTCCAGCAGGCCCTGGACCACCGTGATCGCGCGGCCTGTGACGTCGCGTCCGCGCTCGGTGAGCGCCAGCTGCATGGCGCGGGGGTCGTCCGGGTCGCGGGTGCGGGTGACGAGCCCGGCGGCCTCCAGCGCACGGGCCAGCTTGGACACGTACAACGGTTCGAGCCCCGTGTGGTCGGCGAGCCGGCGCTGGCTGGGCCGCAGCCCGGAACGCGCCATGCCGTACAACGACGCCATCACCGCGTACTGGGCATGGGTCAGACCCAGGGGCGCGACCGCCCGGTCGACGGCGACCCGCCATTTCATCGACAGGCGCCAGACCAGGAACCCCGCGGTGGCGCTCTCCGCTGCTTCACTCACCCGATAAACCATACATAGCTACTATGTACATGGCTACTGTTTTCCTTCCAGCCCCCGAGGCCGGTGCGTTCCGTACCCTTGCGGCATGCACATGCGCCCCACTCTGAGCTGGACCCCTCCCGAGGACCTGCCGCCGGGCACCACCGATCTCGAGCCGGTCGCCGACGCGCTGCGCGGCGGCGGTGTGCTGGTCCTCAGCGGTGCGGGCATCTCCACGGAGTCGGGCATCCCCGACTACCGGGGCGAAGGCGGGAGCCTGACCCGGCACACCCCGATGACCTACCAGGACTTCACCGGCAGCGCGCAGGCCCGACGCCGGTACTGGGCCCGCAGTCACCTGGGCTGGCGCACCTTCGGGCGTGCCCACCCCAACGCCGGGCACCGGGCCGTGGCCGCCTTCGGGCGACACGGCCTGCTCTCGGGTGTGATCACCCAGAACGTCGACGGCCTGCACCAGGCCGCCGGGAGCGAGGACGTCGTGGAACTCCACGGTGGCCTGGACCGGGTCGTCTGCCTGACCTGCGGCGACCTCAGCCCGCGGCGCGAACTCGCCCAGCGGCTCGAGGAGGCCAACCCCGGCTTCGACCCGGTCGCCGCCGGGATCAACCCCGACGGTGACGCCGACCTCACCGACGCGCAGGTCGGCGACTTCCACGTGGTGCCGTGCACCGTCTGCGGCGGCATCCTCAAACCGGATGTGGTGTTCTTCGGCGAGAACGTCCCGCCGCGGCGGGTCGAGCACTGCCGCGCTCTGGTCCGTGAGGCCGCCGCGCTGCTGGTCCTGGGCTCCTCACTGACAGTGATGTCCGGGCTGCGGTTCGTCCGCCAGGCCGCCCAGGCCGACAAGCCGGTCCTGATCATCAACCGGGACCCGACCCGGGGCGACCGGTACGCCCTCACCCGGGTCGCACTGCCGCTCGGCACGGCCCTCACCACCGTGGCCGGCCGCCTGGACGTCCCCGTCGACGGCCGGGCGGCCGCCTGAGGGCAATTGCCGGCCCGCCCCGAGCGCGCCGGCTCCTCCTCAGGACGACGGGCGGTGCCTCACTGGTCCGCCGTCCCGGGAGTGCCGACGGCGTAGACGTCCTTGATCTTCACCTCGGTGACACCGCGGCCCTCGGCGAAGACGGCGCGCCAGTCACCGATGACGTGCAGCTCGTCGGTGCCCATCGCGCGGACGACCATCAGCCCCTCGTCGTCGGCGCGGTGGGCCTTCCACCACAGGTTCGCGAAGGCCTGGGAGCGGATGAGGTGCATCCAGTCGGTGCGGTACAGCTCGCGGTTGTAGTTCGACTCCCCCAGGGTGGAGACGAACTTCGAGTACATCGCCATGACGTACTCCAGCGTCACCTCGTCGCCCTCGGCGATCGCCCGGTCCCGGGCGTCCTTCAGCGCGACGCGGAACTTCTCCAGCAGGCCCTTGGTGGCCCCGGCTCGTCCCGGCTGCCGATCGGGTTGGGCAGGACGGCGTCGTGTTCCCAGACGGGCGGGGTGATCAGGTGCACGCCGGCGCGGCGCCGGTCGTGGTGGTCGCCGATGGCGTGGTCCAGCAGTGCCATCGCGTCCGGGATCACCCGCTTCACCAAGGCCCCGGTCGCCGCCTCCACATCCCCGGAGTGCTCGGCGAGGGCGGCGGCGACCGCGGATCCGATCAGGTCCGGCGCGTCGTCCGTCCTCAGACGACGGCCCACGGGTACGACCCGCACGCCGCGCTCGGGGCCGCGCCGGCGGCCGGAAGCCTCCGCACGGCCGGTGGTCCGCGTGGGCTCCGGCGGCCAGCTTCGTCCTCGCTCCCTCGAGGAAGTACGCGTACTTCTCGTGCACATCGCCGCTCGGGTCGCGTCCGGACTGCCAGCCCTCGACCGTCGACGGGCTGACGCCCAGGGCCCGGGCGAGTTGGACGCGCGAGAGGTTCAGCTCCTCGCGCAGGGTGCGCCGCTCGTCGGGCGACGCAGCGGAATCTCCTTCCTGGCCGCGGCGAGCAGCGCGTCGATCGCACCGAAGTCAGTCATCGCAGGCCTCCGTCGACGGCCGCGGGACGTACGGTGCCGACCCGGCGGCCGGAAACACGGCGCCGCTCGACGGGGAGCGCCTCCACGGCCCGGGTCGGTCCAGCCAGGAGGTCGAGGACGTCGATGCCGTAGTGCGCGGCGACGGCCTCACAGTCGGTCAGGCTCCAGGCCGCCGTTCCCGACTGACGGCGGCTCACCTGTGCCTGGCTCACTCCCAGGGCCGAGGCGAGCTCGGTCTGCGACTCCCCGGCCGCGTGCAGGAGCGCCGCCACCGCGGACCGAACCCTCTCGTCGAGGCTCATACCCATGAGAGCAAATCTACCAGGCGTCACTCATACACCATGCGAATTCCGCATCGCTGGTTCGCGAGGAAAGCGGACTCGGCCGGGCGCTCCGGTACCGCCGCGGACGACGGTCAGGCCGCGAAGCCAATGTTGGTGACGTACTCGTACTGACCCCACTCGGAGCCAAGATCGACCATGGCGTCGTTGACCCAGGCGTCGTCCAGGAGCTGGTCGTCCTCCCTGGCCCACGCGTCGACGATCCGGTCCCAGTGCCGCACGTTGAGAGTGCGGAACGACACCACGCGCTGGCGCCGGCGGTCGACCTGGGACTGGTTGAGCGGGTGGAACTCGACGCGGGTGCCGCGGCCCCGGCGGTTCAGGCGTGCGAGCAGATACCTGGCGACGTTGTGGCGGCGCGAGCCCCGTATTTGCCGAACTCGATGTTCCGCTCCGGCACCCCGCCTCCTTCGCCCGCGCCAGGGTCCGACGGCATGACCCGCGCACCCGTCCTCCGTGCGTGTCAAAGATACGGGGACTCGCTGCTCCGGTTCCGGTGCGTGCCGCGGCTGAACCGTCGGACCAGCGCTTGCGTACGAGAAGGACGGACGTCTCCCGTCCGCGTCACCCCCGGTGCGGCACATCTGTGCCGCACCGACCGATACAAGGAGTGCACAACGATGAGCACCGCACGCCTGAACGACCGGCTCGCCGGCCATCAGCCTCTCGTTCTGGGCCTGTTCCGCATTGTCCTCGGCCTGTTGTTCACCAGCGAGGGCGCCGCCACGGTCTTCGGCGTACTGGACAGGAAGGCCAGCCCGACGGGTGACTGGCCGTTCTGGTACGCGGGCGTGATCGAGCTCGTCTGCGGTTGCCTCATCCTCCTCGGGGTCGTGACCCGCGGCGCGGCGTTCCTCAGCTCGGGTGCGATGGCCTTCGCGTACTTCACCGAACACCAGAAGGACGGTCTGTTCCCCCTTCAGAACGGCGGCCTGTCACCGGCCCTGTTCTGCTGGGGCTTCCTGCTCCTGGTCTTCTTCGGGCCCGGCGCCCTGTCCTTGTCCGGCCTTCTCCGCCGAGACGCCCCCGGGCACGCCGTCGCCCACTCTTGACAGGGTCACGCTTACCGCTTGTATGGTCTAGTCCAACAGAACTCACCGCTCCGCTTTGTGAGTTGATCCTTCGCGGGCCCCGACCACTTCCCCGCGAGGACGGTGAGTGCGCGCCACCTTCGCGCCTCTTGGCCCCACCCACGAGCGGTCGTCCCGTCGCGTGCGCGGTCCCCCACATCCCTGACCGCGCACGCCCCGGGGACGATCCGATGTGAAGGAGTTCCTCATGCGTACCAGCAAGAAGACCGCCGCGCTGATCGGCGCGGCTCTCGCCCCCGTGGTCGCCGTAAGCCTCCCCGCCTCGTCGGCGAGCGCCCACGGCTACATCTCCGATCCGCCCAGCCGCCAGGCCCAGTGCGCGGCGGGCACGGTCTCCTGCGGGGACATCACCTACGAACCGCAGAGCGTCGAAGGCCCCAAGGGGCTGAGCAGTTGCAGCGGCGGGAACAGCCGCTTCGCCGAACTGGACGACGACAGCAAGGGCTGGACCGTCACACCGGTCCCGAAGAACACCACCTTCTCGTGGAAGCTCACCGCACGCCACGCGACCAGCACCTGGGAGTACTACGTCGGCGGTCAGCGGATCGCCGTGTTCGACGACGGCGGGGCCCAGCCGGGCGAAGTGGTGAACCACCAGGTCGACTTCGGCGGACTCACCGGACAGCAGAAGGTCCTCGCCGTCTGGAACGTGGCTGACACCACCAACGCCTTCTACGCCTGCATCGACGTCAACGTCGGCGGCTGACAGGAGACCGCCGCCCGGTCACGACGCGCGCGTCTTCCCCCCACCACCGAGCAGGAGAGCCGATATCGTGCACCCCCGCACCCTCCCACTGCTGGCCGCCACCGGCGCGGCCGCTGCCCTCTGCACCCTCGCGCTGGCCCCGACGGCCACGGCCCAGAAGACCGACCGGCACACCGCCGCCGCGGAATTCGTGGTCAGCGAGGCGCAGTTCAACGCCATGTTCCCGAACCGGAACCCCTTCTACACCTACAGCGGGCTCACCGCCGCGCTCAGCGCCTACCCCGGTTTCACCAACACCGGCAGCGACACCGTGAAGAGGCAGGAGGCCGCCGCCTTCCTCGCCAATGTCAGCCACGAGACCGGCGGGCTCGTCCATGTCGTCGAGCAGAACACCGCCAACTACCCGCACTACTGCGACGCGACCCAGCCGTACGGCTGCCCCGCCGGCAACGACAAGTACTACGGTCGCGGACCGGTCCAGCTGAGCTGGAACTTCAACTACAAGGCCGCCGGTGACGCCCTCGGCGTCGACCTGCTCAACAACCCCGACCTGGTGCAGAACGACGCGTCCGTCGCCTGGAAGACGGGCCTGTGGTACTGGAACACCCAGAGCGGGCCCGGCACGATGACACCGCACGACGCCATGGTGAACGGCGCCGGGTTCGGCGAGACCATTCGTGCCATCAACGGCAGCCTCGAGTGCGACGGCGGCAACCCGGCACAGGTGCAGAGCCGCATCGACAACTACACGCGTTTCGCCGGCCTCCTCGGCGTCGATCCCGGCGGCAACCTCAGCTGCTGACCACGCGGCACGGCGGCCCGACCGCCGCTGGGGCCGGCACCGAACGGTGCCGGCCCCGTCGCCGTGCCGGACTTCCTCGACTCAGTCGGCGGACAACGTCTCCCGCATGGCCTTCGCCGTGGCGGCGGAGTCGTAGCCGTCGGGCACGCCCTCGACCAGGATGATGTCCCCCTCGATGTGCCGGGAGCGCAACGGGGCGATCTCCTGGTAGGCGGGCGAGTCCCACCAGGTCCGCGCCTCCGCGATCCCGGGGAAGCCGATCACCACGACATGCCCGGGCCAGGTGCCCTCCTTCACCTCGTGCTCCGTGCCGTGCACGAGGAAACGGCCGCCGTACGGCTCGAAGGTGGCGGGAATGCGCTCGATGTACTCCACGACATCCGGGTGCGGTGCGGCCGGCTGCAAATGGGCTATGGCGTAGGCGGGCATGGTGTCCTCTCCGGTCCGTTCGACTCCGTACGTCCGTGATCCTGGCACCCGGGAGGGTCGGGGCGCGATGACCTGTCAGGTAAGGCCGGCCCCGACGGGCTGTGAGACCGTGGGGCGAGGCGTGGAAGCCGAGCGCGGGCCGGGAGGCTGGACGTGGGCGAAATGATCAATGCGGATGGCGTCGACCTCTGGGTCGAGCGTCGGGGCACCGGTCCCGACGTCCTCCTCATCGCCGGGCTCGGCGATGTCGCCGAGGCGTGGCAGTCACAGCTCGACGGGCTCTCGGACCGCTACCGCCTGACCGCCTTCGACAACCGCGGTGCCGGACGCACACCGCTGCCCGACGGGCCGCTCTCGGTGCCCCGGATGGCCGAGGACGCCGCGGCACTCCTGCGCGCGCTGGACGTCCCGAACGCCCACGTCGCCGGTTTCTCCGGGGGCAGCTTCATCGCCCAGGAACTGGCACTGGGCCATCCGGAACTCGTCCGCAGTCTCGTCCTGATGAGCACCTGCGCCCGGCCGGACGCCTATTTCCGCACCATGACGGGCTTCTGGCACTGGATGGCCGAGCGCGCCCCGAGCGAGCGGGCCATGCTCGAGGCGTTCTACCTGTGGGTCTACACACCGCGTGCGCACGCGGACGGAACGGTCGACCGGATCATCGACGAGGCGCTGGCCTTCCCCCACCCCCAGTCCACCGAGGCCTTCCAGCGGCAGCTCGCCGGGTTCGGCGGCCACGACACGCTCGACCGGCTCGCGGAGATCACCGTGCCGACGCTCGTCCTGGCCGGAGAGCTGGACATCGCCACGCCACCACGCCTCGGCCGGGAAGTCGCGGAGAGGATCCCGGGCGCCGGATTCGAAGTGCTGCCGGGAGAGGCGCACCAGCCCTTCCAAGAGGCGCCCGAGGTGTTCAACGCCCGCGTCGACGCCTTCTGGCGCGAGGTCGACGCACGGGGCTGACGGGACCCCGCCCCGCACACCGTGCGCGTCACCCGGACGGGCGGACCGACCTGACGGGTGGCACGGCATCCAGCCCGACGCGACAGGCACCCCGCCAGGTCCCGTAGGACAGTGAGACCATGAACCGTCACCGACGCCCACCCCGGCGTGCCCCGTGGATCGCGGGCGGCGCCGCCGTGCTCGTCCTCGGCGGCATCGGTGTGTGGGTGTTGGTCGGGCAGGACGGCGGCACACCCCGGCCCGAGCCCTCGGCCACGAACGACCTGTCCCTTCCGACGCTCAACCCGCTGCCGTCGTGGACGTTCGAAACGGAGCCGTCGACCACGGCACCGGGAACGCCGCCCCGCACGCTGTCTCCCACGCCGACCGCGTCCCGGCCCCGTCAGCCGACCGCGCCGAGCCAGGGGCCGACGAGCCGCCCGGTGCCGCCAGGCCAACGGCCCACGACCGAGCCCGCACCACCGAGCCGGGGGCAGACGACCCAGCCGGTACCGCCCGGCCAACGGCCCACCACCGAGCCGGGCCGGCCGACCCGTGAGCAGGCGACGCAGCCGGTACCGCCCGCCCCGAAACGGACGGCCGAGCAGCCCGCACCGGCGACCCGGCGGCCGGCCAGTCAGCCGGCACCGCACAGCCGCCGGCCGGAGGCCCGCCCGACCGCGACCGGCACGTCGGCCGCCCGGCCCCCGAAGACGAGACCGGCGTCGCCGCCGGCACCGAAGCGATCCACAGCGCCCAAGCCGCCGGCACGGACCGCGGAGCCGAAGCACCCGCCCCGGTCCGCGACGCCCGAGCCCCCGCCCCGGTCCGCCACCCCCAAGCACCCGCCGCCCGCCGCGACACCTGCGCCCTCGGACTCGCGCTCGGCGCGAACGCCGACGACCCGCCCCAAACCCTCGACTCATGTGTCGCCGCCGCCCGTCAGGACCTCCGCGCCGGCGTCACCCACCCGGCAGCGCACGACACCGACACCGACGAGCGGCGTCGGCAAACGGGTGACCACCACGTGGTACACCTCGTCGGCCGCGACGGCCGCCGCCGGACGAATGGCCGCCGCCGGGCGGGTCGGTGACCCCGTCTGCGCCATGGCGGCCGTGGGGCAGCCGGATCCCGGCCTGGTTCCGTGGAACAGCCGTATCGGCATCGGACACCACGGCGCCTACTGGTGTCTGATCTGGTGAGACGGCGTGTGGCGGCGGCCGGCCCGAGGTGACGGATCGGGGTGATCAGCCGTGCGCCACGGCGTAGGCTGCCCTCGGCACGAGACGGCGGGGTGGGGAAGCGCATGACGGCAGGGACGGCACCGAGGTGGGCGTCGGCACTCGATTCGGTGGTGGTGTACGCGCAGGGCGCGCTCTGCCGTCGCCTGGCCCGGGGCACCGTGCCGCCGGACGGACGGGTACGGGTGGCCGGACTCCCCCGCTCGCTCGACCCGCAGTCCTTGCGGGCCCGCGTCGTCGGTGCGTCCGGAGCACGCGTCACCGAGGCCCGGGTTGAGGTGGAGGCCGAGGCCCTCGACACGGAGCTGCGCGACGAGTTGCAGCGCGAGGTGGAGCGGCTGCTCGACGACTGTGCGGCGGCGCGGGGCCGCCGTGACCGGCAACTGGGCCTGATCGAGGAGGTCGGGGCGCTGCGTCCGGTGCCGCCGGCCCGCCGACGGGACGATCCGCACCGCCGCACCCCGGTCGACGCCTGGCTGGAGCTCTCCGACTTCGTCGACGAGCGCCTGACCGGGCTGCACCGCCGACTCAGCGAACTGGAGGAGGAGCTGCGCCAGGTCGAGCACGAGCTCGTCGTCGCGGAGGACAGGCTCTCCCGTGCCTCCGACGACGCTCCGTCGGCCCACGTGGCCCGCTCGTCGTGCGCCGTCCTCACACTCGACGGCGCGGGCGACGCGGAGGTGGAGGTGGAGGTGGAGTACGGGGTGCCCGGCGCGGTCTGGGTGCCCACGTACCGCCTGACCCACCGTCAGGGCGAGGGCTCGGGAAGCCTGTTGCTGCGCGCCTCGGTCGCCCAGCGCACGGGTGAGGACTGGACCGGGGTGCGGATCGCCCTGGCCACCGCCGACCTGCGCCGGCGCACCGATCTGCCCCGGCTCCGCTCGGTCCGGATCGGACGCAGCCAGCCCGCTCCCGCCCCTTCGGGCTGGCGTGAACCACCGGCCGGGCTGACCGACCTCTTCGCCGGTTTCGACACGGCGGGTCCCCGGCCCGACACCGGCGGTTCACGCTCGGCGGCCGTAGCCGGCTCCGCTCCCCTGCCGCCCGCGCCCGCACCGCCGGCCTACGGCGGGCCGCCCGCCCCGCCTCCCATGCCCGGTGGCGCGGAGGGCCCCTTCCCCCAGGCGGCCTTCGGGGGTGCCCCCGCTGCCTCCGCGCCTGCGTCCATGTCCCCGCCGCGCGGCAAGCCCCGTACCGGCGCCCGGCCCGCGGCCGCCCGCGCCCCACTGGCACCCGCGGCTCCCGGGGCGGCACCACCCCCGGCGCCCGGGGCTCCCGTCGAGTCCGCACCGACGGCGCCCGCGGCCGGTCCTCCCCAGCCGGACGGCGCCGAACTCGACTACACCGCGCTCGTCCTGTGCGGCCCGGAGGAGCCGGACGGTCGCCGGGGCAGGCTGTTCCCGGGCGCCGGCTTCGACCCGGTGACCGCCGAGTACCGCCGCCGCGCCGAGACGGTGGCCGCGCTGCGCCTTCCCGGACACGCCGTGCGGCCCCGTGAGTCGGCGGGGTCCTTCGACCACCGGTTCGACGCCGCCGCCCCCGCCGACATTCCCTCGGACGGCACCTGGCACACCGTCACCGTCGGCGAGATCCCGGTCGGTCTGCGCACCGAGTACATCTGCGTACCGTCCGTGGAGCAGACCGTGTACACGACGCTGGTGCTGTCCAACGCCACCGATCAGGCCCTGCTGGCCGGCCCGGTGGAGGTCGGGGTGGACGAGGACTACGTGCTGACCACCGCCCTGCCCACCCTCGCCCCGGGCGGTGTGTGCCGGGTGGGGCTCGGGCCGGCCGAGGCCATCGGGGTCACCCGCCGTACGAATCTGCACGAGTCGACCTCGGGTCTGCGCAACAACGTCACCGTGCTGGAGCACCGCGTCCACGTGGAGCTGGCCAACCGGCTCGCGGTGCCCGTCTCCGTCGAGGTGCGCGAGCGCGTGCCCGTCACCTCCGACCCGGACGTCCGGATCGAGGAGCGGGCCGACTGGACGGCGCCCGAGGAGGGCGCGGGCCCGGAGCACCACGAGCCCGGCACCCGCCTGTGGCGGATCGAGCTGCCCGCCGGCGGCACCGCCGCCCTCGACGGCGGCTACGACATCCGCATCCCGGCCGGCAAGGCCCTGACCGGCGGCAACCGCAGGAGCTGACACAGTCATGTCCACCTCTTCCGAGCCCATCCCCCTCCCCGTCACCGCCGTCACCTGTACGGAGGACCGGGCCCACGTGGAGCGCACCACCGTGCTGGAGCTGCGGGCCGGCACCCAGCGGCTGCGGCTCGGTCCGGTCGGCGCGACGGCGGTCGACCGTACCCTCCATGCCGAGCTGACGGCCGACCACCCGGCGACCGTGCTGGACGTGCGGATCGTGCGCACGTGGACCCCGCGCGGGCCCAAGCCCGCCGAGGACGACTCCGCCCTGCGCCGCCATCTGACGGCCCTGGGCGAGGAGCGTACGGACCTGGAGCAGCGGCGTGACCGGCTGCACGCCCGGCGCGATCTGCTCGGCCGTCTCGCCGCCGATCTGCTGCGGGAGATCGGCGAGGGCGCCGGCTTCGGGGAGGCCGAACGGGACCGCTGGACCCGGGAACTGGACCGGGTGGACGGCGAACGCGAAGAGCACGGCGAGCAACTGCGCGCCGTGGAGGCCCGGCTGACCGCCGTCGCCTCCGAACTCCTTGAGACGCGGCGGGCCTTGGAGCTCTCCGAGACGCGACCCACCGAGTTGGTCGGCCACATCGAGCTGACCGTCCATGCCGCGGCCACCGGGCCGGCCGAGCTGCGTCTGAGCCACCTCACCCCGTGCGCGCTGTGGCGCCCCGCCTATCGGGCCGTACTCGACGGGGACTCCCTCACGCTGGACACGGAGGCGACGGTCTGGCAGCGCACGGGCGAGGACTGGTCGAACGTACGGCTGACCCTGTCGACGGCCCGCTCCGCGCGGGCCACGGAACCGCCCCGGCTCGGCGAGGACCGGCTGACGCTGGAGGATCGCTCCGCGGCGGAGCGCCGCACCGTCCACGTCGATCTGCGGGAGGAGGAGATCGCGGACCTGGGGCCCGCCCCCGTGCTCGGGCTGCCGGGAGTGGACGACGGCGGCGAGGTACGGGTGCTCCACTCCCCCGCGCCCGTCTCCGTGCCCTCGGACGGCCGTGCCCACCGGGTTCCGCTCTCCTCCTTCACCTCGCCGGCCCGCAGTGAGTACGCCTGCTCGCCCGAGCTGTCGACCCTGGTCAGTCAGGTGGTGCGGTTCGACAACCTGTCCGGGCACGCGCTGCTCGCCGGGCCCGTCGACCTCATCGGCGGCAGCGGCTTCGGCGGACGCGGCACCCTCGACTTCACCGCCCCCAGTGCCCCCGTCGAGCTCGCCTTCGGCAGCCGGGACGACCACCGGGTCGTGCGGCACACCGAGGAGACCCGTGACACCACCGGACTCACTCAACGGACGGTCCTCACCCGCACGGTGCGGCTGCACCTCTCCCGGTTCTCCGCGCCGGGCGAGCACGGCGACCGGGTGATCGTCGTCCGGGAGCGCGTCCCGGTCTCCGAGGTCTCGGCGGTGGAGGTGCGGCTGCGCCGCGACGCCTGCTCCCCCGCGCCCGACACGATCGACGAGGACGGCATCGTCCGCTGGGACGTCCCGCTGGCCCCCGGCGGCCGGCGCACGGTCACCCTCGTCTACGAGGTCTCGGCGAGCAGCAAGGTCTCCGGGCTGTGAGTCCGCGCCCGTAGGGTGTCGTCAGCCCGTCGCCGTCCGGTAGGGGCGGAAGAACGCGCGCAGTTCCTCCGCGTAGGCCTCGGGCTCCTCGAACGGTGCGAAGTGACCGCCCCGCGCGGGTTCGTTCACGTACACGACGTTCGTCGTGCGTTCGAGCCACGCGCGGGGCGGGCGGACGACGTCACCGCGGAAGAGCGAGAAACCGGACGGCACCTCGACCCGGCGTGCGAGTTGCTCGGGCGGGATGGCGGCGTTCGCGTGGTACATGCGCATCGACGACGCGATCGTCCCCGTGAGCCAGTAGAGCGTGACGTTGGTGAGGATCTCGTCCTTCGTGAAGCTCCGTTCGATGTCGCCGCCGCAGTCGCTCCATGCTCGGAGCTTCTCGACGATCCACGCGGCCAGCCCGGCGGGCGAGTCGGTGAGTCCGAACGCGGCGGTCTGGGGCTTCGTGCGGTGCACGGCGCCGTAGGCGCCCTCGCTCGCGCCCCAGGCCCTGACCTCGTCGAACCAGGCGCGCTCCTCGGCCGTGAGATCGGCCGGGTCGCCGGTGAGGACGGGCAGACCGGCGTCCATACGATGGACGGCCGCCACCCGGTCGGGGTGGTCGAGTGCGAGGTAACGGCTCACATGACTGCCGAGGTCCCCGCCCGCCGCGCCGAACCTCGGGTAGCCGAGGACGTCCATGAGCTCGGCCCACAGGCCGGCGACGGCGATGGAGTCGAGCGGCGGGCCGCTCGGCCGGTCGGAGTGTCCGTAGCCGGGCAGGTCGGGTACGACCACGTCGAACGCGTCGGCGGGGTCGGCTCCGTGGGCGCCGGGATCGGTCAGCAGCGGGACGACCTTGGAGTAGCGCCAGAACGAGTCGGGCCAGCCGTGGCTGAGGACCAGCGGCAGGACGGGGCCGGCCGGCGCGACCGCCCTGGCGTGCACGAAGTGGATGCCGAGGCCGCCGAGCCGGACGCGGAAGCGGGGAAGCCGGGCGAGTGCCGCCTCCTGGGCCGGCCAGTCGAAGCCGTCCGCCCAGTAGGCGGTGAGCTCCCGCAGGTAGGCGACATCGGTCCCGAGCGACCAGCCGGCCTCCTCGGGCGTGTCCGGCCAGCGCGTCGCACGCAGCCGTGCGCGGAGGTCGTCGAGCGTCGCGGACTCGGTCCGCGGGGTGAAGGGTTCCGGGTGAGGCCGCGAGTCCGACATGGCACGCATGCTAACGCGGCACTTCCCGCCGTGCCCGTCGTCGCGCGGTGGGGTCACAGGGCAACGGGCGCTCAGAACTTCGGTGTCGGGGCCTGCGCCTGCACCAGCTCCGCCGCCTCCTCCTCGGTCTGCACGGAGGGCGGTGAACCGTCGAGCGGCTGCTGCGCCGTCTCCTTCATGCAGGCCACCGCGACGACACCGACCAGGGCCGCGGCCATCGAGTAGTAGGCCGGCATCATGTCCGAGCCGGTCACGTCGATCAGGGCGGTGATGACCAGGGGTGTCGTGCCGCCGAACAGCGACGCGGAGAGGTTGTAGCCGACCGACAGGGAGCCGTAGCGCACCGGTGTCGGGAACATGGCCGGCAGCGCCGCCGACATGGTGCCGAGCAGGCACACCAGCGACAGGCCGAGCGTCAGCATGCCGGCCGACACCGCGAGCAGGCTGCCCTGCCGCACGAGCAGGAACGCCGGGGCGGACAGGAAGAAGAAGCCCAGCATGCCGGTCATGAGCAGGGGCCTGCGGCCGAACCGGTCGTTCAGCCGCCCCACCTGATTGATGATCAGCATCAGCACGACCATGGTGGCCACGAGGATCAGCAGTCCGTGGGTCTCGCTGTAGTGCAGCTCGTCCGAGAGGTACGTCGGCATGTACGACAGCAGCATGTAGTCGGTGATGTTGTACGCGCCGACCAGGGCGATGCACAGCACCAGCGTCGGCCAGTACTCCCGGAAGATCTTGGCGAGGTCGCCGTGGGCGGTGGTCTCCACCGAGTCCGCGGCCTCGGTGATGTGGACATTGCCCTGCTCCAGCTTCAGATACGCCGGAGTGTCGTCCAGCTTCAGCCGCAGGTAGATGCCGACGATGCCCAGCGGCCCGGCCACCAGGAACGGGATGCGCCAGCCCCAGGCGTCCATCGTGTCGGTGCCGAGCCAGGTGGTGAGCGCCGTGACCAGGCCCGCCGCGCCGGTGTACCCCGCCAGCGTGCCCAGTTCCAGGAAGCTTCCGAAGTAGCCGCGCCGCTTGTCGGGGGCGTACTCCGCGATGAAGGTAGAGGCGCCGCCGTACTCGCCGCCGGTGGAGAATCCCTGGAGCAGCCGGAAGACGATGAGCAGCAGCGGGGACCAGAAACCGACGGCCGCGTACGTGGGGAGCATGCCGATCGCGGCCGTGCCGATCGCCATGAGGATCATCGTGAGCGCGAGCACCTTCTTGCGGCCGACCTTGTCACCCATCGGCCCGAAGACCATGCCGCCGAGAGGACGCACCAGGAAGGCGACGGCGAAGGTGGCGAAGGACGACAGCAACTGCGCGGTGTCGCTTCCGGAGGGGAAGAAGACCCGGCCGATGGTGCCCGCCAGATAGGCGTAGATGCCGAAGTCGAACCACTCCATGGCGTTGCCGAGGGAAGCTGCCTTCACCGCGCGCTTGACCGCCCGTTCGTCCGTCACCGTGATGTCCGACCGGCGCAGCCGCGGATTGCGCCGGCGCATGGCGGCACGGAACAGGGTCGGGTGGCGGCTGACCGCCGCGGAGGGGGGCACGGGCCCGTTGTCGGTGGGGGACGTGGCTGGCTTCCTTTCCGGGACAAGCCGTAGGAAACGGAACGTATCAGCGTCTTCGGGGAGGCGCCCGACAGCGCACCGGCCCGGGTGACGTGTCCCGCGACGCGGACCGGGAGGCCCCTTGGGGACGGTTCTCACCTGTATGCCCCAACTGCGCTGGTCGCCCGGCCGGACCGGTGGTGCCGTGGGAGGAGCAAGGGAAGGAGACGCCCACGGCAGGTCGGCGCCGGGGGCGGTCGTACCGGTTCTCAGGAGGCATTCGTGACCACCCCTCGCTCGATCGTCCGCTCGTCCCGCGTCCTGGCCGCCGTGCTGGGCACCGGGACGCTGCTCGCCACGGCTGCCTGTTCGAGCGCGGACAACGGTGCGCCACCCGAGCAGGGGGCCGCCACCACGGCGGTCGAGCGGGCCGCCGCGCAGACCACCCCACCCACGTCACCGTCGCCGACCACCTCGCCCACCACGTCACCCACGACGTCCCCCACGACGTCACCCGCCGCCGAACTCACCGAGACCGGCGCGCGGAACGCGCTGATCACCGCGGCCGACATCGAGGACGACTGGACCCAGGTCAGGAACCCTCAGGACTGGAAGGACTCCCTGCTCGTCGGACAGGTCGACGTGGCCGCGTTCATCGAGGGCAGGAGCGACGCGGCGGACTGTCAGCGTCTGGTCGACTCGCTCTACGACGAGACCCTGCTGGGCCGCCCGTCCGGGGCGTCGGCGCTCAACGGCTTCCAGCAGGGCGACTCCCGGCTGCTCTACCAGGTCGCCGCCTACGAGAAGGCGGACCTCGACGAGTCGATGACGTGGCTGAGGTCGCTTCCCGACACCTGCGACCAGTTCACCCTGACCGGCGGCGACAACGAGGACCGCACCGTCCAGGTCGTCGAGGCGTCGCTGCCCGAGGAGGGCGACGCCCGGCAGGGTCTGACCGTGACGGTGAAGGGCTCCAGCGACGGTGAGCCCGTGACCCTCACCCTGGACGTCGCCGTCGTGCAGATCGGCGAGAACGCGATCACCGTCACCAACGGCGGGCTCGACGGCGCCGCTCACGAGACCACCACGGCCGCCGTGGAGCAGGGCACGCAGCGGCTCCAGGAAGTCCTGGCCGGCCGCACGCCGCAGCCCACTCCCAGCGGCGTCGACTGACCTGGGCGGCGCACCTGGGCTCCCGCGTCGACTCCGACTGCTACTTGGGGGTAGGAACCCGGCTCCTCTTGCTATAAGGTTCGTCAGCAAGCGCGGGGGTTACCCGTGGTAATGGTGCATGGAGTCGACTCGAGGAGCCTCAGCATGGCCATCAGCACCTCCCCGTCGGAGGGCACGAACCAGCCCTACGACGACGGCGTAGCCCGGCGGCTGCTCGACTCGTCCGCGCAGCTCTCCTACGATCCGCTCACCGAGGTCGACTGGGAAACGCCGCTCGACACCGGCTTCCACGGCGCCAGCCCGGAGTGGAGCACGCTCTACGGAACGGCGTACTGGGAGGAGTTGACCGAGGCGCAGCGCAAGGCGCTGACCCGCCAGGAGGCCGCGTCCGTCGCCAGTACCGGCATCTGGTTCGAGATGATCCTTCAGCAGATGGTGTTGCGGGACATCTACGCCAAGGACCCGACGGACGACACCGTCCAGTGGGCGCTCACCGAGATAGCCGACGAGTGCCGGCACTCGATCATGTTCGCCCGCGGCGCGAAGAAGCTCGGGGCCCCGGCCTACCGCCCGCACCGGATCGCGGTCGAACTGGGGCGGCTCTTCAAGACGGTCGCCTTCGGGGAGGCCGCGTACGCGGCGATCCTGGTGGCCGAGGAGGTCCTCGACGTCATGCAGCGCGACTGGATGCGCGACGAGCGGGTCGTCCCCTTCGTCCGCACCATCAACAACATCCATGTCGTCGAGGAGTCGCGGCACATGAAGTTCGCCCGCGAGGAGACGCGCAGGCACCTCGCGCGCGCCGGGCGCGTACGCCGTCAGGTCCACTCCCTCCTGATCGCCGTCGCGGCCTATGTCATCGTCACCAGCATGGTGAACCGGAAGGTCTACGCGAACGCCGGTCTGGACGAGGAACGCGCGGTCCGCGAGGCGAAGGCCAACGAGCACCACAAGTCGATGATGCGCGCGAGCTGTTCGGGCCTGATGGAGTTCCTGGCCTCGGTGGGCCTGCTCACCGGGCCCGCGCTCCACTTCTACAAGCGCGCCAACCTCATCTGACACCCTTCAGCCCCCACCTCGATTCCGGCCTTCGGCGGAGCGGACGACCATGGCTTTCGCGATCACCCAGACCTGCTGCAACGACGCCACCTGTGTGTCCGTCTGCCCGGTCAACTGCATTCACCCCACACCCGAGGAACGGTCCTTCGGCAGCACGGAGATGCTGTACATCGACCCGAAGAGCTGCATCGACTGCGGTGCCTGCGCCGACGCCTGTCCGGTGGACGCCATCCTGCCCGTCGACCGGCTGACGGGCGCGCAGCGGGAGTACGCGCGGATCAACGCGGCCCACTTCGAGCGGTCCTCCGAGCCGGCGGAGAAGGCGGCGCAGGAACCGCCGGGTCCGAGCCCGGTCTTCCACGCCTGGGGCGAACCGACCTTCGACCGCGTACTGCCCTCGGACTTCGGGCCGCTGCGCGTCGCCGTCGTCGGCACCGGTCCGGCCGGCATGTACGCCGCCAAGGACCTGCTGCTGCACACGCGGTCGGAGATCACGCTCATCGACCGGCTGCCGGTCGCCGGAGGGCTCGTCCGGTACGGCGTGGCGCCGGACCACCCGGCCACCAAGAAGGCCGGCGAGGCCTTCGCCCGCTTCCACACCCATCCGCGGGTGCGGATGTATCTGGGCCTCGACGTGGGCACCCACATCACGGCGGAGGAACTCGCCGCCCACCACGACGCGGTGATCTACGCGGTGGGCGCCGCCACGGACCGGCGGCTCGGCATCCCGGGCGAGGACCGGCCCGGCAGCGTCTCCGCGACCACCTTCGTGGCCTGGTACAACGGGCATCCGGAGGTCGCCGCGGACGCCGTCGACCTGTCGGCCGAGCGGGTCGTCGTGGTCGGCAACGGAAACGTGGCGCTCGACGTGGCCAGGATCCTGGTGTCGGACCCGGGGGGGCTGGCGGGCACCGAGATCGCCGGTCACGCGCTGGCGGAGCTGCGCCGCAGCAAGGTGCGCGAGGTGGTGCTGCTCGGGCGCCGCGGCCCGGAGCACGCGGCGTGCACCAGGCCGGAGCTGCTCGCCCTGAAGCACCTCCCGGGCGTGGACCTGCTCGTCGACGACCACGATCCCCGCATCGGCGGGGCGATCGATTCCGCCGGCCCGGACGACAAGGCGGCGGTGCTGCGGGGCGTGGCACGGGAAGCCGTCGACTGGTCCCTGTCGCCTGGTGCGGAAGGACGGCAGCGGCGCATCGTGTTCCGGTTCCTCTCCTCCCCGGTGGCGGTGTGCGGGGAGGACGGCACCCGGGCCGTGCGCGTCACCGGCGGCACCGGTGAGCTGGAGATTCCGGCCGGTCTTGTCCTGCGGGCGGTCGGATACCGCGGGGTGGCCCAGGCGGGGCTGCCGTTCGACGAGGCCACTGGGACCGTGCCGCACGAGCACGGCCGGGTGACCGGCAGGCCGGGTACGTATGTCGTCGGCTGGATCAAACGCGGGCCCTCGGGTGGCATCGGTGCCAACCGTGCCTGCGCGGCCGAAACCGTCGGTTCCCTGCTGGCCGACGCGGTGGCAGGCGCACTGCCCGCGCCGGCCGGCGGGCCGAGGGCGTTCCGCCGCCTCGTACGCCGCCGGCGCCGCTGACTCCCGCGCGGGGCACGGGAAGGAGGCCCGTCGTCCGGTGACGGGCGCGACGAGAGAGCGGAGAGTGCAGCGTGCTGCTGAGGACATTCCGCTGGGCCTTCGCCGTCACGGCCCTCGGCCTGGTCGCCGGAGTGCTGTACGACGGCTGGACGGCTCTGGGACTGGTCGCCATCCTCGCCGTTCTGGAGGTCTCGCTGTCCTTCGACAACGCGGTGATCAACGCCGGCATCCTGAAGCGGCTCAGTGCCTTCTGGCAGAAGATCTTCCTCACCATCGGCATCCTGATCGCCGTCTTCGGCATGCGGCTGCTCTTCCCCGTCGTCATCGTCACCGTCAGCGCGCGGCTCGCGCCGTCCGAGGCCGTCCACCTCGCGCTCACCGACAAGGAGCGGTATCAGCGACTCGTCACCGACGCGCATCCGTCGATCGCCGCGTTCGGCGGGATGTTCCTGTTGATGATCTTCCTCGACTTCGTCTTCGAGGACCGCGAGACCAAGTGGATCGGCCCGGTCGAACGGCCCCTGGCCAGGCTCGGCCGGATCGACATGCTGTCGGTCTGTCTCGCTCTCGGCGTTCTCCTCGCCACCTCCATGACATTCGCCGCCCACGCCCACCAGCACGGCGGCACCCACGCCGACAAGGCGCAGACGGTCCTCGTCTCGGGCGTCGCGGGACTGATCACCTATCTGGTCGTCGGAGGGCTCTCGGGGTTCTTCGAGGGCAGGCTGGCCGACGAAGAGCGCGGGCAACGGCCGGGAGGCGGGTCCGCGGTCCCCCTGTCGGGCAAGGCCGCGTTCTTCACCTTCCTCTACCTCGAGGTCCTGGACGCGTCCTTCTCCTTCGACGGCGTGATCGGCGCCTTCGCCATCACCAACGACATCGTGCTGATGGCCCTGGGCCTCGGCATCGGCGCCATGTACGTCCGGTCCCTCACGGTCTACCTGGTCCGCCAGGGCACCCTCGACGACTACGTCTATCTGGAGCACGGCGCCCACTACGCGATCGGGGCGCTCGCCCTCATGCTGCTCGTCAGCATTCAGTACGAGATCAACGACATCGTCACCGGCCTCGTCGGCGTCACGCTCATCAGCGCCGCGTTCCACTCGTCCGTCCGCCACAACCGCTCCGAACGCCGGTGAGGTCAGTGGGGGTACGGGGCTGGTGCGGGCCGGGTCGTCACCACGCCAGCGTGAGTGAACCGCCGACGGGCAGCGTGTGCCAGCGGTCGGCGTGCTCGTCGAACCGGGCCACGATCCGGTCGACCACCGGGGGGATCTCGCCCGCCGTCACATAGGCGGGCAGCTGCTCCGCGTGGCCGCGCCGCACCTCCCACACGGGTACGGCGATGCCCGCCAGGTGCTCCGACAGGGCCATGTCCGCCTGGGCCCGGGGGGACGACTTCACCGGCTTGGACTTGCGGCGTCTGGCGGCCTTGGCGCGTTCCGCCGGGTCGGCGGGCCAGAACAGGCCGTTGTCACCGGCGGCCAGCCGACCGTAGACCCCGAGCTCGATGCCCGCCTCCGCCTCGACGAGGAAGTGCACCAGGTCGTGCGGCAGATACGGATGCCCGCCGGGCCCGTTCCGGGGGGCGAGCGCCGCCCCGGTCTCGCGGTGCACCGCGATGTCGTAGCTCGTGCCGGGGCCCTTGGTGAAAACGACGCGCATCACCGCACGGTACGAGACGGTCGTCGCCGGGCGCACCTCGATATCGGGTCACTCGGCCGCGGCCGTGGCGTGCGGCATGGCGAGGTGGGCCAGGTCTCCCGGCGGCGGGCTGCTCACCGGCCAGAGGGGTGCGGGCACGCCGTCGGCCACGGCGGCGGGCGCGTCGGTGAGGTTCATGCGGTCACGGAGGCGGCCGTAGAAGTCCATCGGGCCCAGTCGTGCGACCCGCAGTCTGCGGGGCGACGCGTACACGCCGATCCAGTCGCCGGGGCCGATCACCCCGCGGAGCTGGCCGTCGATGCTGACCGCGGCGCGGCCCGAGCGTTCCAGCACCCGCAGCCCGATGGGTTCGTCCGGAGCGGCCACGACCGAGCGGTTGAACGTCATGTGCGGCGCGACCGGTGTGAACACCAGCATCTCGGCGCGCGGTGAGACCACGGGACCGCCGGCGGCGAAGCTGTAGGCGGTGGAACCGGTGGGGGTGGCCACCAGCAGGGCGTCGGCGGAGTAGGAGGCCAGCAGTCGGCCCGCGATGTACACCCCGACCGAGACCTGACGGTCCCTGGCGAGCTTCTCCAGTACCACGTCGTTGAGGGCGGCCACGTCCAGCGGGACGCCCCACTCGCCGCCCGTCTCGCAGTCGGAGCGCACGCTCGTCGGGGGCAGCAGCGGGCCCCGGCCGTACTTCATCAGCGCCTCGATGTCCGGGGGCACCTCCAGCCGGCGTGAGGCGCGCATCGTCAGGAGCAGGCGCCGCTCCACGTCCAGCCGGTTCTCGCGTACGGCGTCCAGCGCCGCGCGGACCTGGGTCATGGGCACTTCGGTCAGGAAGCCCACCCGGCCGAGGTCAACTCCCAGTACGAGTGCCCCGATGGCGGCGGCGAGCCGGGCCCCGCGCAGGAAGGTGCCGTCTCCGCCGAGGGTGACGATCAGGTCCGGATCGCCGGCGGCCGCCACCTCCTGCCGGGCGCTGTGCCGTCCGCCGTCGTTCCACACGTCGATGTCCTTGCAGGCGACGGCGTGCTCGGCGCACCAGGCCCGGACCGTGCGAGCGGCCTCCGTGGCCTCGGGACGTCCGCCGTGCACGACCATGCCGACCCGGTTCACCGTCATCTCCGCCTCCCGACCGTGCGTCCGCTCCATCCTGGCCCGGCGACGGCCGGCGGGACGCCGCGCCACACCGCGGACGGCCCGGCATCGCGAGCGCGGTGCCGGGCCGTCGGGCCGGTGCGGTGGCTCGCCGGCCGTCGCCGGGCCTGAAACCGCCGCCGTCAGCGGCGCGTGCCGTAGCGCCGCTCGAAGCGCTCCACGCGGCCCGCGGTGTCCACGACGCGGGAGGTGCCGGTGTAGAACGGGTGGCCGGCCGACGAGATCTCGACGTCGACCACGGGGTAGGTGACGCCGTCCTCCCACTCGACCGTGCGCTCCGTCTCGATGGTGGATCGGGTGAGCAGCCGGAAGCCGGTCGCGCGGTCACGGAAGACGACGGGGCGGGAGACGGGGTGGATGCCGTGCCTCACGGGGGTGTCCTTCCTCTGGGGCCTCCGCCGCCGGGCGACGGAGGCGGGGTTCATCGTTCTTCGCGGAAGAGGACGTGCTCGCCGACGACCGGGTCGTACTTCCGCAGGACCAGCCGGTCGGGGTCGCTCAGACGGTTCTTGCGGGTCACGTAGGTGACTCCGGTACCGGCCGTCGACTTCAGCCGGACGACCGGCCGCGCGGTACTGCGTGCCATGAGGTGCTCCTTCCGCCATCGCCCGAGCCATTTGACTCGAACATGTCAGACTGCTCCTTCAACACGCCCCTCCTCACGGTTGTTCCCGAGCGCGTCGACAGTTATTGACCGATCATTCCAGACACCTCTATGCTCCTCGACGTGGCCAGGACCAAGGAATTCGATCCGGACGCCGCGCTCCAGTCGGCTCTCGAGCTGTTCTGGCGGCGCGGCTACGAGGCGACGTCCATGGCGGACCTCGTCGAGCACCTCGGCATCGGCCGCGCCAGCCTCTACGCGACCTTCGGCAGCAAGCACGAGCTGTATCTGAAGGCCCTGGACCGGTACACCGAGACGCGCGACCAGGCTCTCCTCGCCGAGTTGTCCCAGCCGGGCCCCGCGCTGCCCGCGGTAAGGGCGGTGGTGCGCCGCTTCGCCGCGGAGGCCGCCTCCCCGCAGGGCAGGCTGAACGGCTGTTTCGTCACCAACACCGCGGCCGAACTGGCCCCGCACGACCCCGCGGCGGCCCGCCGGGTCGAGATCAGCTGGGAGCACCTCGAGACCCCGCTGCACTCCGCGCTCGTACGGGCCCGGGCCCAGGGCGAGCTGCCCGAGGACCGCGATCCGCGTGCGCTGGCCCGCATGCTGCTCGTCCTGCTCCAAGGCGTACGGATCGTCGGCAAGGCGTCGAACGACCCCGCCCGGGTACGGGACGCGGCCGAACAGGCCCTGGCCCTGCTGGACTGACCCACACCCACCGTAGCCACCGAACCCACACCGGGCTCGCTGCCGCATGCCCAAATAATGAACCGATCGGTCAAATATCAGGAGGAAGGCATGACCGCCACGGGCACGGCCCGCGCCGCCACGGCGCGGCGACAGAGACGCGCCTTCGTCCTCCTCGGCGGCGTCCAGGCCACGCTGATCTTCACGCTCGCCGCGATCGCCGTGCCGCTGCCCGGCATCGGGCGCGAATTCGGCCTGGTTCGCTCGGACTTGATCCTGCTCAGCGCCGCCTACGGACTGACCTTCGCCGGGCTGCTGCTCTTCGGCGGACGCCTCGCGGACCGCTACGGCGGACAGCGCGCCCTCATCGCGGGCCTGGTCCTCTTCGCCGCCGCCTCGGCCACCGCCCCGCTCGCTGCCGACCTGGGAACACTGCTCGCGGCGCGCTTCGCGCAGGGCGCGGGAGCGGCACTGATCGCGCCCGCCGCCATGGCCGTGCTCCGCGCCGTCTTCCCCTCCCCGCCCGCGTACGGCAGGGCGATGGCCACCTGGGGCGGACTCTCGGTGCTCGGCGCGACCGCGGGCAATCTGCTCTCCGGCGTCATCTCGGCGCTGCTGTCCTGGCGTTGGACCTTCGCCGTGCCGCTCGTGGTGGCCCTGGCGGCCCTCCCCCTCGCGTTCAGGCTGCTGCCGGACACGTCGCCGAGCCGAGGCAGGACCCTCGACCTGCCCGGTGCCCTGCTCGCCACCGCCGGGATCACGCTCGCCAGTTACGGGCTCGTCGTCACCGATGCCCGCCCCTGGTCGTCGGCCGGCGTGCTCGTGCCGCTGCTCGGCGGGGCCGCGCTGCTGGCCGCGTTCCGGTACGCCGAGCGCCGCGCCCGCGACCCGCTGCTGCCGCCCGGCTTCCTGCGCGGCCGGCGGCGGGTCCCCGCGCTCGCCGCCGTCGCGCTGAGCGCGTGCGGAACCGCGATGACGTTCGTGGTTCTCTCGCTCCAACTCCAGCAGGAGCGCGACTGGTCGCAGTTGCGGACCTCGGCGGCGTTCGTACCGTTCGCCGCCGCGCTGATCGTCTCGGGCCGGGCGGCAGGACCGCTCATCGGAAGGTACGGGGCCCGAACCGTCACGGTGGCCGGGCTCGGCACCGGCGCGGCCGGGCTCGCCCTCCTCGCGCTGACCGGGACCGACCCACACCTCTCCTACGCGTACGGACTGCTGCCGGGCCTCGTCCTGCTGCCGGCCGGCGCGGCGGCCTCCTTCGCGGCAGCCGCCGTGCTCGCCACCGAGGGCGTGCCGCGGGGGCGGACCGGGCTCGCGGGCGGTGTGCTGAACACCGCGATGGAAGTCGGTCCGACCGTCCTGTTCGCGGTCCTGCTCGCGCTCGGCAGCGATGCCCTGTCCCTGGCCGCCACAGGGGCCGCTCTCGCCGCCGTGGCCCTCCTCAACCACCGCGCCACGTAGTCCATCACCGCCCATCGCTCACCGCCCATCGCTGTCCATCACCGCCCATCGCTCAAAGGAGCCATCGAAATGAACCGCTTCACCGGCAAGACCGCTCTCGTCACCGGCGCCGGCTCCGGCCTCGGCCGCGCCATCGCGCTCGCCTTCGCCGCCGAGGGCGCGTCCGTGGTCGCCGCGGGACGCACCGCCGCGACCCTGCACGAGACCGTCGGTCTCATCGAGGCCACGGGCGGCACTGCCACCGCCGTCACCGCCGATGTCACCGACTCCGGCCGACTCCGGAACCTGGTGCGCGAGAGCGTCGCCCGCTTCGGCGGACTGGACATCGCGGTCAACAACGCCGGGATACTCCGCGGCACCGTGGCCGCCGGTGAGGTGAGCGAGGAGGACTGGGACGCGGTGCTGCGCACCAACGTCACGGGCGTCTGGCTGGCCATGAAGCACGAGATCGCGCACATGAAGGAAAACGGCGGCGGCGCCATCGTCAACATCTCCTCCAACCTGGGCGCACACCTGCGGATCCCCAACGTCGCCGCGTACATCACCTCGAAGGCGGCGGTCTCGGCGCTGACCCGCGCCGCCGCCCTCGACCACATCCACCAGGGCATCCGCATCAACGCCGTCAGCCCCGGCGCCTCCGCCGCTCCCATGTCGCTGCGGCCCGGCGAGACCGAGGCCGACCGTGCCGAGCGGGTGAAGACGGAGAACCCGCTCGGCCGGCTCGCGGAAGCCGAGGAAGTGGCCGCCGCGGTGCTCTATCTCGCCTCGCCCACGGCCGGCGCGGTGGTCGGCGCCGACCTGGTCATCGACAGCGGCTCCTCGGCCTGACGGTCCGTGGGGCCTGGGGTGCCGACATCAAATCGGCCCCGGACGGGCAGATTTGAACCATGTCCACCCATGCGACGGCTTCGCCCGGAGTGCAGGTCTGTTCCCTGAAGCGGGACACACCGCAGTCGATCCCGGCGAACAGCCCTTACACGATCATCAGATTCCCGTTCGGGGCCGCGGAGTCCACGGACCGGTTCACGATGCACCAGGTCAACCAGCCCGACGGTTACGTGATCACGAGCTGGGACACCGACGACCGGTCCGGGCTCATATGGCCCAGCACGGCCGGCTGGGGCGTGCTGTACGCGATGATCCAGTGGGAGGCCGGCGGATACGGCGAACTGCGGGACCAGTTCGTCCGGGATCCGCTCGGCCTCACCCCGGCACCCAACGACACCACGGCGACGGAGCACCGCCCGCCCAGCCCCGGCATGCAGTGCTGGACGAAGCAGTGGGGCATCTTCGTCGACCCGGCCGTCCCGCTCGCCGTGCGCGCCACCCATGACGACGGCGTGGCGCGGGACATCGTCCTGGCGGAGTTCAAGCTCGTCATCCACGAAGCCGCCTGACTCCGGTCGGGCCGCGCGCCCGGGCTACGCGGCGTGGGTCCCGGTCGCGGCGGCTCCCCAGGCGTCCGCGCACAGGGACCGTTCGACCGCGTCGGTGTAGACGGCGGCGGCGAGCCAGGACCGGGCGAAGTGGTCCGTGTCCGCCGGGAGCAGCCGGCCGAAGGCGTCGCGGGAGCGGTCGGCGGCGGCGGTGTGGAGGGCGTCGAGGAGATCGGCCGCCGTGGACAGGCCGTGACGGCGCAGGCGTGTGCCGTCGCCCGACCGGTCCCGGGCGAAGGCGAGGACCCGCCGGCCCCCCGCCACCGCCTGGTGGACGCGTCGGCGCAGCAGGTGCAGTGGCGCCTCGTCCCCGGTGGGCAGGACGTGGACCGGTGGCGCGACCGCACCGGCCGGCAGGTCCGCGTGCTGGAGGCGGTCCAGGCCGAGGTCCACCCGGGCGTCCGGGTCGGTGGGGTGCTCGGCGGCGAGGAGCAGGGCGCGCGGGGTCGGTCCCGGCGTCAGGCGCGCGACGATCCGCAGTCGGCTGCCCGCGGCGGCGGCGAGCAGGCGGAGGTTCGCGCGGTAGGGCAGTGACGGGTCGTCATGGGCGGTGACCAGCACCAGGGGCAGTCCCGCGCAGTCCGCCAGCAGGCAGTCGCCCGTCGTCTCCCGCACCGTTCCGGTGAGGGTCACCTCCAGGAAGAGCAGGTCCTGTCCGCCGTTCAGCGCCCGTGTCACCTGCTCGGCCGCGGGTACCGCCCACAGCCGGTCCAGCGGCTCGGCGCGCCACGCGGCGCCGGACGCGCGGACGGCACGCACCCCGGCTCCCGCGCCGAGTCGGCCCGTCGGGGAGACGGTCGCACCGGACACGGCCAGGCCGGCGCGCGACAGTTCCCGGTGGGTCAGGGAGGTGTCGCCGATCCGTACGGCCCGGTCGGCGGCGCCGGTCGCGCGGGCGGGCCCGCCCGGTGCCACGTCCGAGACCGTGTACAGGCGTCCGTCGGCGTCGGCCGTCCAGGTGACCGCGCCCGCGTATCCGGTCGCCGTGAGGACGGGCTCGGAGAAGAGCCCGTAGAGGCGCAGGGAGCCGTCCGGGCGGTACGGCTGCCGGGCCGTGCCGCGCAGTTCGGCGAGGTCCGGGCCGGTGGCGTGCGGGAGGCGGTGGGCGACGCCGAGGGCACCGGCCAGCGCGTCGGCGAGGTCGGTGAGCCGGTGTGCGGGGTCGGCGGAACGGGCCGCGCGCACCCCGGTCACCACCGACACCGCCGCGGCGGAGACCCTGGGGAGGCCGGCCAGGCGGGCGGTGTGCGCGGCGTGCAGGAGCTCCGCCTGGAGGACGGCGCCGGCCCCGTCCGTACCGGCCTCCAGGACGGCGGCGGCCGCTCCGAACACCGCTCGGGCGGCGGCGCGCTGCTCGTCGGTGGGAGCGTCCGCCGTCGGCTCCGCCTCTGTCTCGTCCGGCGCCTCCGTGGGCGCGGCGGGGGCCGGGGCCTCGTCGGCGACCGGTGCGGCCGAGGCCGCCGCCGCGCGGTGCAGACAGTCGGGGGCCAGCAGGCATCCGCAGCTGATCGCCTCCGCGGCGGTCACTGTCCCGCCGGGGGCGTGCAGTACGACATCGGTGTCGTCGTCGACGGCGATCCGCACGGTGTCGCCCTCGCGGACGGCCGGACGCGCCATGAGTTTGGTGACGCCCGAGTCCAGCCGCTTGCGGAGCCGGGGCGAGAGCGCCGCGACGAGTTCGGCGGTGACGGACGGGACGACCGGGGGCAGGTCCGGGCTCATGCGATCTTCTCCCCTACCCAACGGGCGAGTTCGAGTGGGCTGAGGGCCGCGACGGGCATGCCGGCGGCGACGAGTTGACCGGCGACTCCGGTGGAGTAGCGGGGCCGTCCCGTGTCGTCGAGGCTGGCGCAGCCCAGGACGTGGCAGCCGGCCGAGACGAGGGCGCGGACCTCGGCGAGCAGGCCCCCGAGGGGATACCCCTCCTCGAAGTCGCTGACGACCACGACGAGGGTGCGCGAGGGCACGGTGACGAGCTCGCGGGCGTGCCGCAGTCCGGCGGCGATGTGGGTGCCGCCGCCGACGCTGACCTCCAGCAGGAGCGACAGCGGGTCGTCCACGTGCCCGGTGAGGTCGATGACCTCCGTGGAGAACGCCAGGAAGTGGGTGGAGAGCGTGGGCACGCCCGCCAGTACCGAGGCGGTCAGCGCGGCCCACACCGTGGACGCCTCCATGGATCCCGAGACGTCCGTGACCAGGATCAGCCGCCAGTCGGCGGCCCGGCGTCCCCGGGTACGGAACACCGGTCGCTCGGGGATCACTTGGACCGTGCCGTCGGCGGCGCGGCGCGCGGTCGCCAGGTTGGCCCGCAGGGTGCGGGGCAGGTCCAGGCCGCCGCCGGGGCGTCGGCTGGGGCGTGGCAGGGCGGTGCCGTGCAGGGCCGGGCGCAGGCGGGTGGCCAGCTGCCGGGTCAGCGCGTCGACCAGCCGCCGTACGAGCGGGCGCAGTGCGGCCAGCCGTGCCTCGGGCAGTCCGCCCGCGTGTCGCAGGACGGTGCGCAGCAGGTCCACCGAGGGGCGCACGCTGTCCGCGTCCAGTTCGGCGAGGACGTCCCTGCGGCCCGACGCGGCGGCGGTCGCCAGGACTTCCTCCCGGATGCCCGGTCCGAACAGCGCGGCCAGTTCCTCGGACCACTCCCGCACCCCGGGGTACGGCGCCTGCCGTCCGCCGCCGGCTCCGTGGCCCGTGAGGTCTCCGCGGCTGCCCTCGCCGCGACCGCTGCCGTACAGCTCGTCCAGCGCGGTCGCGAGCGGTGCGGCGGACGGCGGCAGTCGGTCGGTGCGGCGGCCGAGGAGGAGGCGCCAGCGGTCGGCGGGGGCGATGCGGTGGTTGGGGGGCGGAGGCGCGGCGTCCTGCGGGGCGGTGCTCGCGGTTCCCTCCGGGGTGCCGCCCGACGGCGTGGGCAGCAGCCCCAGTGACCGCAGGGTCTCGCGGGCCGCGAAGTCCGCCGCGGTCCAGGTGGCGAGCGCGGCCGGGTCGACGCCGTCCGTGTCGGCGACGTGCGTGCTGTCGAGGCGCTCCTCGACGGCCGCGAAGAGACGGTCGCGGGCGGCGGGGCTCAGGGTGTCGAAGCCGCCGCGCAGTGCGGGGAGCCGGTCGAGGAACGCCCGGTCGGGCAGCTCGGTGACGCGGGCGAGCAGGGGCTCCAGTGCGGGCGGGGCCGCCTCCAGCAGGGGGCCGGCGGCGGTCAGCAGTCCGCCGAGCCGGGCGGTGAGGGCGGCGCGGGAGTCGGGGTCGGTGGCCCCGTCGACCCAGGAGGCCACGCGGTCGCCGAAGGCGTGCGCGTCCTCGTGTCCGAGCAGGACGCGGACGGCCCCGGCGGCGCCGCGCATCAGCGGGGAGCCGCCGGTGGCCAGGCGGTCCAGGGCGTCGGCGAGCCGGATGCCGCCCAATGGGTCGGCCCGGTGGGCGAGTTCGAGGAGGGCGTGGGCGTCGGCGGGGTCCTCGGACCCGGTCAGTCCGTCGACCTGTCGCACCGCTGCCGCCGTGAGCAGGTCCGCGGCGGCGCCGGCGCGGGCCTCGCGGTCCGGCTCGGCGGGGAGCCCGGGGACATGGCCGGCCCGCAGCCGGTCGAGCAGGGCCAGTCCGGCGAGGAGTTCCGGCAGGGTGCCGGCTCGGGGCAGGATGTCGGCGACGTCGCCGAGCCGTTCGTCGGCGAGCCCGGTCAGTCCGCACTCCGCCGCCCGTTCCAGCCCTTCGAGGGTCCCTGCGGCGGTCGGCCCGCCGTCTTCCCGTTCCTGGCGGCGCCGTTCGCGCAGGACGCCTTCGGCGGCCTGCGCGGGGGTGACTCCGCGTACTCCGGCGGCGGTCAGCACGGCCGCCGTGGCCGGTGTCCAGCGCACCTCCCAGCGGGAGGTGAGGGCCTCGGCGCCACCCGCTCCGGCGACCTCCTTGGCCTCCCCGTAGGGCACCCCGCACACCGTCAGCCGGCGCAGCAGCAGTTCACGCTGCCGGTCGAGGTCGGACCGGAGCGGGTCCAGCCGCAGGTCCCGTGAGGGGCCGGGGCCGTCCGCGTCCGGTCCGGGCAGGCCGAGCCACGCCAGCTCGTTCTCCACCGCGGGGACGAGTCCGCTGCGTGGTGCCTCCGGGGCGGGGCGGCCTGTGCGGGTGCCGACGAGCACCCGCTCCATCGCCCGCGCCACGGCCCGTCCCCGCCCGTACGGCTCGCCCTGCGCGAGCACCGTCTGGACGGCTTCCACCAGTTCGCCGCGCCCGGCCGCGGGCAGGCCGCGCAGCCGGGCGAGATCGGAGGCGAGCCGGCTGATCTCCCGGGCGTCGGCGGGTCCCGAGGGGTGCCCGAGCCCGCGCAGTTCGGCGCAGACGCGTACGGCCGCCCCGGTCAGCGCCTCCTCCAGGGCCGCCGGGTCGCCCGCCGCCCGCAGGACCATGTCCTGCCACTCCGGGTCCCGGATGCCCGCCGGGTAGCCGGACCGCTCGTCGAGGAGGGCGTAGGTGTACGGGATCAGCGAGGTGTTCCACTCGGGCCGCTGTGCGTCCGCGGCCGTTTCTTCCTCCTCCGCGTGCCGCTCCAGGAGCGCCGGGGCGTGGAAGGCGCCGACCACCACGGCGGCCCGTTCGCCCCGCGCGGTGGCCTCGGCCAGCCGGGCCCGCATCCAGCGTTCCCGCCGCAGGTCCAGCTCCGGTACGCCGCCCGAGGCGACCGCGTCCTGGCGCAGGGCCCAGCCGGTGAGGAGGGCGGCCCGGCGCAGGGCCTCGGGTGGGGAGCCGGGAGCGGGCGCCTCGACGAGCCGGTCCCACAGGTCGTCCCCGGGGCGGCCCGTCAGCCGGGTCCGCAGCGCGGTGGCGAGAGCGGGGCCGCCGGGCCGCGTTCCCTCGGCCCGGCGTCCGTCGCTCCACGCGCGGTCGGCGAGCGGCAGGTCGCAGGCGATCACCGGTACGCCGTGCCGGGTGGCCCAGCGTACGGCGGCCAGTTCCGGCGAGAAGTCGGCGAACGGGTAGAACGCCGGTCCCCCGCCGGTCCCGTCGCCGGGGGCGGCGGCGAGCGCCACCGGAGCCCGCGTCTCCTCGTGCCCCAGCCAGGGCAGCCACCGCTGCATCTCCGCGGGCAGTTCGACGAGCAGCACCTCCGGCTTCGCCTCGTCCAGCAGCGCGGGCACGGCGGCGGCCAGGGACGGCGCGTGGTGCCGTACGCCGACGAGACAGGGCGCGGACGGGCCGGTGAGCAGGGCGAGCGCCTCGTCCGGGGTGACGGGCGGGGCGGCGGGGGCGGCCCCGTGGGAGAGGGACACGGTCGTCAGCCCTCCAGGACCGTACGCAGGTCCCACAGGGTGCGCCAGGTGGCGGAGCCCTGTTCGGCGCGGCGCCGGACGGGTCCGTCCCAGTAGCCGCGCAGCCGGGCGGCGTCGGCGGGGTCGTCCTTGCGGACCACGCCGAGCAGATGGCCGGGCAGCAGTCCGAGCACGTCGCGGTCGCCCGGGAAGTACGCCGCCGCGAGGGCGAGCGCCCCGGCGACGGAGACGGCCTCGGCGGTGCTCATCACCGTCGACGGCCGTTCCACTTCCCAGCCCTCCGCCGACCGGCCCTCGCGCAGGTCACGGAACGCGGTGACGAGGGCTTCCAGTACGGCGTCGTCGACCTGGAACGGTGCCCCGGCCCGCTCCACGGACGCCCGTGCCTGTCCCCGCACCAGCGCGGTCTCCGCGTCGAGGTCGCCGATGGGGCCGACGGTCTCGAAGTTGAAGCGGCGTTTGAGGGCGGCGGACATCTCGGAGACGCCCTTGTCGCGGAGGTTGGCGGTGGCGATCAGGGTGAAGCCGGGTGCGGCGTGTGCCAGGGCGTCGTCCGTGCCGGCCAGTTCGGGCACGGCGATGCGCCGCTCGGAGAGCAACGACACCAGGGAGTCCTGCACTTCGGGCAGGCAGCGGGTGACCTCCTCGACGCGGGCGACGGCGCCGCGGGACATGGCGGTCAGCACGGGGGACGGCACGAGTGCCTGCCGGGTGGGGCCCTGTGCGAGCAGCAGCGCGTAGTTCCAGCCGTACTTGAGCTGGTCCTCGGTGGTGCCGGCGGTGCCCTGCACGACCAGGCCGCTGGTGCCGCACACGGCGGCGGAGAGCAGCTCGGACAGCATGGACTTGGCGGTGCCGGGCTCGCCGACGAGCAGCAGGCCGCGCTCCCCCGCCAGGGTCACCACGCATCGCTCGACGAGCGCGCGGTCGCCGACGAACTTGCCCTCGATCACCAGGCGGTGCGGCACTCCGTCGGGGGCCTCGGCGCCGTCGGGCAGCTTCAGGGCACGGCCCTCGCTGCCCATGACGAAGGTGACGACCGCGCGCGGGGTGAGCCGCCAGGCGGGCGGGCGGGGGCCGTCGTCGTAGGCGGCGAGGAAGGCCAGCTCGGTCGCGTAGCGGTCCTCGGGCGGGACGATCTGGCGGGCCGGGGCGGCGGGGAGGGTGGTGGTCATCGGTGCGGATTCTTCCGGGTGCGGGTGGACGGTGGTCATCGGCGGCGGCCCTTGCGGGTGGCGCGGGTGGTGAGTTCCTCGTAGGCGGGGGCGTCGCCGGCGCGGACGCGGTCCCACGCGCGGGCGAACACTTCGGGTACCGGCATCAGGGGGACCGCGCGGGAGTGGCCGGCGACCGGGTAGAGGGCCTGCTTCCAGATCTCCACGGGCAGCGCGGGGGACTTCAGGTCGAGCCAGCCGCAGGGCAGGAAGAGGGTGCGTCCGGCGCGGGCCCGCTTCGCCTCGACGACCAGGTCCGTGGCCGCGAGTTCGGCGCGGGCCTTCTTCATGCGGGCGGGCTTCCAGCCCGTCCAGCGGGCGCAGTTGCGGTCCGTCGGGTCGGGCAGCGCCAGGAGTTGCAGGTAGAGCGCCGCCGCGTCCTCGCCGAGACCGTGGACCTCGGCGACCTCGGCGACCAGGCCGGGCACGCTCAGGGTCGGGTCCTGGGCGTATCCGGTGGGCCCCTGGGGGTCCGTTCCGGCCGCGAGGGCGCGGGCGAGGTCGTCGTCCAGGATCGTCCGCAGTGCCCGCATGCCGTCGCCCCGCGCGGGTCCGACGAGGCCCTCGACCAGTCCGAAGACCGGGTCGTCCGCGGTGGTGAGGGCGCCGGTGCGCACCAGGACGGTCTCCTGGTCGCCGTACCAGGGGCGCAGTACCAGGGCTTCGCCGACGGGCGTCATGCCGTGCGCGTCGGCGCCGCCGGTGGCGGGCAGTCCGTACGCCTTGCGCAGCTCGACGGCGGTCGACGAGCCCTTCTCCGTCCACTCCAGGTCGAGGTCGAGCAGCAGCCCCGGGTCGGCGACCCGGCGGCGCAGCGCGGTCAGCCCGTCCGGCAGGGCGGCGCGCAGGGGGTGTCCCTGGGGCAGGGAGTAGGCGAGCCCGGCGAGGGCGGTCACGGCGCGTGTCAGGTCGTACCGTCCGGGCAGGGCCCGGGCGTCCTCCGGCACCAGGCGGCCGTCCTTGTCGGGTCGCTGCACCGTGGTGCGGCTGATCCAGGGGGTGCGGTGCCAGTTGAGCACCTGCTCGGCGGAGCCGGTGGGCAGGCCGGCCAGGGAGAGCTCCCCGGCGAGGTCCTCGGGCAGGCGGACGACGCCGTGCAGGCGCTCCGCCCACACGCGGCCCGCCGCTTCCGTGTCCGGTCCGGTGGTCCACAGGTCACCGGGGTTCTCGGGCAGCAGTGCGCCGATGAGCGCCGCCCGGTCGCCGGAGCCCAGGGAGGACAGCAGCGCGTCGGCGAGCTGCTTCTGCCGCGGCTTCAGCCCGGTGGCGGCGACGACCTCGTCGGTGAGCTGGGACGGCCTCCCCGCGAGCAGCAGGGCCGCCTGCATGGGGCCGAGCCCGTCCCGAGTCGCGGCGGCCAGGGCCGCGGGTGCCTCCGGCTGCCAGGGGGCGGCGCCCTTGTTCCGGATCAGTTCGGTCACCGCGGCCAGCGCCTCGGCCGGGAAGACCGCCGGGTGCGCGGTCTCCCGCACCAGCGTGAAGTGCGCGACCGCGCCGAAGGCGCCGGCCGGATCGTGGTCCAGGGCCAGCCAGTTGACGCGCCCCTTGTGCCGGTCGACGCTCTCGCAGCCGAGGACCACGACGGTACGGCCGTCCCGGCGCAGCACCTGTCCGACGCGCTCCTGCTTGTCGTGCGGCTCGCTCAGCACGACCTCGCGCAGCGCGCCGCCGGGCGCGGCCAGCGGGCCTTCCGTGATCGCCTCGAACAGCAGCAGCAGTGCCCGGCGGTGCGCCTCCGTCACGGTCGGCGCGGCGGCGCGGTGGGCGAGCGGGCGCAGCACGTCCAGTACGGACGGCCACACCGCGCCGATGCCCGGAACGGTGAACTCCTCGCTGTGCCAGCCTTCGGCGGACCCGTCGGGGCGGGCGGAGCCGGGGAGGGGCTTGCCCTCGGCGGGCTTCCCGGACAGGACGTGGTTCACGGCGCGGATCTGGCGGAGGGCGCTCCAGCGGCGCTCGTTGCCCCACCAGCCGTGCAGCCGGGCGAGACCGTCGGTCGCCTCGCGCAGGGTCTCGTCGTCACCGTCCTCGGGGCTGTAGTCGGCGAACATGCCCTCGACACGCTTGCGTTCGGTCCTGGGCCGCTCGGCCGGGGGCGTCACGAAGGTGGCGACGGACTCCGCGAGGCGCAGTACGGCGCGCACCAGGGAGGTGACGCCGGTGCGCAGCCGGGGCTCGGTGAGAGCGGGCAGAGAGCGGGCGACGACGTCGCGCAGCACCTCGTCGGCGGTCGGAACGGCGGGCTTGTCCGTGGCCTGCGGGGTGGTCCCGTTGTCGGCCTCCGCGTCGGCGCGGCCGGCCGCCGCCAGCTTCGCCTGCCGCTCCGCCAGCGCCCGGGCACCGGCGCTCAGCAGTTCCTCCGCCTGTTCGTCGCTCAGTGCGCGCAGGAGCGCCGACGCGCTCTCGTCGCGCGGCCGCAGCGCGTGCCAGAAGTCGGCCGGCGGGACCAGCCGGGTGCCGGCGGCGAACTCGCCGCCGCGCTCCAGGGGAGTCACCCTGCCCAGCTCCCGCAGGGCGCCGGTGCTGTCGTCGCCCGTGTACAGGACGATCTGGCGGTACTGGGCGACGGCGACGGGCTCGGCTCCGCCGGGCAGCCGCAGCGCGCCGAGCGGGACGCCCGGGATCCGGCCGGCCGCCGCCGGCAGGGTGGTGGTCCGGCCGTCCGGTGTGCCGACGGTGGTGCGGGACTCGTCACCCTCGCGCTCGGTGCGCACCCAACGGCCGAGGACGGTGCCGTCCGTGCCGAACGGGCTGTCCTCCAGGCCGGGTTGGAGGGGCAGCACCGCGCAGTGCTGCTGGAGCAGGGTGGCGTCGTCGCGGATGCCGGACCGCAGGAAGGCCGGCAGCGAGGCCCGGCCGTGGGTGCCGGTGGCCGGGTCGTACTCGAGCCACACCTGCTTGAGTCCCTGCCGTCCCTGGCGCCAGTACGAGGTGCCGTCCCCGAGGATGCGGCGGGCGGGCGGTACGACCGTGTCCCCGGCGTGCAGGGCGCGCCCGCCGGTGGCACGGCCGCCGTCCGGCAGCGGGAGGGAGGTCTCGCCGGCGTCACGGTTGCCGTACCAGAACGGAAGCTTCTCGCCGCCGAGCGGGAACACCTCGGTCGGGCGGGCCGACCAGTAGCCGTACTGCTTACCGTCCTGCGGCCACATCACCAGCAGTTCGCCGTCGGTGTAGCGGAACGACGGGCGCTGCCAGCGGTCCAGGTCGACCGGCAGCCGCAGGTCGTGGTCCAGCAGGATGTCCTGCGGTCCCACGACGATCGCCTTGTGCCGGCGGGAGAGGATCAGGGCCGGCCAGGCCTCCTGGACGGCGAGTGTGTCGTCGTCGCCGCGCCGGGTATCGGCGTCGAGCCGCCGCAGTGCCTCGTCGAGGGCGGGCCAGCCCAGTTCGTCCGGGATGCCGGCGCGCAGGGTGCGGCCGAGCAGCGGTGCGATGTCGAGGGCGGCGACGCGGGCGACGGCGTGCGGGCTGATCCGGGAAGCGATGGCACGGAACGGGCGCAGCCGTTCCAGGACCGTGCGCGCGGCGGGCAGGCCGGCCGCGCCGTCCAGTTCGGCGGCGGTGTCGTCCAGCCACTCGCGGAGCACGTCGGCGAGGACCGGGTGGGCGGCCATGCCGTCCAGCAGTCCCTGGCCGAGGCGGTGGCCGTGGAGGTTCCCGATGGCGGTGTAGAGCAGGCGCCGGCCGCGCGGGTCCGCCGCGACGGCCGTCAGGTCCCGGCCCCCGGGCCGGGTCTCCCGCAGCCAGTCGCCGAGGGCGAGGTGGACGGTCTCGTCGGCCTTGGGCGGGGCCAGCGGCAGGTCCTCCGCCACGCACAGGTCCAGCAGGTCGAGGTCGGCGCCGGCGTGCCAGCGGCCCGTGAAGAGGTCGACGGGACGGCCCTGGGCTCGCAGGTGCGCCGCCATGCGCTCCACGAGTGCGAGGGTGGCGGGCGAGCGGCCGCTGACCGAGCCGCCGTGCTTGCGGTGCAGTGACCAGCGGCTGAGCCAGTCCGCCGCGTCGACCCCGTCCGCCGTTCCGTCCTCGCCGGTCAGCAGCCGGTCGGCGCCGGTCTCGGCGAGCAGCGCCAGCCAGAACTCGTCGTCCTCGGTGGAGCGGCCCAGCCCGGCCGGCATGATCTCCAGCAGCCGGGCCCGTACGGCGGGCCGCTGTTCGGTGAGGACGACGAGCGTCGCCCGGTAGGTGTTCCAGAAGGAGGCGGGGGCGCGGACCGCGGCGGGCGACGCGAGCAGGTCGGCGACCAGGGCGCACTCCTCGGTGACCCGGTCCAGTCCCGCGGCCTTGATCAGGGAGCGGGCGTCCTGGGGCAGTGACGCGTACGGCGGCATGCCGGCCGCGCAGCGCTCCACGGTCAGCTGCCGGAACTGGGCCCAGGCGTCGGCCGGGGTGAGCCGGGCCGAGAGGGCCTTCACATGCTCCTTGAGCGCCTTGACCGTGAGTGCCCCGGCGAAGGCGAACTCCAGGAACACGGCCCGCTGCCGCTCCTCGTCCACGGTCAGCGCGTGCACCCGCTCGGCCTCGCGGGCCTTGCCGAAGAAGGCCGCCGCGTAGGTGGTGTTCTCGTGCTGGAGGAAGACGCGGGCGGCCTGCTCGTAGAACGTGGGCAGGAAGTGCGGGACGGCCCGGCCGAGGCGCTCGCCGAGCGCCTCGAAGCCGTCCTTGGCGGTGCCGGGGCGGGACTTGGCCTGCCGGGCGAGCCGCTCGACGTCCTTGACCAGCGCCAGCGCGTGGTGCCCGTTGGCCGGGTCGTTGACCAGCGCCCAGGCGGGGAAGCCGAGGGTCTCCCGGCGCACCTGTCCGACCTCGCGGGTCTCCGGTTCCCGGACGAGTCCCAGGAAGTCCAGGGCGAGGTCCTCCGCCTCGCCGAGCGTGCCCGGCACCAGCCGCACGACCTGGCGCTCGTCGAGTGCGGCGTGCGTGTACGTGCGGACGGTGAGGACGTCGGCGTCCTCGCGGTCCGTGGTGCCCGGGGGCAGTACGGCGCCGGCGTCGAGCAGCACGGCGGAGGTGGTCCCGTCGTAGGTGAATCCGTCGTACGTCGTCATGCCGCACGCTCCTCGTCCTCGATGTCGCGTCCGGCGTACAGCGCGGCCGCCATGCGCATGCCCTCCGACCAGGCCACCGGTCCGACCTGACCGAGCTTCAGCACCCGGCCCGCCGCGTCGGTGAAGACCAGGGGGCCCGTCTCCGTCTCCTCGTAGCCGTCGTAGTCGCCGACCCAAACCCGGGCCTCGACGGTGCGGCCGTCCTCCACCACGGAGCAGACGGCGTGGCCGCCTCGTACGCGGTAGCCCAGCTGGGTCGCGCGTCCGTGCAGGAACCGCAGTTCCTTGAAGGCGCCGCCCGCGTAGTCCTCGACGGAGGCGGCCTCGGCGTCGAGCGCCGGGGGCCGGTGCCACACCTCGCGGAAGAGCTGCTGGGCGCGCTGTTCGACGCCGAGCTCGACGGCGAACTCCCGCAGTTCCTCCAGGTCGTCGAGGAGCACCGGGTGCGGGAGGCGGACCAGGGCGGGGGTGGCGCGGACGGTGTCGCCGTCGAGATCGACCAGGCCGAGGCCGCGCTCGGGGTCGGCGTCCCGCAGGAATCCGGCGACCGCGCCGTCCGTGCCCGTGACCACGACGTCGCGGAGGGCGGCCTGCCAGGCGGGGTCCGGCCACACCCGCGCCAGGACCTCGAACGGCACCGGCAGCGAGCGCACCATCCACCGCTCCACGTCGGCCAGGCACTGGCGTTCGTGCCGTTCGAGCCATTCGGCGAGCTGACGGAGCCCCACCACCGCCGGATCGTCGGCGATCTTGGACGGTACGGACTTCAGCCGTCGTCCGGCCGCGTTGCGGCACACCACCTTGCCGTCGTCGAGGGCGACTTCGTAGCCGCCTGCCGACACCCACCCCATGCGTGCCTCCCGCACCCGCAGTGATCAAGTGACGGGAACTGTAGATCGTGCCACTGACAACGCGGACCCGGGGGCTGCGTGCGGGGCCGGGCGGCGTGGGCGGCTCCACGGCCATCAGGGTGGTCACAGGCCGTGTCGGGAGGCGGTCCCCGGTCCCGCTGGCCATCCTGTCGGGAGCGGCCCCCTTCCGAGCGACAAGGAGCACGGCATGCCCACGGATTCGGTCGGACGATTCCTCACGGCCCTGGACCCGGAGCA
Source organism: Streptomyces sp. NPDC031111 (assembly GCF_055570675.1). Classification (NCBI taxonomy): domain Bacteria; kingdom Bacillati; phylum Actinomycetota; class Actinomycetes; order Kitasatosporales; family Streptomycetaceae; genus Streptomyces; species Streptomyces sp. NPDC031111. The sequence goes on from NZ_JBVIGS010000005.1 coordinate 382,274, forward strand.
CCGGGAGGCCGTCAGCGGCAGACCGCGCGAGGAGCAGGAACGGCTCGCGGCGGCCTGGGAACGGGAGCTGGAGGCCGACACCGAGCTGGACTCCCTCGACGAGTTGTCCCCGGCGGCGGCGGAGGCCGAGGCGGCCCGTCGCGTCCTGGCCCGCGAGAACGGTTAGGCCCTGTCCGGCGGATGCCGGACAGGGCCCTGTTCCGTTCCCGCGGTGTGCGGGTGGCTCAGTGGTGCGCGTGGACGACGGCGTGGCCCTTGCCGCGGCCGATCATCCACTTGTTCACCGGCGTGGTGATCACGAACGCCACGGCGAATCCGCCGAGCAGCGCCGACCAGAACAGCCCGTCCGACAGATGTGCGTCCATCGCGCCCGGCGTCAGGGCGATGATCGCGTTGTCCACCAGTTCCATCACCGCGATGGAGACCGTGTCGGCGGCCAGCGCCACCTTGATCGCGGCCCTGAGGGACAGGCCGGCGCGCATCACCGCGAAGAGCGTGAAGGAGTAGCCGAAGACGAAGGCGAGGCTGATCGCCAGGATCATGGTCGGCACGTTGCCCCACAGCAGGGCGGTGCCGATGACCATGCCGAGGATCTCGCCGATGGCACACCCGGTGAGGCAGTGCAGCGTCGCCTTCACGGCCATGGCCCAGGACGCGGGACCGTGGCCGCTCGCGGGTGCGGTGTGGTGATGCTCGGTGACGGCGTGATGCGCGCTGTGGTCCATGACCCTCATCCCCATTCGGCGTCCAGTGTGACCGGTGCCGGCCCACACCGCAGAACATATACCCCCTAGGGGTATATTCCAAGGGGTTGGCGGCTCAGTTCCCGACGCCGAGGTGGGACATGAACGCCGACGGGTAGCGGTCGCCTCGGGCCGCGCCCGGCGGGACCGCCTTCTCGATCTCGGCGAGGTCGTCCGCGGTGAGGGTCAGCTCCAGCGCCGGCAGCGCCTCGGCCAGCCGCTCCCGGGTGCGGGGACCGATCACCGGCACGATGTCCTCGCCCTGGGCGGCCACCCAGGCGATGACCAGCTGGGCCACCGTGCACCCCTTCGCCTCGGCGATCCGGCGCAGCGCCTCCACGAGGCCGAGGTTGTGCTCCACGTTGCCGCTCGTGAACCGGGGGCTGACCGCTCGGTGGTCACCGGATCCGGCACCGCGGTCCGCGGACCAGTGCCCGGAGATCAGACCCCGGCCGAGGACTCCGTACGCCGTCAGGCCGATGCCGAGCTCCCTCAGCGTCGGCAGCACCTCCGCCTCCACGGAACGTGAGATCAGCGAGTACTCCATCTGCAGGTCGGTGACCGGGTGCACGGCGTGCGCCCGGCGGATCGTCGCCGCGTCGACCTCCGAGAGGCCGAGGTGCCGTACGTACCCGGCGTCGATCAGCTCCTTGATCGCGCCCACTGTCTCCTCGATCGGTACCGCCGGGTCCAGCCGGGCCGGGCGGTAGATGTCGATGTGGTCGGTGCCGAGGCGGGTGAGCGAGTAGGCGACGAAGCTCCGCACCGCCTCGGGCCGGCCGTCGTAGCCGCCGAAGGCCGGGCGCGGTCCGCTCAGCATGCCGAACTTGACGCTCAGCAGGTAGCTGTCGCGGTCGCGGCCGCGCAGTGCCTCGGCGAGCAGCAGCTCGTTGTGCCCCATCGCGTAGAAGTCGGCCGTGTCGAACAACGTGACGCCGGCGTCCAGAGCGGCGTGCACGGTGGCGATGCTCTCCGTACGGTCGGCCGTGCCGTACGCGCCCGACATGGCCATCGCGCCCAGACCCAGCGCGGAGACGGCCGGACCGTCGCTGCCCAGAGTGCGTGTCTGCATCGTGTATCTCCCTTGTGGTCGGTCTGTCACCCACCCTGCGCCGGTGTCCCCGCCACCGGGAGCGGAGCGTTCATCATGGGAGCGCCGCTCCCTGGATGGGCGGGTCCGCCGCGAGGGACCATGAGGTCATGCAACGTGAGGAACTCGCCGACTTCCTGCGCCGCCGCCGTCAGGCGATCCGCCCGGCCGACGTCGGCATGACCGACGGTCCGCGCCGCCGCACCGCGGGCCTGCGCCGGGAGGAGGTCGCGATGCTGGCGGGCATGTCGGTGGACTACGTCGTACGCCTCGAGCAGGGCCGCAGCAGTCAGCCCTCGTCCCAGCTGCTCGTGGCGCTGGCCCGTGCGCTGCGTCTCTCCGACGACGAGCGCGACCACCTGTTCCACCTCGCGGGTCACCAGCCCCCGCCCGCCGACGGAGTGAACCAGCCGGCCCGGGCCGGACTGATGCGCCTGCTCGACCTGCTCGGCGACGCCCCCGCCATGGTGTTGTCCGACCTGGGCGAGGTCCTCGCCCAGAACCGGGCGTCCGTCCTGCTGGGGGGCGACCTCACCGGCTTCTCCGGCGACCGCCGCTACGTCGTGTACCGCTGGTTCACCGACCCCGCCGCCCGCGCCGTCCACGCGCCCGAGGAGCGGGAGCAGCACGCCCGCCGGCTCGTGGCCGATCTGCGGGCGGTGGCCGGCCGCCGGTCCGGCGACCCCCTGGTCGCCGGGCTCGTCGACCGGCTGCGGGCCGCCAGCGCGGACTTCCGCCGGCTGTGGTCGGAGCACGAGGTGGCGGTCCGGCGCGCCGACCGCAAGACGTTCCTGCACCCGCGGGTGGGCCGTGTGCTGATGGACTGCGAGACCCTGGTCACGCCCGACCAGGGACAGCAGTTGCTGGTGCTCACCCCGGCGGACGCCGAGGCCCGGGAGCGGCTGGAGCTGCTGCGGGTGCTCGGCAGCGAGGAGTTCCCCACGGGGGCGGCGGGCACGTCCGGGCGCTGAGACGACCACGCGGCCGGGAGACCTCCGGACCTGCCCAAGGCCCGAATGTGCCCGTGTTCAGCGGGTCTGATCGGTCGGGCGGATCAGTATCTCGTTCACGGCGACGTGTTCGGGCTGGGTGACGGCGTACAGGACCGCGCTCGCGATGTCCTCGGGCCGCAGCGTCCGCATGGACTCGGCCATGCTCCGGGCCATCTCCCGTATCGCCGGGTCGGTGATGTGACCGGCCAGCTCCGTCGAGACGAAGCCGGGCTCGACGACGATGACGCGTACGCCCTGCTCCGTGACCTCCTGGCGCAGCGCCTCCGAGAACGCGTTGACGCCGAACTTGGTGGCCGCGTACACGGCGCTCGCGGCCGAGGACGTACGTCCCGACGTGGAGGAGACCTGCACCACGGCGCCCTTGGACTCCAGCAGGTGGGGCAGGGCGGCATGGACCGCGTACATCGATCCGAGCAGGTTGGTCTCGACCATGCGCGTCCACTCCGTGGTGTCGGCTCCCAGGATCGGGCCACTGAGCATCAGGCCCGCGTTGTTCACCAGGATGTCGAGGGAGCCCAGGACGTCGACGGTCGTCGCGACCGCGCTCTCCACCGACTGGCGGTCCGTGACGTCCAGGTCGAGGACCAGCGTCTCACCGGGCGCGTCCTGCGCCAGCGCCTTCAGCCGGTCGGCCCTGCGCGCCCCGACCGCCACCCGGGCCCCGGCCGCCGACAGGGCGAGCGCCGTGGCCCGGCCGATGCCCGAGGACGCGCCGGTGACCAGGGCGACCTTTCCTTCAAGGGTGCCGCTCATGTGTTCCTCCAGTCATAAAGTGACCGCACGGTCATGTTGACCGTAGCACCTAACATGACCGCCCGGTCACCTTGCTGGTAGGCTCCCCGTCGGGAGGAGGCACGCATGGTCGAGAGGGGAGCCGCCGCGAGCCCGAGGGCGGACATGGTGCGCAACCGCCGCCTGCTGCTCACGGCGGCGACAGAGGCGTTCGCCGAGGGCGGGGTGGAGGTGTCGATGGGGGAGATCGCCCAGCGCGCCGGCGTCGCCAAGGGCACGGTGTTCCGGCACTTCCCGTCGAAGGACGATCTGCTCGCGGCGATCATGCTCCAGCTGCTCGGCCGGCTCGTCGGCACGGCGGAGCGCCTGCTGGAGTCCGACGACGCGGGTGAGGCGCTGCGGGAGTTCATGACGGCCGGTGTGGAGGCGCTCGCCGCCGACCGCGCGTTCTGCGAAGTGATCGGCCGGCCCTCGTTGCAGCATGCCGAGGTGCGGGACGCGATCGCCCGTCTCGCCGATGTCGTCGAGGCGCTCACGGCCCGGGCGCGGGACGAGGAAGCGGTCCGCGGCGACATCACGGGGACGGACATCGTGCTCCTGCTCGGCGGCATCCACCAGACGGCGGCGCCGGTGCTGGACGCCCAGCCGCAGGCGTGGCACCGCTACCTCGAACTCGCCTTCGACGGCCTGTTCGTGGCCGACCCCCGCACGCTGCCGCACCGGCCACCGGCCCGGCTGCACCTCACCGACCCGAACGGGCCCGTCTGAGCCGCGGGGACCCGACGGGCGGTCAGACCGGCGACTCGTCCCCCTCCCCGGCATGGCGCACACACGAGGTGACGACCACGAAGGGCCAGAGGGACTGAACGGCCGTCACCACCCGCTCCGCGACTCCCGCCAGACCGTGGCGGTGCATCTCGACGACGAACCACACCGCGCCGACGAGCATCACGGCGGTCGCCACGGCCGACGGCGCCGGCCGCAGCGCCCATGGCACGGCAGCGCCGCCGACGGCGGCCAGCAGCGGCCACAGGGCCAGGAGCGCGAACCCGACCGCGGCCACGGAGCCGTGACGCAGGGATCCCCCGCTGCTCGGCGCCGGGAGCACGGCCACCGCCAACGCCGCCACTCCCCCGCCGGCCAGCGCCACGCGTCCGGCCGTCGCCGCCGTCCGCAGCCCCCAGGCGGTGAGGAGGTGGCAGGCGCCCAGGGCGGCGAGCGCCCCGGTCATCACCCAGGATCCCGCGGCTCCGTAGGCCGCCAGGACGCTGATCGTCTGCCGGGCGGGGTCGTAGGCGGGCCCCTCCAGTGACGCCGCGACCACCCATCCCGCGATCAGCAGCACCGGCGCGCACCCGGACGACAGCAGAACCCATCTGGGAACAAGCAACATCAAACAACCATAGAACGCATGTAAACGACCTTCAGCGGTCATTTCCGGAGATGAGCCGCGCCGGGCTCGAGCGTAAGGTGATTGCCGTCGATCCGGTTCACGCGGAGGGATCCCCCATGGGCACGATCACCACCCCCGACGGCACGACCATCTTCTACAAGGACTGGGGTCCGCGCGACGGACAGCCGATCGTCTTCCACCACGGCTGGCCGCTCAGCGCGGACGACTGGGACAACCAGATGCTGTTCTTCCTCTCGCACGGCCACCGCGTGATCGCTCACGACCGGCGCGGTCACGGGCGCTCCAGCCAGACCTCGACCGGCCACGAGATGGACACCTACGCCGCCGACGTGGCGGCGCTGGCCGAGGCCCTCGATCTGCGAGGGGCCGTACACGTCGGGCACTCGACCGGCGGCGGAGAGGTCGCGCGGTACGTGGCGCGGGCCGAACCGGGCCGGGTCGCGAAGGCGGTGCTGGTCGGCGCGGTGCCACCGGTCATGGTCAAGTCCGAGAGCAATCCCGGCGGTTTGCCGATCGAGGTCTTCGACGGGTTCCGCGCGGCCCTGGCCGCCAACCGCGCGCAGTTCTACATCGATGTGCCGTCGGGTCCGTTCTACGGATTCAACCGGCCCGGCGCGGAGGTGTCCCAGGGACTGATCGACAACTGGTGGCGGCAGGGGATGATGGGCGCGGCCAACGCCCACTACGAGTGCATCAAGGCCTTCTCCGAGACCGACTTCACCGAGGACCTCAAGAAGATCGACGTCCCGGTCCTCGTCGCGCACGGCACCGACGACCAGGTCGTTCCCTACGAGGATTCCGCGCCGTTGACGGCCAAGCTGCTGAAGAACGCCACGCTGAAGACGTACGAGGGGTATCCGCACGGCATGCTGTCGACCCATCCGGACGTCCTCAACCGCGACATCCTGGAGTTCGTGAGGTCGTAGGCCGGCCCGTGTCACGCGCCGGCCGGCACCGGCCGGCGCAGGAGGTAGCCCGCCGCGGCCACGACGAGGGCTCCCATGCAGGCGATGAACACCAGCCCCGCGCCCTCCAGGCCGATCGGGCCGGTCAGCAGTCCCACCCCGATGACCGGCACCGAGATGCCCGTGTACGCCACCACGAACAGCGTCGAGATCACCGCCGCCCGCCGGTCCGCCGGGGACGCGCCGCCCACCGCGGTCAGCGCCCCGCGGAACGCGAGGCCCTGGCCGAAGCCCCCGGTGATCGCGCTCAGCACCACCAGTGTCAGCAGGTCCCACCACAACGCACCGGCGAGCAGCGCCAGCCCGGTGAGGAGTCCGGCGCAGCCCAGCGGAAGTGACCGGACCGTGCCGACCCGGCCTGCGGCCAGCTGACCGCCGGTCGAGGCGAAGAAGGCCAGCGCCACCACCAGCCCGCTCACCGCGTGGTCGGTCACGTCCAGGGACTCCGCGAGGAACGCCGGGCTGACGGAGGTGAACACACCGAACAACGCGAAGCCCACGAACGAGGCGGTCGCCACCGGACCGAACACCGGCCGCACCTGCGGCGGCACCCCGGGCCGTTGCGGTCGTACGGTGCTCAGCGGGCGGCGTCGCCCCACGGTCTCCGGAAGCCACAGCAGAACGGCCGCCGAGCCGGCCACCAGGGCGAGGTGCACGGCGAACGGCAGGTACAGCGGCCAGGCCGCGTACTGGGCGAGTACGCCGGCGAGCAGCGGACCGCAGCCGAGTCCGCCCATGTTGACGGCGGTGGCGACGAACGTGGCCCGGGACTCCCCGCCCCGCGGTGCCGACTCCATGACGTACGCCGTGGCGGCCCCGGTGAACAGTCCGGCGGAGAGTCCCGACAGCAGCCGCCCGGCGTACAGCCAGACCAGGCCGGTGGCGCACAGGAAGCAGACGGCGCTCGCTGCCGCGCACCCCAGACCCCACAGCAGCACGGGACGTCTGCCCACGGCGTCCGAGGCGTTGCCCGCCAGCAGCAGCACCCCGATGACCGCGAAGGCGTACACCGCGTACACGACGGTGACCGTCAGCTCGGAGAAGCCGAACTTCTGCTGGTACAGGGGGTAGAGCGGGGTCGGCAGCGTGGTGCCGGTCATGCACACCGCGAACACCGCGCCGCCGAGCAGACACACCCGCCATTCGCGGGGATCACCGGCCATGCGCCGACGCTAACGCCTCACCCGGCCGCGATCCCGTCCGGCACGCCACCGGGTGTCACTGGCCGCCCAGGCCGGTGGTCGCCACCGACTTCACGATGTGCCGCTGGAAGAAGACGAACACCAGCACGAGGGGCAGCGCGGCCAGCACCGAGGACGCCATGGTCTGGGCGTAGTTGACGCCGTAGGCGTCCTTCACCGCGGTGATGCCGACCGGCAGGGTCATCAGTGCCGGGTCGGACGTCGACACGAACGGCCACATGAAGTTGTTCCACGCGCCGATGAAGACGAAGATCGACACCGCGGCGAGCATGGGGCGGGACAGTGGCAGCATCACCGACCAGAAGATCCGCGCGTGGCCGGCGCCGTCGAGCCGGGCCGCCTCCTCCAGTTCGCGCGGGATGGTGTCGAAGTGCTTCTTCAGGATGAAGACCATCACCGGCGCGACCGTCTGCGGCAGGATCACCGCCGCGTAGGTGTCGACGAGGTCCAGGGTCAGCATCTGCTGGAACCACGGCACGATCAGCAGCTGCGGCGGCACGAGGATCGAGGCCATGGTGACGGCGAACAGCCACCGCCGGCCGCGGAACAGCGTGCGGGAGAAGGCGTAGCCGGCCATCGCCGACACGGCCACGGTGACGACGGTGACGGCCGCGGCGATGAAGAAGCTGTTCAGCATCCACAGGGGCAGGTCGCCGCGCTCGATCACGGTGCGGAACGCGTCCAGGGTGAAGCCGCCCTGCGGCCATATCCAGTGCACCGGGTCGCTGGCGTCCTGCTCGGACTTGAACGCCGTGAGCACCGCCCAGGCCATCGGCAGCAGCCAGATCAGCGCCATCACCGAGAGGGCCGCCAGGGCCAGGGTGCGGGACAGCCGGCTCGCGCCGAGGGTGAGGTTGGGGCCCCGCTGAACGGTCGGCCGGTCGCGCAGGGCCCGGCGCGCTGCGGGGAGCGGGGAGACCGTGCGGCGCGCGGGCCGTGTCGGGACGTCGATGGAGGTCATGTCACTTCTCCCTGCGGCGAAGGGCGACGAACTGCACGGCGGAGGCGAGGATGATGAGGGCGAAGAAGACGTAGCTGATGGCGGAGGCGTAGCCGAGGCGGTAGCCGGTGAAGCCCATGTCGTAGAGGTACTCGACGACGGGGCGGGTGGAGCCGTTGGGACCGCCCTTGGTCAGCAGGTACACCTGGTCGAAGACCTTCAGCGAGGCGAGGATCTGGAGGACCGTGACCACGCCGGTGATGCGGCGCAGCTGGGGCAGCGTCACATGCCACAGCCGCCGCCAGGCGCCGGCCCCGTCCAGGGCGGCCGCCTCGTACAGGTGGTCGGGGACGGCCTGGAGTGCCGCGAGGAACAGCAGGAAGTTGAAGCCGACGGTCCACCACAGGGTGGCGATCACGATGGCGTACAGGGCGACGGACTCGTCGCTCAGCCAGGCGAAACCGTCCAGCCCGACCGCCTGGAGCAGATGGTTGTAGAGGCCGAGGTCCGGCTGGTAGAGCCAGCCCCACAGCAGGCCGATCACACCGACCGGCAGCAGGTACGGGGCGAAGAACGCGAGCCGCCACACCCATTGGCCGGGCAGTCCGGTGTGCACCAGCAGGGCCATGGCGAGGGCGACGACCACCAGGGGCAGGGTGGAGACGACGGTGAACCACACGGTGTGCCACATGGTGCGCCACATCTCGGCGTCACCGAGGGCCTCCGCGTAGTTGTCCAGCCCGATGAAGGACGCGTCGCGGGCGGCGAGCGAGGTGTCGGTGAGGCTCATCCAGACGCCCTGCACCAGGGGCCAGAGCATGAAGAGGGCGAACAGGACGAGGAACGGGAGGGCGAAGAGAAGCCCCGGGGAGAAGGCGCGGCGCAGTGTCGCGCCGAGTCCTTCGGCGGGGTGGGCGGCCTTCGGACGGCCGCGGGAAGCGAGTTCGGTGGACATCTGCTGCCTCCTTCGCGGCGGCTCAGGCCGGGCTGGGCTTGGAGAGGGCGGTGTTCATCCGGTCGACCATGGCGCGGGCGGCCCGGTCGGGTGCCAGGCCGTCGAGCATGGACTGCTGGAGCACCTGCGACATGGAGTTCTGGAAGTCGGAGCCGGCTCCCGCGAACCAGACGGCCGGGTCGAGCACCACATGGTCGGCCGCCGCCGCGTAGCGCGACTGCGGTTCCAGTCGTGCGTAGTCCTCGGTGCGGGTGACCGGCTGGTACGCCGGGATGTGACCGGCCTTCGCCCAGGTCTGGCCGGCCTTGAGGATCGCGGCCACCGCCTGGTGGGTGCGCCTGCGGTGTGCCTCGTCGGGGTCGGGGCGGCGCGGCAGCACGAAGGAGTGGGAGTCGGCGTAGACCGCCGGGGTGCCGAACACCGTGGGGAAGGGTGCCGCCCCGATCTTCGGGTCGGCGGCCCGGAAGGTGCCGAGTTCCCACTCGCCGGAGAGGATCATCGCGCTCTGCCCGTTGGTGAAGTTGGCGAGGGCCGCCGGGTAGTCGAGGCGGCGCGGGTTGGCGCGTCCGTCGACCAGCTTCTGCATGAAGGCGATGACCTCGGTCATCGCGTCGAGGTTCGCGGTGACGGTGCCGCCGACGGGCAGGTCGAAGTCGTTCCCGGTCTGCCGGTAGAGCCCGTAGAACAGCCGCCAGCCCTGGGCCGTGTCGTTGACGTAGCCGAAGGCGATCCCCTGCTTGCCGGAGGCCCTGGCCAGTTCCCGTCCCGCTTCGAGGAACCGCTCGGGGTCGGAGAAGGCGTCCTGGTCGAGGCTTCCGTCGCCGGTCAGCAGTCCGGCCTCGCGGGCGGGGTCGGGGTGGTAGAAGACGATGAACGGGTGGGTGTCCAGCGGTATGGCGAACGTCCGGTCCCGGTACTGGGTGCGACCCCACACCGCCGCGGCGAAGTCCTTCTCGGTGACGCCGAATTCGGCCAGCAGGTCGGTGTCCCAGGGGTCGAGCAGTCCGAGGGGCGCGTATCCCGCCAGGCGCGACATGTGGGAGACGGCCACGTCCGGTCCGCGCCCGCCGGCCGAGGCCATGGCGAGCTTGGTGTAGTAGGGCGTGCCCCACTCCAGCACCGTCCGCTCGACGCGGGTGCCGCCCATGTCGGAGCGTGCGATGCCGATCAGTTCGTCGAGCAGGGCGCCGTCGGCGCCGCTGAACAGGTCCCACATGCGCACGGTGCGCGGGTCCGACGAGGCCGCGGCGGAACCGCAGCCGGCGAGGGCCCCGCCGCCGAGGAGTACGGCGGCGGAGGCCAGCGAGGCGCGGAGCAGGCCTCGTCGGGACGGCGCGGCTCGCTTGCCTTCCGACCCTGCGGAGGCGGCCCGTGGGCCAGGCAGGTCGACCATGGCACTACCTTTCTCTACATCGATGTACATCTCCGACGGATACGGCGGACGACATGCGGTGGGGCAGGGGCCCGGTTCCGGTCGTCCGCCGGGCCGGGACCGGTTCCGTCAGCCGGCGGATTCGCAGGCGGCCGTGCGCTGTTGGGCACGGCGCAGGGCGGCGGTGTCGAACTTCTCGCCGCGGTCGAAGCCGTAGACGCCGTTGCGCTCCTGGAAGACGTCGGTGAGCTGGGTGTAGCAGTAGCCGAACATGTCCGGGTCGTCGAGCAGGACGTCCACCAGGCCGGTGAAGCGGGCCAGGAACTCCTCGGTGCTGCGCGGCCGTTCGCCGTACCCCCAGGAGGTGTCCCGTTCGTCGCCGGCCGCGGTGGCGGCAGCCGCCGCGTCCCACCAGATGCCGCCGAACTCGCTGCAGAAGTAGGGCTGTCCGCGGTAGGGGACGGACCAGTCGCGGCCGTCGGGGCCGGTGTTGACGTAGGGGCGGTCCTCGGCGAGTCCCCCCATGGTCTTGGCGAACGCCCGCGGGTCCTGCTCGTAGCAGTGCGAGTCGTAGACGTCGGTCTCCGGGACGCGGTGGGCGTAGCCGGAGGCGTCGATCACCGGGCGGCTCGGGTCGGCCTGCTTGGTGGCGAGGAACATCGCCCGGGTGACGTCGTCGAGCTGGGTGATCCGGTCGTGCAGGTTCTGGTACGTCTCGTTCAGCGGGCACCAGCCGATGATCGACGGGTGCGAGTGGTCGCGTTCCAGGGCTTCGAGCCACTGGGCGACGTAACTGGCGTCGGGGCGCTGGTTGTCGTCGCGCACGCCGGTCTCGCAGCCCCAGTCGCCGAACTCGCCCCACACCAGGTAGCCGAGGCGGTCGGCGTGGTAGAGGTAGCGCTCCTCGAACACCTTCTGGTGCAGCCGGGCCCCGTTGAAGCCGGCCCGCAGCCCGAGTTCGATGTCGCGCACGAGGTCGGCGTCGGTGGGGGCGGTCATCAGGCCGTCCGGGTAGTACCCCTGGTCGAGCACCAGCCGCTGGAACACCGGCTCGCCGTTGAGCAGGACCCGCTTGCCGTGGATGGCGACGGACCGCAGTCCGGCGTACGACGTCGCCTCGTCGACCACGCCGCCCGACGCGTCGAGGAGCTGGAGGCGGAGGCCGTAGAGGTGCGGGTCGGCCGGCGACCAGGTGCGCACCCGGTCCTCGGGCACGGTCAGCACCAGCCGGGGGCACAGGTCGAGGTCGGCGCGGGCGGAGGCGGACACGACCTCGCCGTGCTCGTCGGAGAGGACCGCCCGCACCCGGTGTCCGGGCAGGTTGCCGGTGAGCGGGAGGTCGATGTGGAAGGAGCCCGAACCGAGGTCGGGGGTGATCCGCGGGCGCTTGAGACGGACCGTGGCGGGCACCGGTTCGAGCCACACCGTCTGCCAGATGCCGGTGGTCCGGGTGTAGTGGCAGTGGGTGTTGGCGTACCAGGTGGCCTGCTTCCCCCGGGCCTGCGGACCGTGCCGGGTGTCGCGGGCGCGGACGACGATCACGGCCTCCTCGCCGGGGGCGGCCACTCCGCGCAGTTCCGCGGTGAACGGGGTGAAGCCGCCGCGGTGGCGGGCCACCTCGGTGCCGTTGACCCAGACCGTGGCGTCGTGGTCCACGGCTCCGAAGTGCAGCAGTACGTCGGAGCCGGACCAGTCGGCCGGCACGGTCACCGTGCGCCGGTACCAGACGGCTTCCATGAAGTCCGTGTCGCCGATCCCCGACAGCTCGGACTCGGGGCAGAAGGGCACGAGGATCTCACCGGCGAGGTCGCGGTCGCGCAGTCCGCGCTCCAGTCCGCTGTCCCCGCGGTCCGTCTCGAACTGCCAGCGGCCGTTGAGGTTCAGCCATGCCTGGCGGACGAACTGGGGCCGGGGGTACTCCGGACGCGGGACGTCCGGGGGCAGGGGCGTGCTCATGCTGCTCCTCATCAGTGCAGGTGCGCTGTGTACGGGGTCATGCGACCATACGATTACATCGATGTAAATGGCGGTGGCGAAAAGATTTCGACGGGACGATTCCCACCGCCCGCGACCTGGCCCGGCGGAGCTGCCGTTACGATCCGGGAGGCAGCGGGAGGGACGAGAAGGGAAGCATGGGCAGGCCCAGGATCAAGGACGTCGCGGAGTACGCGGGCGTCTCGGCGAAGACGGTGTCCAACGTGCTCAACGACTACGAGCACGTCTCCGAACGGACCCGGACGGCGGTGCGGGAGGCCATCGACGCGCTCGGCTACCGGGTCAACATCGCCGGACGCCAACTGCGGCGGGGCCGTACGGGCATGATCGCGCTGGCCGTGCCGGACCTGGACGTCGCCTACTTCGCCGAGCTGGCCCGGCACGTCATGGCGGAGACCGAACGCCGGGGCAGCACCACGCTCCTGGTCGAGACCGGCGGGCGGCGCGAGAAGGAACTGGCGGCGGTGCGCGGGTTCGACGCCCAGTTCACCGACGGGGTCATCCTCTCGCCCCTCGACCTGCAACCGCGCGACCTGGCCGACCGCGACACCCGGCTGCCGCTGGTGCTGCTCGGCGAGTGCAACCCGCCCGGCAGCGCCGACCACGTGGCGATCGACAACGTGACGGCGGCGCGGGAGGCGACCGAGCACCTGCTGTCGCGGGGCCGGCGGCGCATCGCGGTGATCGGCGGTGACCTGCGCGGGTCCCGGGACACCAGCCGGCTGCGCACCGTCGGCCACCGGGAGGCCCTGGCCGCGGCCGGGGTCGCGCTGCGGGACGAACTGGTTCTTCCGGTACCGGCGTTCCGGTGGGCCGACGGGGCCGTCGCCGCCCGTGCCCTGATGCGGCTGCCGGAGCGGCCGGACGCGATGCTCTGCCTCAACGACCACCTGGCGCTGGGCGCGGTGCGCGCCCTGCACGAGGACGGCTGGTCGGTTCCCGGGGACCTGGACGTGGTCGGGTTCGACGACATCGAGGCCACCCGGTTCAGTATCCCCACCGTCACCACGATCGCGCCCGACAAGCGGGGGATCGCGCGGCGGGCGGTGGAACTGCTGCTGGACCGGATCGACGCGGGCGGGCAGGGCGGGCCTGCGGTCGACGAGACGGCTGGGCACCGGCTGATCGTGCGGGAGAGCTCGGGGGGATGAGGGCGGCGCCTGGGCCCGCGCGCCGGGTCCGGTCCCGGACCGGGGGCGCGCTGGTGGACGGCGACCGGCCCCTGGGACGACACTTCCGGTGACGGCACCGGCGCCGTCGCCTGGTGGCCGCCAGGTCCGGCGATGCCTACGGGCCGTTCCCGACACGTCCCTCGCCACGCCTTGTCAGTGCCACGGAACGGCATGTATAACGTTGTAAAACTTGAGCCCAGCGGCTCGGCGCACGGCTCATGGTGACGGCAGGGATCCGCACCGACCAACCGAGTCGGGCCGCTCACGAAGGGATTGCCGTGCGGGTCAGCCTCAAGGACGTCGCCGCGCACGCGGGGGTCTCCATCAAGACCGTCTCCAACGTGGTGAACAACTACCAGCACGTCACCCCGGCCATGCGCGAGCGTGTCCAGCGGTCCATCGACGCGCTCGGCTACCGGCCCAACCTCGCCGCCAGACACCTGCGGAAGGGGCGTACGGGCATCATCGCGCTCGCGCTGCCCGAGCTCGGGAACCCCTACTTCGCCGAACTGGCCGCCTCCGTCATCGACGCCGCGTCCGAGCACGACTACATCGTGCTGCTCGACCACACCGGGGGCATGCGCGAGCAGGAGCTGCTGGTGAGCCAGGGCTTCCGGGCCCGGGTCATCGACGGACTCATCCTGAGCCCCATCGAGCTGGAGACCGAGGACCTCCGCGACCGCGCCCACGACGTACCGCTGGTGCTGCTCGGCGAGCGGGACTACGACCTGCCGTACGACCACATCGCCATCGACAACGTGGCCGCGGCCCGCGCCGCCGTCCGGCATCTGGTCGGACTGGGGCGCCGGGAGGTGGCGTTCATCGGGGCCCGGCGGGGGCGCAGCGAGCCCGCGCAACTGCGTGTGCGCGGCTGGCGCGAGGAGCTCACCGCGGCCGGGCTGCCGGCCGACGAAGGGCTCGTCGCCGCCACCGACGGCTGGGGGCACGCCGACGGGGCGCTGGCCATGAACCACATCCTGGACAGCGGACGCCGGCCCGACGCGGTGTTCGCCTACAACGACCCGATGGCGATCGGGGCGATGCGGGTGCTGCACGAGCGGGGACTTCGGGTGCCGGAGGACATCGCCGTCGTCGGGTTCGACGACGTCATCGAGGGCCGCTTCGGCGCGGTCACCCTCACGTCCGTGTCCCCGGACAAGGCCGCCATCGGGCGACTCGCGGTGGAGTCGGTGCTCGCACGTCTCAACAACCGTGCGCCGGAGCCGCGCCGGATCGTGGCGGACTACCGACTCGCGGAACGCGAGAGCACGTTGGGACGCCACTCCGGCGGCTGACCGCACAGCCGTACACACCCACGACGCTGCGGGGTGCGCCGGCACCCCGGGCGGCGGGAGCCCTCCTTGCCACGGACAGGCTGCCGTTGGCCGACCCGCGGCGGAGCCCGCACTCCCCCGCCACGACGACGGGGCGCCCGAACCACGCCGCATCATGGCGGACCACCGACTCACGGAACGCGAGAGCACGTCGCGGCTGACCCCACAGCCGCACACACCCACGACGCTGCGGGGTGCGCCGGCACCCCGGGGCGTCGGGAGCCGTCCTTGCCACGGACAGGCTGCCGTTGGCCGACCCTGGCGGAGCCCGCACTCCCCCGCCACGACGCCCGGGCGCCCGAACCACGCCGATCACCAACCCGCAGGTCAAGAAAGCACGTTGGACCACTCCGGGCGGCGGCCCCGCCTTGCCCCGGACGGGCTGCCGTTGGCCGACCCTGGCGGAGTCGGCACTCGCCCGCGCCGACGACCGGGCGCCCGAACCATGCCGCGACCGGGCCGATCACCAACCCGCGGAACACGAAAGCACGTTGGGCCACCCCGGGCGACCGCCCCGCTTGCCACGGACGAGAACCGCCATGTGCGAGCCGGGCGCCTCGGTCCAGCCGGCGGTGCCAACGCCCATACGTCGATGCCGTCTTCGCGCGACCGGCGGTGGGGGCGTCATGCCTGGTGTCCACGTACCGGCGACGCGGTCCGACACGCCGACGAGTCGGCCCGCCCCCTCGGCCATCGCCGGCGGCCGACACGCCGCGACTCGACGTCGCACACGTCGGGGCACGTCCGACACGCCGGGCGCGGCCTGGCCGTATGCCCGTGACGACCGCGCGCGCCCTCGGCGGCCCAGGGTTTCCGGAACGACCGTGCGATTCCCCTGAAATGGCGTAAGCGCGCGCACAAGTAGGCGTCTCATACCGGGACTTCGGCGAGCCGCGCCGCCCCCACGGGCAGGTCGGGCGCCGCGTATCCACCAGGCTCCCCCGGCGAACAAGCCGAACCACGAAGGCGGTTCACCGTGCGCCGGCGCGCGGCCGAGCCGCAAGCGCTTGCCGTGTTGCCCCACGGTCGAACGCGTGCCGTGCACGCCGTTCCCTCCCCCGCCGCGTTCCCTTCGCACCTTGTGCGCAGGGGGTTTACAGCATCCTTCCAACGATGTAAAACCTCCTTGCGGCGCACCGGACGCCGCTTCAGCACAGGGGGAGCAGCTCCACATCCGCGCGTCCTTCGGCTCCCCAGTTCCCTTTTCAGCGTCACCCGGATCGGGGTCACCATGCAGCGCACCACTCACCGTTCCCTCCTTCTCGCCCGTCCCGTGGTCGTGGCCTTGGCCGCCGCCGTGGCCCTGACCGCCAGCTCCTGCGCCAAGTCGGAGGACGACGCGTCGGACGGCAAGAAGAAGTCACCGGCGGCCGCCGCCGACGCCGGCCAGAAGGTCGTCACACCGAAGCCGGGCAGCAAGACCTGCACCGTCGACGCCTACGGCGGCAAGAAGATCGACCTCAAGGACGCCACGGTCGGCTTCTCCCAGTCGGAGAAGGAGGCCAACCCCTTCCGTATCGCGGAGACGCAGTCCATCAAGGACGAGGCGGCCAAGAGAGGCGTCAAGTTGCTGACGGCCAACGCCCAGTCGCAGTTCTCCAAGCAGATCAGCGATGTCCAGGACCTCCTCGCCAAGGGCGCCGACCTGCTGGTGATCGCCCCCCTCAACTCCGACGGCTGGGACCCGGTGCTCCAGGCCGCCGCCGCGAAGAAGGTTCCGATCGTCACCATCGACCGCAAGATCAACGCCACGGCCTGCAAGGACTATGTCTCCTTCATCGCCTCCGACTTCGTCGAGCAGGGCCGGCGTGCCGCCGACCAGATGATCGAGGCCACCGGCGGCAAGGGCGAGGTCGCCATCCTGCTGGGCTCGGCCGGAAACAACGTCACCACCGAGCGCACCCAGGGCTTCAAGGAGCGCGTCGCCGAGAAGGCCCCCGAGCTGAAGGTCGTCTTCGAGCAGACCGGTGACTTCACCCGCGAGAAGGGCCAGCAGGTCACCGAGCAGCTCATCCAGTCCAAGCCCGGCATCAAGGGCATTTACGCGGAGAACGACGAGATGGGCCTGGGCGCGGTCGCCGCGCTGAAGGGCGCGGGCAAGAAGGCCGGCGACGTCAAGATCGTCACGGTCGACGGCACGCGCAACGCCGTCCAGGGCGTCGTCGACGGCTGGATCAGCGGTGTCATCGAGTCCAACCCGAGGTTCGGCCCGCTGGCGTTCCAGACGCTGGACACCTTCACCCAGGGCCAGGAAGTCCCCCAGGACATCGTTATCCAGGACAGCGCGTACGACGCCGGCAACGCCGAGCAGGACCTCGGCAAGGCCTACTGACCCGCTCCGGGGCCCGGTTTCCGGGCCCCCTGTCCGTCCGTCACCCCTTTCTTCCTGGAGGCACAGGTGGCTCCCCCCGCCGAAGTCCTCGCCGTCCGCGGACTGAGCAAGACCTTCCCCGGCGTCCGGGCCCTGGACGACGTGGACCTGACCCTGCACGCCGGTGAGGTCCACGCCCTGATCGGCGAGAACGGCGCCGGCAAGTCGACCCTCATCAAACTCCTCACCGGGGTCCATCGGCCCGACGCCGGTGACATCGTTTTCCTGGGCCGCGACGTCTCCTTCGCGACCCCGCTGGAGGCCCAGAAGGCCGGGATCTCGACCATCTACCAGGAGGTCAACCTCATCCCCCTGCTGAGCGTGGCCCGCAACCTCTTCCTGGGCCGCGAGCCGCGCAACCGTTTCGGCCTGCTCGACTTCGCCCGTATGAACCGCGAGGCCGAGGAGACGCTGAGCGCCTACGGCGTCCGGGTGGACGTCCGCCGCCCGTTGCGCACCCTCGGTGTCGGCGCGCAGCAGATGGTTGCCCTGGCCCGTGCCGTGGCGAGCGAGGCACGGATCGTCATCATGGACGAGCCGACGTCGTCCCTCGAACCGCGGGAGGTCGAGACGCTGTTCTCGGTCATCCGCCGACTGCGCGACGAGGGCATCGCCGTCGTCTACGTCAGCCACCGCCTCGACGAGCTCTACGCCGTGTGCGACACGGTCACCGTGCTGCGCGACGGCCGTCGCGTGCACCACGGCCGCCTCGCGGACCTGGACCGGCTCTCGCTGGTCTCCACCATGCTGGGCCGGGAGCTGGGCGAGGTCCGGCAGGAGGGGCTGACGAAGTTCACCGGCGACCACCACGCCACCGACACCCGGCCCGTGCTGGAGGCCCGCGGGCTGACGGTGCCGCACAAGCTGCACGAGGTGTCCGTGAGCATCCGTCCCGGCGAGGTCGTCGGTCTCGGCGGCCTCCTCGGCTCCGGACGCACCGAGACGGCGAAGGCCATCTCCGGTGCGCTGTCGACGAGTTCGGGCAGCGTGACGGTGGCCGGGGTCCCGTTGCGCGGCGGTTCCACCCCGGCCGCCATCCGGGCCGGCATCAGTCTGCTGCCGGAGGACCGCAAGAGCGAGGGCATCGTGCCCGGTCTGTCGGTCCGCGAGAACATCTCGCTGGCCGTGCTGCCCCGGCTCTCCCGCTTCGGACTGGTCTCCGAGGCGCGCGTCGACAGCATCGTGGACACCTTCATCGAGCGGCTGCGCATCAAGGCGTCCTCGCCGCAGCAGAAGGTCGGCGAACTGTCCGGCGGCAACCAGCAGAAGGTGCTGCTCGCCCGGTGGCTGGCGATGAACCCGAAGGTGCTGCTCCTGGACGAGCCCACCCGGGGCATCGACGTCGGCGCCAAGGCCGAGGTGCAGAAACTCGTGGACGAACTGGCCGCGGACGGCCTGGGCGTCCTGCTCATCTCCTCCGATCTGGAGGAACTGATCGAAGGGTCCGACCGCGTGGTCGTACTGAAGGACGGTGCCGTCGTCGGCGAGCTGACCGGCGACGAGGTCACCGAGGACAAGTTGATGCGGACCATCGCCGGGCACGCCCCGGACCGGGACGCGGTCGAGGAGGCGGCCACCGATGGCTGAAGCCACCCTCAAGACCGTCCCGCTGGACAGGGCCCGCGCCCTCCAGTGGCTCCAGACGTACGGCGTCTACGCCGGCGTGGCGCTGCTGCTGGTCGTCAACATCGTCATCACCCCGCACTTCCTGTCCGCGGAGAACTTCCGCACCCAGGCCGTGCAGGTCGCCCCCGTCATCATCGTGGCGCTCGGCATGGCCCTGGTCATCGGCACCGAGGGAGTCGACCTCTCGGTCGGTGCCGTGATGGCCCTGGCGGCGTCCGTGACCGCCCTCTACCTGGGCTACGGACTCGTGCCGGCGCTGCTGGTGGTGGCGGTGTTCGCCGCCGCTGTCGGGCTGGCCAACGGCGTGCTGGTCGCCATCGTCGGGGTGCAGCCGATCGTGGCGACTCTGGCGCTCATGGTCGGCGGCCGGGGACTCGCCCTGGTGCTCCTGCCCCAGCTGGAGGACCTGCGCAACCCCTCGCTGGCCTCCCTGGGCTCCGGCGACGTGCTGGGCATCCCGTATCTGATCCTGATCGCCGCCGTGCTGGCGCTCCTTGTGGCCTTCGTCGTCCGCCGCACCACTTTCGGACGGCAGCTCCTCGCCATCGGCGACAGCCGTCCCGCGGCGCAGCTCGCCGGACTGCCGGTGCGCCGCGTGCTGATCGTGGTGTACGTCGTCTGCGCGCTGCTCGCCGCCGTGGCGGGCGTCCTCGCCACCGCACGGCTCCAGGCCAGCGACCCGACCTCACTGGGCAATCTGATGGAGCTGTCCGCGATCACCGCCGTCGTCGTCGGCGGGACACCGCTGACCGGCGGCCGGGTGAACATCGCCGGCACCGTGGCGGGAGCCGTCCTCATCCAGCTGCTCACCGCCACCCTCATCAAGCACGATCTGCCGCCCTCCTGGACCCAGATCGCGCAGGCCATAGTGATCGTGTGCGCGGTCTACGCGGCACGGGGACGGGGGAAGCGATGACCGCCACGAAGACGGACGCCCCGGTGACCGCGCCGGGCGACGAGAAGCCTGAGGCGGCCGGCGAGCCGGTGGGCTCGGCGCGCTCCGAGCGGCTGAGCGCGCTGGTCCAGCAGCACGGCGCGCTGGCGGTGCTGGTGGTCGTCTCCCTGGTGGCGTCGTTCAGCTTCGACTCCTTCGCCACCGGGGACAACGTCAGCAACATGGCGACGAGTTCGGCGTTCCTGGCGATCGTCGCGCTCGGCATGACCTTCGTGATCATCACCGGGGGCATCGATCTGTCGGTCGGCTCGCTGTTCGCGCTGGGCGGGGTGCTGGCGGCCTGGGGGTCGCGGCACGGAACGCTGGTGGCGCTGCTGCTGCCGCTGGTGGTGTGCGGGGCGATCGGCGTCGTCAACGGTCTGCTCGTGGCCCGCTCCCGGCTGGCGCCGTTCATCGTCACCCTGGCGGCGATGCTCGGTGCGCGCGGTCTGATGCTGGCGCTCACCGACGAGGGCGCCGACACCTTCCTGATCGGCAAGGGCTCGTTCCTGGCCGAGCTCGGCCAGGGCAGCACGCTCGGTCTGGGCAATCCCGTGTGGATCACGCTGGCGCTGTTCGCGGCCGGGGCGGTCGTACTGCGCCGCACGCGATTCGGGCAGCATGTGTACGCGGTCGGCGGCAACGAGGACGCGGCGGCGCTGATGGGTGCTCCGGTGGCCCGCACCAAGATCCTCGTCTACACCCTGTCCGGGGTGCTGGCCGGTCTGGCCGGCGCGCTCAACGCCGCGTGGCTCGCCTCCGGGGTGACCATTCTCGGCAACGGCATGGAGCTGGAGGCGATTTCCGCCGTCGTCATCGGGGGCACCCTGCTCACCGGCGGGCTCGGCTACGTCAGTGGCTCGCTGGTCGGTGTGCTGTTGCTCAAGGTGATCCAGAACGTCATCAACCAGATCGGTTCCCTGGACTCCTCCTACCAACAGGTCGTCAGCGGCGCCTTCCTGGCGGTCGTGGTGATCGCCCAGACCTGGCTGGGCCGCCGCCGGCAACTGCTGTGAAGCCCCGGACGCGGGGGGGGGGGGGGGGGGGGGGGGGGAGGGGGGGCGGGGGGGGGGGAGGGGGGGGCGCACCCGACCGAGCGAAGATA
>NZ_JBVIGS010000005.1:403246-405936 GCF_055570675.1 Streptomyces sp. NPDC031111
CTCCTCCGCCATGATCGGCCCGTAGGCGGCGATGGCGTCAAACCGTAAGGCGTGCTACACTCCCCCCCCCCCCCCCCCCCCCCCCCCCCCCCTCCCCCTTCCCCCCCCCCCCCTCCCCCCCCCCCCCCCCCCCCCCCCGCTTCCGCACACGCACGTCTCCCACCCCCACTTCCCTAGGAGTGACGATGCGTCGAGTACACACCCCACGGCTTCCCCTCCCCCGGTTCAGACGGAGACCGTGGTGGCTCACCGTCCTGGCGGCGGTGTCGGCCCTGCTCGCCGGGACGGCCCTCACCGGCATCGCGACCGCGGCGCCGCGGGCCTGGGTCCCGAAGCCCGCGCCGATGACCACCCCCTGGACCGACCAGGTCCCCGTGGAACAGCCGCTGCCCGAGTACCCGCGGCCGCAGCTCACCCGTCCGGACTGGGCCAACCTCAACGGCATCTGGGACTTCGCCGTCACCCCGGCGGACGCCGGCCGGCCCACGTCGTTCACCGAACAGATCCGCGTCCCGTTCGTCGCCGAGTCGGCGCTCTCCGGCATCCAGCGCCGGATCACGCAGAACGACAAGCTCTGGTACAAGCGCACCTTCACCGTCCCGGCGGGCTGGAACGGCCGCCGCGTCCAGCTCAACTTCGGCGCCAGTGACTGGCGTACGACCGTGTGGGTCAACGACCGGCAGGCCGGGGCCACCCACAGCGGCGGCTTCGACTCCTTCTCGTACGACATCACCGACCTGCTGAACGGGGGCACGAACACCCTCGTCGTCTCCGTGTGGGACCCCACCCAGACCGGGGGTCAGGCGGTCGGCAAGCAGCGGATCAACGAGGTGACGCCCCATCCGGGTGGTGGCATCTTCTACACCGCCGCCTCCGGTATCTGGCAGACCGTGTGGCTCGAGCCCACAGCGGCCGCGCACATCACCCGTCTCGACATGGTGCCCGACCTCACCAACAACCGCCTGAGGGTCACGGTGCGGGGCGCCGGGACCAACGGCCACCAGGCCCGCGTCACCGTCTCCACCGGTGGCACCGCGGTCGGCACCGCCACCGGCCCGGTCGGCGGTGGGTTCACCGTCCCGGTGCCGAACGCGCGGCGGTGGTCGCCGGACGACCCGTTCCTCTACGACGTGAAGGCGGAGCTGCTCTCAGGCGGCGCGGTGGTCGACGCCGTGGGCAGCTACACCGGCATGCGCTCCATCGGCCTGGCCCGCGTCGACGGACTTCTGCGCCCGGTCCTGAACGGGGAGTTCGTCTTCCAGACGGGCACCCTGGACCAGGGCTACTGGCCGGACGGCATCTACACCGCCCCGACGGACGCCGCTCTCCGCTACGACCTGCAGAAGCACAAGGACCTCGGCTTCAACATGGTCCGCAAGCACATCAAGGTCGAGCCGCAGCGCTGGTTCTACTGGGCGGACCGGCTCGGTCTGCTGGTCTGGCAGGACATGCCGTCCATGGACCTGCGCACGCCCGACGCCGCGGCGCGTACCCAGTGGGAGGCCGAGTACGACCGGGTCATCGACCAGCACCGCAGCTCGCCGTCCCTGGTGATGTGGGTCAACCAGAACGAGGGCTGGGGCCAGTACGACCAGGCCCGCATCGCCGACGAGGTCAAGGCGTACGATCCGTCCCGGCTGGTGAACAACATGAGCGGGGTCAACTGCTGCGGGGCGGTGGACGGCGGCAACGGCGACGTCGTCGACCACCATGTGTACGTGGGTCCCGGCACCACGGTGCCCAGTGCCACCCGCGCCGCCGTCCTCGGCGAGTTCGGCGGCCTCGGCTTCAAGGTGGCCGGTCACGAGTGGTACCCCGGCGGCGGCTTCAGTTACGAGGACCAGCCCGACCTCGCGCACCTGAACAACCGGTTCGTCGGCCTGCTGGACGGCATCCGCGAGGTGCGCATGCCCAGAGGGCTGTCCGCCGCCGTCTACACGGAGATCACGGACGTCGAGAACGAGGCCAACGGGCTGCTCACCTACGACCGACAGGTCGTCAAGGTCGACGAGGCCAGGGTCAGGGCCGCGAACCGGGCCCTGATCGACGCCTCCCGCTCACCGGGTGCGCCGGTGACGCTGCCCACCGGTCAGTCCACCTCCCTGCGTGTGACGACCCCCGGCCACACCGACCGCTATGTGCGACACCAGGACGGCGCGGTGTTCACCGAGGTCGTGACCGGTGACAGTGACGCGCTGCTGAAGAACGACGCCACCTGGCGGATCGTGCCCGGCCTGGCCGACAGCACCTGCTACTCGTTCGAGTCGCGGAACTACCCGGGCGAGTATCTGCGCCACCGCGCGTACCGGGTGTACAAGGAGGGCGGCAGCGGCGACCTGTTCCGCGCCGACGCCACCTTCTGCCCGGTCCGGGGAGCGAACGGCGGCGTGCGGCTGTCCGCCTACAACTTCCCCGAGCAGTATCTGCGCCACTACAACGCCGAGTTGTGGCTGGCCACCCCGGGCGGAACCCATACCTGGGACAACCCCGCCCTCTTCGCGGAGGACACCACCTGGGCCGTGGAAGCCCCATGGGCCCCCTGAGCGCGGCGGAGCCGTCCGCGTGACAGAGCGGTGGGGGGGGGGGGGGGGGGGGGGAAAACCCCCCCCCCCCCCCCCCCCCCACCCCCCCTTCCCAAGGAGCGCTCTAAAGAACAAACGCCACCCACAACAACCCGCCCCCCCCCCCCC
>NZ_JBVIGS010000006.1:0-126103 GCF_055570675.1 Streptomyces sp. NPDC031111
ACGAGGCCGCCGAGTACGCCGACTACCTGGTCGTGCCGAAGGTGGACGCCCTCCAGGCCGCCCACGAGGCCGTCTCCCCGGCCGCCGTGCTGGTGTCCTCCTCCGCCGAGGGCAAGGAGATCGCCGCCCGCCTGGCGCTGCGTCTCGGATCCGGCATCATCACCGACGCCGTCGACCTGGAGGCCGGCGACGAGGGCCCGGTGGCCACCCAGTCGGTGTTCGCCGCCTCGTACACCACCAAGTCCCGTGTCTCCAAGGGCACTCCGGTCATCACGGTCAAGCCGAACTCGGCCGCCGTGGAGGCCGCCCCGGCCGCCGGTGCGGTCGAGGCCCTGAGCGTGTCCTTCTCCGACGCCGCCACCGGCACCAAGGTCACCGGCCGCACGCCGCGCGAGTCGACCGGCCGCCCGGAGCTGACCGAGGCCGCGATCGTGGTCTCCGGCGGCCGCGGTGTCAACGGCGCCGAGAACTTCGCGATCATCGAGGCGCTCGCCGACTCGCTCGGCGCGGCCGTCGGTGCCTCGCGCGCCGCCGTCGACGCCGGCTGGTACCCGCACACCAACCAGGTCGGTCAGACCGGCAAGTCGGTCTCGCCGCAGCTGTACATCGCCTCCGGCATCTCCGGAGCGATCCAGCACCGGGCCGGCATGCAGACCTCGAAGACCATCGTGGCCATCAACAAGGACGCCGAGGCCCCGATCTTCGACCTGGTCGACTACGGCATCGTCGGCGACCTGTTCGACGTCGTCCCGCAGCTCACCGAAGAGGTCAAGACCCGCAAGGGTTGATCACCCGCGGCCCGTCCGAGGCCCCCGCGACCGCGCCGGTCGCGGGGGCCTCGGCGCGTCACAGGGTCAGGGCCGCCTGCACCGGCAGATGGTCGCTCGGGAACTGGCCGTCCCGCGCGAACGTGTTGACCCCGGACCGGTGCACCGAGACGCCGGGCGTGGCCAGGATCCAGTCGATGCGCGGACCACCCGGAACCAGCGGCTGGTACCCGTGGAACGTCCCGTACGCCTCCCCGGTCTCGGCCGCCGCGTCCCAGGTGTCCACGAGCCCGGCGCCCAGCATCGTGTCGTACACCGGGTTCGCGTGGGCCGCGACATTGAAGTCGCCCGTCACGACCACCGGCAGCGAGCGGGCCAGCAGGCCGACGCGTTCGGCGATGAGGGCGGCGGCCCGCTCCCGCGCGTACTGGCTCGCGTTGTCCAGATGGGTGTCCAGGACGCAGAACTCCCGCCCGCCGGCCCGCAGATCCCGGAAGCGGACCCACGTGACCATGCGGATGTGGGCGTTGCCCCAGGTGTTCGAGGCGATCACGTCCGGGGTGTCGGACAGCCAGAAGTGGTCGTACTCCACCGGGACGAGCCGCCGGGTGTCGTAGAAGACGGCCATGAACTCGTCCCGGCTCCCGCCCGCCCGTCCGGTGCCGATCCAGTCGTACGACGGCCCCAGATCGGCCTCGATGTCGCGCAGCTGCCCGTACAGGCCCTCCTGGGTGCCGAGGACGTGCGGGCGCTCCCGGCGCAGCAGCTGCCGCATCACGGGGCGGCGGACGGCCCAGCTGTTCGGTTCGGCCGTGCTCGCGAAGCGCAGGTTGAACGACATGACCTCCAGCGGTCGCCCCAGGCGTTCGTCCGCCGAGGCCGGCCCCGGGGACAGTGCTGTACTGGAGAGCGGGAGGACGACGGAGGCGGCGAGCGCGCCCTTCAGTCCCAGGCGGCGCGTGACACGGCTGTGGGTCGGCACGGGCAAACGGTGCCATACAGACGTGAACATGACGAGATGGCGGAGCGGACCGGGTCGCGAAGACGGTGTTGACCGGCCCGAAGGTCGCCGGATAACTTCGTTCTACGAATTGTTGATTCCGCATCACGGAACTTCGGGAGGCTGTGGAATGGGGCAGGGGCAGCAGGAGCGGGTGGCGACGAGTCTCGCGGACGCCGTCGGCGAGGAGATCGGTGCCTCCCTCGCGCCGGTCGACGCCGAACTGGAGCGCCGCTACCCGGGAGACCCCGGCACCCGTCAGCCCGTCCACACCGTCTACGTCCCCGGCGACGCCTTCGCCGCCGACACCCTCCGCACCTGGGGCGACCGGGCCCTCGCCGCGCTCGACGAACACGCCCCGGACGCCGCCTCCTTCGCCGCCGTCCTCGGACTGGACGACACGCTGGCCGAGGACGTGTACGGCCGCGTCCGCGCCAAGCTGGAGCGCGAACCGGTGGAGGACCTGCGCGTCGACTTCGAGGACGGCTACGGCAACCGCCCCGACGCCGAGGAGGACGAGGCGGCGGCCCGCGCGGCACGGCTGATCGCCGGGGCCTACGCCGACGGCACCGCGGCCCCGTACATGGGAATCCGGATGAAGTGCATGGAAGCCGCGGTGCGCGACCGCGGCATCCGCACCCTCGACATCTTCCTCACCGGCCTGACGGAGGCCGGCGGCCTGCCGGACGGACTGGTCCTGACCCTGCCCAAGGTCACCTATCCCGAGCAGGTCACCGCCATGGCCCGGCTCCTCGACGCCTTCGAGAAGGCGCGCGGGCTCGAACCCGGCCGGATCGGCTTCGAGATCCAGATCGAGACCAGCCAGTCCATCCTCGCCGCCGACGGCACCGCCGCCGTCGCCCGCATGATCCAGGCCGCCGAGGGCCGGGCCACCGGCCTGCACTACGGCACCTTCGACTACAGCGCCTGCCTCGGTGTCTCCGCCGCGCACCAGGCGAGCGACCACCCGGCCGCCGACCACGCCAAGGCCGTCATGCAGGTCGCCGCCGCGGGTACCGGCGTACGCGTCTCGGACGGCTCCACCAACGTGCTGCCCGTCGGTCCCACGGAGAAGGTCCACGACGCCTGGCGGCTGCACTACGGCCTCACCCGCCGGGCCCTCGCCCGCGCCTACTACCAGGGCTGGGACATGCACCCCGGCCACCTCCCCACCCGCTACGCGGCCGTCTTCGCCTTCTACCGCGAGGGCTTCGAGCAGGCCGCCGACCGCCTCGCCCGGTACGTGGGCCGGACCGGGGGCGACGTCATGGACGAGCCCGCCACCGCCAAGGCCCTCTCCGGATACCTGCTGCGCGGCCTGGACTGCGGTGCCCTGGACATCGCCGAGGTGGCCCGCCTGTCCGGTCTGTCCCGTGCCGACCTGGAGGGACTCGCGGCGCCCCGGCGCGGGGACCTCACGGCCTCCGCCTAGCGGGCGGCCGGGTAGCCGCTTGCCTCTCCTATCGAATATCGATAGATTCTCATCGTGGTTCGAGAGAAGGAGGGGCGATGGGGCGGCTGACCGTGCTCGCGCTGCGCGCCGTGATGGTGATGTTGCTGGCGGGATCCCTGGGTATACAGGCGGTGCTCGTGCCGCTCATGGCGAGCGACCTCGAAGGACTGGACGCGGACTACTCCTACCTGCGCGTCCCCTTGCTCCTCATCGTGGTCCTCGGAGTGCTGACGGCCCAGACGGTGCTGGTCTGCGTCTGGCGGCTGGTGACGATGGTGCGGCGCGGCACCGTCTTCTCGCACGCCGCCTTCCGCTACGTGCACATCGTCATCGGCGCGTTCGTCGCCGCCGCACTGCTGGTGTTCGCGCTCGGCGCCCTCCTCGCGCCCGGTGAGGCCGTGGCACCGGGCGTCGTGGCGCTGCTGGGCGGAGTCGGCCTGGCGGTCCTCGGGATCGCGCTCGTCGTCCTCGTCCTGCGGATGCTGCTGGCCCAGGCGGTCGCACGCGATGTCGAGGCGTCGCGGATGCAGGCCGAGCTGGCCGAGGTGATCTGATGCCGATCGCCGTCGACATCGACGTGATGCTGGCCAAACGGAAGATGTCCGTGGGTGAACTGGCCGAGCGCGTCGGGATCACGCCGGCCAATCTGGCGGTGCTCAAGAACGGCCGCGCCAAGGCGGTCCGCTTCACGACCCTCGCCGCGCTCTGCGAAGTACTCGAATGCCAGCCCGGTGACCTGCTGCGCTGGGAGTCCGGGGACTAGCGCCCGTCTCGGGCCCGGCCCGGACCCGTCAGCCGTGCCCCTTAGGCTGTACGCCACGCACGGTCGGTGGTGTCGAGGAACGGGGCAAGAGTGTCAACGGGGGAGTACGGACAGGCGGACGGAACCGGTCGGCTGCTGGCCGGCCGCTACCGGGTCACCGCGCAGCTGGGACGCGGCGGCATGGGCGTGGTCTGGAAGGCGGTGGACGAGGTCCTCGGCCGCGAGGTCGCGGTCAAGGAACTGCGCACCTACACCGACGCCGCCGGCTCCGAACTGGCCGACCTGGGCCTGCGGATGCAGCGCGAGGCCCGCGCGGCGGCCCGCGTCCGCCACCCCGGCGTCATCGCCGTGCACGACATCGCCGAGGTGGACGGCCGCCCGCTGATCGTCATGGAACTCATCGACGGGCCGTCCCTGGACGACGTGCTCCGCGAACGCGGCACCCTCGATCCGCGCGAGGCCGCCCGGATCGGTGCCGCGGTGACGGACGCGCTGGCCGCCGCGCACCGGGCCGGCGTGCTCCACCGCGACGTGAAGCCCGGCAACATCCTGCTCGACCGCTCCGGCCGGATCGTCCTCACCGACTTCGGCATCGCCACCATGGACGATCCGGGCGACGGCTCGGCCACCCACCTCACCCGGAGCGGCGAGATCGTCGGCTCCCTCGACTACCTGGCCCCCGAGCGGGCGCAGGGCGCCGTCCCGGGACCGGCCTCCGACGTCTGGGCCCTCGGCGCCACGCTCTACGCGGCCGTGGAAGGCGCCTCGCCCTTCCGCCGTACGTCGACGTTCTCCACCCTCACCGCGATCGTCACCGAGCCGCTCCCCGAGTCACTCCGGGCCGGCCCGCTCGGGCCCGTCCTCGGGCGACTGATGGACAAGCGGCCCGAGGCCCGCCCGGAGGCCGCCGAGGCGCGCGAACTCCTGGAGGCCGTCGCCGCCGGCGCGGACACCCCGACGACGGCGCTGCGCTGGCCGGGACCCGTGCCCGCACCCGGCCGAACCGAGACGGAGCGCAGTGTTCCGGCGGTGCCCCCGGGCTTCGGGCCGCCGGAGCGGCCCACCCGCCCGGAGCCGGGCGGGCCCGGACCCGGCGTCGTGGGTGCCGGGGCGCACGCGGTCCCGGCGACCGGCGCCATGAACTCCCCGGCGCGCCCCCGCCGCAAGGGACGCGCCCTGCTCGCCGCCGCGGCCGTCACCGTCGTCCTCGCCGCTGCCGGGACCACGGTCGCCCTGCTCGCCTCCCCGGACGACACCCGGACGGACGCGAGCGGCACCCGCACCGACGCCCCCGCCTCACCCACCACGTCCGGCGACACCGACGCCGGCCGCCCCCTGGGTCCCGGAGCGGAGGCGGAGAAGAGCACGGCACCGTCGAAGACGGCCGACGAGAAGGAGGAGGCCGAGGAGCCCCCCGTCGACCGCCCCGCCACGCCCACCCCCGAGAAGACCCCGGACGGCGGCACCTCCGCCGACGGCGGCGCGCCGGAAAGGGAGGACGGCGCGACCACTCAGGCCCCCGTCTGCCATCCCATCGGCGGGGGCAAGTACAACTGCCAGGTCTGGCGCACCGCCACGTCCTACACCGCCTCCGGCACCGAGGCCGGCATCCTCAACGCGGGCACCAACTACTTCTACTGCCAGCAGAACCTGGGCCGCCGCGAGACGAACGGCGAGTGGACCAACGTCTGGTGGGCCAGGACCGACGACGACAGCGGCAACACCGGCGTCTGGGTCAGCGACGTCTACATCAAGGGCGGCGCCAACGACGCGCCCGTGCCGGGACTGCCGTACTGCTGAGCCCCGACGTACCGCTCCAGGCCGCAGGCCGTGACCAGGTTCTCCGCCACGAACAGCCGGGTGCCCCGCGCGCACAGCGCGAGATCGGCGCGGGCCCGCGCGCAGAACTCCTCGGGGGAGCCCCCGAACAGCTCGCGCAGTCCCGGTACGTTCGCCAGCAGATCGGTGAGCAGCGCCCGCTGGCCGGGATGGGTGCGCGGGACGCCGGTGCCGTCGTGCAGCACCCCGTGCCGGTTCACGTACACGTAGGCGCCGGGGAGCGTGGAACCGTCGGCGAGTCCGATCCGCACGTCGGGCGCGGGCAGCCAGGCGCGGTGGAAGTTGCCGTCCGGCCGCGGTACGCCCTCGCTCGCGTCGATCACCCCGAGCTGCCGGGCGTCGAGCCAGATGACGAACAGCTCCCGTACCGTGCCGGGGGAGCGGACCGGTGAGTTGGACACATAGCCCATGCGGCTGACGTGCGCCGAGACGCCGATGTCGAGGCCCGTCACGCGCGTCCGCACCATCGGGACCGGTGTGATGATCCCGGACTCGGCCATCTTGTGCCGCAGCTGACCGGGAGAGGCGTTGGAACCGACCGCGAGCACCGGCACACGGTCCTCGAAGACCAGTTGGTCCAGGGGCAGCAGCCGGTCCCCGTTCAGCAGCCCCGACTCCCGCGGCCAGGCGCCCGGATACAGCAGCGGATGCTCGCGCGGCGCCTTCTCGAGCCCCAGCGCCCGCAGGGTGCGGTCCTCCTCCACCGGCACCGCCCGCTCAGTCCGCCGGGGGCAGCTCGCCGGAGCCGCGGGTGATCAGCCGGGTGGGGAGTTCGATGCGCTCCGGGGTGAGCAGGGTGCCGTCGAGCTGGCGGAACAGGCGCTCGGCGGCGGTCCGGCCGAGGGCCGCCGCGTCCTGGGCGACGACCGTGACGCCCGGCTGGAGCAGATCGGCGAGCTCGATGTCGTCGAAGCCGACGAGGGCGACCGGGCGGGTGTGCTCGGCCAGCACCCGGATCACGGTCACCGTCACCCGGTTGTTGCCCGTGAAGATCGCGGTGACCGGATCCGGGCCGGTGAGCATCTCCTCGGCGGCCCGGCGCACCCGCTCCGGGTCGGTGACGCCCAGCGACATCCAGGAGCCCTCGACCGTTATCCCCGCGTCCTCCATGGCGGTGCGGTAGCCGCGCAGCCGCTCGGCCGCGGTGTGGATGCGGGGCATGTCACCGATGAAGCCGATCCTGCGGTGGCCGTGCGCGATGAGGTGGCTCACGCCGTCGTGGGCACCGCCGTAGTTGTCCGACACGACGACGTCGGCGTCGATGTGCCCGGCCGGCCGGTCCACGAAGACGGTGGCGACACCCGCCTTGATCTCCGGTTCCAGATAGCGGTGGTCGTCACCGGCCGGGATCACCACCAGCCCGTCCACCCGGCGGGCGCACAGCGCCAGCACCAGCTCCTGCTCGCGGTCGGCGTCCTCCGCGCTGGAGCCGTTGATCAGCAGGGCGCCGTGCGCGCGGGCCACCTCCTCGACCGCCCGGCTCAGCGGTCCGTAGAACGGGTCCGCGAGGTCCTCCAGGACCAGGCCGATGCTGGCGGTGCGGCCCTTGCGCAGCACACGGGCGCTGTCGTTGCGGCGGAAGCCGAGCGCCTCGATCGCCTCCTGGACACGGCGCTCCGTCTCCGGCGTGACCCCCGGTTCGCCGTTGACCACCCGGGAGACCGTCTTGAGCCCGACCCCCGCGCGGGCGGCCACGTCCTTCATCGTCGGACGGTTGCCGTAACGGTTCCCTGGGATGCGATCGGTGCGGCGGGTCGTCTCCGGCACGGTGCGATGTCCTGTCCTGTCGGCCACGGGGATGCGTGGGTCCATGGGGTTGTATGAGGATGTGGCGTCGAGCATAGAGCCTGGACAACGTTGTCAGGCTCGGGGGACACTGTCCAACGCACACTCCGGCCCGCACGTCACCGCACGATGGGGCCGCCGTACGTGCTCCATGTGTTGCCTCTTGGTCGCGCATGGTCGTTCTCGGCGAAATTCCGATGCTTGACGGGGAGATCCGACACTGATGCACACCGACCTCGTGGCCGCGCTCGACATCGGCGGCACCAAGATCGCCGGCGCCCTGGTGGACCACCGGGGCCGGATCGTGGTCCGCGCCCAGCGGCCGACGCCCGCGCGGGAGGACGGCGAGACCGTGATGCGGGCGGTCGACGCGGTGCTCGGCGAGCTCACCGCGTCCCCGCTGTGGCAGCGCGCCGGCGCCGTGGGCATCGGCAGCGCCGGCCCCGTGGACGCCTCCGGCGGCACGGTGAGCCCGGTGAACGTGCCCGGCTGGCGCGACTACCCGCTCGTCGCCCGGGTCCGGGACGCGGCCGGCGGTCTGCCCGTGGAGCTGATCGGCGACGGCGTGGCCATCACGGCCGCCGAACACTGGCAGGGTGCCGCCCGCGGCCACGACAACGCGCTGTGCATGGTCGTCTCGACCGGGGTCGGCGGCGGACTGGTGCTCGGCGGCCGGCTGCACCCCGGGCCCACCGGGAACGCCGGCCACATCGGTCACATCAGCGTGGACCTCGATGGCGACCCGTGCCCGTGCGGTTCGCGCGGCTGTGTGGAGCGCGTCGCGAGCGGCCCCAACATCGCCCGCCGCGCCCTGGAGAACGGCTGGCTGCCCGGCCGGGACGGCGACACCTCCGCCGCCGCGGTGGCCGCCTCCGCCCGCGCGGGGGATCCGGTGGCGGTGGCCTCCTTCGAGCGGGCGGCCAGGGCGCTGGCCGCGGGGATCGCGGCGACCGCGACGCTGGTCGAGATCGACATCGCCGTGATCGGCGGCGGCGTCGGCAAGGCGGGCGATGTCCTTCTCACCCCCCTCCGCAAGGCCCTCACCGAGTACGCCACGCTGTCGTTCGTCCAGCGCCTCGCGGTGACCCCGGCCCGGATGGGCACGGACGCGGGCCTGGTGGGCGCGGCGGCGGCGGCACTGGCCGGCATGACGGACACGGCGGTCGCGGGCGTCTGAGGGCGGCCCGGGCGGGAGCGCGGCGGTGCTGTGAACCCGTGCGTGACCCCCGGGGCGGTTCCGGAGTTGAGGCGGGTATGAAGAAGCGCAGCATGCTGGCCATCGCCTCCCTCGCCACCGGCTTCGTCGTCGCGGCCGTCTCCCCGTCGCACGCCGTCGCCGACGGGGTCGCCCCGCTCGACGTGGACGACACGCTCAGCACCCTCGACCGGACCGTCGCCGAGAACAACACCCTGGACCTGGACGTCGACCGGCACGACCGGGACTGACGGTCCCCACGGCGGAACGCGCGGCGCCGGTGTCCCTCGAGGGCACCGGCGCCGCTGTCACGCGTTCTCAACTGGAGCTGGTTTCCGTGGCAGGGTGGAGCGGGCAAGCCACAGGGGGCCAACAGAAGAGGGGGAAACGTGATCGTCTGGGTCAACGGGGCGTTCGGTGCGGGAAAGACCACCACCGCGCGCGAACTGATCGAGCTGATCCCGAACAGCACGCTCTTCGACCCCGAGGTCATCGGCGGAGCACTGGAACATCTGCTTCCGCCCAAGCGCCTCGCCGAGGTCGGCGACTTCCAGGACCTCCCGATCTGGCGACGACTCGTGATCGACACGGCGGCAGCGATGCTCGCCGAGCTCGGCGGGACCCTCGTGGTCCCCATGACCCTGCTGCGGCAGGAGTACCGCGACGAGATCTTCGGTGGGCTCGCCGCCCGTCGAATACCGGTCAGGCATGTCCTGCTCGCCCCGGCGGAAACGATCCTGCGGGAACGCATAGCCGCACGGGAGGTGCCTGCGGGTCTTCCGGACGGCGAGATGCGCGTCCGGCAGTGGTCGTACGACCACATCGAGCCGTACAAGGCGGCCCTCGCCGCGTGGCTCACCGCCGACGCCTACCCGATCGACAGCGGCACCCTCTCCCCGTACGACACCGCCCTGCGGATCGCCGAGGCGGTCGGCAGCGGGGCCGTGCCGGCGTGCGACATCGTGCAGACGCCCGAGCCCACGGCCGAGACGGTCGCCGCGGGGGTCCTGCTCTTCGACGAGCAGGACCGGGTGCTGCTCGTCGACCCGACCTACAAGCCGGGCTGGGAGTTCCCCGGCGGGGTCGTGGAACGGGGCGAGGCGCCCGCGCGTGCGGGCATGCGCGAGGTCGCCGAGGAGACCGGGATCCGCCTCGACGACGTACCGGCGCTCCTCGTCGTCGACTGGGAGCCGCCCGCGCCTCCCGGGTTCGGCGGCCTGCGGCTGCTCTTCGACGGCGGGCGTCTCGGCTCCGACGAGGCGGGACGCCTGCTCCTGCCCGGCCCGGAACTGCGCGCCTGGCGCTTCGCCTCCGAGGCCGAGGCCGCCGATCTGCTCCCCCCGGTCCGCTACGAACGCCTGCGCCGGGCCCTGCGGGCGCGGGAACGGGGGAAGGCGATGTACCTGGAGGCCGGGGTGCCGGTGGGGTGAGCGCCGGGTGGGCGGGGCCCTGGTCCGGTGTGCCAGGGCCGGTGTGTGCCGGGCGGGTGAGCCCTGGTTCGGTGGGCGTTGGTCGGGTGTGTGCCGGTCCGCTGAGCCCGGCGCCAGTTGGCGCTGGTTGGGTGTGTGCCGGGCGGGCGGGTCCTGGTGCGGTGTGTGCCGGGCGGGTGGGCCTGGGGCCCGTGGGCGTTGGTCGGGCGTGTGTTGGTCCGCTGAGCTCGGGGCCGGTAGGCGCAGGTTGCGTGAGTGCCGGGCTGGCCCTGGTCCCTTGTGCCGGGGCCGGTGGGTGCAGTCGGGCGTGTGTGCCGGGCGGGCCGGTGTTTCGAGGGCGGTGCGGGCCGGGCCCGTGTGGGGGAGAGCCGGGGCGGGCGGGCGTCGGCTGGTTCTCGTCGTGCCCCTTTCGGGCGTTCCGCCGGGAGGGGCACGACCGACGACGCGTCCGTCAGGACCGGGACCGGCCGTGGTCCGTCGCTCCGCCACCGGCCGAGCGACGGACCACGCGCGTCAGCTCGCGTAGTTGCGCAGGAACAGCGCCTCCGCGACCGACAGCCGCTCCAGCTCCTCGGGGGACACGCTCTCGTTCACCGCGTGGATCTGGGCCTCCGGCTCGCTCAGGCCGATGAGCAGGATCTCCGCCTTCGGGTAGAGGGCGGCGAGGGTGTTGCACAGGGGGATCGAGCCGCCCTGACCCGCGTACTGCATCTCCTGGCCCGGGTACGCCACCGCCATCGCGTCCGCCATGGCCTGGTACGCCGGGCTGCCGGTGTCCGCGCGGAACGCCTGCCCCTGGCCGATCTGCTCGGTGGTCACCCACGCACCCCACGGCGTGTGCGCCTCCACGTGCGCCCGGAGCAGCCGGGTCGCCTCCACCGCGTCGACGCCCGGCGGCACCCGCAGGCTGATCAGCGCCCGGGCGCTCGCCTGGACGGACGGGGTGGCGCCGACCACCGGAGGGCAGTCGATGCCGAGCACGGTGACCGCCGGACGCGCCCAGATGCGGTCGGCGACCGTGCCGGAACCGATCAGCTCCACACCGTCGAGCACCTTGGCGTCCTTGCGGAACTGCTCGTCGTCGTACTGAAGTCCGTCCCACGCCCTGTCGCCGGTCAGCCCGTCGACGGTGGTGCTGCCGTCCTCGGCGCGCAGCGAGTCCAGTACGCGCACGAGCGCGGCCAGCGCGTCGGGCGCGGCACCGCCGAACTGACCGGAGTGCAGATTGCCCTCCAGGGTGTCGATCCGCACCCGGACGAGCGTCATGCCGCGCAGGGTGGAGGTCACCGTCGGCAGGCCGACGCGGAAGTTGCCCGCGTCGCCGATGACGACGGTGTCGGCCGTCAGCAGGTCGGGGTGGTTCTCGGCGTACCGCTCCAGGCCGCCGGTGCCCTGCTCCTCCGAGCCCTCGACGATCACCTTGACGTGCACGGGTACGCCGCCGTTCGCTTTCAGCGCGCGCAGCGCCAGCAGGTGCATGATCACGCCGCCCTTGCAGTCGGCGGCCCCGCGCCCGTACCAGCGGCCGTCGCGCTCCGTCAGCTCGAAGGGCGGGGTGGCCCAGCCCGCCTCGTCCAGCGGCGGCTGCACGTCGTAGTGCGCGTACAGCAGCACGGTCCGGGCGCCCTCCGGGCCCGGCAGGTAGCCGTACACCGACTGCGTGCCGTCCGGGGTGTCGAGCAGCGCCACATCCTGGAAGCCCTCGGCGGTGAGCGCGTCCGCGATCCAGCGGGCGGCGCCCTCGCTCTCCTCGCGCGGGAACTGGTCGAAGTCCGCCACCGACTTGAAGGCCACCAGCTCGGTGAGCTCCTCCTTCGCCCTGGGCATCAGCGAGGCGACGGTCACGGCGACCGGATTCGACGACATGGGCACGCTCCTTGTGGGTGCGACGTTGTACATCCGAGTACTTCTTTGTACGAGATGATCGTGCGGTGTGCGTGAGGACCCGTGTACAGGGCACTCACGCCGCCGATCCTCCCACAGCGGCCCGCGGGGACCGCCGCCGTAGGATGCGGGGGGACATCAGCGGCAGGCGGCTTGATCGGGAGCAGTAGACCATCGTGAGCAGCGAGAACTCTTCGGCGGACGACGTGCGGCAGGTGTGGGACGTCGTCGTGGTGGGCGCGGGACCCGCGGGGGCTTCGGCCGCCTACGCGGCGGCGGTCGCGGGACGGCGCGTGCTGTTGCTGGAGAAGGCGGAACTGCCGCGCTACAAAACCTGCGGCGGCGGCATCATCGGCCCCTCACGCGACGCGCTCCCGCCCGGCTTCGAACTTCCGTTCAAGGACCGGGTGCACGCGGTGACGTTCTCCAGCAACGGCCGCTTCAGCCGGACCCGCCGGTCCCGGCAGATGCTGTTCGGGCTGATCAACCGGCCCGAGTTCGACCAGCAACTCGTGGAGCACGCGCAGAAGGCGGGCGCCGAACTGCGCACCGGCGTCGCCGTGCAGCGGGTGGAGCAGCACGGCTCCGCCGTCCCGGACCGGCGCACGGTCGCCGTCGTCCTCCAGGGCGGCGAGACGGTGCTCGCGCGGGCCGTGGTCGGCGCGGACGGCAGCGCCGGCCGCATAGGAGCGCACGTCGGCGTCAAGGTGGACCAGGTCGACCTCGGCCTGGAGGCGGAGATCCCGGTGCCGGAGACCGTCGCCGAGGACTGGAAGGGGCGGGTGCTCATCGACTGGGGCCCCATGCCCGGCAGTTACGGCTGGGTGTTCCCGAAGGGCGACACGCTCACCGTCGGCGTGATCTCGCGACGCGGTGAAGGGGCCGCGACCAAGCGGTACTTGGAGGACTTCATCGGGCGGCTCGGCCTGGCCGGCTTCGAACCGTCCATCTCCTCGGGTCACTTGACCCGC
This sequence comes from Streptomyces sp. NPDC031111, assembly GCF_055570675.1. Taxonomy (NCBI): domain Bacteria; kingdom Bacillati; phylum Actinomycetota; class Actinomycetes; order Kitasatosporales; family Streptomycetaceae; genus Streptomyces; species Streptomyces sp. NPDC031111. The sequence continues at coordinate 13,088 of NZ_JBVIGS010000006.1, forward strand.
TGCCGCGCCGACGACTCCCCGCTGTCGCGCGGCCGGGTGCTGGTGTGCGGCGACGCGGCCGGACTGCTGGAGCCGTGGACCCGCGAGGGCATCTCCTTCGCACTGCGCTCGGGCCGGCTGGCGGGGGAGTGGGCGGTGCGGATCGCCGAGGCCCACGACGCCGTGGACACCCGCCGCCAGGCGCTGAACTACGCCTTCGCCGTCAAGGCGGGCCTCGGTGTGGAGATGAGCGTCGGCAAGCGGATGCTGGCGGCGTTCGAACGCCGTCCGGGGGTGTTCCACGCGGTCCTCACGGGCTTCCGCCCGGCATGGAAGGCGTTCAAGGACATCACCCAGGGCTCGACGACGCTCGGCGAGCTGGTCCGCACCCACCCGTTGGCGCACCGCGCCCTGATGGCCCTGGACCGGCGGCCCGCCGGTGAAGAGACCGGCTCCTGACCGTGATCCGCCATCGGCGGCCCCGAGGGACCCCACGGGCATGCCGCTGACGCCGACCCCGCCCGGCGCCGGACGGCGGTACCCGGGGGCACGCCCGGCCCTCGCTGCCGCCCGACTCGCGGGCCGGGGCTGTGCGGAGGGCCGTTGGCGCTGGGCCCGCGCGGTGCCGGACGGTGGTGTGCCAGGGCGTGTGCGGCCCCTGCTGCCGTGCGACTTGTGGGTCGGGGCTGTGCGGTGGGCCGTTGGCGCTGGGCCCGCGCGGTGCCGGACGGCGGCGCCCGAGGCCGTGCCCGGCCCTTGATGCTGCGCGACTTGCGGGTCGGGGCCGTGTGGAGGGCCGGTGGCGCTGGGCCCGGGCGGTGCCGGACGGTGGTGTGTGAGGGGGTGCGTGGCTGGGTTCGGTCCCTGCTGCCGTGCGACTTGTGGGTCGGGGCCGTGTGGAGGGCCGGTGACGCTGGGTCCGCGTGGTGCCGGAGGGGGTGTGCCGAGGCCGTGCCCGGCCCTCGCTGCCGCGCGACCTGTGGGTCGGGGCCGTGTGGAGGGCCGGTGGCGTCGGCCCCGCGCGGTGCCGGACGGTGGTGTGTGAGGGGGTGCGTGGCTGGGTTCGGTCCCTGCTGCCGTGCGACCTGTGGGTCGGGGCCGTGCCGAGGGTCGCCGACTTTGTGCCCGGTCCGCCGCGCGAGGTGGCGGTGGTCCGGCGCGGCTCTTCGGGCTCGTCGGCTCGGAGGTTGTCCGGGCAGCTCGACGGAGGTCCTGGAGGATTGCGAGCCGCGGGGCGGTGTCCGGATCGTCAGGCCGCCGGGACCGGGGGCGAGGGCAGCAGTGCCGGGTCCTGACGAAGGACCCGGGCGTGCAACGAGCGCAGCCCGGGCCCCGGGTCCGCCCCCATCGCCTCGGCGAGCCGCCGCCGCGTCTCCTCGTACACGGCGAGCGCGTCCGCGGGGCGGCCGGTGCGGCACAGGGCCAGCATCAGCAGCTCCGCGAGACGTTCGCGCAGCGGGTGCGCCGCCACGAGCCGGACGAGTTCGTGCAGGTGCTCGAAGGACCGGCCGAGCGCGATCTCGCCCTCCAGCAGCCCTTCCAGGACCGTGAGCCGCTTCTCGGCCCACCGCAGCCGCTCGGCCTCGAGGTACGGCGCCCGCAGCCCCTCGACGAACTCACCCCGCCACAGCTCCTCGGCACGGCGGGCCAGTTCGACCGCACGCCGCACCTCACCGGCGCGGCGCGCGGCGAGCGCCTCGTCGACCAGCCGCCGGCGCTCGGCCAGATCGTCGGCGCGGACACCGGTCAGCCGGTACCCGGCGCCGGTCCATCGCAGCTCCGGCCCCTCCCCGAGCGCGCCGCGCAGCCCGGAGACGTACTTCTGCACCAGGTTGCGCACATGAACCGGCGGCGCCCCGCCCCAGACGCCCTCCACCAGACCGTCGTAGGAGATCGGTCGGCCCTCCTGGAGCAGCAGCACGGCCAGCACCACGCGCTGCTTCGGCGGCCCGAGCGGAATCTCCGTGCCGCCGCGCAACGCCCGCAGCGGGCCCAGCAGTTCCACACGTGGCCCGCGCGCCCCGCCGGTCGCCGCCGCCTCGTTCGCGCCCGCGTTCATCCCGTCGGCCCCCTCACCCATGCGTCGAGCGTATCCCGGTCCCCGCGTTCCAGCGGATCTTCCAGCGGGCCTTCCAGCGGCCGGGCCGACGGTGTCCCTCGTCCGTGAAGTCCTCGCTGAAAGGCCCTTCATGCTCACCCGGTCCGGCCGACTGGCCGTGCGGTACAGCCGTGCCGTGCTGGTCGGCTTCCTGTTGCTCTTCCTCGGTCTCGGCGCCTACGGCGCGGGCGCCCAGGACGATCTCGACCTCTCCCGCTGGAGTTCCCCCGGGACCGAGTCGGTGCGCGCGGCCGACGTGCTGCGCGAGGACTTCCGCACCGGCAACCCCAATCTCGCCCTGCTGGTCACGGCACGCGACGGCGACGTCGACAGTGCCCGCACCGAGCGGGCGGCCCGTGAACTCGTGGCCGAGATGGAGCGGTTGCCGCTCGTCACCGACGTCACCTCCTACTGGGACGCGGACAGCCCCGCCCTGCGCGCGGAGGACGGCCGGCGTGCCCTGGTCCTGGCCCGGCTGGAGGGCTCGGCCACCGACACCAGGAACGAACTCGCCACGCTGTCGCCCCGGTTGGCGCGCACCACCGCGACCCTCGACGTCCGCGTGGGCGGACAGGAGGAGATCTCCCGGCAGGTCGGCGAGGAGGCACGGGCCGACTTCCTGCGCGCGGAGGCGTTCGCTCTGCCCGCCGTGCTGCTCCTGCTGGTCCTCGTGTACCGGCGGACGGTCGCCGCCCTGCTCACCGTCGCCGTCGGACTGTTCTCCGTCGTCGGCACCCTCGCCGGACTGCGGGCGCTCGCGCAGTTCACGGAGGTGTCCACGTTCGCCGCGAACCTCGCGCTGGTGCTGGGGCTCGGACTGGGCGTCGACTACAGCCTCTTCGTGATCAGCCGCTACCGGGAGGAGCGCGCCGCCGGACGCCCCCAGCGGGACGCGGTCCTCGGCGCGACCACGGCCGCCGGGCGCACGGTGGTGTTCAGCGGGGTGACGGTCGCGGCGTCGCTGTGCGCGCTGCTGGTGTTCCCGTTCTTCTTCCTGAGCTCGTTCGCGTACGCGGGGGTGCTCGTCGTCCTCGCGGCGGTCGCCGGGGCGGTGCTGTTCCTGCCCGCCGCCCTCGCCCGCTGGGGCCACCGCGTGGAACGCCCCGCCGCGCCCGCCTCCGGGCTCTGGCACCGCACCGCGCTCGCCGCCATGCGCCGACCGCTCCCGGCCGGTGCCGCCGTGCTGGGCGTCCTGCTGCTGGCCGCCTCGCCCCTGCTGGGTCTGCGCTTCGGGCTTCCCGACGAACGCACCCTGCCCGAGGGCACGTCCTCGCGCACCACCTCGGAGATCGTACACCGGGAGTTCGCCGCCGAACCCACGGACACGGTCCAGGTCGTCCTCGACCGGCCGGCCGACACCCGCGCGTACGCGGCCGGACTCTCCCGCATCCCCGGCGTCTTCCAGGTCGACGCGCCCGACGGCACCTACCGGGAGGGCCGGCGCACCGCTCCGCCCGGCCAGGACCGGCTGACGGCACCGGACGGGCGGGCGCGGCTCGCCGTCGTACCGACCCAGGAGACCATGCGCGGCGACGTTCCCGCCTTCGTGGAGCGCGTCCGGGACACCCCGGCCCCGGCCGGTGCCCTGGTCGGCGGCTACCCCGGCGAGACGACCGACTTCCGCTCCACCCTCCTCGACCGCCTCCCCCTCGCCCTGGGCCTCGTGCTGGCGACGACCTACGTGATCCTCTTCCTGATGACGGGCAGCGTCCTGCTGCCGCTCAAGGCGACCGTGCTGAACCTGCTGAGCCTGTCGGTGATGTTCGGCTGCCTGGTGTGGGTCTTCCAGGACGGGAACCTGTCCGGGCTACTCGGCTTCACCCCGACCGGATCGATCGAGCCCAGCATCCCGGTGCTGATGTTCTGCGTGGCCTACGGACTGTCGATGGACTACGAGGTCTTCCTGCTGGCCCGCATCAAGGAGGAGCACGACCGCACCGGCGACACCGGGAAGGCCGTCGGTGAGGGCATCCGGCGCAGCGCCCCGCTGATCACCGCCGCGGCCGGCATCCTCGCCCTGTCCTTCCTGTCCTACGCCACCGGCGGCGTCGTCTTCCTCAAGGAGCTCGGGGTCGGCACCGCCCTGACGATCCTCGTGGACGCCACCCTCATCCGGGTCGTGCTGCTGCCGGTGGCGATGCGGCTCGCCGGGCGGGCGAACTGGTGGGCGCCGCGCCCCCTGCGCCGACTGCGGATCAGGGAGGCCGACGCACCGGCCGAGGTACTTCACAGGGAGTACGTGTGATCACCACGCCGGGGTGACGCCGCGCGGGGCACCCGCCGTCTAGCGTGGCGGCATGGACGGACAGCGTGGGCGCGGAGCGGGGCCGCCCGGGTGGTGGCGCCACGGGCGCCCTCCCCGGTGGTGGCGACACGGCCCGCCCGGATGGAGCCACCGGCCCGACGAGGGCGACGAGGCCACCGGGGGCGACGAGGACCGCCGCCCCCGGTGGCCCTGGCGCTCCACCGTGCTGCTCACCGCGTTCGTGCTGATTGGCTCCAACTTCGCCGACCACGCCCAGCAGGGCGAGCGGGTCGCCCTCGACCCCGTCGCACGGGTGCTGCTGTTCGTGGCCGGGGCGATGCTGCTGTGGCGGCGGCGTCACCCGGTGCCCGTGGTGTTCGGGTCGGTCGCCGCCGTCCTGCTCTACATCGGTGCCGGATATCCGTACGGGCCGGTGTTCCTCACCGTCGCCGTGGCCTGCTTCAGCGCCGTCGTCTCCGGACACCGGCATGCCTCCTGGGCGGCGATGGGGACGTTCTGGGCGGGGCACGCGCTGATCGCGCAGGTGCTGTACCGGTGGCTGCCGCCGTCCGGTGACGCGGCCGCCTCCTGGAACGAGGAGATCGTGATCGCCACCTGGGTGGTGGCGCTCGTGGCGGTGTCGGAGCTGGCCAGGACCCGGCGTGAGCAGTGGGCGCGGGAGCGCGCCGAGCGGGCCCAGGCGGCACGGCGGCGCGCGGACGAGGAGCGGCTGCGGATCGCCCGCGAGCTGCACGACGTGCTCGCGCACAGCATCTCCGTCATCAATGTGCAGGCGGGTGTGGGACTCGCCCTGCTCGACAGCGACCCCGAGCAGGCGCGCAGCGCGCTCACCACCATCAAGGAGAAGAGCAAGGAGGCGCTGGGGGAGGTGCGTCAGGTGCTCGACACGCTGCGCGCACCGGGCGCCGCGCCGCGCGCCCCGGCGCCCGGTCTGGACCGGCTGCCCGAGCTGGTGGAACAGGCCGCGAGCGCGGGCCTCACCGTGACGGTCGAGGGCGAACCGCCGCGCCTGCCGCCCGGCGCCGACCTGGCCGCGTTCCGCATCGTCCAGGAGGCCCTCACCAATGTCGTACGGCACTCGGGCTCGCGCGAGGCCCGTGTCCGCATCGAACGGCGCGAGGGGCGGCTGCGGCTGCGCGTCGACGACGACGGACCCGCCACCGGAGCCGACGCGGGGGGCAGCGGCAACGGGCTCGCCGGAATGCGGGAGCGGGCCGCCGCGCTGGATGGCACCATCGAGGCGGGCCCGCGCCCGGACGGAGGGTTCCGGGTGCTCGCCGTGCTGCCGATCGAGGCCAAGGAGGACCGGTGATCCGCGTACTGCTCGCCGACGACCAGTCACTGGTCCGGGCAGGATTCCGGGCGCTGCTGGACGCGCAGCCGGACATCGAGGTGGCGGGGGAGGCGTCCGACGGCGAGGAGGCCGTGCGGCTGATCCGCGAACTGCGGCCCGACGTCGTGCTGATGGACATCCGCATGCCGGCGCTCGACGGTCTCGCCGCGACCCGCCGGGTCACCGGAGACGCGGAACTGGGGGACGTCAAGGTGGTCATGCTCACCACCTTCGAGCTGGACGAGTACGTCTTCGAGGCGATCCGCTCGGGCGCCTCGGGCTTCCTGGTCAAGGACACGGAGCCGGAGGAACTGCTGCGCGCGGTGCGGGCGGTGGTCGACGGCGACGCGCTGCTCTCGCCCGGTGTGACCCGTCGGCTGATCGCGGAGTTCGCGGCCCGTTCCAAGGAACCTGCCGCCGCCGACGCCCTGACCGGGCTCACCGAGCGGGAACGGGAGGTGATGGCCCTGGTCGGCATCGGCCTGTCCAACGAGGAGATCGCCCGCCGGCTGGTGGTCAGCCCGCTCACCGCGAAGACCCATGTCAGCCGCACCATGGTGAAGCTGGGCGCCCGTGACCGGGCCCAACTGGTCGTCCTGGCCTATGAGTCGGGGTTGGTGCGGCCGGGCTGGCTGGGCTGATCCGCTCGCCGGAACCGGACCAGCACGGCGACCGTGCGGACGGCGAACAGGACGGCCGCGAGCACCACCGCGGTGCGGACCAGCACCGTCTCCAGGGTGCCAGGCCAGGCGAAGAGCAGCGCCGGTCCCGCGACGGCGCCGAGGACGACCGCCGCCGCGAAGGCCGCGCTGCACAGCGCGTACCCGATCTCCACGGTGATCGCGTCCCGCTCGGCCTGACTCCGTCGTCCTCCGTGACCCGTCATACTCGCCCCCATGTCCGGTCCCGCACGGAGTCAAGCAGCCGTGCGCCCGACGGGCAACCGGCCCGCCGGGCGCACAGTGGGAGACGGTCCCCCTAATCACGGGCGCCGACGCGCTCCGTCTCCGTCTCCCGGGGGGTGGACGTGGCCACGACCACGGACCGGCCGCCGGCGCGGCCGCCGCCGCGCAGTCCGGTGAGCGTGATGAGCAGACCGGTGAGGGCGATGACCGCCACCACGACCAGGCCCGGCCGGTAGCTGTCGAGGACCTCCTGCGGAGTGGCGTTCTCGGAGGAGTTCGCGGTCACCACGGCCGTCACCACCGCGAGGAAGATCGCCCCGCCCACCTGCACCGAGGTGTTGAGCAGCCCGGAGACCATGCCCTGCTCGTGTTCGTCGACACCGTTCGTGGCCTGGACGTTCAGCGAGGGGAAGGTCAGCGCGAAACCGGAGCCGACGAGCAGCATGGTCGGCAGGATGACGGCCGCGTAGACCGGGTCGAGGTCGATGCGCAGGAAGAGCACGTATCCGGCGACCATCAGCGCGAAGCCGACGACGATCAGCCGTGCGGTGCCGAAACGGTCGATCACGGCGCCGACCTTGGTGGCCGACAGCGCCACCAGCGCGCCCGCCGGCAGGAAGGCCAGCGCGGTGTGCAGCGCCGACCAGCCGAGCAGTTGCTGCATGTAGAGCGTGACCAGGAACTGGAAGCCGATGTAGCTGCCGACGAAGGTCAACGCGCCCAGCTGGGCCCGGACCTGGGGGCCGGAGCGCAGGACGCCCAGCCGGATCAGCGGGCTCGGGCTACGCCGCTCGACGGCCACGAAGACCGCGAGCAGGACGACGACGGCCGCGAAGGACAGGATCGTACGGGCCGAGGCCCAGCCCACCTCGGGCGCCTGCACCACGGTGAACACCAGCAGCAGCATCGAGGCCGTGCCGAGGACGGCGCCGGGGATGTCGTATCCGCCGCGGCCGCGTTCCCGCCGGGTGCGCGGCAGCAGCTTCAGGCCGGCCGCCAGCGCGAGCAGCGCGACGGGCGCGGGCAGCAGCATGGTGAGCCGCCAACTGGCCTCGGTGAGCAGCCCGGAGAAGACCAGGCCCATCGAGTAGCCGGCGGCGCCGCAGGTGGTGTAGATCGACAGGGCCCGGTTGCGCAGTGGACCCTCGGGGAACGTCGTGGTGATGATGGACAGGCCCGCGGGCGCGGTGAAGGCCGCGCTCAGGCCCTTCACGAACCGGCTGGCGATCAGCAGCGGCCCCGAGTCGACGACTCCGCCGAGCAGCGAGGCGACCGCGAAGACACCCAGGGCCACCAGGAAGACCTGGCGCCGGCCGAGCAGATCGGCTGCCCGGCCGCCGAGCAGCAACAGCCCTCCGTAGCCGAGGATGTAGCCGCTGACGATCCATTGCAGCGACGAGGTGGACAGGCCGAGATCGGCGCCGATCGACGGCAGGGCGACGCCGACCATGGACACGTCCAGCGCGTCCAGGAACATCGCGGCGCAGAGCACCAGCAGGGTGCCCCACAGCCGGGGGGTCCAGCGTCCGTCGGGGACGGTGGTGAGCGGAGAGGTCATGACCGAGAGACTTACATGCGCATGCATCGAATGCAAACGCATTTAATTCTGATGCAATGAACCGGCTCCTTTGCTACGGTGCGCCCATGGCGGCGAAGCAGGGTGAACAGGCGCTCGTGGAACGGTGGCGGGACGTGCTGGCGCTGCATGCCCGCACCCAGTGCGAGATCGACCGCGCCCTGCACGAACACGGCCTGTGCGCCAGCGACTTCGAGGTCCTCGACATCCTCGCGCAGGGCTCCGGGCCGGGCGGCTGCTCCTACCGCGTCCAGGAGATCTCCGAGCGCGTCCATCTGAGCCAGAGCGCGCTGTCCCGGCTGATCGCCCGGCTGGAGAGGGAGGGCCTGCTCGAGCGCGGGATGTGCCCGGAGGACCGGCGGGGCGTGCGGGTGTCGCTCACCGCGAAGGGCCGCGCGCTGCACGGCGCGGCCCTTCCCGTGCAGCGCGCGGCGCTGTCCCGGATGCTCGCGGACGACTGAGCGGCGGCACCCGTCCGGGCCCTCAGGTCACGGCGGACAGGTCCCGCCAGAGCGCGGCCAGTTCCGGATCGCCGGACACCGCCGGTACCGGCACCCGGTTCCACAGCGCGAGATACAACCGCTCGGCCGGTCCGGCCAGTTCGCACTCCGCGTCCCCCTCCGCGTCCCGTGCGGTCACCGGCGGTTCCTGGGACAGACGTACGGTCCACACCGCGTCCGCGTCGGTCACGCGCACCCGCAGGACCCGGGGCGTCCCGGTGCGGACCCGGCTCTTGGGCCGCGCGTGGAAGCCGCGCAGCAGCTCGTCCACCCCGTCCACCGCGAAGTCCGCGGCGATCGGCGACGGCGTACCGCCGCGCGCCGACTCCGCGTCGAACCGGTGGACGGCCGTCTCGTGCGCCTGCCGACGCGCCCAGAACGCGAGCGCGGAGGGCGGTCCGGGCAGGAACGTGAAGCACTCCACATCGGGAGCGGCCCCGGCCAGGGTGTCCACCAGGCGGCGGTGACTGTCGCGGTACCAGGCGACGAGACCGGCGCCGTCCAGCTCGGGGTGCTCGCCCATCGGGCGCGGCGCGGTGCGTCCCTCCGCGACGAAGGCCGCCGCCCATCGGTGCACCACGCCGGTGTGCCCGAGCAGGTCGCGTATCCGCCACCCCGGACAGGCCGGGACGGCGGCGTCCACGCCGGCCTCTTCGGCGGCGTCGGCCAGCAACTGGCCCTCTTTCTCCAGGATCCCCAGGAACCAAGCAGTGTCCATGCGCAGGAGTCTGCCGTACGGACGTCCGGCCGTGACCTAGGGAAGCGGCGTCCCGCCGGTCGCGTTGACGATCTCCGCGGTGATGTACGACGCCTCCTGGGAGGCGAGGAAGACGTACGCCGGGGCCATCTCGGCCGGCTGGGCCGGACGCCCGATGGGCGCCTGCTTGCCGAACTCCGCGGTGTCCGGCAGCGTCGCCGGGATCAGCGGCGTCCACACCGGGCCCGGCGCCACGGCGTTGACCCGGATGCCCCGGCCGATCAGCATCTGCGCCAGCCCCTGGGTGAACGTGACGATCGCGCCCTTCGTGGTCGCGTAGTCCAGCAGGTGCGGGCTCGGCTTGTACGCCTGCACGGAGGCCGAGTTGATGATGCTTCCGCCCTCCGGCAGGTGCGGCAGGGCCAGTTTGCACAGCCAGAACATGCCGTACAGGTTGGTGCGCAGGACGCGGTCGAACTGCTCGGTGGAGATCGCCTCGATGCCGTCGGGCTGCGACATCTGGTACGCCGCGTTGTTCACCAGGATGTCGATCCTGCCGAACTCCGACACCGCGCGGTCGATCAGCGCCCGGCAGTTCTCCTCGTCCCGGACGTCGCAGGCGACGGGCACGGCCCGCCGGCCGGCCTCCTCCACCAACCGGGCGGTCTCGGCGGCGTCGTCCTTCTCGCTGTCCAGGTGGGTGAAGACGACGTCGGCCCCCTCACGGGCGAACGCCAGCGCGACCGCCCGGCCGATCCCGGAGTCCCCGCCCGTGATCACGGCCTTCCGGTCCGTCAGCCGGCCGCTGCCCCGGTAGGTGTCCTCACCGTGGTCCGGCGGCGGATCCATGGGGCCGGTCCAGCCGGGATGCGGCTGGTCCTGGGACGGGAAGTCGGGGGTCGGATGACGCTCGACGGGATTCTGCTGCTCGGTCACGGTCTCTCCCGGTCGCGTGGTGGGGGGTTCGCGCCGCCCGCCGGCACGGGACCGGCGGACGCCGACGCCCGGGTACCCCGCCACCGCCCGCCCCACCCGGCCCGTCGCGACATCGGCCGGACGGACCGGGGACCGTACGGAATCAGCCCGCGTTCACATGGCGGGTCGTGAAGCCGATGACCGTCGCCACCGCGGCCAGCACCGCCACGCTGGTCAGGGCGGCCGGGAGACTGAACCAGTCCGCCATGAAGCCGATCGCGGGCGGGCCGAGGAGCATGCCGCCGTACCCGAGGGTGGAGGCGGTCGCCACCCCGCTGGGGCCCGCGAGGGCGCCCGCCCGTTCGATGGCCACGGGGAAGAGGTTCGCCAGACCGAGGCCGGTGACCGCGTAGCCGAGCAGGGCCGCCCACAGGGACGGGGCGAGCGCGCCGAGCAGCATTCCGGCCGCCGCGGTGGAGCCGCCCGCGAGGACGGTACGGGTCCGGCCCAGCCGCTCCAGGAGCGTCGTACCGGTGAGCCGCCCCACCGTCATGGCGAGCGCGAAGAGGGAGTACCCGACGGCCGCCGCGCCCGGCGAGGCGTCGAGGTCCTCCTCGAGATGGAGCGCCCCCCAGTCGGCCAGCGCCCCTTCGCCGTACGCGGTGCACAGCGCGATGAGCCCGAAGACGATCACCAGCGCGCGGGTACGGCGGTCCGGCTTCTGCGGGGCGCCCCGCTCGGTCCGTCCCGCGTCCGCCGGGGTCAGCGGTTCGCAGCGCATCAGTGCCCGGCCCGCCACGGCCGTCACGAGCAGTCCCACGACGGCGAGCCCCCACAGATGCCGGGTGGGCGAGAGCGAACCGGCGACGAGGGCGCCCAGCCCCGCGCCGACCATGCCGCCCAGGCTGAACGCGGCGTGGAAGCTGGGCATGATGGGCCGCCCCAGCGCGGTCACCAGGTCGACGGCGGCACTGTTGAAGGCGACGTTGATCCCGCCGTACGCCGCGCCGAACAGCAGGAGTACGAGGCCGAGCACCGGGGCGGAATGGGTCAGCGGGGGCAGGCCGACGCTCAGGCAGAGCAGGACGGCGCAGACGACGGTGACGAGATGGCTGCCGTACCGCCGGCACAGCCGGCCGGTGAGGGTCATGGTGATCACGGCCCCGGCGGAGACACCGAGCAGGGCGAGACCGAGGGCGCTCGCGGAGGCGCCGGTCTGTTCCTTGATGGCCGGGATGCGCACCACCCAGCCGGCGAAGACGAAGCCGTCGAGGGCGAAGAAGGCGGTGAGGGCGAGACGGAGGCGGACGAGGTCGGTACCCGGCACCACGCTGTGCGAACGGGTTTTGTTTATTAGCGGCACAAAGTCAGGCTAGGCGGCGACGCGGCCCGGGGCAAGGGAGGCCGGAAGACGGCGGGTGCGGCCGGTCTGCCGCCGGAGGGGTGGGGACGTTAACCCGAGTGATCGTCCCGGATGGTGGGCCGGGGCGGCATGAATCAGCGTGGATCACGCCGGAGACGGGACACCCGTGCTGACGCGGAGTCAGCTGCCCGGCCTCCTGTGGAAGGACTCTCAGATGCGCTCTGCCCGCATGGTGCTCGCCACCGCGACGGCCACGGCGGCCCTCGCCATCGCCGCGCCCGCAGCCTACGCCGACCACTCGGGCGAGGGGGAACACGACAAGTCTTCCTACAGCAAGGAGCACGACAAGTCTTCCTACAGCAAGGAGTACGACAAGGAGAGCAAGCACGAGAAGCCGCACGGCGGAGTACACACGGGCGGCGGGGCCCTGACCGCCGTGGGCGAGGAGGACTGGGGCACCGCCAAGGACCCCAAGTACGACCCCGAGACGTACAAGGAGAAGGACGACTCGCAGAGCGAGGACTCCTGGAGCGGCAAGCAGGGCAAGGAGGGGCACCACGAGAAGCCGCGTGGCGGGATGCACACCGGTGGCGGTGGGCTCGCCGAGCCCGGTGTCACCGCGGGCGGCCTGGCCGCACTGGCGGTCCTCGGCACCGGCGCCTACGCGCTGCGCCGCAAGAAGGTCTCCGGGGACATGGCCTGAGCCATGCCCGGCGCCATAGCGGCCGGGGCCGTCGTACGCGCCTCGCGCGTCATGACGGCCCCGCTCGCTCGTCCGCGTCCCGTGCCCGCTGCCGTGCCCGAGTGAGGTGGTTCCCCCGATGGCAGCCAGTCCCCCTTCCCCCCTCGAAACCGATCCGGCGTCGCCGATGAGGCGGAGAGTGCGCGCCGTCATGACGGCGGTCTTCTGGAGCGGGGCCGGCCTTCTGCTGGCCACGACCCTGATGGGCGGCGGGGAGGAGACCTCCGACGACGCCCACGGCCCGCACGCGCCCCCCGCGGTCTCCACCGCTCCGTCCGGGTCCGCCGCGCGCGAACCGTCCGCCGGTGAACCCGCCGCGCGCGAAGCGGCCGCCAAGGGTCTGCCGCGGTCGGAGCCCACCCGGCTGCTCATCCCCGCCATCGACGTCGACGCCCCCTTCATCGACCTCGCCATCGGCGAGAAGGGCCGGCTCGAGCCCCCGCCGCCCCAGAACACCAACCTGGTCGGCTGGTACGCCAAGGGCGTCTCCCCGGGCGAGCGCGGTACGGCCATCATCGCCGGGCACGTGGACACGACGACGTCCCCGGCCGTGTTCGCACGGCTCGGCGAACTCGAGAAGGGCGACCGCTTCCGGGTGCTGCGCGCCGACGGCAGCAAGGCGACGTTCGTGGTGGACGAGACGGAGTCCTTCGAGAAGGACGACTTCCCCGACGAGCGCGTGTACGCCGACACCCCCGACGCCCAGGTGCGGCTCATCACCTGCGCCGGGGACTACGACCGGGCCGCCCGGGACTACACCGAGAACCTGGTGGTCTTCGCCCACCTGGTCTGAACCGCCCGGGACGGCCGGCCGGCTGCCCGGAAGGGGGGAGGGCACCTTCCGGGCAGCGGCTCGTCAGGCCACGGAGCAGTCCGCGCCGTTGAGCCCGAACGCCGTCGGGCTGGGGTTGGCGCCGGTCCGGGTGGCCGTGAAGCCGAGGGTGACCGAGCCGGACGCGGGGATCGACGCGGTGTACGCGGCGGAGGCGACGCTGACCTCGGAACCGCTCTGCGTCGGCGTGCCGCCCCACATGTTGGTGATCCGCTGGCCGGCCGGGAAGGACCAGGTGAGCGTCCAGCCGTTGACGGCCGAGCCGCCGGTGTTGCGGACGGTTACCTCGCCCTGGAAGCCGCCGGGCCACTCGTTGGTCACCCGGTAGCCGATCTCGCACGCGCCCGTCGTTCCGCCGGAGGACGTGGTCACGGTCACCGTGGCGGAGCGCTGCGAGCGGTTGCCGGCGGCGTCCCGGGCGTAGACGGCGAAGGTGTACGACGTGGCCGGGGTGAGGCCGGTGAGGGTGGCGGACGGGCCGGCCGTCGTGGTGACGACGGTCTCCCCGCCGCCGGCGATCCGCACGACGTCGTAACCCGTCACACCGTTGGCGTCGGTGGCGGCGCCCCAGGTCAGGGTCGCGGTCGAGGCGGTCACCGCCGAGGCGCTCGGGGTGCCGGGAGCGGTCGGGGCCGTGGTGTCGTCGCCGGAGCCGGATCCGTAGACCGCGGCCTCCTCGGACGTGGCCGCGATGCCGTCGGCGCCGTTGAAGAGGCGCTCCCCCCAGCTGGTCAGCCGGTTCGGGTCGAAGTTCGTGACCATGTCCAGATACTCGACGCCGCCGCCGTTGCCGCTCCAGGACCAGCCGAGGTAGCCCAGACCGAGCTGCCGGGTGACGGCCAGGATGGTGTTCTCGTCGGGGTTGCCGTCGGAGTGGTCGTGGCCGAACTCGCCCACCACGATGGGAAGTTTCGCGGCGACGAAGCGGCCCAGGTAGTCACTGATCTCAGCGGCCGTGTCGAAGACGCCGTACATGTGGATGGAGAAGACCGTGTTGGCGTCGGGATCGGCGGCGAAGACCGAGGCGGCGTTGTCGCGCATCGTGAACGCCCAGTCCTGGCCCCAGTTGGGGGCGTCGACCATCAGCGTGTGGTCGAAGCCGGCGGCGCGCAGCTTCTGGATCGCCGCCTTGGTGTCGGCCGTCCAGGCGGTGTACCCGGTGTTGCCGTGCGGCTCGTTGCCGATGTTGACGATGACGTAGTCCTCCTGGCCGGCCAGGGCGCTCTGGACGCTGATCCAGTAGTCGGCGGCGCGGGAGAGGGTGACGGCTCCGCTCTGCTCGCCGTAGCCGGTGGTGTCGTGCACCTCCAGGACGCAGATCAGCCGGTTCTGCTTGCACTGCGCGACGACGTTCGCCACGTCGGCGGTGTCGTTGCGGGTCCAGCGGTCGCCGCTGGAGAGCACGACACGCACCGTGTTGGCGCCCTTGGCCTTGATGTGCGCCAGCGAGCTGATCCGGTCGGCGTACCAGGTGTGCGCGTGGTTGACCCCGCGCATCACGAAGTCGTTCCCGGACGCCTCGAGGAGCCGGCCGTTCTCGACACGGAAGCCGGTGGGCGCCGCGTGGGCCGGAGTGGTGAGGGCGAGGAGCGGGAGGAGGAGTCCCACGAGGGCGGCGACAAGGCCGGCGGCTCGTGGGGAGAGGGGGGTACGGGATCTCATGGCGGCTCCAGTGGGGGTGCGGTGGGCTGTCCTTTGCCGTGCTTGGTCCGTGCGGTGCGGTCGGTCCGTGCCGTGCGGCAGGGGTTGGTGGTGCGCTCGGTTCGTGTCGTGCGGCAGGGGTTGGCGGTGCGCTCGGTTCCTGTCGTGCGGCAGGGGTTGGCGGTGCGGTCGGTCCATGCCGTGCGGCAGGGGTTGGCGGTGCGGTCGGTCCATGCCGTGCGTTCAGGAGGTTGCCGTGCAGTCGACGGTCGCCGTCGGCGCGGAGGAGGTTGCCGGGGCGGTGGCGATGAAGCCGAAGGAGGTGCTCGCGCCGGGGGCGAGGGCGCCGTTCCAGCCCGCGTCGGTGACGGTGGCCGTGCCGTCGGCGGCCGTGCCGAGGGTGCCGTTCCAGACCTGGCCGATGCGGGCGCCGGCGGCGGGTACGACCGTCACCGTCCAGCCCGTGACGGGGGCGGTGGAGGTGTTGCGCACCGTCACCTCGCCCTGGTAGCCGCCCTGCCAGGCGGAGACGGCCCGGAAGGAGGCCGTGCAGGTGGCGTCGCCGGGCTCACCTGGACCGCCGGGGCCGCCGGGGACGCCCTCCTCCAGAAGCGCGTCCAGGGCCGGGAACCAGCGTGCGGCGATCTTCCGGTTGCCGGCGTCGTTCGGGTGCACGCCGTCGTAGGTGTCGGCGGCCGTGTCGAAACCCGTCCACTGGTCGACCACGGTCACCGGGGAGCGGGTGGTGTGCGTCGCCGCGGCCCACGCGGGGATCCGGGCGTTGAAGTCGACCACGCGCTGGGCGCAGGCGGCGCAGGTGGCGGGGTTCATGGGGATGATCCGGGCCACGAGCACCCGCATGTCCGGGTTGGACTCCCGCATCTGTCCCACGAGCTTCGTGTAGGCGGCGAGGATCCGGTCGGGAGCGACGGCGCTCCACACGTCGTTCGTGCCGAAGTGCATGACAACGATGTCCGGCCGCGTCGCCGCCAGCCGCGCGGGAAGCAGGTCCCGGTCCGCCACGTTGGTGACCAGCTCGCCGCCGTGGCCTTCGTTGTCCCCGTCGTGCGCCACTCCGCAGCCCTGCGCGGGCAGGGTGCCGACGAAGTCGATGTCGGTGTGGCCGGCGTCCAGCAGCTGGTTCCACAGCAGGGCTCGCCAGCAACCCGGTGACCCGGTGATGGAGTCGCCCAGCGGCATGATCCGCACCGGATCGGCGGCCGCCGGGGCGGCCGTCGCGGGCGGCGCGACGGTGGCGCCGAGGGCGAGGAGCAGGGCGGCCAGCAGGCCGAGGAGCGGAAGTGTGCGTAACCGCAGAAGGCGGGTGTCGCGCATGGTGTCCCCTTCCCTGGGATGTGGGAGCGCTCCCACGACGCACATCAAGCCATCGTTGTCATTCACGCGTCAAGGGCTTGGACGGGATTGCGCTCCCGTCGCCGCGGCGTCCGCACACCGTCGGGGCGCGGCCCGGAGTGCCGCACCCCGACAGGCGAATCCGCGTTCGATCAGGTCCGGGCGCCCTTGCGGGGCAGCGCCCTGCGCACCAGCGGCCAGGCGAGCAGCAGCACGACGACCGCGTAAACAATCACCGAGAACGGTGTGTCGACCAGACCGGTGACGCTGCCGTCGCTGATCTGAAGGGCACGGCGCAGCTGCTGTTCGGCGGCCGGGCCGAGGATGACGCCGATGACGGCGGGCAGCACCGGCAGTCCGTACCGCCGCATGCCGAACCCGATCAGACCGATGATCAGCAGGAGCACCAGGTCGATCACCTCACCGCCGACCGCGTACGCGCCCACCGCCGCGAAGAACATGATCCCGGCGTACAGATACGGCCGCGGAACGCGCAGCAGCTTCGCCCACACCGGGGCCAGCGGCAGGTTGAGGGCGAGCAGCAGCACCATGCCGACGAACAGCGAGGCGATCAGGCCCCACACCAGGTCGGGTTCGCGTTCGAAGAGCAGCGGGCCGGGCTGGATGCCGTACTGCTGGAACGCGGCCAGCATCACCGCCGCGACGGCCGTGGTCGGCAGGCCCAGGGTCAACATGGACACCAGCGTGCCCGCCGCCGAGGCCGACGCCGCCGACTCCGGACCCGCGACGCCCTCGATGGCGCCCTTGCCCCACTCGTCCTTGTGTTTCGACAGCCGCTTCTCCGTGACGTACGACAGGAACGTCGGGATCTCCGCGCCGCCCGCCGGGATCGCGCCGAACGGGAAGCCGATGAACGGGCCGCGCGCCCAGGACTTCCAGGTTCGCCTCACATCGGCGCGGCCCAGCCACGGACGGCCCACCGGGATGGGATCCGGCGGCCGGCGCCGCAGATGGGCGGCGACCCACAGCGCCTCACCGATCGCGAACAGGCCCACCGCGACGATCACCACGTCGATGCCGTCCGCGAGTTGCAGCGAGCCGAACGTCAGCCGCTGCTGGCCGGTCATCCGGTCCAGGCCCACCAGACCGATCGTCAGGCCGATCAGCAGCGAGGCCATGCCCCGGATCCGGGACGAACCGAGCACCGACGTCACCGCGATGAACGCCAGCACCATGATGGCGAAGTAGTCCGGCGCGCCGATGTCCACCGCCAGGTCCGCGACCGTCGGAGCCAGCGCCACCAGCAGGATCGTGCCGACCATGCCGCCCGCGAAGTGCCCGATGGCGGCGGCCGCGAGGGCCTGTGCGCCGCGCCCCGACTTGGCCATGGGATTGCCCTCCATGGCCGCCACCACCGCCGCGCTCTCACCGGGCGTGTTCAGCAGGATGGAGGTGGTCGAGCCGCCGAACATCGCGCCGTAGTAGATCCCGGCGAACATGATGAACGCGCCGACCGGATCGAGCCCGTACGTCACCGGCAGCAGCAGCGCCACCGCCATCGCCGGGCCGATGCCGGGCAGCACGCCGATCGCCGTGCCGAGCAGCACGCCCACGGCGGCCCAGAGCAGGTTGAGCGGGGTGAGGGCGGTACCGAAGCCGTCCATGAGGGAGTTGAGGGCGTTCATGTCACAGCACTCCCATCAGCGGACCGCCGGGCAGCGGCACTCCGAGCAGGTGGTTGAACACGGCGTAGGTGACGAAGGAGACCACCGCCGCGATCAGCGGATCGCGGTCGAGTCTGCGGCTGCCGAGCGCGAAGGCCGCGCCCCAGAAGAGCAGCGCGCCCGCGACGGGGAAGCCGAGCGGCTCGATGAGGACGGCGGCGCCGAGAAACACCCCGGTGAGCAGCAGGACCGTGCGCCAGTCGGCCGGCTCGGACAGGTCGACGTCCTCGCCGGTCTCCGCCTGCCCCCGGCCGCCGCGCAGCACGTCGGCCGCGAGCAGGGCGGCCACGACGAGCAGTCCGATGCCGACGACGACGGGCACCGTCTTCGGGCCGACGGGCCCGCGCTGGGCGATGTCGACCTCCATGGTGAGGGCGTCGGTCAGGACCAGCACGCCGAGGGCCAGCAGCAGTGCGCAGACGCCGAGTTCGGAGTGGTCGCGGAGCCAGGAACGCCGTCCGGGGGCGGTGGCGGTGGCGGTGGCGGGGTCGGGGGAGGGGCCGGTGGTCGATGTCGTCACAGTCCCAGCTCCTTCAGCACCGAGGTCACGCGCTCGTCCTCGGAATCCAGGAACGCGCCGAACTTCTCGCCGGTCAGGAAGGCGTCGTCCCAGCCGTTCCGTTTCATGGACTCCTGCCATTCCTCCGAGTCGTGCAACTTCCGCACCAGGCGTACGAGCTTGTCGCGCTCGGCGTCGGTGAGGCCGGGCGGGGCGACGATGCCGCGCCAGTTGGTGAAACTCACGTCGTAGCCCGCCTCCTGGAGGGTCGGCGCGTCGAGGCCGGCGACCCGCTCGGGGCCGGTGACCGCGAGCAGGCGCAGCTCACCGGACCTGATCTGGTCGAGGTACTCGCCGACGCCGGACACGCCGAACGCGACCTTGTTGCCGAGGATCGAGGCGAGCAGTTCGCCGCCGCCGTCGAACGGGATGTAGTTGACCTGCTTCGGCGGGATCCCGGCCGCCCGCGCCATCAGCATCGGCGCGAGATGGTCCGGCCCGCCGGGGGAGGACCCGCCGCCCACCGGGAGCTTGCCCGGGTTCTCCTTCCAGGCGCCGATCAGGTCGTCGATCGTCTTGTACGGGGAGTCCTTCGCCACCACGACGACGTCCTGCTCCTCGGTGAGCCGGGCGATCGGGGTGGTGTCGGCGAGGGTCTTCGGCGCGTCGTTGGAGCGGACGGCGCCCACCACGCCCAGGCCCATCGACATGGCGAGCTTGCCGTTGCCGTGCTCGCTCACCAGCCGGCTCAGGCCGACGGTGCCGCCGGCGCCGGGCAGGTTGAACACCTCGATGGTGTGGGTGAGTCCGGCGTCCTCGGCGTTCTTCGCGGCCGTACGGGCCGTGATGTCGTAGCCGCCGCCGGGCGTGTTGGGAACCATGAAGCGCAGACCCGGGATCTGCGTGCCGGTGTCGGTGCCGCTGCCGGTCGTGAGCAGCGGCGGGCCCACGAGTACGAGCACGGCGGCCCCGAGCAGGGCGAGGGGTGTGCGCAGGCGCACGAGTGCCACCACCTGTCGGTCGGTCGTCTGGGAACGCGCCGGGCCCTGTGGGGGAGGGTGACGCGGGCCACATGGTGCCCGCGCGCCGCCGGGCTGTCGCGCTTGCGGAACCAATGGAGGTTGTGGTCATTGCGTCAGCGGTGGGGTGCCCGTGGCGCACATCTCTTTCCCCGGCCGCAGGTGGGGGCCATGATGGCGGCTCCGGCGCCGCGCCTTGTCGTGTCCGCCGGAGGCGACGGCCGCCGACCCGGGCGGTCCGGGTCACCTCACCGATGCGGGAGCGGAAGGAGCAAGCCGATGAACAGCGGTCGGGGCGAGCGCACTGCGCCCGCGACAGCCGACGCGATCGATGTGCTCGTGGTCGACGACGACTTCCGGGTGGCCCGGGTGCATCGCGCCTATGTGGAGCGCCTCGACGTGTTCCGGGTCGTCGGGGTCGCCGGGACCGGGGAGCAGGCCGTCGCCGCCGTGGACGAACTCCGTCCCGATCTGGTGCTGCTGGATCTGTATCTGCCCGATGTGTTCGGTCTCGACGTCATCCCCCGGCTGCGCACCGCCGGGCACGACTGCGACGTCATGGTCATCAGCGCCGCCCGCGAGGCGGACGCGGTGCGTGGCGCGGTGCGGCACGGTGTCGTCGACTACCTGCTCAAGCCGTTCGACTTCGAGGATCTGCGGGGCCGACTGGAGCGCTACGCCGTGCAGCGCGGCCGGCTGCTCGACACGGTGGTCCGCGGTCAGGCCGACGTCGACCGGGTGTTGGCCGGTGCGGCGGGGCCGGTGTCCCCGGCGCTGCCCAAAGGTATGAGTGCGGAAACCGCCGGACTGATCGAACGCACCCTGCGCGAGGCGGACGGCACCCTGTCGGCCACGGAGTGCGCCGGTCTGACCGGGGTTTCGCGGGTCAGTGCCCGCCGGTATCTGGAGCACTTCCACACCGTGGGCACCGTCGAGGTGTCGCTGCGGTACGGGGCGACGGGGCGGCCCGAGCGGCGGTACCGGTTCCTGGGGCTGGGCGGGGGGTTGCGGTCGGAGCGGTCGGAGCGGTCCGGCGGCGGGGCGCGGGCGTAGGGGTTTCGGTTCGTCCGGGGCGATGCGAAATCGGGGGTGGGGTTGTGCCTGCCTCTGAGCGAGCCTAGGGTCGACGTGGGAGAAAGCGCTTTCTGGCGCTTTGGCTTCCACCCGCCTGCGTCGTAGTGCCGAGGAGCGCCGCATGTCCTTGTCCCCCGTCCGCCGCCGAGTCGCCGTCGTCGGAACCGGTGCCATCGTGAGCGGGGGCCATCTGCCCGCGCTCCGCGCCCACGCCGACCGCGCAGAACTGGTCGCCGCCGTCGACGTGGACCAGGGCCGGCTCGACGACTTCCGCGCGTTGGCCGGGGAACACGTCGCCGGGTTCACCTCGATGAGCGGGATGCTCGACGCCGTACGGCCGGATCTGGTGCTGATCGGGACCCCGCCGTCGCTCCACCGGGAGCAGACGGTGGCCGCGCTCAAGGCGGGTGCCTGGGTGCAGTGCGAGAAGCCGCTGTGCCTGTCGCTCGCCGAGTACGACGACATCGCGGCCGCGGAGGAGGCGTCGGGGGCGTACGCGTCCGTCGTCTTCCAGCACCGCTACGGCTCCGGCGCCGTCCACGCCCGTGAGCTGATCCGGAGCGGTGAGCTGGGCGCGCCGCTCGTCGCGCACTGCCAGACCACCTGGCACCGGGACGCCGCGTACTACTCCGTGCCCTGGCGGGGACGCTGGGCCACCGAGGGCGGCGGGCCGACGATGGGCCACGGCATCCACCAGTTCGACCTGCTGCTGCATCTGCTGGGGGAGTGGGAGGAGATACGGGCCATGGCGGCGCGCCTCGTCCACGACACGGAGGGGGAGGACGTGTCCACCGCGCTGGTCCGCTTCCGCGACGGCGCGCTCGCCACCGTCGTCAACAGCGTGCTGTCCCCCGACGAGGTGAGCCGGATCCGGATCGACTGCGCCGATGCGACGGTCGAACTCACCCATCTGTACGGGCATGTCAACGACGACTGGAGATACACCCCGGCACGGCATGTCCCCGCCGAGCGTGCGGTGGTGTGGAGTACTCCCGCGCGGAACGTGCCCAGTTCGCACACGGCGCAGCTGGGCACCCTCCTCGACGCGTACGACGCCGGTGCGCGGCCGCCGGGGAGCGGGGCGGAGGCACGGAGCACCCTCGAGTTCGCCGCCGCCCTGTACAAGGCCGCGTTCACCGGGCTGCCGGTGCGGGCCGGGGAGATCGGCCCCGGTGACCCGTTCTACGCGGCCATGCACGGTGGTCACTCCGACTGGGCACCCGAGGAGCACTGATGGGCATCCGCGTCACTCACGAGGTCGGCGACGCCGTGGTGGTGACGGCCGCGGGGGGTACGGAGATCCTGCGGTACGTCTACCGGCCCGACCCCGAGGCGTTCGAGTCCCGGAAGCCGTACGCCCATCCGGTGCGGACGCTGGGCGGGCGGACGGTCACCGGGTACCGGCCGAACGACCATCGCTGGCACAAGGGACTTCAGATGACGGCCAGTCATCTGTCCGGGCAGAACTTCTGGGGCGGCAACTCGTATGTGCACGGGCGGGGTTATCTGCCTCTGCCCGAGCGTGTCGGGTCGATGCGGCACGACGGGTTCTCCGGGTTCGCCGTGGGGGAGGAGCGGCTCGATCTTGTCGAGGAGCTCACCTGGGTGGAGCACGGTGGGGGTGAGTGGGCGCGGGAGGAGCGTGGGCTGAGCGTTCACTCGGTCGATTCGTCGGTCGGGGCGTGGGTGCTCGACTGGTCGATACGGTTGAGGAATGTGCGGGGGGCCGATCTGGTGTTCGGGTCTCCTACCACTGCGGGGCGGGAGATGGCCGGTTACACCGGGTTGCAGTGGCGGGGGGCGCGGGACTTCACCGGGGGTGCGGTCTTCGGGGCCGAGGGCGGAGCTGGGGGGCTCATGGGTACGGAAGGGCCGTGGCTTGCCTTCACCGCCGAGCATGATGACGTGGACGCCCACTCGACCCTGGTCTTCGCGCATGCGCCCGAGAATCTCGACGCCGCTGTTCATCCGTCGCACTGGTTCGTCCGTGCGGAGCCGATTCCTACGGTGGCCTTCTCCTGGGCGTTCTTCGAGGAGTTCGTGCTGCCGCCGGGGGAGTCGTTCTCGTACCGCTATCGGATCGTGGTCGCGGACGGTGCGTGGGATCGGGAGCGGGTGGGATCGTATCTGGACGGGCTGGCGTGGTGAGCGGCGCGCCGCTGCCGCTGCCGCTGCCGTTGCCGGGTGCCGTGGGGCTGTCGCACCTGAGTGCGTACGAGTGGGAGGCCGCGGACGGTGTGTGCGGGGGGAGCCCGCATCTGCACACGGTGTGCACGGAGGCGTACGTCGTCACCGGGGGCCGGGGGGCCGTGCAGACACTGAGCTCCGACGGGTATCGGGACATCGCGCTGGAGGCGGGGACGGTCGCGTGGTTCACACCGGGGACCGTGCACCGGATGGTGCAGGGCGGGGGGCTGCGGGTCACGGTGCTGATGCAGAACAGCGGGCTGCCCGAGGCCGGGGACGCGGTGTTCACGTTTCCGCCGGAGGTGCTGGCCGATCCTTCGCGGTACGCCGCGGCGGCGGTGCTTCCGCCCGGGGTGGGGCCGGAGGTGGAGGCGGCGGCGCGGCGGCGGAGGGATCTCGCGGTCGAGGGCTATCTCGTGCTGCGGGATTCGCTTGTGGGCGGTGACGCCGGGCCGTACCGGGAGTTCCTGCGTGCGGCGGCCCGGCTGGTGCGGGACCGGGTACCGGTGTGGCAGGAGCTGTGGAGGTCCGGCGCGTTGGCCGCCGCCGAGCGTACGGGTGCTCAGTTGTCCGCGCTGGCCGAGGGTGACTGCGCGCACCTCGAAGAGGCGGCGGTGCACGAGGCTGCCCCCAGCCGGCGGGGTGGCTTCGGGATGTGCGGCCGCCGGGACGAGTACCTGCTGCCGTGACCACTCCTGCGGCTTCGGTGGGGGTGCGGGTGGGATGCCTGCGGCGCCTGTGCGGCTTCGGTGGGGGCTTGGGTAGCGCCGGCGGTTGGTGGGTGGGTCGGGGCCGCGTCGGGGGTGTCCGTCCTCGGACTGGCGCGAATCACGTTTCTTGGGGGGTGCGGGGTGCGGACGCGCCAGCCACTGCGGGCGGCCACCCCCGCCCCGTCCCCTCACCGCCGTCGGCGGCCATCCGTCTCCGCCGGTTGCGGACAGCCGCATGCCCCGCGATCCGCGGGCAGCCGCCTGCCGCCTGCCGCCTGCCGCCTGCCGCCTGCCGCCTTCCGCGGGCAGTCGTGCCGCTGGGGCGATGGGGGTACCTCCCGCTCGAGCGAAGCCGAGAGTGGGGGAGGGTGGGCGCGACGGCACCCCGCAAGCGCCGGGCTGCGCAGACACCCCCCGGCCCACACCGACGCGCGGTACCCCTCAAAGCGCAGGGCAACCAGGCGCAGGCGACTCCGCGAGGCCGCACCCCCCGATCCGGAGGATCACACCACCCCGCGTCGCAGAGCCGACCGCACCCCACCCCGCCCATACGACGCCGGCAACCACGCCGTAGCCACGGCCAAAGCAGTCGCCGCACTGGCGATGCCCAGAATCGCCCCCGCAGCCACATCCCCGGGATAGTGGACACCCGTATGGACCCGGGAGTACCCGACCGCGCACGCCAGTGCCCCCAGCGGCACCGACGCCGGCGGCAACACCGTGCCCACCGCCGTGGCGAACGCGACCGCCGACGCCGTGTGCCCCGAAGGGAACGACGCCGACGTCGGCATCGGCACATGCCGGTCCACGGTCACCCGCGCCGCCTCCCGGTCCGGCCGCGCCCTGCGGACCAGCCGCTTCCCCAGCAGATTGGCCGACGCCGACGCCACCGCCACGGCCCCCACCCCCGCGAGCGCCGCCCGCCGGGGCCGGGACCCGCACAGGGCGAGCGCACCGGCGATGGCGAACGAGATCTTGGAGTGGTCCGCCGTGTGGGAGAGCCGCCGCAGCGCCCGGTCGAGGGTCGGTGTCGGCGTGGCCGCGACCGCCGCGTACAGGGCGCCGTCGACGGCCCTGAGGTCGCCGAGGACCGCGGAGGCGACCCTGCGCAGTCCGTCGGCGGGCGGTACGGGCCTGGTGAGCGGACGGGTGACGTCCTGGTCGGTGGTGGGGGGCTCGCTCATCTTCTCTCCCGCGGTGGCATCGTGGAGTGGCGTACCCGCCCGTCGGGCGGGTATCACCAGGTGCCCACGGTACTCATGATCCGTACGGGAGCGATCAGGCGGCCCGGAAGGTGCGCAGGCGCAGGGAGTTGCCGACGACGAAGACCGAGGAGAAGGCCATGGCCGCTCCGGCGATCATCGGGTTCAGCAGTCCGGCCGCGGCGAGCGGCAGGGCGGCGACGTTGTAGGCGAAGGCCCAGAAGAGGTTGGACCGGATGGTGCCGAGGGTGCGGCGGGCGAGCCGGATGGCGTCCGCCGCGGCCCGCAGGTCGCCGCGGACCAGGGTGAGGTCGCCGGCCTCGATCGCCGCGTCCGTGCCGGTGCCCATGGCCAGGCCCAGGTCGGCCTGGGCGAGCGCGGCGGCGTCGTTGACACCGTCGCCGACCATAGCCACCGAACGGCCCTCTTCCTGAAGGCGCTTGACGACGTCCACCTTGTCCTGCGGCAGCACCTCGGCGATGACCTCCTCGATGCCGACCTCGCGGGCGACGGAGCGGGCCACCGCCTCGTTGTCCCCGGTCAGCAGGACCGGCCGCAGACCGAGCGCCCGCAGCCGGCGGATCGCCTCGGGGCTGGTCTCCTTCACCGCGTCGGCGATCTCCAGGACCGCGCGCGCCTCACCGTCCCAGGCGGCCAGCACGGCGGTGTGTCCGGCCGTCTCGGCCCGCTCCCGGGCCCGCTTCAGGTCCTCGGGCAGCTCCAGGGCCCACTCCCGGAGCAGGCCCTCCCGGCCGACGAGGACCGCGTGCCCCTCGACGACGCCCTGCACGCCGAGTCCGGGTACGTTCGCGAAGTCCTCCGGCGTGGGAAGCGTGCCCACCTTCTCCCGTGCGCCGTCGGCGACGGCCCGCGCGATCGGGTGCTCGGAGGCGTGTTCCAGGGCGCCCGCCAGCCGCAGCACGTCGGCCTCGTCGGTGCCCTCGGCGGTGTGGACGGCCAGCAGGGTCATCCGGCCCGTGGTCACCGTGCCGGTCTTGTCGAGGACCACCGTGTCGACGCGGCGCGTGGACTCCAGGACCTCAGGGCCCTTGATGAGGATGCCGAGCTGGGCGCCGCGGCCGGTGCCCACCATCAGAGCGGTGGGCGTCGCCAGGCCGAGGGCGCACGGGCAGGCGATGATCAGGACCGCCACCGCGGCGGTGAACGCGGCCGTGAGACCGGCGCCGTTGCCGAGCCAGAAGCCGAGGGTGCCCAGGGCGAGGGCGATCACGACGGGGACGAAGACCGCGGAGATCCTGTCGGCGAGCCGCTGGGCGGCGGCCTTGCCGTTCTGCGCGTCCTCGACCAGCCGGGCCATACGGGCGAGCTGGGTGTCGGCACCCACCCTCGTGGCCTCCACGACGAGCCGGCCGCCGACATTGATCGTGGCCCCGGTGACCGGGTCGCCGGCGGCCACCTCCACCGGCACCGACTCGCCCGTGAGCATCGAGGCGTCCACCGCGGAGGACCCCTCCACCACGGTTCCGTCGGTCGCGATCTTCTCGCCGGGGCGTACCAGGAAGCGGTCGCCGGTCCGCAGCTCGGCCACCGGGATCGTCCTCTCCCCGTTCTCGGGGGTCAGCACGGTGACGTCCTTCGCGCCCAGTTCGAGCAGGGCGCGCAGGGCCGCACCGGCCTTGCGCTTGGCGCGGGCCTCGAAATAGCGGCCGGCCAGGATGAAGGCGGTCACCCCGGCGGCGGCCTCCAGGTAGATGTTCCCGGCGCCGTCGCTGCGGGCGATGGTCAGCTCGAACGGGTGCGTCATGCCCGGGGTGCCCGCGGTGCCGAAGAACAGCGCCCACAGGGACCACAGGAAGGCGGCCGAGGTGCCGACCGAGATGAGGGTGTCCATGGTGGCCGCGCCGTGCCGGGCGTTGGTGAACGCCGCCTTGTGGAACGGCCATGCCGCGTACGTGACGACCGGGGCCGCCAGGGTGAGGGAGAGCCACTGCCAGTACTCGAACTGGAGGGCGGGGATCATGGCCATCGCTATGACGGGGACGGCCAGTGCCACGGCTGTGACCAGCCGCTGCCTGAGCGGCCGGAGTTCGTCGGGTGCTTCGTCCTCCCCGGGCGGCTCGTCGGGCGGTGCGGGCTGCTGGGCCGTGTATCCGGTGGCCTCGACCGTGGCGATCAGGTCGCCGACGGTGACCTCACCGCCGTAGCTCACCTTTGCCTTCTCCGTCGCGTAGTTGACGGTGGCGGTGACCCCCTCCATCCGGTTGAGCTTCTTCTCGATCCGCGCGGCGCACGAGGCGCAGGTCATTCCGCCGATGGCGAGCTCCACCTCGGCATCGGCGTCGATACCGGTACCGGCTGTAGGGACGGTCATGATCGCTCCTGGGTGCATACGGGGCGGGGGTACCCGCCGGGCGATCTCCATGTATACCCCCCATGGGTATTGGGTGCAAGTGTCCATGCGGCTTGACTTGGTACCCCCTAGGGGTATTGTGAGCTGCATGGAGCGGCTCGGTGTGAGTCGCGGATCACCACTTCGAGGAGCTACGGCCATGAACACCGGACTGAAGATCACCGCGTTCGCCGCCGCCCTGGCCGCCACCTTCGGCACCGCCTACGGCGTCGGCGAGGGACTCGACCCGGTCGTCGCGGACCGGCCGCCGGCGCACGACGAGCGGCACACCCCCTCCTCACCGGGAGCGGAGGAGAGCGAAGGCCACACGGGACACGAGGCGCCCTCGGCCGGCGGGCTCCAGATCTCCGAGAGCGGCTACACCCTCGATCTGAAGACCCCGCGCGTCACCGCCGGGCAACGCGCCGAGCTGCGCTTCGCCGTCCGGGACGACGACGGCCGCCCGGTCACCGACTACCGCCGCGAGCACGACAAGGAACTCCATCTCATCGTGGCCTCCCGCGATCTGCTCACCTACCGGCATCTGCACCCCACCCGCGCCGCCGACGGCACCTGGACCACCCCCGTCGATCTGCCCCGGGCCGGCGGCTACCGGGTCTTCGCCGACTTCACCCCGGCGCGGAAGGGCGCGGAGAACCTCACCCTCGGGGCCGACCTCGCCGCCTCCGGCCCCTACCGCCCCCAGGAGCTGCCGCCGGCCGCCGCCACGGCCCGCGTCGACGGCTACGAGGTCGAGCTGACCGGGGCCCTGACTCCCGGGCGGGCGAGCGAACTGCGTCTGTCCGTCTCCCGTGACGGCGAGCCGGTGACCGATCTCCAGCCCTACCTCGGCGCCTACGGCCACCTGGTCGCCCTGCGGGACGGGGACCTGGCCTACCTGCACGTCCACCCCAACGGCGAACCGGGCGACGGCAGGACCGAGTCCGGGCCGGCGGTCTCCTTCACGGCCACGGCGCCCAGCGGCGGCAGCTACCGGCTGTTCCTGGACTTCAAGCACGACGGGGTCGTTCGCACAGCCGCGTTCACCGTCCAAGCCGGGGAGCAGGCACCGGCCGACGGCACGCCGGAACACTCCGACGGGCACGGTCACTGAGCCTCAGCCCAGGGCGCGGTCCAGGTTGAACGCGGCGCTGATCAGGGCGAGGTGGGTGAACGCCTGCGGGAAGTTGCCCTGTTGCTCCCCGGTGTGGCTGATCTCCTCGGCGTACAGGCCGAGATGGTTGCCGTACGTCAGCATCTTCTCGAAGGCGAGGGCCGCCTCGTCGAGCCGCCCGGCCCGCGTCAGTGCCTCGACGTACCAGAACGAGCAGATGGAGAAGGTGCCTTCGTCGCCGTGCAGTCCGTCGGGGCTCACCAGCGGGTCGTAGCGGTAGACCAGCGAGTCGGACACCAGGTCCTCGGTGAGGGAGTCGAGCGTCGACAGCCACTTCGGGTCGGTCGGCGCGATGAACTTCGCCATCGGCATCATCAGCACCGACGCGTCCAGCATGTCCCCGTCCTCGTGCTGCACGAAGGCCCTCCGCGTCTCGGACCAGCCCCGGCTCATGATGCGCCGGTAGATGGTGTCGCGGATCGACTGCCAGCGGGGGAGATCGGCGGGCAGACCGCGCCGGTTGGCCATCCGGATGGCCCGCTCGATCGCCACCCAGCACATCAGGCGCGAGTACAGGAAGTTCTTCCGTCCGCCGCGCGTCTCCCAGATGCCCTCGTCGGGCTGGTCCCAGTGCGCGCAGACCCAGTCAACCAGCGCCGTCACATGGTCCCACTGCCCGCTGGAGATCGGCTCGGCCCACTTGTCGTAGAGATAGATGGAGTCGATCAGCGCCCCGTACACGTCGAGTTGCAGCTGGTCGGCCGCCGCGTTGCCGACACGGACCGGCGCCGAGCCCTGATGGCCCTCCAGATGGACGAGTTGGCGCTCGGGCAGGTCGGTGCGGCCGTCGATGCCGTACATGATCTGGAGAGGGCCGGACGGGTTGCCGTCGCCGGGGCTGATGTGCCGGGAGACGAACGCCATGAACGCCTCGGCCTCCTCCGTGAAGCCCAGCCGCAGCAGCGCGTACACGCAGAACGCCGCGTCGCGCACCCACACGTACCGGTAGTCCCAGTTGCGCTCCCCGCCGAACTCCTCGGGCAGGCTGGTCGTCGGCGCCGCCACGATCGCCCCGGTCGGCGCGTAGGTGAGCAGTTTCAGGGTGAGGGCGCTGCGATGCACCATCTCCCGCCAGCGGCCCCGGTACCGTGAGGACGACAGCCATCGCCTCCAGTACGCCACCGTCGCGGCGAACTGCCGCTCCGCCTCCCCGCACTCGCAGCGGCTCGGAGCCACCTCCGGGCCCAGCCGGTCGAGCGCGAACACCGCCGTCTCGCCCTCGGTCAGCTTGAACTCGGCCCGCACATCCGCCCCGTCGACGTCCACGGGGACCGTTGCGGTGAGCGCCAGGGACAGTGCCTCGGACTCGAAGACCGCGACACCGCCGGTCAGCCGCACGGTGTGGGACCGGGAACCGTATGCGAACGCCGGCGCCACCCGCGTCCGGAACGGCACGGAGCCGCGTACGCACAGCACCCGCCGGATCAGCCGGTGCCGGGCCTCGTCGACCGCCGTGCCGCCGACCGGCATGAAGTCCTGGACCTCGCCGACCCCGTCCTCGGTGAAGAACCGGGTGATCAGGACATTGGTGTCGGGGAAGTAGAACTGCTTGGTGCGGGCCGGCACGGCCGCCGCCAGCTCGAAGCAGCCGCCCCGCTCGGCGTCCAGGATCGCGCCGAACACGCTCGGCGCGTCGAAGGACGGGCAGCAGTACCAGTCGATGGTGCCGTCGGTGCCCACCAGCGCCACACTGCGCAGATCGCCGATCAGCCCGTGGTCGGCGATCGGCACGTACCCGCGCCTCCCGGACGCGTTCCGCTCCTCGGCCGTCCCGTCCATCGCAGCCTCCCTGGCCCGGCACGCCTCGCCTCATCTGCCAGCTTAGGCAGCATCGGCGGCTCCGGCTCCGGAGAGGGGTGAGGGGCTCAGGTCACGACGACCCGCAGACCCGCCTCCTCGAACCGGCGGACCGCTTCCGGGTCCGCGCCCGAGTCCGTGACCAGGGTGTCCACCGACTCCGCCGCGCAGATCCGGGCGAACGCCCGCCGGCCCAGCTTGCTGGAGTCGGCGGCCACGATCACCCGCTCGGCCCGCTCGCAGAGCAGCCGGTTGATCGCGGCCTCCGCCTCGTCGTGGGCCGCCGCCCCGTGCACGGCGTCGAAGCCGACGACACCGAGCACCGCCACATCGAGGGTGATCTGGCCCAGCACCCCGTCGGCGAGCGGCCCGACCAGTTCGTACGACTGGGCCCGCGCCACCCCGCCGGTCAGCACGATCTTGAACTGCGGGCGTACGGCCAGCTCGTTCGCGATGTTGAGCGCGTTCGTCACCACCGTCAGCGCGGGCGACCCGGAGGAGAGGTCACCGCGTACCGCCAGGGCCCGCGCCACCTCCGTGGTGGTCGTGCCGCCGGTCAGTCCCACCGCCTCGCCCGGCGCGACGAGATCCGCCACCGCCTTCGCGACCCGCTGCTTCTCCGAGGCGTGCCGGGCCGTCTTGTAGCGCAGCGGCAGCTCGTACGACACCCCGTGCACCACCGCGCCGCCCCGGGTGCGCACCAGCATCTGCTGCTCGGCCAGCTGGTCGAAGTCGCGCCGGATCGTCGCAGCCGACACCGCCAGCTCGGTCGCCGCCTCCTCGACGTCCAGCCGGCCGCGCTCCACGAGCAGCTCCAGCAGCGCCTTCCAGCGGGCGTCCCGCGACATCCGCCCTCCCGTTCCCTCGCTCTCCGGTGACCCTAACGCACCCCTCGTCCGGCTGCATGCTTGAAATTGCTCGAAACATCGCTCAATCTTGCAAGAACAAGCATCGAGGCTTTGGGGGTGTGGGCATGACCCATGTCGAGGACGAACTGAACAGCCAGCCCGAGTGCTGGAGCCGCGCCGCCGCGCAGGCCCCCGCGCACATCCGGGCCCTGCCGGCACCGGGGGAGCGGGTCGCGGTGGTCGGCTGCGGCACCTCGTACTTCATGGCGCAGGCCGTCGCGGCCCTGCGCGAGGGCGCGGGCGGGGGCGAGACCGACGCCTTCGCCGCCTCGGAGTTCCCGCACCACCGCGCCTACGACCGGGTGGTCGCCCTCACCCGCTCGGGCACCACGACCGAGGTGCTCGACCTGCTGGGTCGGCTGAAGGGCGGCACCCGGACCACCGCGGTCACCGCCGACCCGGCCACCCCCGTGATGTCGATCGCCGACGAGACGGTCGTCCTCGACTACGCGGACGAACGCTCCGTCGTCCAGACCCGGTTCGCCACCACGGCCCTCACCCTGCTCCGCGCCCACCTGGGCCTGCACGGAGACGCCGTCGTCGCGGACGGGCGCACGGCCCTCGGCACACCGCTGCCCGAAGGGCTCGTCGACTGCCGCCAGTTCACCTTCCTCGGCCGGGGCTGGACCGTCGGCCTGGCCAACGAGGCCGGTCTGAAGATGCGCGAGGCCGCCCTCGCCTGGACCGAGGCCTACCCGGCGATGGAGTACCGGCACGGCCCCATCAGCATCACCACCACCGGCACCGCGACCTGGATGTTCGGTGGCGCCCCGGAGGGACTGGCCCAGCAGGTCCGCGACACCGGCGGACTGTGGATCGAGGGCACCCTCGACCCGCTCGCCGAACTCGTCCGCGCCCAACGGCTCGCGGTCGCCGTCGCCGCCTCCCGGGGACTGGACCCCGACCGGCCCCGCCACCTCACCCGCTCGGTCGTCCTCACGCCCTGACCCGCCCGGAAAGGACGGACCGTGCCCCTCACCACCACCGGCGAGCTCGTCGACCGCGCCGCCGCGAACCGCTCAGCGGTCGCCTCGTTCAACATCATCACGCTCGAACACATCGAGGCCGTCATCGCCGGCGCCGAGTCGACGAACGCCCCCGTCGTCCTCCAGGTCAGCGAGAACGCCGTCAGATTCCGCCACGGACGCCTGCTGCCGCTCGCCCGCGCCGCCGTCGCAGCCGCCGAGCGCGCCGACGTCCCCGTCGCCCTCCACCTCGACCACGTCCAGAGCGACGACCTGCTGCGCCAGGCTCCGGACGCCGGCTTCGGCTCCGTCATGTACGACGCGGCCCGGCTGCCCTACGCCGACAACCTCGCCGCGACCCGGGCCGCCGTCGACTGGGCCCACGCCCACGGGCTCTGGATCGAGGCCGAGCTGGGCGAGATCGGCGGCAAGCCCGGCCGGCCCGCGCCGGACCCCCACGCCCCAGGCGCCCGAACCGACCCCGACCGGGCACGCGCCTTCGTCACCGACTCCGGCGTGGACGCGCTGGCCGTCGCCATCGGCACCACCCACGCCATGACCACCCGCACCGCCACGATCGACCACACCCTCCTCAAACGGCTGGCCGCCACCGTCGACGTCCCCCTCGTCCTGCACGGTTCCTCCGGCCTGCCCGACGACGAACTCACCGCGGCGGTCACCGGCGGTATCGCCAAGGTCAACGTCGGAACGGCCCTGAACATCGCCATGACCGGCGCGATCAGGCAGTACCTCACCGACCGTCCGGAGGCCGTCGACTCCCGCGGCTACCTCACCGTGGGCCGCGCGGCGATGACACGGGCGGTGGCGGGCGTCATCGCGGCCCTGGGCCCGGCGCCGTCCTGACCTACCGCTTCACGGCCCTCAGCACGACGAACTTCGGGTCCGACGCCACCACTTCGCTGTTGCCGAACAGCCGGCGCAGCTTCACGTGGTACCCCAGGTGACGGTTGCCGACCACCCACAGTTCGCCGCCCCGGCGCAGGGTGCGCCGGGCGCCGGTGAACATGCGCCAGGCCGTGGCGTCGGTGGTCGCCTGGTGGGAGTGGAAGGGCGGGTTGTTGAGCACCAGGTCGACGCTGCCGGCCGGTATGCCCGACAGTCCGTCGCCCACCCGGAACTCGGCGTGCCCCGGGACGTCGTTCTCCCGGTAGGTGGCTTCGGCGGACGCGACCGCCTGGAAGGACTCGTCCACGAACAGCACCTCGGCCCGCGGATCGGCCAGCGCCACCGCCGTACCGACGACGCCGTTGCCGCAGCCCAGGTCCACCACCCGGCCGCCGCCCCCGCCGGCGGGCAGATGCCCCAGGAAGAAGCGGGTGCCGATGTCCAGGCGGTCGGCGCAGAAGACGCCCGCGTGGTTGACGACGGTCCGGCCGGAGACCGGGCCGATGCCGTCGGGAAGCGTGTAGCGGTACGGCCAGGGGTTCGCGGGGCGCGCGAGCGCGGGATCCGGCGTGCACAGGATCAGCCGTGCCTTCCGCTCGGCGAGCGAGGTCCTGGTCGGGCCGAGGATCCGCTCGAAGAGGTCCAGCGTCGAGGTGTGGATCTCCTTCACCATGCCGGTGCCGACGACGACCGTGCCCTCGTGCACCGCCGGCGCCAGCCGCAGCAGCTGGTCCTCCAGCAGCGCCAGGCTCTTCGGGACACGGACCAGCAGCACGTCGATCCGGCCCGGCGGGGGATCCTGCGTGGTGAGCAGCCGGACCGTGCCCGGCTCGACGCCGTTGCGGGCGAGGTTCGCGCGGGTCGCCTCCTGTCCGAGCCAGGAGTCGGTGATCTGCGTCGGACGGTGCGCGGCGAGCGCCGTGACCAGCGCGCCCCAGCGGTCGCCGACGACCACCACGGTGCCGGACAGCGGGACCTGCCGGTCGGCGAGATGCCGGAGGAGATACGCGTCGGACGCGTCCCAGGCACGCAGCCCGTCCCGCGGATCCTCGGGAAACCGGGCCAGCACCGGCTCGCCCCACGGAGTCGTCATACGGTCGTTCATCGTCCGACCAGGCTAGCGGAGCCGCAGATCAGGGCGCGTCCGGCAGGATGGGGACATGGACGCCGAACTGTTCCCCCGGACACGCGGCGAGATCGCGCCGGGCGCGGTGCACGTGCCGGACTGGCTGGACGCGCGTGAGCAGCGCGAGCTGCTGGAAGCCTGCCGGGAGTGGAGCAGACCGCCCGCCGGACTGCGTACCGTCCGCACCCCCGGCGGCGGCACCATGACCGCCCGGCAGGTCTGTCTCGGATGGCACTGGTACCCGTACGGCTACGCCCGCACGGTCGTCGACGGTGACGGCGCCCCGGTGAAGCCGTTCCCCGGACGGCTCGGCGAGCTCGGCCGTCGGGCGGTCACCGACGCGCTCGGTACGCACGCCGCACGGGGAGCCGCCTACGACATCGCGCTCGTCAACTTCTACGACGCGGACGCCCGCATGGGCATGCACCGGGACAGCGACGAGAAGTCGGACGCACCGGTGGTGTCGCTGAGCCTCGGCGACACCTGTGTCTTCCGCTTCGGCACCACGGAATCCCGCTCCCGCCCCTGGACGGACCTGGAGCTGCGCAGCGGCGACCTGTTCGTGTTCGGCGGGCCGTCCCGGCTCGCCTACCACGGGGTGCCCCGGGTGCACGCGGGCACCGGGCCGCCGGAGTTGGGGCTCATCGGACGGCTGAACATCACCTTGCGGGTGAGCGGCCTGTAGTCGGTCCGCGCCGGCTTGCGGATCATGGGAGACTCGCCTTCATGAGCGGGAAGGCGGACCCCCGGCCGGCGGGGGAAGGGACCACCTCGAGGACGCGGCTGGACCGGGGGCGCGGCGCGCTCGGACCCGCACTGGAGCTCGTGCACACCGGACGCGCGCCGACCCGGGCGGTGCTCACCGCCGAACTCGGCGTGACCCGCGCGACGGCCGGTGCGGTCGCGGCGGAGCTGGAGGCGCTCGGGCTGATCCGGGTGGACGCCCGGCCCGGTGCGGCGGCCGGTTCGCAGGGGCGCCCCTCGCACCGCCTCTCGGTCGCCGAGGACGGCCCCGTGGCGCTCGCCGCGCAGGTGCACGCCGACGGGTTCCGGGCGGCCCTGGTCGGGCTGGGCGGCCGTATCGTCGCCACGGCGCCCGGCTGCGAGGTGGTCGACGCGGACCCGGCGAAGGTGCTCGGCTCCGTCGTCGCGGCCGGTGCCGACCTGCTGCGGGAGACCGGGCGGCGGTGCGTCGGCGCCGGTCTCGCGGTGCCCTCGGCGGTGGCCGAACCGGAGGGGCTGGCCCTCAACCCCCTGCACCTGGCCTGGCCCGCGGGCGCCCCGGTGCGGGAGATCTTCGCCGAGCAGGTGCGCGCGGCCGGCCTCGACGGGCCCGCCTTCGCGGCCAACGACGTCAACCTCGCCGCCCTCGCCGAACACCGGCACGGCGCCGGGCGCGGCGCCCGCGACCTGCTGTGCGTGGCCACCGGCCACCGCGGTGTCGGCGGCGCGCTGGTGCTCGACGGCCGCCTGCACTCGGGAAGTTCGGGTCTCGCGCTGGAGGTCGGCCATCTCACCGTCAACCCCGAGGGCCGCCCCTGCCACTGCGGCAGCCGGGGCTGTCTCGACGTCGAGGCGGACCCGCTGGCCCTCCTCACCGCGGCGGGACGCGCGCCGGGCCCCGAGATGTCCCTGCTGAAGCAGGCCGACGACCTGATCCGCGGCCAGTACGACGACCCCGGGGTGCGTACCGCGACCGAGTCCCTCATCGACCGCCTCGGCCTCGGCCTGGCCGGACTGGTGAACATCCTCAACCCCGACCGGATCATCCTCGGCGGCCTGCACCGCACCCTGCTGGAGGCCGACCCCGAGCGGCTCCGCGCCGTCGTCGCCGACCGCAGCCTGTGGGGCCGCAGCGGAAGCGTCCCCATCCTCCCCTGCACCCTGGACCACAACAGCCTGGTCGGCGCGGCGGAACTGGCCTGGCAGCCGGTCCTGGACGATCCTCTTGGTGCACTGGTGTAACCGCGAGCACAGGGCAGCCGGCCCGACGGACCAACAGAAAGCCGATTTCATGACCCACCAGCTCACCGTCAGCGTCCTGGGCACCGGCATCATGGGCGCCGCGATGGCCCGCAACCTCCTCCGCGCCGGGCACACCGTGCGCGCCTGGAACCGCACCCGCGCCAAGTCCGAGCCCCTCGCCGCCGACGGCGCGCACATCGCCGGCACCCCCGCCGAGGCGGTCGAGTCCGCCGACGTCGTCCTCACCATGCTGTACGACGGCCCGGCCACCCTGGAGACGATGCGTCAGGCCGCGCCCGCCCTGCGCCGCGGAACCGTCTGGGCGCAGTCCACCACCGCGGGCATCGAGGGCGTCGCCGAACTGGCCGGCCTCGCCCGGGAGCACGGTCTGCTCTTCTACGACGCCCCGGTCCTGGGCACCCGCCAGCCCGCCGAGGCCGGTCAGTTGACCGTGCTCGCAGCCGGCCCCGCCGAGGGCCGGGACACGGTGGCACCGGTGTTCGACGCGGTGGGCGCCCGCACCGTATGGGCCGGCGAGGACGGCGCGACGGCCGCCGCGACCCGGCTGAAGCTGGTCGCCAACAGCTGGGTGCTCGCCGCGACCACCGCGGCCGGTGAGGCACTCGCCCTGGCCAAGGCGCTCGACGTCGCACCGGAAGGATTCTTCGACCTCATCGCCGGTGGCCCGCTCGACATGGGGTACCTGCACGCCAAGGCCGGGATGATCCTGGACGGGCGGCTGTCCCCGGCCCAGTTCGCCGTGACCACCGCCGCCAAGGACGCCCGGCTGATCGTGCGGGCCGGGGAACAGCACGGGGTCCGCCTGGACGTCGCCGCCGCGAGCGCCGAGCGGTTCGAGCGGGCCGACGCCCAGGGCCACGGCGACGAGGACATGGCCGCCGCCTACTACGCCAGTTTCGACGACGGGCCCGCCGTCTGAGCACCGAGGAGTGCCTTGTGTCCAAGCCCCCGCTTCCTCCCGAGGCCGACGAACTGCTGCGCAGGCCCAATCCCAGCGTCATGGCCACGCTGCGCTCCGACGGCGCGCCCGTCTCCACGCCCACCTGGTATCTGTGGGAGGACGGCCGCGCCCTGATGAACTTCGACGAGGGCCGGGTCCGTCTCCAGCACGTCCGCCGCGACCCGCGCGTCACCCTCACCGTGCTGGCCGGGGACGACTGGTACACCCACGTCACCCTCATCGGCCGCGTTGCCGACCTGTACGACGACGAGGGCCTGGCCGACATCGACCGGCTCTCCCGGCACTACACGGGCAACCCGTACCCGGACCGCGAGCGGCCCCGGGTCAGCGCCTGGCTCGAGGTCGAGCGCTGGCACGGCTGGGGCGCGATGAAGGACAGCGGCCAGGCGTCCACCTGACCGCGCGTTCACCACTGGCGCCCGCGGGGCAACAGGTCCCGTTCCGGCGCCGACAGGTGCAGCACCTGGAAGACCTCGCCTTCCGCGTCGGGCGCGTCATGGCTCCAGAGCGAGAAGCTCACCAGCTCCCAGCGCGCGGTGTCCACGCCGGCCGCCGCGAGCAGTGAGCCCTCCCGGCCGGCCAGCCGCGCGCACTCCCCGGCCGCCTCCTCGGCCACCTCGCCCACCCGCACCCCGTCCGGAACGGGACGCCGGTGCCGTACGGCGACGGCCGCCGGAGCGGTCGGGGCCTCCCCCTCCTCGTGGGCCAGTCCCGTCCACTGCCGCACGGGGGGACGTCCGAAGTCGTCGGCGATGCCCTGGAAGCCGCCGCCCCAGAGGAAGGCGTTCATGCCCTCGACGGTGTTCCACAGGTAGAACGGCGCGTACTGGTTGACGGGGGATCCGTGCACCCCGCGCTCGCGCACCAGATACGCCTTGACGCCGAGGCCCGGCCACGCGTCGAGCAGATGCCCGCGCCGGGCCACGCGGTCCCTGATGATCCGCATGTCGTAGTCGGCGGGCAGGGTGAGTTCGTACTGAAGGGCGTGCAACGGAGTTCTCCTCAAGGGAAGTCGACGGACCGGCGCTCCCGCGGCGCGAGCAGGGCGAGCAGTCCGCGCACCCCCGCGTCGAACGCGGCGGGGGAGCCGGAGGCGCGGGCCAGTACGTAGCCCCCCTGGACGGTCGCGACGACGGCCGCCGCGATCTCCCCGCCGTCCAGTCCCGGCGCGAACTCGCCCCGCTCCTTGCCCTCTTCGACGATTCCGGCGAGCCGGGTGCGCAGCCAGTCCAGGGTTTCGTCCACCGGTGCGCGCAGCGACTCGTCGGCGACGACGTCCGGGTCCATGGTGAGCCGTCCGACCGGACAGCCGCGCAGCACATCGCGCTCGCGCAGCAGATACGCCGCGATCCGCTCGTACGGTGTGCCGGGACCGTCGAGCACACCCGCGGCGCCGGCCCGCATCTCCTCCGCGGTCCGGCGGATCGCGGCCAGCGCGAGATCGGGCTTGCCCTTGAAGTGGTGGTACATGCTGCCCTGGCCCGCGCCCGACCGCTCCTGGATCGCCTTCGGGCTGGTGCCCACGTAGCCCCGCTCCCACAGCAGCTCGCGGGTGGACTCGATCAGTCGCTCGGACGTGCTCATGGAAGACACTGTACATACCAGTAGGTACAGAAGGCGAGGGTTCCCCGGTCGCCGAGGGAGCAGGCGTTCCGCCGCCCCGTACTCCCCGGGAGGTACGCGCGGTGCCGCTGGCCGTACGACGACGGGAACCCCCTCGCGGGACGACTCTCGGAGGTGTCGCGCAAGGAGCGACGAGACGACCCGTCCGAGGAGTTGAACGATCATGCAGACCCTGGCGCACTTCGGCGACGGCGGCCCCGGCCCGTGGATCCTGCTCGTCCCCCTGATCTGGGCCCTGGTCATCGGCGGCGGGATCGCCCTCCTGCGCCGCACTGTGTGGCGCGGACGCCGCGGACCCGGACGGCCCACGGCGGAGGACGACTCGCCCATCACGGTGCTCGGCCACCGCTTCGCCTCAGGCGAGATCGACGAGGACGAGTACTGGCGCCGGCTGTCCGTCCTGGACGAGCAGTTCGGCCGGCACGGCAAGGGCGGTGCCCGATGACCGCCACGACCACCGGCACCCGGACCGCCGCCCGGGTCGTCGACGCCGTCAAGGTGTACGGCGCCGGCGACACCGCCGTACGGGCCCTGGACGGGGTGAACCTGACCTTCCCGGCCGGCCGCTTCACCGCGATCATGGGGCCCTCGGGCTCCGGCAAGTCGACCCTGATGCACTGCGCGGCCGGACTGGACACCCTCACCTCCGGAGCCGCCTGGATCGGCGACACGGAACTGGGCGGCCTCGACGACCGCCGCCTCACCCTGCTGCGCCGCGACCGCGTGGGCTTCGTGTTCCAGGCGTACAACCTGGTGCCGACGCTCACCGTCGCGGAGAACATCACCCTGCCGCTCGATCTCGCGGGCGGCGGGGGAGACCCCGAGTGGATCGACGCCCTGATCGACGTCGTGGGCCTGCGCGACCGGCTGCGGCACCGGCCGAGCGAACTCTCCGGCGGGCAGCAGCAACGCGTCGCGGTGGCCCGGGCGTTCGCCGGCCGGCCGGACGTCGTCTTCGCCGACGAGCCGACCGGCAACCTCGACTCCCGCTCCGGCGAGGAGGTGCTCGGGCTGCTCGGGCGCACCGTACGGCAGACCGGCCGCACCGTCGTCATGGTCACCCACGACCCGGTGGCCGCCGCCCACGCCGACGAGGTGGTCTTCCTCGCCGACGGACGGCTGGTCGACCGGATGGAGTCCCCGGCCGCCGACGCGGTCCTGGACCGGATGAAAGCCTTCGAGGTGCCCTCATGAACACCTCCCTGCGTCTGAGCGTGTCCTCCCTGCGCGCCCACAGGCGGCGCTTCGCCGGGACGTTCCTCGCCGTGTTCCTCGGCGTCGCCTTCCTGGCCGGGACGCTCGTCATGGGCGACACACTGCGCGCCAGCTTCGACAGCATGTTCGGCAACGCGGCCCGCGGCACCGATGCCGTCGTGCGCAGCGCCGACGCCATCACCACACCCGGGGAGAGCCAGGGGGTACGGCAGCCGGTCCCCGCGGACCTGGTACGCACCGTGGAGCGGGTCCCGGGCGTCGCGGCGGCCGCCCCCGACATCCAGGGCGCCGGACAGCTCGTCGGCACCGACGGCGAGCCGATCGGCGGCCAGGGGCCGCCCACCCTCGCCGGCAACTGGATCACCGACCCCGAACTCAACCCGTACCGCCTCGCCGAGGGACGGGTTCCGCAGAAGTCCGGGGAGGTCGTGGTGAACCGCGGTGCCGCCGAGCGGGGCGGCCTGGAGATCGGCGACACGACCGTGCTGCGCACCCCCGACCCGGTCCGGGTGACCGTCGTCGGTCTCGCCACCTTCGGCGGTGAGGACGGCATGGCCCAGGTGACCTTCACCGGCATGACCCGGGCCGACGCCGAGAGGTATCTGACGGCCCGTCCCGGCGAGGCGGCGAGCATCCTCGTGCGGGCCGGACCGGGCGTGAGCCAGGAGGAACTGGTCGACCGGCTGGCTCCCGCACTTCCCGAGGGCGTCGAGGCCATCACCGGCCAGGAGTCGGCCGAGGAGAACAACGAGATGATCTCCGGCCAGTTCCTGAGCATCTTCACCCTGTTCCTGCTGGTGTTCTCCGGCGTCGCCCTGCTGGTGGCGACCTTCTCCATCCACAACACCTTCGCGATCGTCGTCGCCCAGCGCACCCGCGAGAACGCCCTGCTGCGGGCGCTGGGTGCCTCGCGTCGGCAGGTCACCGCCGCCACCCTGGTGGAGGCGGGCGCGGTCGCCGTGACCGCGTCCGCGGCCGGACTGGCGGGCGGCATCGGCATCGCGGCGGGACTCCAGGCGCTGTTCCCGGCGATCGGCTTCCCCTTCCCCGAGGGCGCGCTGGTGATCGGTCCGGTGTCGCTGCTGCTGCCGCTCGCGGTGGGCGTCGTGGTCTGCCTGGGCTCCGCCCTGCTGCCCGCCGTACGCGCGGGGCGCACCGCACCGCTGGCCGCGCTGCGCGAGACGGCCGTCGACACCTCCGGTGCCTCCCGCGCCCGCGCGGTCGCCGGTGCGGGTCTCGCCGCCCTGGCGGTCGCCGTCACGCTCACCGGCGTCCTGGTCTCCCCGTCCGTCTGGCTGGCCGGAACCGGCGCGGTCCTGGCCCTGGTCGCCTTCGTGGTCCTCGGGCCCGTCGCGTCCTCCACCGCCGTGCGTCTCCTCGGCGGCCCGCTGGACCGGCTGCGCGGCGTCACCGGCTCCCTCGCCCGGCGCAACGCCCTGCGCAGCCCGAGGCGGACGGCCGCCACCGCGAGCGCGCTGATGATCGGCGTCGCGGTCGTCTCCCTGTTCACGGTGTTCGGGGCGTCGCTGAAGGCCACGATGGACCAGACCGTCTCACGGTCCTTCGCGGGCGACGTCGCCGTCAGCGCACCGTCGTTCGGGGCCGGCGGCAGCGGACTGAGCCCCCGGCTGGCCGGCGCGGTCGCGGAGCTGCCCGAGGTGGACACCGCCGTCGGGCTGGGCCGGGGCGTCGCCGAAGTCGACGGCGACGGACGGGCGTTGACCGTCACGGACCCGGGCGCGCTGGGCCGCGCCTTCGACCTCGGCGAGGTCACCGGCTCCCTCGACGCGCTGGGCACCGACGGCATCGCCGTCACGGAGCGGGAGGCCGAGCGGCTGGGTGTGACTCCCGGGGACACCACCCGGCTCCGCTTCACCGACGGGGACGAGCGGACCTTCACGGTCCGTGCCGTCTACGGGCGTTCCGAACTCGCCGGCGACTACGTCATCACCCGTGCGGCCTGGGCACCGCACCGCACCCAGGACGCCGACACCCTAGTCGCGGTGACCTTCGCCGACGGCGTGGACACCGACGCGGGCAAGGCCGCGGTGCGCCAGGTCGCCGACGACTACGGCAACCCCGAGGTCCAGACCCGCGACGAGTACGCGCGGTCCTCGGCGGGCGGCATCGACATGATGCTCACGCTCGTCTACGCGCTGCTCGCGCTGGCCGTGCTCATCGCGCTGCTCGGCATCGCCAACACGCTGACGCTGGCGATCCACGAACGCACCCGGGAACTGGGTCTGCTCAGGGCCGTCGGCCAGACCCGCTCCCAGCTGCGGGCGATGGTCCGCTGGGAGTCGGTCCTGGTCGCCGCGTTCGGCACCGCGGGCGGGCTCGCCCTCGGTACGTTCCTGGGCTGGGTCCTGGTGGAGGCCTCCGACGGCGCGAGCGACAGCGCGTTCGCCTTCGCCCTGCCGCCCGTGCAACTCGCGGTGGTGGCCCTGGTGGGCCTGACCGCAGGCGCCCTGGCATCCCTCCGCCCAGCCCACCGAGCCTCCCACCTGAACCCCCTGACCGCGATCGCCACGGAGTAACCCGGCACACCGCCCGGCGCGACACCCCTCCATGGCCGCCACGGAGGGGTGTCGCGCCGGGCGACACCCCTGGCTCCCCGCGAGCAGCCGCGCTGCGGGACGGCGCGACATCCCTGGCTCCCCGCGAGCAGCCGCCCCGCGGGACGGCGCGACATCCCTGGCTCTCCGCGAGCAGCCGCGCCGCGGGGCGGCGGCGCGGGACGGCGTGACGCTCCTCCGTGGTCGCCTCGGGGTAACCGCTGCCCCGGCTCGGTGTGCCGCTCTCCGCGGGCAGTCGTGCCGCAGGGCGGCGGCGCCGGACGGCGCGACGCTCCTCCGTGGTCGCCTGGGAGTAGCCGCCGCCCCGGCTCGGTGTGCCGCTCTCCGTGGGCAGTGGTG
This sequence comes from Streptomyces sp. NPDC031111, assembly GCF_055570675.1. Lineage (NCBI taxonomy): Bacteria > Bacillati > Actinomycetota > Actinomycetes > Kitasatosporales > Streptomycetaceae > Streptomyces > Streptomyces sp. NPDC031111. The sequence goes on from NZ_JBVIGS010000006.1 coordinate 55,590, forward strand.
CCGCGGGGCGGCAGCGCGGGACGGCGCGACACCCCTGGCTCTCCGCGGGCAGTCGTGCCGCAGGGCGGCACGGGTGGGCGCGACGGCACCCCGCTGGCGCCGGGTTGCGCAACGCCCTCCGGTCCACTCGCGCACGGGTGCGGTCCGTGGGGCGGTACGGCCCGCACTCGGCTGGTGCCGGGGCGGCAACGCCCTCCGGTCCACTCGCGCACGGGTGCGGTCCGTGGGGCGGCAACGCCCTCCGGCCCACTCCCGCACGGGTGCGGTCCATCGGGCGGCACGGCCGCACCCGGCAGGCGCCGGGCCGGGGCCGTGCAACGCCCCCGCCCCGCGCACGCACAGGTGCCCTGGAGAGCCGCCGCCACGGCGTGACGCTCAGCCGGGAACGGCGGACCGCGCCGGCGCCGGCTCGGCCCGGTGGTCCTCGGTGGCGTGTTCCACCAGGGCGACCTCCGCGAACCGATCCACGTATTCACCGTCCGTGAGCCGGGGCCGCCGGTCCCGGACGGGCGACGCCGTCACGGACGGCGCCGGCAGCGTGAACCACACGACCTTGCCGGACTCACCGTCCGGCACCGCGCCCCAGCTCTCACTCATCGCGGCCACCATCGCCAGCCCGCGCCCACAGGTGGCGAGCGGGCCCGCGTCCGCCACGACCGGCAACCGCGGGTCGTGGTCGTGCACCGAGACCTTGAGCCGGTCGAGCAGCAGCTCGATCTCGACGGTGCACGTCTTGTCGGGCCGGGCGTGCCGGTGGACGTTGGACAACAACTCCGTCACACCGAGCGAGGCCCGGTCTATCAACGGGTCCATATGCCAGTAGCGCAACTGCGCAGATACGATTCTGCGGACCTGGCCGATCCGCGACGGCAGGGCTTGGAGCTCCACCGTGCAGTGCCTGCTTGGGTGACTGATCACGGCTGCGACTCCCCGACGTGAGGTCCGGAAGAACACGGAAGACGGATCCAGCAGGGCGCCCGCGTGACGCCGGCGCCCGCTGTCGTGGCCGGCGGGCTGGTTCGCAGCGTTATCGCCGGTAAACCCAGAGTTACGTGAGACCAGCGTGACGTAAGAGGTGAAGTGACGCAAGTCACGGACATCTCAGGCGCCGCGCCCCGAAGCCCGGCGTACGGCCTCGATGAAACGGCGGGCGGCCGGCGGGCCGGGTTCACCCGGCGCGGGGTCGTGGTCGCCCAGGGTCAGCAGGTAGCGCGTGCCGTTGAGGTCCGCCAGCGCCCGGTCCTCGGGCGCGAACCAGGGCCTGGACGCCCGTACGGCCTGCACCGGCGCGCTGTCGATCTCACTGCCGTAACTCGTGAGCAGCTCCAGCCGGCCGCCGCTGATCCGGACCTGGCCGGCCCGGGTGAGCGAACGCAGCCGCTTGCCGATCCGCACGCCCGTGGCCGTGAACTCGGGCTCCGCCATGCCACCCGCCCCCTTGTGCGCGTCGGTGTGCCGGACCGTGCTCCACGGGCCGGCTCCTGCCCAGCTCCAGTGTGCCCCCGTACGGGGCGCTGCTCACGCCGGTGCAGTCTGCCCCCACCCGCCGCCGAGCACCAGTACGCGCGCCCTCGTTCCCCGGTGCGCGGGGAGCACTCGCGCCAATGCGCCCCCATGTCGCCACCACGCGCGCCCCAGGGGTGCCTTTGAGCCGCTCAAAGGTGTGTTTATGCAGGTGAGAGGCGGTGTGGATGGTGCTTATGATCGGGGTACCGGCCGCGCGGGACGCCGTCGGCGCTCAGCGTAAGGAGCCCTGCCGTGAGCACCCCACCACAGACCCTGACCGGCGCCACCCTCGACGTCGACCACAGCGACGCCGCCTACCGGGCCTGGCTGAAAGAGGCCGTCCGCAGGGTGCAGGCCGACGCCAACCGCTCGGCCGACACCCATCTGCTGCGCTTCCCGCTGCCGGATCGGTGGGGAATCGACCTCTACCTCAAGGACGAGTCGACCCACCCGACCGGCAGCCTCAAGCACCGGCTGGCCCGTTCGCTCTTCCTCTACGGGCTGTGCAATGGCTGGATCCGCCCGGGCCGCCCGGTGATCGAGGCGTCCAGCGGCTCCACCGCCGTGTCCGAGGCGTACTTCGCGAAGCTGATCGGCGTGCCCTTCATCGCCGTCATGCCGCGCACGACGAGCGCCGAGAAGTGCCGCCTGATCGAGTTCCACGGCGGACGGTGTCACTTCGTGGACGACCCCCGCACGATGTACGAGGCGTCGGCCGCCCTCGCGGCGGAGACCGGCGGCCACTACATGGACCAGTTCACCTACGCGGAACGGGCCACGGACTGGCGGGGCAACAACAACATCGCCGAATCCATCTTCCGCCAGCTGGAGTTGGAGCGGTTCCCGGAGCCGGCGTGGATCGTCGCCACGGCCGGCACCGGCGGCACCTCCGCGACCCTCGCGCGCTACGTCCACTACATGCAGTACGACACCCGCATCTGTGTGGCCGACCCGGAGAACTCGTGCTTCTTCCAGGGCTGGACCACCGGCGATCCGGACGTCGCCTGTGACCGCGGTTCCCGGATCGAGGGCATCGGCCGGCCCCGTATGGAACCGAGCTTCGTGCCCGGCGCGATCGACAGGATGATGAAGGTGCCCGACGCGGCCAGTGTCGCCGCGGTGCGCGCCCTGGAGGGAGTCATCGGCCGCAAGGCGGGCGGCTCCACCGGCACCGGGCTGTGGAGCGCGCTGAAGCTCGTCGCGGAGATGGTCGCGGAGGGACGGCACGGGAGCGTGGTGACGCTGCTGTGCGACCCGGGGGACCGCTATCTGGACAAGTACTACTCGGACGCCTGGCTGGCCGGACAGGGCCTGGACATCGCGCCGTACACGGCGGCGATCGAGTCCCTGCTGCGGACCGGCGTCTGGCCCGACGGAGGGCCGCCCCGCGAGCCGGCGGTCCCGTGAGGTCACCGCGACGCGGAACGCGCGTCAGCGTGCCGACGTCCGGTCAGACGTCGGCGGCCTCCGCGGAGTCCTCGGGTTCGCCCGCCACCACCAGGCGCCGCAGATGCTCCGACACCTCCGCGCGGGCCCCCTCGGGCAGCCCGGAGTCCGTCACCAGGGTGTCGACCTGATCCAGGGAGGCGAACGAACTCAGCCCCACCGTGCCCCACTTGGTGTGGTCGGCGACCACGACCACCCGCCGGGCCGACTGCACCAGCCTGCGGTTGGTCTCGGCCTCCGCGAGGTTCGGCGTCGACAGCCCCGCCTCGACCGATATCCCGTGCACGCCGAGGAACAGCAGATCGAAGTGGAGCGCCGCGATCGCCTGGTCGGCCACCGGCCCCACCAGCGAGTCGGACGGCGTGCGCACCCCGCCGGTCAGCACGACCGTGGCCGTGCCCTGTCGGTTCCCCGAGGTGCGCTGCGCCGCGTGGAAGACATCGGCCACCCGCACCGAGTTGGTGACCACCGTGAGGTCGGGGACGTCGAGCAGTCGGTGCGCCAGCGCGAAGGTCGTCGTACCGCCCGAGAGCGCGATCGCCGCGCCGGGGGAGACCAGCTCGGCCGCCGCCCGGGCGATGTCCTCCTTGGCGGTGGGCTCCAGACCCGACTTGGCCTCGAACCCGGGTTCGTGCGTGCTCGCCTCGACCACCGGGACCGCGCCGCCGTGGACCTTCTCCAGCACGCCCTGCCGGGCCAGCGCGTCGAGGTCGCGGCGGACCGTCATGTCCGACACGCCGAGCTTGCGGGTCAGCTCGTTGACCCGGACCCCGCCCCGGCGCCGGACCTCGTCGAGGATCAGGGTGCGCCGCTGCTCCGCGAGGAGGTTCTGATTCTCGCTCACGTACGCTCCGGTCCTTTCGCCGCAAAGCCGTCCGACACACCTCGCGCACCCACCGCGACAAGCGGGTTCACGCCCGTCATCGGTGCGCGGAGGTCCCATCCTCGCATGCCGCGCCCCCGGCGGCGCCACCGGTGGTTCGTCGCGCTCATGTCACTGATCTCCCGTATGTTGCTTGCTTGTCACACGGATCGGGGAGATTACGTGACGAGAGGTGCGGGCCGTCCCGTCACGGGAGATCCTGTGCCCGCACGGACGGAGCCGACGGGGCGTCACGGGGGAAGTGCGAATCAGTGGAGAGCGCGCAGCAGCACAGGCCGGCCGAGGGCGCCGAAGGCCCCGGCACACCGGGCGGGGAGCCGGGGACCGCCCTGGAACTCCTGGTGCACGGGGTGGGCGGCACCACCCCCGAGGAGATGCTCGACGACCCGCGCACGGTCCGGGTCACCGGTGACGACACCGCCGCCGTGTTCCGCCGCGCCGACGACGTCGACGCGGAGCGGGAGCCCGCCGGCCGCCGCGAGGGGCCCGTCCCCGAGGCCTACGTCTGGTGCAACCTCACCTCCGGGAACGGCTCCCGCGCCCTGTGGCTGCTGCTCCTCCCCTTCATGGTGGTCAACCTCGCCCACTGGATGCGCCCCACGGCCCACGGCCGCCGGCGGGCGGTCCGGCTGTACGGGCTGCTGGTGCGGCTGGCCGGACTCAGCCTGACGGTGCTGCTCGTCGCCGCCGCCTGCGAGGTCGCCCTGGACCTCGCCGCCTGGCAGTGCGCGGGCACGCTCGCGTGCGCCGAACGGCACTCCTGGCTCGGCTTCCTCTCACCCGAGCTCTCCGACGGCGGCTGGTGGAGCGCTCCCGGCCGCCGGCTCGCGCTCGCCGCCCTGGTGCCCGCCGCCCTCACCGGCCTGCTGTGGTTCCTGTCCCTGCGCACCTGGAGCGCGTACGAGTCCCAGCAGCCGATGGGCCACGACCCCGAGCCCGAGGAGGACGGCGGCCGCACCGCACTGGGCCGACCCGGCTTCTGGTACGGCCGCCGCCTGGGCGCCCGGCTGCGCGCCGCGCACACCGCCGCCGGACTGCTCACGGTCGCCGCCGCGGTGGGCTCCGCCGCCGCCCGGTACGACCGCGAGCCGGGCGGCCCGGCCGCCCTGGCCGTCCTCGGTGTGCTGATGGAGGCCGCGCTGGTCGCCGGAGCGTGTGTCGTGGTGTGGGTGGTCTGCCGCCGAGGCCGCGCCGAACGCCGGCTGGACGGCGAGCTCGACCTGCACGTGGTGCGGTACCTGCCGCTCGCCGCCCTCGTCCTGCTCGCCCTCAGCCTGCTCTACGCCGGGTGGCGGCGCCCCGGCTGGGAGTCCGCCGGACGGCTGCCGGGCGACGCCACCTTCGGCGCCGTCGCCCTCGCGCAGGGGCTGCTGGTGATCGTCCTCGCCGGCGTCGCCCACAGCCTGCACCGCACCCATCCCGACCGGCGCGCCGCGATGCGGGGCCTCGCCGGGCCTGCCGTCGCCATGCTCGCCTGCGCCCTGGGCGGCGTGATGTCCGGCGGCGTCTCCCAGCGGGTGTCCGACTGGCTGGACGGCACCGGCACCTCGATCCCCGGGCCACCGGTACTGCTGACCTGGCAGGCGTCCGTGATCCCGCCCCTGCTCGTCGTGGTGCTGGTGCTGTGCGCCCGGCTCGCCCGGCGCGCCTGGCGGACGGCCCGCGCGGAACGCGCCGCCGTGGAGCGCGAGTACCCCGGCGAGACCGGCGACCCCGGCCGCACCCGCCGCATCGCCTCCGTACGCGCCATGGCCGCCCTCACCGACCGCGGACCACGCGTCCTCGCCGTCACCGCCACCGCGACCCTGCTGCTCGGCGCCGGCGCCCTGGTCGGCGCCCTGACCACCGACAAGACCCCCGGCGAGGCGGCGCAAGGCTCGTACGCCGTCGTCCACGGGGCCGCCGAGACCGCGCAGGCGCTGGGCTCCTGGCTGATCGGACTGGGCTTCATACTCTTCGTCACCTGGGGCCGCCGCGCCTACAAGGACGCCTCCGCGCGGCGCACCATCGGCATCCTGTGGGACGTCGGCACCTTCTGGCCGCGTGCCGCGCACCCCTTCGCGCCACCCTGCTACGCCGAGCGCGCCGTACCCGATCTGACCTGGCGGATCGCCACCTGGACCCGGGCCACCGGCGGGCGCCTGGTGATCTCCGGCCACTCCCAGGGCAGCGTCCTCGCCGCCGCCGCGGCCTGGCAGCTGGCCCCCTCCACCCGCAGACGCGTCGCCCTGCTCACCTACGGCTCGCCGCTGGAGCGGCTGTACGGCCGCTGGTTCCCGGCCCACTTCGGACCGGACGCGCTCGGCTCGCTGCACCGCGAGGTCGACTGCTGGCGCAACCTCCACCGGCGCACCGACCCCATCGGCGGCCCGATCCGGCTGCCCGGCGACGGCGGCCCCGACGTGGACCGTCCGGCGCTCAAGGACCCCCTCGCCTACGGCCGCACCGAGGACCATCCGCTGCCCGCGCCGATCCTCGGCCACTCCGACTACCAGGCCGACCCGGCGTTCGCCGAGGAGCGCGCCCGGCTCCTCGCCCGGCTCCGCCCCGGGGTGCCGGCACCTCGGCACACCGGGGAGCCCGGCGGCGGCCCCCCGGCGTGAGCGGCCGCGCTCACGGCAGCGCGGGCAGGTCCTCGGCGTAGAGGAGGGTCAGGTCGTCGGTGGTCGGCTCGTCGAGCTGGGCGACACGGCTCGCGTGCCGTTCCACCATCGCCTCGAAGGTCTGCCGCGCGGTCCGCCCGTTGCCGAACGCGGGCCCCTTGGGTATGTCGGTGAAGTACCTCAGCACGGCCTCGTCCGCGCCCGGCGCCAGCCGGTACTCGTGCTCCTCGGCCTGCTGCCGCACGATCCGCAGCAGTTCCTCGGGCCCGTAGTCGCCGAAGGTGATCGTCCGCGAGAAACGCGACGCCACACCCGGGTTGACCGACAGGAACCGCTCCATCTCGGCGGTGTAGCCGGCCACGATCACCACCACCGCGTCCCGCTGGTCCTCCATCAGCTTCACCAGGGTGTCGATGGCCTCCTTGCCGAAGTCGCGCCCGGCGTCCTCCGGGGAGAGCGCGTACGCCTCGTCGATGAACAGGACCCCGCCGCGCGCCTTCTCGAACGCCTCCTGGGTGCGGATCGCCGTGGAGCCGATGTGCTCGCCGACCAGGTCGACACGGGACACCTCGACCAGATGACCCTGCTCCAGCACCCCGAGGGAGGCGAGGATCTCGCCGTACAGGCGGGCGACGGTGGTCTTCCCGGTGCCGGGGGACCCGGTGAACACCAGATGCCGTTTGACCGAGGCCGCCTTCAGGCCCGCCTGCTGCCGGCGCCGGCCCACCTCGATCATGTCGGTGAGGGCGCGCACCTCGCGCTTGACGCTCTCCAGGCCGACCAGCGCGTCGAGTTCGCCGAGCACGGCCTTGGAGGTGCGGGCCTCCCGCTCGGGTTCGGGGGCGGGCGGGGCAGGCGGCGCCGGCTCGTTCGTCCGCGCGGCGGGAAGCGCTCCCAGGAGGCCGGTGGAGTGGCCCGTCGTCTGCACGGCCGGCTCCGGTGCGGCCGGCGGCCTCAGGCCCCCGCTCTCGTCGCTCGTGCAGTCCTCCACGACGGGACCGCCCGAGCCGGACGTCGCGTCGCCCTCGGCGAACTCGTAACCACCGCGGGCACAGCGCTCGGTACGGCACTTCCGCAGCGTCGTCCGACTGCCGTCGATGACATGGAAGCCGTAGCCGCCACTGCCCGTGACACGGCAGTGCTCGAAGGTGCCGCGGCCGCCGGCGGAGACGTACACACCGGCCTCCGCGGGGGAGTCGACCGTGCAGCGCTCGACCGTCGGATCGGCGCCCTTGGTGACGATCACACCGGTCTGTACGCCGTCCAGGGAGCAGTTGTTGAGGGTGCCGCCGCTGCCGTGGTCGCGGAACCAGGCGCCCGTCGCCGCCTCCCGGATCCGGCAGTCGTCGAGCTGCGCGGTGGCGCCGTCGCTCACCGACACGGCCGTGTTGCGCACCTGCGAGAGGTCGCTGTCGACGACGTCCGCGCGGGAGCCGCGGTCGAGGACGAACAGGGCGTCCGGTACGTCGTGCACCCGGCAGGAGTCCAGTACGGCGGTGGCGCCGTCACTGACCCACACCGCCGGGTAGTCGCCGGTGCTGTCGAAGATCTCGCACTGGTTGGCGTCCACGCGCGTGCCGGGGTCCCACACCGACAGACCGTTGCGGCCGAACCGCCGCACGCTGGTGCGGGTCAGGGTGAGCACCGAGCGGGACCGGAGGTCGACCGCGTTCTCCGGGATGTCGTGGATCCGGCAGTCGGCCAGCGTCAGCACCGCGTCCGTGTCGAGCGTGACCCCGTCCCCGGTCGTACGGCGCACATCGCAGTCGACGAGATGCGCGGTGGCGCGGTTCGTCACCTGGACGCCGCTGCCCCGCACCTCGTACACCTCGCAACCCACGGCCTCCAGCGCCGAGTTCTCCCCGGTCGCGGTCAGTCCCGAGCCCGAGGCGTGGTGCACCCGGCAGCGCTCGAGCCGGGGGTGGGCGCCACCGCGCACCGCGACCCCCGCCTGCCCCGCGGCGACGACCTCGCAGTCCTCGAACACCCCGCCCCCGCCGTCCAGTACGGCGATGCCCACGCCCGCCGGATTGTCGACCGTGCAGCGGCGCACCGTGGGCCGGGCACGCCCGCGCACCTCGATGCCGGCGGCCGACCGTGTCACCACGCGTATGTCGCGCAGCTCGGGGGTGCCCTCCTCGACCAGCACGGCCGGGGCGGTCGCGTCCTGGCCCTCCACGTGCAGGTCCTGCACCACCGCCGAGGCGCGCACGGTCAGCGGAACGCCGTCCACGGGCGCGATTCGCACCGAGCCCGGTGACCCCTCGGGGCCGCGCAGGGTCACCGCACGCTGGACCACGAGGTTCTCCCGGTAGGTCCCGGGAGCGACGGTGAGGACGTCCCCCTCGGCCGCGGCCTCCAGGGCGGCGGCGAGCGAAGCGTACTCACCCGTGCGGCGCCGCCACCTCGATGTGCCGGTGTGCGTCACCTGGACCGTGCCCTGTGCCATGGCGTAGCTGTGCCCCCACCCTGTCGTACGTGGCCATTTCGCGCGCGTGCTGCCGCTGATCGGTGCGGCCGGACCACCGTAGCGTGCGTACGGGCACCGGGTTGACCGGAGAGCCGGAACGTCCTAGCTCCCGGCCCCGGTCCTGCCCCAGTCCGGGCCCGCCTTCTCCCATGCCCGGTCCCAACGGGCGTATCTGCGGCGGACCATGCGCCAGACGACCAGCCGTCTGAAAACCTCGACGAGGGCCGCGGCCACGACCGCGGCGCCGACGCCGGCGAGCACGGCGTGCGTCGTGGCCGTCGCGGCGTCCAGGGGGCGGGCCACCGTGCGTCCGTGCCCGTCGGTCCATATCCGCACGTGGTCGCCCGGCTGAGGGTCCTTCAGCCGCGTCGGCACCGGTCCGCTCCGCTCGGTGCCGTCCGGCGCGGTCCAGCGGGCGAGGACGCGGTGACGCGGATGACCGCCGGCCGATATCTCGGGATCGGCGTTCACCGGGGACGGGTCGAGCCTGCGCACCACCGTGGCCGTCAGCAGGTGCCGGTTCTGGTGCTGTGCGCGGACGGAGCGCTGGAGGGCGTCCTGGGCGGCGCTCCCGACGAGGACGCCGACCACCGGGGCGGCGACGAGCACGAGCAGCAGCGCCGTGAACGCGACCCAGGCCTCGGCCAGGTCGGTCCCGCGGCGCAACGGGTTGTGCCGCCAGCGCCAGAGTCCGCTGATCGCCCGCACGGTCCGCGCCCCCTTCCCCCCGCCGGTCCTCTCATGAACCGCTCATGAAAGGCCAACGCGCGAATCCGGGCACCGGTTCCCGCGCTCGCGACGGAGTGCGCGACGTGAGGACCTCCACGGTGACACCGACGGCCGCGTCGCGGCGCGGACAGCGCGACGCCGCCGGTCGGCAGTCCGGCGGCGTCGATGCGAGGCGCCACGGGTGGCGCCGTTCGAGACCGAACCCCGTTCCCTGCCCCGCTGGGCAGAAGTCCGATTCCCTCCCCGGGGGCAGCCGGAAGCGGCCTCGGGGCTTCCGGCGAATCGGGTGCGGACGAGCGAGCACGCCCGTGGGGCTGTCGTGCCGTCCGGCACCGACAGCCCCGGGCGGGCTCAGTAGCCGCGGTACTGCTGGTTGTTGTACGGGTCCTGGTACGGAGCGGGGCCCGGACGGGGAGCCGCGGGGCGCATCGCCTCGTAGCCCGCCGGCGGAGCCGGGCGCGGCGGCTGCGGCTGGGGGCCGGGGTAGCCGCGCGGCGCGGTCGCCTGCTGCGGGATGTACGCCGCGGGCGCCTGCTGGAGCGGGGCGGGCTGCGGCATCTGCGGGTAGCCGTAGGAGGGCTGGGACGGAGCCGCCGGGAGGGCGGGCAACGCCGAGGGGAGGGCGGGCAGATGACTGGCCGGCGCCTCGTACGCGGCGGGGACCCGGATCGGGGCGATCTGCGGGGTGCCCCGCTCGGCCACGAGCGAGTCGTAGATCGGTGTGTCCGGGAAGGCAGCGGAGTAGTAGCCGCCGCCATAAGTGGAGCGGGGGGAGGTCATGGCACATAAGTTAAGCCCACGATGTGCTGGTTGGGGAGACCGATAAGAGGGTTGTTTTACGTGCCCGGCGTGACTGGGGATCCCCAATACGAGCGAACTTGTGGAAAACGGGCACTTCGACGGGCGTATTTCGTGTAAAGGCCGAGTTCCGGGCCGGTTACCGCCGGTTGGCCACCGATTCCCGCACCCTCCCCGTGTGAGTTCGGCGCGCGGAAGAATAGGTTGTGCGGACGACAACCGACGGATGCCGGGACCTGGCCTGGCGCGGCGACCCGTGATGGGGGCGGACATGTCAATGCCGAAGGGATCGAACACACCGGTGCCGGCCACGGCGCTGCGGGTGGACGTGGGCTGGCGCTCCGGCCCCGGCGTACCCGACGCGGACGCCTCGGCCCTCCTGCTGGCCGGCGGGAAGGTCCGCTCCGACGCGGACTTCGTCTTCTACAACCAGCCCGTCCACTCCTCCGGCGCCGTCCGGCACGACGGCAAGCGCGACGTGGGCGGCACGGTCACCGACACCCTGCTCGTCGACCTCACGCGCGTGGAGCCCGGCATCGAGACGGTGATCCTGGCCGCCTCCTGCGACGGCGGCACGTTCGGACAGGTCCCGGACCTGCACATCGAGGTCAAGGACGCCGCCAACGGCACCGTCGCGGCCCGCTTCGACAGCGCGGGAGCCACCACGGAGACCGCGTTCGTCCTCGGCGAGTTCTACCGGCGCCAGGGCGCCTGGAAGTTCCGCGCCGTCGGCCAGGGCTACAGCAGCGGACTCGAGGGCCTCGCCACCGACTACGGCATCACCGTGGACGAGCCGCAGCACGCCGCGCCGGCCCCTGCCGCCCCCGTGGCCCCGGCGGCGCCCGTGCCGCCCGTCGCGCCCCCGGTCACCACGCCCCCGACACCGGCGACGCCTCCCGTCGCGCCGCCTCCGCCGGCCGCGCCCCCCGCGCCGGTCCGGCTGACGAAGGTGACGCTCACCAAGGCGGCCCCCTCCGTCTCGCTCACCAAGCAGGGCGGCACCTCGGGCGCCCTGCGCGTGAACCTCAACTGGGAGGTCCGCAAGCAGTTCTCGGGCTGGGCCGGCAAGCTGGGCCGCCCGGTCGCCATGCACTCCGACCTCGACCTGGACCTGTGCGCCCTGTTCGAGCTCACCGACGGCCGCAAGGGCGTCGTCCAGGCCCTCGGCAACGCCTTCGGCGCACTGCACCAGCCCCCCTTCATCCACCTGGACGGCGACGACCGCACCGGTGCCGTGTCGAGCGGTGAGAACCTCACCGTCAACCTCGACCACAAGCACCACTTCCGGCGCATCCTCGTCTTCGTCACCATCTACGAGGGCGCCCGCTCCTTCGCCGACCTGCACGCCACGGTGACCCTCCAGCCGGAGCACGGCGCACCGATCGACTTCTCCCTCGACGAGTGCACCGTCCCCTCGACGGTGTGCGCGCTCGCCCTGATCACCAACACCGGCGGCGGCGAACTCGTCGTCCAGCGCGAAGCCCGCTACCTGGTCCCGGAGCGGGGAGTCAGCCCGCAGCGCACCGTCGACTACGCCTACGGATGGGGCATGAACTGGACCCCCGGCCGCAAGTGAGGGTCGCTCAGCGGTGAGGGCCGCTCAGCCCTCGTCCGGCACGGCGTCCGGGCGCGCGTAGGTGCGGCCCTTCCAGGCCGCACCGCGCCCCCGGTAGTGCCGCACCGCGGAATCCACCGTCATGAGGAGGTAGAGCGACGCGGTGAACGGCAGCAGGGGAGCGAGCCACAGTGGCTGCCGGTAGTAGCGGAGCATCGGCACGTACGTCCCCGACATCACGAGCCAGGCGGCCGCACCGAGGACCACCGCGACCCCGCCCCCCGTCACCACGCCCAGGACCACCGCGACGGGCGGCACCAGATACACCAGCGCCAGCCCGGCGACCGTACCGGCCAGCAGCACCGGACTGTGCCGCAGCTGCGCGTACGCGCTGCGCGCCACCATGCGCCACAGATCGTCCAGCCGCGGATACGGACGCACGCTGTCCACCCCGTCCGCGAGACCCAGCCAGACCCGTCCGCCGCTCCGCTTCACCGCGCGGGCGAGCGCCACGTCGTCGATCACGGCCCCCCGGATGGCGTCCGGGATCCGCGCCCGCTCCGCGGCCTCGGCGCGCAGCAGCACACAGCCGCCCGCCGCCGCGGCCGTCCGGGTCCCCTCCCGCCCGATCCGGCGGAACGGGTACAGCTGCGCGAAGAAGTAGACGAACGCCGGCACGACCAGTCGCTCCCAGGAGCTCTCCACCCGCAGCCGGGCCATCTGCGACACGACGTCGAAGCCCCCGGTACGGGCCGCCGCCACCAGCCGGCGCAGACTGTCCGGGGCATGCGCGATGTCGGCGTCCGTGAGCAGCAGGAACTCGGGGGCACGCGCGCGTGCCAGCGCGATGCCGTGCCGCACCGCCCACAGCTTGCCGGTCCAGCCGGCGGGCGGTTCACCCGGAGAGCCCACGGTGAGCGGCAGCCCGCCCAGCCGGCGCGCCAGCTCACGTGCGAGCTCCCCGGTGCCGTCGGTGCTGCCGTCGTCGACCAGGAAGACCTCGGCCCGTCCCGGATAGTCCTGGGCGAGCACCGAGGGCAGGCTCGCGGACAGCACCGCCGCCTCGTCCCGCGCGGGGACGACGACGCACACCGACGGCCACTCCTCCGGGTCGCGGGACGGCGGGAGCCGCACATCCGTGCGCCAGAAGAAGCCCTGGCAGAGCAGCAGCCACAACCAGGCGGCGAGTGATCCGGCGGCACTCCACTCAATGGCGCTCACGTGCCGCAGTCTGCCCCACGGGACGGGCGCGAAGCGGCTCATCGTCTATCGTGGCCGGGTGAAGATCGCGCTCATGGACTCCGGAATCGGGCTGCTGGCGGCCACCGCCGCGGTACGGCGTCTGCGCCCCGACGCCGATCTCGTCCTCTCCCTCGACCCCGACGGCATGCCCTGGGGACCCAGGACCCCGGAGGACCTCACCGAGCGCGCCCTCGCCGTCGCCGAGGCCGCCGCCGCACACCGGCCCGACGCGCTGATCGTCGGCTGCAACACCGCCACGGTGCACGCCCTCACCGCGCTGCGCGCCCGCCTCGAGCCCGGCCTTCCGGTCATCGGCACCGTCCCGGCGATCAAACCGGCCGCGGCCGGCGGCGGACCGCTGGCGATCTGGGCCACACCGGCCACCACGGGCAGCCCGTACCAGCGGGATCTGATCGAGAACTTCGCCGACGGCGTCGCCGTCACCGAGGTGCCGTGCTGGGGACTGGCCGAGGCGGTGGAGCGGGCGGACGAGACGGCGATCGACGCCGCCGTCGCCGCGGCGGCCGAACTCACCCCGGACGACGTGACGACCGTGGTCCTCGGCTGCACCCACTACGAACTGGTCGGCGAGCGCATCCGGGCCGCCGTCCAGCGGCCCGGCCGCCCGCCGCTCGCGCTGCACGGATCCGCCGGAGCGGTGGCCGCCCAGGCCCTGCGCCGCGTGGGCGAGCGACCCGCTCCCGAGGCGGCGGCGAGCGGAACCCTGACCGTGCTGCTGAGCGGACGCGAGGGCGCGCTCCCCGCGGCCGCCCTCACCTACGCGGAGGGCAGGCTGCTCCGACAGGTCGCTTCCGCCCGGACGGCGCAGTAACGCTGTGCTACGCGGTACCTGCTGAGCGAATCCTGAGTAACCTCGAACGTATGAGGGACCACCGCCACGGCGAGCATGCCCCGTACCCCGAGGTCTGGACCGGTCGCGCGACCAACCGGCTCCAGTGGTTCCTTGCGCTGATCGGCGCCGCCTGCCTGGCACTCGGCATCGCGCTGGCCGTCGACTCCGCGTGGACGTCCGGCGTCGCGCCGCTGGTCATGGCCGTCGTCGGGTGCATCGCCGCCGGGCTGCTGGTCCTGTTCGGCACCCTCGCCTTCGTGCATGTCGCGCTGCGGGTCGACGAGGACCATCTGGAGGTGCGCTGCGGCCACATCGGGGTGCCGCGCCGCCGCATCCCGCTCTCGCACGTCGCGGGCGCGGAGTTCGCCCCGCACGTCACCCCGCGTCACTGGGGCGGCTGGGGGTACCGCTGGCGGCCCGAGAAGGGCACGGCGGTCGTCGTACGCCGTGGCGAGGGCATCATCCTGCGCCTGTGGGACGGCCACACCTTCACGGTCACGGTGGACGACGCGGAAGCAGCGGTCCACGTCATCCGCGACCGCCTACACCCCCACAAACCAGGCACAACCCACTGATCACACCCCCGCAACTGCGGGCAGTCGTGCCGCTGGGGCGATGGGGGAGGGTGGGCGCAGCGGCACCCCGCGAACGCCGGGCTGCGCGACACCCCCCCGCGAGCCGCAAACACCGCTCACCGCGTCACGCCCGCCGCGCCCCCTCTTCACTGAACGGCCGCGCCGTAGCCAGCCCCGCCAACAACCCCCCACCCACGGAAACCGCCGTGAAGCTCAACGCGTTGCCCACTGCGGCAACCCCCGCGAGAACCGTCAACGCCACCCCCGCACTCAGCACCACCGGCGTACCCCGCGGACTGCACCACAGCGCGTACAGCAGCCACCCGAACGCCAGCACCAGCAGCACCACCCCGACAACCCCCTGCTCCGCCGCCAGCTGAAGCGGCGCGGAGTGCGGCTTGCCGTCGGACAGCGGCGACTGCCCCGACGTCGTACTCAGCTCCCCGAACCGCCCCGGCCCCACCCCCAGCCCCGAGTGGTCCCGCACCATGCCGAGCGCGTCCCGCCACAGACCCACGCGGTGCGGCGTCAGCCGCCCCTCCAGCGAGGCGGCGAGTCCCTCCGGCACGGCATCCCCGGCCACCGCCCAGACCAGCCCCGTCGCCCCGGCCGCGGCCCCGGCCAGCCCGGCGAGGACGGGACCCCGGCGCCGTATCCGGCCCACGGCGAGGGAGAACAGCAGCACCACCGCCCCCGCCACGCATCCCGTGACGGAGCCCAGTACGGCCGCCGTCACCACGACCCCCGCGGCCAGCAGGCGCAGCGCGAACCGCACGGCCGGTGACGAGGCCGCCCAGGCCGCACAGCAGGCGGCACCGGCCGACAGGGCCAGCACCGCGGTCGTCGCACCGGCGTGCCCCAGGGGAGCGGTGATCTGCGGCCCCGGCGCCAGATGCGGCACCGCCACCGTCAGGGCCACGCCGGCCAGGGCGCCCGCGCACGGCGCGGCCACCGGCAGCAGCGCCCCGCCGATCCGGCCCGCCGCGTAGCCCGCCGCCACGGCGAGGACCGCGAGCAGCATGCCCTCGGGGCGGCCGCCCCCGGCCGCCGCCGTGATCAGTGGCCAGGCCGCGCAGGCCCCCAGCACCACGACGGCCGCCGCGTCCGGACCGATCCGTCTCTCGCCGTCCGTATCCGGCTCGGCGGAAGCCATCCCTGTGGAACCCACCCCGCACCCCGCACCACGTCGTCGCCCCCGACCTGTGACGGGCCCCGGCCGCCGACGCCGCGACGGGCCGCACGACTGGGGCACCGGCACACCGTAACGGCTGGTGGCCGGTTTGGGGATGTGTGGTGACACGTCCCGCGGAAACGATGCGGCAGACCGCCCGCCCCGGGGCGGGCGCGGGCCCCGCCCGTCGTCCTCCGCCCCTCCCGACCGCCCTGTCCGCCGCCAGGTCACGCGCCGTAGACTCCCGGAGTGACCGTCACCGCAACTTCCGTCGACGAGTCGGACCCGATGCCGCCGCCGACCGCGCCCCCGGCGCGGGGCAGTCGGCTCGTGCGCCTCCTCCCGGTCGCCGCAGCCGCGCTCTCGGGCCTGCTCCTCTACGTCAGCTTCCCGCCGCGCACCCTGTGGTGGCTGGCCCTGCCCGCCTTCGCCGGCTTCGGCTGGGTGCTGCGCGGCCGGAGCTGGAAGGCGGCACTCGGTCTCGGCTACCTCTTCGGCCTCGGCTTCCTGCTCCCGCTGCTGGTGTGGACGGGTGTGGAGGTCGGCCCCGGCCCGTGGATCGCCCTCGTACTCATCGAGGCGGTCTTCGTCGCACTGGTCGGCGCCGGTGTCGCCGCGGTGTCGAAACTCCCCGGCCGGCCGGTGTGGGCGGCGGCGCTGTGGATCGCGGGGGAGGCGGTTCGCGCGCGCGTGCCGTTCAGCGGCTTCCCCTGGGGCAAGGTCGCGTTCGGTCAGGCGGACGGCGCCTTCCTGCCGCTCGCCGCGCTCGGCGGCACGCCGGTGCTCGGCTTCGCCGTCGTCCTGTGCGGCTTCGGTCTCCACGAGCTCGTGCGCCTGGCCGTCCGGGCCCGCCGCACCGGAACCCTGCGGCGCGGCGCCGCGGTCGTGGCCGTGCTGAGCGTCGTCGTGCCGTTGGTGGCGGCCTTCGCCTCCCGGTCGCTGGTCAGCGACAAGGCCGAGTCCGGCACCGTGACCGTCGCCGTCATCCAGGGCAACGTGCCCCGCCTCGGCCTCGACTTCAACTCCCAGCGGCGGGCCGTCCTCGACTACCACGCGCGGGAGACGGAGCGCCTGGCCGCCGAGGTCGCGGCGGGCCGGGCCGAGCACCCCGACATCGTGCTGTGGCCCGAGAACTCCTCCGACATCGACCCCTTCGCCAACGCCGACGCGCGCGCCGTCATCGACAAGGCGGCCAAGGCCGTCGACGCGCCCATCTCGGTCGGCGGCGTGGTCGGCAAGGACGGCAGGCTCCTCAACGAGCAGATCCTCTGGGACCCGGTGAAGGGCCCCGTCGACACCTACGACAAACGGCAGATCCAGCCGTTCGGCGAGTACCTCCCGCTGCGTTCGCTCGTGGGGGCGATCAACGACGAGTGGACCTCGATGGTCCGCCAGGACTTCAGCCGGGGCGGTGAGCCGGGCGTCTTCCGTATGGGCGGTGCCGGGGTCGGCCTGGTCACCTGCTACGAGGCCGCCTTCGACTGGGCGGTCCGTGACACGGTCACCGCGGGCGCCCAGCTGATCTCCGTGCCCAGCAACAACGCCACCTTCGGCCGCAGCGAGATGACCTACCAGCAGCTCGCCATGTCCCGGGTGCGCGCCGTGGAGCACAGCCGCGCCGTCACCGTCCCGGTGACCAGCGGGGTCAGCGCGATCATCATGCCCGACGGCGAGATCACGCAGAGGACCGGCATGTTCGTCGCCGACTCGCTGGTGCAGGAGGTGCCGCTGCGCTCCTCGCAGACCCCCGCCACCCGCCTCGGCGTCCTCCCGGAGATCGTCCTCGTCCTGGTCGCCGCGGGCGGACTGGGCTGGGCCGTCGCCGCCGGTGTGCGCGGGCGACGCGCCGGTGACGTGCCGTAGTACGCCCGCCGCACACCCCCTGAAGTGCCGGGGAGGGCCCTGACCGGCCGGTTAGGGTCGAGGGCATGGCTACTCCAGACTTCATCCGCACCCTGCGCGCCTCCGCCGGTCACCAGCTGCTCTGGCTCCCCGGGGTCACCGCGCTCGTCTTCGACGACGAGGGCCGGGTCCTGCTGAACCGCCGGACCGACACCCGCAAGTGGTCGGTGATCGGCGGCATCCCCGACCCCGGGGAGCAGCCCGCCGCCTGCGCCGTGCGGGAGGTCGAGGAGGAGACCGCGGTGCGCTGCGCCGTCGAACGGGTCGTACTGGTCCAGGCGCTGGAACCGGTGAGGTACGGCAACGGCGACATCTGCCAGTACATGGACATCACCTTCCGCTGCCGTGCCCTCGGCGGTGAGGCGCGGGTCAATGACGACGAGTCGCTGGACGTCGGCTGGTTCGCGGTGGACGCGCTGCCGGAGCTGAACGAGTTCGCGCGCTTCCGGATCAAGCAAGCCATGTCGGACGCGCCCACATGGTTCGACCCCACTGGAACTGGCTGAACTGTAGGGCCTGGCCACATGGGGCGCGGTAGGGGTGCTGCCTAGGGTCGAGACATGACCGCGTCCCGTGCCCTCCCGGCCCCCCACGCCACCCCGCTCGACCTCGGTGGCCGTACCGCCCTCGTCACCGGCGCCGCCGGCGGCATCGGCCGCGCCTGCGCGCTGCGGCTCGCGGCCGCCGGGGCCAAGGTCAGAGCCGTCGACCGGGACGCCGCCGGCCTGGAGACGCTCGCCGAGACGGCCCGGGACGCCGGGGGCGCCGTCGAGCCGCACGTCCTCGACCTCACCGACCTGGACGCCGCCGAGCTCGCCGCCGCCGGTACCGATGTGCTGGTCAACAACGCCGGTATGCAGCTGGTCCGCCCCATCGAGGAGTTCCCGCCCGACGTCTTCCACACGGTGCTCACCGTGATGCTGGAGGCACCCTTCCGGCTCATCCGGGGCGCCCTGCCCCATATGTACGGGCAGGGCTGGGGCCGCATCGTCAATGTGTCCTCGGTCCACGGACTGCGCGCCTCGGCCTATAAATCCGCCTATGTGGCCGCCAAACATGGCCTGGAAGGACTCTCCAAGACCACCGCCCTCGAAGGCGCGCCCCACGGCGTCACCTCGAACTGTGTGAACCCCGCCTATGTGCGCACCCCCCTGGTGGAGAGGCAGATCGCCGATCAGGCCCGGGCCCACGGCATTCCCGAGGAACGTGTCGTGTCCGAGGTGCTGCTGCGGGACAGCGCCGTCCGGCGGCTCATCGAACCGGAGGAGGTCGCCGAGGCGGTGGCCTATCTGTGCGGCCCGCAGGCGTCCTTCGTGACCGGCACGTCACTGGTCCTGGACGGCGGCTGGACCGCCCACTGAGGCATCGGCCGTCGGCGGCCGGCCGTCGGCCGACAGAGTTGTCCACAGGCCTGACGGGGCGGCCGCGGGATGAGGAATCCTGTGAGCATGTCCCGCGATCACGTGCAGTCCGCCGAGCGTCCCGCCTCCGCCGCCGCGGCGCCGGGCCGCGACCGTCCCGGCGCCGGCCCCGCGTCCGGCGGTGTCCCCGGCAGCGCCGAGACGCCGTTCCTGGAGCTGCTGGCCCGCGGCGCCGCCGCCGAGGCCTACGAGCAGCCGGTGCTGCTCGCCCGCGCCGAGGGACTGCCCGCCGAGCGGATCGCCGCGCTCCAGCAGGCGAAGGTACTCGCCCTCCGGGTGCGCGCGGAGCTGGAGGGACGCCGCCGCCGGGAGGCCGAGCTGTCGGCCCTCTTCGAGACCGCCCACGACCTCGCCGGACTGCGCGACCTGGACGCCGTGCTCCAGGCGATCGTGCAGCGCGCCCGCTCCCTCCTCGGCACGGATGTCGCCTACCTCAGCCTCAACGACCCGGCCAGGGGCGACACGTACATGCGGGTCACCGAGGGCTCGGTCGCCGCCCGCTTCCAGCAGCTGCGCCTCGGCATGGGCGAGGGACTCGGCGGCCTGGTCGCCCAGACGGCCCGCCCCTACGTCACCGACGACTACTTCCGCGACGACCGCTTCCAGCACACCCACACCATCGACACCGGTGTGCGGGACGAGGGACTCGTCGCCATCCTGGGGGTGCCGTTGATGCTCGGGCACCACGTCATCGGAGTCCTGTTCGCCGCGGACCGGCGCGCCCGGGTCTTCGAACGGGAGCAGATCGCCCTGCTCGGTTCGTTCGCCGCCCTCGCCGCGGCCGCCATCGACACCGCCAACCTGCTCGCCGAGACCCGCTCGGCCCTCGCCGGACTGGAACGGGCCAACGAGATCATCAAGGACCGCAGCGCGGTCATCGAACGTGCCTCGGACGTCCACGACCGGCTGGCCGAGCTGGTCCTGCGCGGCGGCGGCGTGCACGACGTCGCCGCCGCCGTCTCCGAGGTCCTGGACGGCACGGTCGAGTTCACCGAGGCCACCGCGGCACCCGGCCGGGCCCTGGAGTCCTCGCGGGCGGAGGGCCACGCGGTGCGGCACCGGGACGACTGGATCGCCGCCGTGGCCGCCGGCGACGAACTCCTCGGCGCGCTCGTCCTGCGCGGACACCCCGGCCTCGACCCCGTCGACCAGCGCACACTGGAGCGCGCGGCCATGGTCACCTCACTGCTGCTGCTCGCCCGCCGCTCCGCCGCCGAGGCCGAGCAGCGCGTCCGGGGCGAGCTGCTCGACGACCTGCTCGACGCCCGTGACCGCGACCCGCGCCTGCTGCGCGAACGCGCGGCCCGGCTGCACGCCGACCTCGACGCCACCCACGCCGTGCTCGCGGCCCGCCTGGAGGGCGGCACCGCCGACGCCGACCAGGAGGCGGACGCCCGCAGACGGCTGTGGGCCGCGGCCTCCCACCTCGCCGCGACCCGGCAGGGCCTCGCCGCCGCACGCGACGGCGGCACCGTCCTCCTGCTGCCCCTCGCCCCCGGCGACACAGCCACCGAACTGGCCCGACGCACCGCCCGGCACCTGGGCACGGCCGTCCACGAACCGGTCACCGTCGGCGCGTCCGCCCCGGTCGAGCACCTCACGGCCCGCTCCGAGACGGTGGCGTCGGCCTACGCGGAGGCCCGGCGCTGCCTCGACGCCCTGCGCCTGCTCGGCCGCTCCGGTGACGGCTCCGCCGCCGAGGACTTCGGCTTCCTGGGACTCCTGTTGGCCGGCGAGCGGGACATCGCCGGCTTCGTCGAACGGACCGTCGGCCAGGTCGTGGAGTACGACGAACGGCGCGGCACGGAACTGCTGCGCACCCTCGACGCCTACTTCGCCTGTGGAATGAGCCCCGCCCGTACCAAGGACGCGCTGCACGTCCATGTCAACACGGTCGCCCAGCGGCTGGAACGCGTCGGCCGCCTCCTCGGCGACGACTGGCAGAGCCCGGCCCGGGCCCTGGAGATCCAGCTCGCCCTGCGCCTGCACCGGCTGTCCGGGGGCACACCGTCCCCCGGACGGCACTGACCCCCGTACGCGGGGCGCGTACGGGGGCCGACGCCCCGCCGGATCAGACGGTGCGCGCGTCCTGGGCCGCCGGAGCCGCCTCGACCGGTTCGCCCGCGTCACCCGACGGGGCCACGTCCGCCAGGTCCCGGTGCCGGGTCTCCTTGGCCGCCGCCACGGCGACGATCGTCAGCAGACTCGCCGCGATGACATAGAGCGAGATCGGGGTGGAGCTGCCGTAGTCCGAGAGCAGCGCGGTGGCGATGAGCGGTGCCGGCGCGCCCGCGGCGACGGAGGCGAACTGGGCGCCGATGGAGGCACCGGAGTAGCGCATCCGGGTCGCGAACATCTCGGAGAAGAAGGCGGCCTGCGGCGCGTACATCGCCCCGTGCAGCACCAGGCCCACGGTGACCGCGACGAGCAGATTCGTGAAGCCGCCGGTGTCGATCAGGGCGAAGAACGGGAACATCCACAGCCCCACACCGGCCGCACCGATCAGATACACCGGACGCCTGCCGATCCGGTCCGACAGCGCGCCCCACGCGGGGATGACGGCGAAGTGGATCGCGGAGGCGACGAGCACCGCGTTGAGCGCGGTCTGCTTCGAGACGCCGGCCGAGGTGGTGGCGTACACCAGGATGAACGCGGTGATCACGTAGTAGCTGATGTTCTCCGCCATGCGCGCGCCCATCGCCACCAGCACGTCGCGCCAGTGGTGCCGCAGGACCGCCACGATCGGCATCCGCTCCGCGGCGGCGTCCGTCTTGCGGGCCTCGGCCCGCTCCAGCGCCTGCTTGAACACCGGCGATTCATCGACAGAGAGACGAATCCACAAACCGACGATCACCAGCACCCCGGACAGCAGGAACGGGATCCGCCAGCCCCAGGCCTCGAAGGCCGAGTCCGACAGCACGGCGGTCAGCAGTGACAGCACACCGGTCGCCAGCAGTTGCCCGGCCGGGGCGCCGGTCTGCGGCCACGAGGCCCAGAACCCGCGCCGCCGGGCGTCCCCGTGCTCGGACACCAGCAGTACGGCACCGCCCCACTCGCCGCCCAACGCGAAGCCCTGGACGAGGCGCAGCACGGTGAGCAGGACGGGCGCGGCGCTGCCGATGGTGGCGTGCGTGGGCAGCAACCCGATCGCGAACGTCGCGCCGCCCATCATCAGCAGGCTCAGCACCAGCAGCTTCTTGCGCCCGAGCCGGTCCCCGTAGTGCCCGAAGACCAGCGCGCCCAGCGGCCGCGCGGCGAACCCGACCGCGTAGGTGAGGAACGACAGCAGGGTACCGACGAGCGGGTCGGAGTCAGGGAAGAACAGCTTGTTGAAGACGAGCGCGGCGGCGGAGCCGTAGAGGAAGAAGTCGTACCACTCGATGGTGGTCCCGATGAGGGAGGCGGCGACGATGCGCTTGAGCTTGTTCGGGGCTGGTGGAGCGGTTGCGGGCGACGACATCGGCACCACTTCCTGGGGCGTGACGGGGACGTTTGCGTGTCGCCACACCGTAGGAATCCGCAGGTCAGGCGCACATGTGGCGGGACAACATAGTTCGGGGGTCGGCTATGCGCGCGGCCACCATGCCGGCTTGTGGAAAGGCGGTTCAGGTGATCGATGGTGGTCGAAACGAGTGCCGTCCGGGACGCGTGGTTCAGCACGATTTGACCGGTGCCGTGCTGACTCCCGTGCTGGTTTGGTGCTGACCAATTGACTTGGTGCTGACTACGCTCCGTTGAACTCGAGCATCCGGGATTGATCGACTCGGTGCGGTGGTACCGGACTGCCTCCAGAGTGTCGATGTCGGTCACGCCGCCGGCGGCGGCGTCCTCAACGCTGTCGGGGAGCCAGTTCTCGCGGGTGAGCTCCCCGATGCGGTTCTCGGTGCGGCGTGCAGTGGCCATGGCATCGAGTGCGGCGGCCGGGCCGTCCGGCTGGAAGCTGCGAAACGCGCCGCCTGGGTTGACGGGAACGACCACGCCGACAACCTTGATGCGGTGATCGGTACGGGCGGTATGTACCGCGTAGCCCCCGCCCGCGCAGACGCCGAGGACGCCAGTGCGCTCCGGATCGACGCCGACGATCGTGCTGAGCGCGTCGAGTGCGTAGCTGATGTCTTCCCCGCGGCGGTACGGGTCCTCGAGGTCCCGCGGCTCGCCGCCGCTGCGGCCCTGGTGGGCGGGGTCGGACACGAGCGCCGCGATCCCCCTGGCGGCGAGCCTGGAGGCGTAGTTGGCGCCGACTGCGCCCGGTAGGGCCCGAAGACCATCGTCGCCGCTGACGGCGATGAAGTGATCTCGCATGCCGCGTCCTGGCTACTTGCCGAGGCCGCCGACCGAACGACACTGAGCGGAGAGGTGTCGCAGACGTTCGGCGGGCTGCGCCGGTCGAGGGCCCCAACCCGACCCGCAACGCCACCGCCTGGACCTGGCGGGCCCGGCGGTGGCCAACTCTACGGTTCGGGGACGGAGTTGGGCTCGGTCGCCCGCTTCGAGGAGAACCGGCGGGTCGTGGAAGTCGTACCCGCGACCCCGGCGTCTCCCTCGACATGCCCGAGGCGGCGCCCTCCGATGATCTGCTTGGAGGCGGGGACGGCAGGGATGAGGCTCTCGACGCCGAGGGGTCCGGGAGAGCACACAACCACCGGCCGCACCGGTCAGGTGTTGATCATCACTGTCTTGGCCTCGGTGTAGGCGTTGAGAACATCGGTCCCGTGCTCCCGTCCGATGCCCGAGCCCTTGAACCCGCCGAACGGCACTGTCCCGGTGCTTATGTCGCCGAACGTGTTGAACCAGACGGTGCCCGCGCGTATGCCACGCGCAACACGGTTGATCCGTCCGATGTCTCGGGTCCACACCGAGGCGGACAGGCCGTACTCGGTATCGTTGCCCCGGGCGATCGCGTCTTCGACGTCGGTGAAGGACATCAGCGCCGAGACCGGACCGAAGATCTCCTCCCGGACAGAGCGCATACCGGGATCGACGTTCTCCAGCAGGGTGGGTGGGATGAACCGCCCGTCGGCTTCCCAGTCCGCGACCCTGGTCACGGTCGCCCCCTCCTCGCGAGCAGTGTCGATCCAGTCGCTGACCCGTGCATAGTGCTCGGGAGCCGCGAGGGGACCCATCATCGTGCCGGGCTCGAAGGGGTCGCCGGCGACGTACTTCCCCATCTCCTCGAGCAGCAGCTCGCGGAACCGGTCGTAGATCGTTTCCTGGACCAGGATCCGGCTGCCGGCCACGCATCCCTGTCCACTCCCCATCGCGAATCCGGCTACCGCCGTCTGCGCGGCCGCGTCGAGATCGGCATCGTCGAACACGATCGTCGGCGACTTCCCGCCCAGCTCCAGGGTGACCCGCTTGAGATCGCGAGCGGCGGTCTCCTGGATGTGGCGGCCGACGGCCAGTGAGCCGGTGAACGAGATCTTGTCGACGTCGGGATGGCTGATCAGCGCCTCCCCTGTGATTCCGCCGTCCCCGGTGACGATGTTCACGACACCCGGGGGCAGGTCCGTCTCCGTGAGCAACTGGCCCAGCCGAATCGCCGAGAGGGAACTCCAGAGGGCGGGCTTGGCGACCACGGTGTTGCCGGTGGCCAGCGCGGCGCCGATCTTCCAGACCAGCTGCTGCAGCGGGCCGTTCCACGCCGTGATGGCGGCGACGACGCCGAGCGGTTCACGCAGAACGTAGTGCAGCTTCGAGGGCTCGGAGGGCGCCGCCTGCCCGTAGATCTTGGTGGGCCAGCCCGCGTAGTGACGCAGGACGTCGACGCACTGCCCCGCCAGCCACCGCATGGTCACCAGGGCGCCGCCCATGTCCAGCGAGTCGAGCACGGCCAGTTCCTCGGCGTGCTCCTCCAGCACGTCGGCGATCTGCAACAGCAGACGCCCCCGCTCCTGGGGCGTGATCGCTGACCAGGACGGGGACTCGAAGGCCCGGCGAGCGGCAGCGACGGCACGGTCGACATCCTCGGGGCCCGCCACCGCCACTTCGGTCAGCACCTGCCCGGTGGTCGGGTCCGTGGTCGGCGCCACCTTGCCGGACCGTGCCGGCTCCCAGTTCCCGCCGATCAGGAGACGGAGCGGCCCCTCGGTCAGCAGGGCCGGCGCTAGGCGTTCTCGCTCCGAAGTCGCATTCATGATCTCTCCTAGAAGTACCAGTTGGTCCATCTAAGCTAACACGGAGATGGACTGGCTGGTTCATCTAAGATGGAGGGGTGACCGAAGAACGAGAGCGACGGGTACGCAGCGACGGACAGGCCACCCGCCGAAGGCTGCTCGATGCCGCGGTCCGGGAGTTCGCCGACCACGGCATCGCCGGAACCAGGGTGGATCGCATCGCGAAACAGGCACGGGCGAACAAGTCCCAGCTCTACTCCCACTTCCCGAGCAAGGAGGCGCTGTTCGACGCGGTGCTGGCGGAACACGTCGATGCGCTGACCGACGCCGTCCGGCTGACCCCGCACGACCTGCCCGGCTATGCGGTTCGGCTGTACGACGCCTACCTGGCCGATCCGGCCCTGGTGCGGCTGGCGACCTGGAACCGCCTGGAGCGCAGGCCCGTCGGAGCACTGTTCCCGAACAACGACGACTCGGCGAAGATCGCCGCGCTCGTCGAGCGCCAGGAGGACGGCACCCTCACCTCCGACATCGACGCCCAGGACATCCATTCGATGGTCATCGCGATGGCCATGACGTGGTCAGCCGCCAGCATCACCACCACGGGAACCGCCTCGGAGGGACAGCAGATCCACCGCCGCCGCCGCGCCTCCCTGCGCGAGGCCGTGCGCCGCGCCTTCGTCGACCGACCCGACGTGTGAGACAGCCGGGCGCATGCGGTAAGCGGACGCCGCGACTCTCAGAGGGCGCTGTACCGTCCAGCAGGACGTACGCCTTCGTCGAAGCCGTCCGGGCCGCCTCGGCCAGGGTCGGGGCGAGCGCGGCCAGGAGGTCAATGGCTTCGGTGATGTAGCGGTGGGCGGTGGTGGTGCCGATGCCGAACCCGGCCGCGAGTTGGGCGTAAGGGTGTCCGTCGCGGAGGTGGGCGAGGGCGAGCAGGGCCTGTCGGCCGGCACTCAGGCGCCGCCATCGGGTGCCGCCCAGTCGGCGGTGCTCTCGCAGGCGAGTGGTGAGGAAGCGGAGGGCAGAGCTGGACGGGTCCAGCCCGGACGGGCAGACAAGCACGCGAAGCCTCTGGTGGAGACGGTTCTTCTTGGTCGAAAACCCATCTACCAGGGGGCTTCGCTATGTTGTCAGCCCAACCCCCGCATTCTGCAGGCAGGTTGGAAAAGGCTCACTGTGGTTCCGGCACAGCAATTCACCGCCATGCAGGCGGGGCGGCAGCGGGGTGGCCTGCCCGCTCCCGGCATCGCAGAGATGTGTCAGTGCGCCGTCGTGGCACGGAGCTTGTCGAGGGCCGCGGCGCCGGGTGAGCCCGGTGCCGCGGAGAAGACGATCATTGATTGTTCGGTGTCGGGCAGCAGCAGGGTGTCGCAGTCCAGGGTGAGTGTCCCGAGGTCGGGGTGCTTGATCGTCTTGCGCATGGACCGGGATGTCGTGGAGCGTCCTTCCTCCCACATGCTCCAGAACTGCTCGCTGGCATTGAGCAGGTTCTCGATCAAGGACCGGAGGTCCGGATCGTCCGGGTAGCGCGAGCGCGCGGTGCGCAGCCACCCCACGTACTGCTGGGCCGTCGTTTCGGCCTCCTCCGGGTTGGATACGTGAGTGACACCTGCGCCGAGAAACCGCTGCCAGATGATGTTGCGTTGCCCATCGGGCCAGCACATGAAATCGCCGAGGAGCGCGCAGGCTATGGAGTTCTGTGCCAACACATCGCCTTTGGCCGACAGGACGAGCGCGGGAAGGTCGCTGAGGCGTTCGAGAAGGCGTAGCACGCTCGGCCGCAGCGACATCTCGATCCGGCCGGGCAGCGGTGGCGAGCTGCCGGCCAGCCGGAATACCTGTTCGCGCTCATCGCGGTCGAGCCGCAGTGCTCGGGTCAGGGCCGTGAGTACCTGGTCGGACGGCTGCGGCCCGCGGCCCTGCTCCAGGCGGACCACGTACTCGACGCTGAGCCCGGCGAGCTGGGCCACCTCTTCGCGGCGCAGGCCGGGCACTCTTCTTCTGGGGCCGGCCGGGAGGCCGACGTCCTTCGGTGAAGTGCGCGCACGGGCAGCTTTAACGACGCGGGCGAGCTCAATGCGGTCCATTCATTCATTCTCTTCCCCACAGGCGCGGACTTCCGGCTTTGCGGCGCGGGCATCCTGGTACGGCCCATACCACCCTCGGGCGTACCTGGATGCCTCTTCTCGTGCTGCTTAGCGTCGAAGCATGAACGCATCACAAGGAAACCCGAACCACACCAGCCCCACCACCGCCCTGGTCACCGGCGCCAACAAGGGCCTCGGCTACGAGACCGTCCGCCGGCTCGGCGAGCTCGGCTGGCGCGTCTTTCTCGGCGCACGTGACGAGGCCCGAGGCAAGGAGGCTGCCGCGCGGCTTGCCGCCCAGGGCGCGGACGTGATTTTCGTGCCGCTGGACGTGACCTTCGACGATTCCGTCGCCGCAGCTGTCGAAGCCGTCAGGGAGCACACCGACCGGCTCGATGTCCTGGTCAACAATGCCGGGATAACCGGCGAGGAGGTCGGCCCGCTGGACAAGGTGATCACGCCGGAGGAGACCCTGCCGCAGCACCTCGTCCCCGTCTTCCGCGTCAACGTCCTCGGCCCGGTCCGTGTCACCCACGCATTCCTGCCGCTGCTGCGGGCCGCGGACGATCCGCGGGTGGTGATGGTCTCCAGCGGCGCCGGATCACTGACAGGCGCGACGACGGCCGGCTCCGACCACTCCGGGTCCGCCCACTTGATGTACCCGACGTCCAAGGCGGCCCTGAACATGCTCACCGTCCAGTACGCCAACGGCATCCCCGATGTCCGGTTCAACCTGGCCGACCCCGGCTTCACCGCCACCGACCTCAACCACCACCAGGGCACCCAGACCGTCACCGAGGGCACCGACGCCATCGTCGAGCTCGCCACCACCTCACCCGGGCCGACCAGGCAGTACCGCAACCGCAACGGCAACGTCCCGTGGTGAGGGGGGACGACACGAGCGACGAAGGAGCGACGATGTCGAAACATCCGACGGGCAACGCCCGGACTGTCGTCATCACCGGGGGGAACAGCGGTCTCGGCTATGCGTGCGCGCAAGCGATCCTCGGTTCCTCCGCCGGGTCATGGCACGTCGTGATCGCCTCCCGCGACGCAGCCCGCTCGCGGGCCGCCGCCGACGCGCTGGCCGCCGGCGCCGCCGCCGGCAACTCGGTGGAGGCGATGGTGCTGAACCTGGGATCACTCGACTCGATCCGGTCCTTCGCCGCCGAGCTGACAGACCGGCTGAACTCGGGCGCGCTGCCGCAGCTGCACGCCCTGGTGTGCAACGCGGGCGTGCAGATGGGAGCGAACGATGCCAGGACCGCCGACGGATTCGAGGCCACGTTCGGGATCAACCACCTGGGTCACTTCGCTCTCGTCCACGCACTGCTGCCCGTACTGAAGGCGCCGTCGCGTGTGGTCGTGGTCTCAAGCGGCACCCACGACCCTGGCCCCAAAGGCGGACTTGCCCCGGCCTGGAACGACCCGCATGCCCTCGCCCGCGGCGAGCTCGGACCGGCGGCGGCCAAGGACAATGCCCTGCTCAGGGGGCAGCGCCGCTACTGCACCTCCAAACTCGCGAACATCTATTTCACCTACGCCCTGGCCCGCCGGCTGCCTGACGGCGTCACCGCCAACGCGTTCGACCCCGGGATCATGCTGGATACCGCGCTGGGGCGCTCGATGCCCGCTCCGGTCCGGTTCGCGTTCCAGCACATCGCGCCCCGGTTCACGTGGCTGCTGCGCCGGGTCATGAAGGACAGCATCCACACCGCCCAGGAATCGGGCCGCGCACTCGCCTGGCTCGCCACCGCGCCCGAGCTGGGCGGCACCACAGCCAGGTACTTCGACGGGCGCCGGGACGTCCCCTCGTCCGACGAGTCCTACGACGCCGCCCGCGCGGAGCAGCTCTGGAAGGACAGCTCGATTCTGACCGGCGCGGCCACCACCCGCCAACGCAACAGCGAGACATGAAGGAGGACGAGATGAGCAACATCACGGAGGAAACAGCGGTGCCCACATTCTCCATGGCCGAACGTGATCGCCGCTGGGAGCTGGCGCGGGAGTTCATGAGCCGTGAGGGCCTCGACGCGCTGCTGGTCTTCGGCGAGCACGAGGACGCCGGCCCGGCACCGTTCAACTACGACACCTGGTTCACCAACGGCCGGGCCGGCACCACCGTCATCTTCCCGCGCAAGGGCGAGCCGGTCTCGCTGCTCCCGATGGAGATGTTCACAAAGGGCCACCTCGAATCCACCCGCCGAGGTGACACCCTCTGGGTGCCGCCGGAGAACCTGCGCATGTTCCGCGACTCCCGCGTGGTCACCGCCACCCTGAACGAGTTGGGGCTTGCGAAGGCGACGGTAGGGGTCGTCGGCCTGGAGGGCTTTCCGCCCTGGCACCCCGAGGGCATCGTGCCCTACCGGTTCTGGATGAACATACTGGCCGCCTTCCCCGCAGCCGAGTTCACACCCGTGGGGATGGCTCTGAGCCGACTCATCATGCCGCTGGGCCCCGAGGAGATCGCCGTAGTACGCCACTCGGCGCGCATCGGTGACGCCATGGTGCGGGCCATGGCGCAGACCGCCGCCGCCGGTGTACCGGAGAGCGAGGTGTACGCGGCCGGGATGGCTGCGGGCTACGCCCGCGGGACCACCCCCTCGGCCATGCACTTCTGGACGGGCCCCGACCCGCTCGCACGGGGCCTGCCGCCGTGGAGCTACAGCCCGCAAGCTCCTCGTGTCCTGCAGGACGGTGACGTCATCTCCGCCGAGGTGTTCAGCAATGCCGCCGGCCGCCACACCCAGCACCAGGTCACCATCACCATCGGTGAACCGCACGAGGATCTGCTGCGTGCCGCCGACGTCACCCGAGCAGCGTACGACGCCGGATTGGCAGCCCTGCGCCCCGGCCGGACGTTCGGCGAAGCCGTCGCCGACATCCGCAAGCCCTACGCCAACGCCGGCGGATGGGAATTCGGCCCCGCCATCCACACACTCAACCCGACGATCGCCGTCAGTGGCTTCCCCAACGATGCCAGCCGCCGCATGGCCGGGGCCGACGCCTATCCCGCCGAAGGCGAGCATCACCCCACCATGGCCGCCGACATGGAACTCGAACCGGGAATGACCTTCGCCCTCGAACCCAACTACGCCTACGGACGCCACCTTGCCTACCTCGGCGGCACAGTGATCGTCGGCGACGACGGTGCAATCGAGCTCAACCCGTACACGGCGCAGATCCTCCGCGCGGAAGGCAGTCCGGGCCGCTCGGCTTGATACCTGCTATCTGAGAGGTCGTCAAGTCCGCGGTGGGCGCCATGAAGGCCGCGGAGGAACAGCAACCGCACATCGCCGACATCGGCGACCGCCTCGGCGGCCACGGCGTGGGCACCTCCCTCACCGTTTCCCTGATCACGGCCGTGATCGCGCTGGTGCTCCGCGCCTTCGCCCGCCACGACCTGGGCGCCCACGCCCGCCACTACTCGAAAGCGGCCGCGAACGCGGTGAAGTCGCTGTCCTCGACGGCGAAAGTGCTGGCGATTCCGGTACTCGTCCTCGGGATCCTGATGGCGATCGCCTACTCGATCATCGACAACTACCTCTGACCCCCGACGGCAGACCAGGGCCCGCACGGCAGCAGCACCAGGGGGCCGAGGGCCTCCGCCGAGGCACTCCGAGAGCGTCGGCCTCGTCTCAGTCCACTCGCTCCGTGACCGGAGGCCGGTCTCCTTTCGCCTCCCCCGGCTGTCGAACGCGTCCGTCGAATGCCTATACGCACCTCCACACACCGGTGTACGGTCTCGGACCGACAGATCTTTGGGAGCGCTCCCATTGCGTGTTTCCGCTTCACAAGAGGAGGAACGCTTTGAAACGCTTTTTAGCTCTGCTGGCGGCCGGCGCGATGGGTCTCGGTCTTACGGCCCTGGTCAGCCCCCAAGCGGCGGCCGCTGCCGGCTGCCGGGTCGACTACACCGTCACCAGTCAGTGGCAGGGCGGCTTCCAGGCCGGGGTGAAGGTCACCAACCTGGGTGACCCCGTCTCCGGCTGGACCCTGAAGTTCACCATGCCGGACGCCGGGCAGAAGCTCGTCCAGGGCTGGAACGCCACCTGGTCGCAGTCCGGCACCACGGTCAGCGCCTCCGGTGTCGACTGGAACCGCGCGCTGGGCTCCGGCGCGTCGGCCGACCTGGGATTCGTGGGGTCCTTCACGGGCGCCAACCCGACACCCGCGTCCTTCACGCTCAACGGCGTGGCCTGCACGGGCTCCGTCACCGACCCCCCGACCGACCCGCCCGAGACCGGCACCCCCGTGGGGATCAACGGGCAGCTGAAGGTCTGCGGTGTGAACCTGTGCAACCAGTACAACCGCCCCATCCAGCTGCGCGGCATGAGCACGCACGGCATCCAGTGGTTCAGCAAGTGCTACAACGACGCGTCCCTGGACGCGCTGGCGACGGACTGGAAGTCGGACCTGTTCCGTGTCGCCATGTACGTGCAGGAGCAGGGCTACGAGACCGACCCGGCCGGCTTCACCAGCCGGGTGAACAGCCTGGTCGACATGGCCGAGGCCCGCGGCATGTACGCGGTGATCGACTTCCACACCCTGACGCCGGGTGACCCGAACTACAACCTCGACCGCGCCAAGACGTTCTTCAGGAACGTGGCCGCCCGCAACGCGGGCAAGAAGAACGTGATCTACGAGATCGCCAACGAGCCCAACGGTGTGAGCTGGACGGCCATCAAGAACTACGCCGAGCAGGTCATCCCGGTGATCCGCGCCGCAGACCCGGACGCGGTGATCATCGTCGGCACCCGCGGCTGGTCCTCGCTGGGCGTCTCCGACGGCTCCAACGAGAGCGAGATCATCAACAACCCGGTGAACGCGACCAACATCATGTACGCGTTCCACTTCTACGCCGCGAGCCACAAGGACAACTACCGCGCCGCGGTGAGCCGGGCGGCCTCTCAGCTGCCGCTGTTCGTCTCGGAGTTCGGCACGGTGAGCGCCACCGGCGGCGGTGCGGTGGACCGGGCGAGCAGCATCGCGTGGCTGGACCTGCTCGACCAGCTGAAGATCAGCTACGCGAACTGGACGTACTCGGACGCCAACGAGGGCAGTGCGGCGTTCAAGCCGGGCACCTGCGACGGCACCGACTACAGCAGCGGCGGCGTGCTCACCGAGTCCGGCGCCCTGATCAAGAGCCGGGTCAGCACGGCGGACAACTTCCCCACCAGCTGACGAAACGTACGGGGCTCCGGTGTCGCCGGAGCCCCGTACTCCGCACCACGATTGGGAGCGCTCCCAGATCTCCCTTCCCGCCGGTGACGGAAGATGGTGCCGGTGCGGGTGGAGGGGTTGTCGAATGACGCCATTCTGTTGACAGGTCATCACATCACTCCCATCATGGGAGCGCTCCCATGGGCGGGATCCGGCCGCGCGCCGCCCGTGCACCACCGCACGCCGCACCGACGCACCGCAACCACGCACCGTTCCCTGTCACCGGCACGGAACAGCCGTGCCGCCGGACCCCGAGGGAGGACCCCGCATGCCCCTGTCGCAGAGACCCGGCCGGCCGGCCCCTACCGGCACCCGCCGTCTCGCACGCGGCGCCGCCGCCCTGGCCACCGCGCTCGCCCTGCTGTCCCCACTGCACGCCGCCGGTGCCGCGTCGGCCGCCGCACCCGACACGCCCACCGCGGACGTCGCGGACGTCGCCGTCCGGGTCAACACACAGGCATCGCTGGGCCGCATGACCGACGTCGCGCGCGGCGTCAACGCCGCCATCTGGGACTCGCACATGAACGACCCGGAGGTCGCCGACCTGATGAAGGCGGCCGACGTGGGGGCGATGCGCTACCCCGGCGGCTCCTACGCGGACATCTACCACTGGGAGACCCACACGGCGCCCGGCGGATACGTCGCCCCCGGCACCGGCTTCGACGCCTTCATGGGTACCGTCCGGGCCACCGGCGCCCAGCCGATCCTGATCGCCAACTACGGCTCGGGCACGCCCGAGGAGGCGGCCGGCTGGGTCCGGTACGCCAACGTCACCAAGGACTACGACGCCAAGTACTGGGAGATCGGCAACGAGATCTACGGCAACGGCCACTACGGCAGCGGCTGGGAGCACGACGAGCACCCGGACAAGAGCCCCAAGGAGTACGCCCGTCAGGTCCGCGCCTACGCCGAGGCCATGAAGGCCGTCGACCCGACCATCAAGATCGGCGCGGTGCTCACCACCCCGGGCCACTGGCCGGACGGCGTGGTCGGAGCGGGCGATCCGGGCGACTGGAACCACACCGTGCTCTCCCAGGTCACCGACGTCATCGACTTCGTGAGCGTGCACTGGTACGCGGGCGGCGCCGACACCACCGCCGAGGCCGCCATGAACCGGCTCACCAGGCTCCCCGGCGAACTGCGCGAGGTGCGCAACCAGTTGGACCGGTACGCCGGCCCCGACTCGCCGCGCATCGGCATCGCCCTCACCGAGATCAACACCAACACCGGCGGCGCCATGCTCACCGCGCGCCCCAACGGCCTCTTCGCCGCAGACGCGTTCATGACGGCGCTGGAGAACGGCGTCTTCACCGTCGACTGGTGGGACACCCACAACGGACCGGGCCGGATCACCACCGTCGACGGTGAGACCGACTTCGGCGACATGGGCATGCTGTCCAGCGGCGGCTGCACCGGCGACGTGTGCGAGCCGGCGCCCAACACACCGTTCCACCCCTACTACGGCATGAAGATGACCAGCGAACTCGGCGGCGCGGGCGACACGTTGGTCGCCGCCGCGTCCTCCGCGCAGGACGTCTCCGCACACGCCGTGCACCGCCGCGACGGCCGGCTGAGCGTGCTCCTGATCAACAAGGACCCGGACGCCGCACGGACCGTGGACCTGGAGTACGCGGGCTTCACCCCGTCCGCCGCCGCACCCGAGGTCAGCCGCTACGCGCGCGGCGACAGCGACATCACCGACGTCGCCGCCGACCCCGCCGCCGCCTCCCAGGTCACCGTGGAGCCGTACGGGATGCTCGCCGTCACTCTCACCCCGAAGGCCGGCACCGGGCCCGCCGCCTCCGCCGCCGGCACCCCGGGAACCCCGCGCCTGGAGTCGGTGACCGACACCACCGCCCGCCTGTCCTGGCAGGGCGCGCCCGGCGCGGCCCGCTACCTGGTCCAGGCACGCGACGGCGCCCACACCCGGCTGATCGGCGAGACCACCGGCACGTCCGTCACCCTGCGGAACCTGCCCCCGGGCAGCACCCACACGGTCAACGTGCTCGCGGCCGACGCCTCGGGCCGCCCGTCCGCCCCGTCCGATCCGCTCACCTTCACCACCGGCACCCCGGGGGAGGCTCCCTGTGCGGTGACCTACCACCGCGACACGAGCTGGGGCAACGGATTCGTGGCCACGGTCACCGTCCGGAACCTCTCGGACACCCCGATCACCGGCTGGACCGTGGACTGGGACTGGCCGACCGACCGTCAGTCGGTGTCCAACGGCTGGAACGCCACATTCCAGCAGACCGGCCGGCACGTCCGGGTGACGGCGCCCGACGGCGCCGGAGCGCTCGCCGCGGGCGGCGCGTCGTCGGCCTCCTTCGGCTTCGTCGGCGCCAACGACGGGCCCAACCCCGATCCGACGGCCTTCCGCCTCAACGGCGCCGTCTGCTCGGCCGGCTGACGCCCGGCCCGCCCGGGACCGGCCGCGGGGGAACCCGCTCCCGGGCGGGGCCGTTCTCCCCACGGGTGAAGGGCACACCACCATCCGGCCGCCACCCGCGTGGCGCGCCGGACACGGGGGAGCTCGTGGTGTGGCCTGGGGCGCACAGGTCGGTCACCCCGCGGAGGAGACACGGAGCATGTTCGGTCAGGCGCAGGCGTTCAGCGGCTTCTCGGTCGACGATCTCGGCAAGGCCCGCCGGTTCTACGGCGAGACCCTCGGCCTCCAGGTGGAGGAGAGCGGGGAGGGGGACATGCGGGTGCTGACCCTCACCCTCGGCGGCGGCACGCGGGTCTTCGTCTACCCGAAGGAGACGCACACCCCCGCGACGTTCACGATCCTCAACTTCCCCGTCGACGACATCGAGGCAGCCGTCGCCGAACTGGAGCGGCTCGGGGTCACCCTGGAGCGCTACGAGGGATTCGACCACGACGAGAAGGGCATCGTCCGGGTCGGCGGCGACGGCCCCGAGGCGATCGCGTGGTTCACCGACCCGGCCGGGAACGTGCTCTCCGTGCTCCAGGAGCGCTGACCGGGGGCCGGTCGTCATCGCGCGGTGCGCAGTTCGAGAACATAGGCCGCCGTGAGCGCGACGCCACGGTCCTCGTCGTGCGACAGCTCCGCGAGGGCACGCGACGCCGCGGCCCCCGGGATGTCCGCGAGCGCCTGCGCCAGCCGCCGACGCGCGGACGACGCGGCGGCGTGGGCGAGACGGTCGACGAGCCCGGTGACGATCCGGTCCGCCCATGCCGGATCACTCGCCAGCGCGCTCAGCGCGTCCGCCGCGTCGACGTCGTTCGCCTCCTCGACGACCATGTCGACGAGCGTGGGGACCGCGTCGGCCACGCCGCGTGCGCCGAGCGCCAGCGCCGCGCACCTGCGCACCGCGATGTCCGAGTGCGTGAGGGCGTCCCGCAGCAGGGCGGTCGCCCCGCCGTCCGGAATCTCGGCGAGCGCCCGCACCGCTCGTTTCCGTACGTCGGCCACGGGTGAGCCGAGGCCCTCCGCCAGGAGTGCCGATCCGTCGTCGCCCGCTCGCGCCAGGGCCCATCGAAGGGCTCCGGCGACGTTCGGGTCCGGCTCGCTCAGCGCCGCCTCGACCAGGGCCTCCACCGGCACCGCGACCTCATCCACCGAGGACAGGGCCGCCCGCTGGCGCTTCCCGGCGCTCTCCGACCCCAGGCCCTGGAGGAGCGCGACGGTCCGGAGGACCTCCTCCCAGCCGGCGGGTTCCGCCGCGCCGATCCGACGCAGCCGGGTGAGCAGCTCCGTCTCACTCGCGATGCGTTCTCGCGTCCGGCGGACGAGGTCGTCGACGAGTTCCGAGGGCCTGAAGGCGGGATCGTCCAGCGCGCGCCCGACCTCACGCAGCGACAGCCCCAACGACCGCAGGCTCTCGACATGGAAGATCCGCCGGATGTCCTCGCTGGAGTACTCCCGGTAACCGCCCTGGGTGCGGCCCGTGGGCCGCACCAGGCCGAGCGACTCGTAGTGCCTGAGCATGCGGGCGCTGACCCCGGACCGTCGCGCCACCTCACCGATCAACACTGTCCGTCACCCCTCCTGGCCGGTCGCCGAGGGCCACGATGCGCTTCGCCTCCTCGATCGCCCACTCGTAACCGGCGTCCGGGTCGCGCAACAGCCGTTCCACGGCGATGGCGTGCTGCCGCACCCGAGGGTCATGATTCTTCATCGCGGCGCGCAGAGCCGGCACGATCACCTCACCGAGCGCGATCAGTGCCCGGCCGAGGCTCAGCTGCGTCTCCCGCCCGCCGCGCCCCAGCTGTGTCGCCAGCGCCCCGGCCAGGTCGGATTCCCCGCCTGCGGGCACGAGGACGACCGCCGCCCGCCAGGCGCTCCGAGCCACCTCGTCGTCGGCGTCGGTCAACAACGCCCGGGTGATCGCCGGCCAGGCCCGCCGGTCCCCGACCTTGGACAGGGTGTGCAACGCCTGGCTGCGCGCCTGTGCCCGCCGCGAACCGAGTTCATTGACGAGCCTCGGGACCGTCACGGACGGTGGGTGGCGGGTGAGTGCCCAGGTCAGCATGTCCCGCACGTGGAAGTCGGGCTCGATCGCGCAGCGTTCGATGAGCTTGCCGACGAATTCGGGGTCCGGGGTCGTGCCGACGGTCAGCGCCGCCCGCAGCCGCACCGACGAGTCGTCGGCCTCCAGCCCTCGCAGAGCTCGCATCGTGTTCGTCTCCTCTTTCGGCATGGTCGTGGGAAGCGCTTCCTCTTCCTCGGCCGCAGTGAAGACCTTGTCACCGTGTCAAGGTCAAGCGGAGCCGTGCCGTGATCGGTCGGGCACCCCTCGTCGCTGTCTCGAATCTGGGATATCGTCCCCCATATGAGAGAAGGTGAGGCCGGACGGGTCCCGGACCCCGTCGATGTGCGGCTCGGCGGGCGGCTGGCCGAGCTGAGGAGCGAGCACGGCTGGTCCCTCGGGGAGCTGGCGGAGCGCAGTGGGATCAGCAGGTCCACCCTGTCGCGGGCCGAGCGCGCGGAGACCAGCGCCACCGCCTCCCTGCTCAACCGGCTGTGCGCCGTCTACGGACGGACGATGTCCCAGTTGCTCAGCGAGGTCGAGGCGGAGCCCGCGCCGCTGGTGCGGGTCGCCGACCAGCCGGTGTGGGAGGACAAGGCGTCCGGTTTCGTGCGCCGGTCGGTGTCCCCGCCGCACGGCGGGCTGCGCGGCGAACTCGTCGAGGGGCGGCTCGTCGCCGGTGCGGACATCGCCTACGACCGGCCGCCCGTGCCCGGCCTGGAACAGCACATCTGGGTCATGGAGGGCGCCCTCGCCGTGACGGCCCAGGACGTCGAACACCGTCTCGGCGTCGGCGACTGTCTGCGGCTGCGCGTCTGGGGACCGACCCGGTTCCGCTGCCCCGGCCCCGGCGACGTGCGGTACGCGCTGGCGGTGGTGCGGCCATGAGGACCGTCCTGCTGGACGCCGCGCAACTGGACGACAGGGCCGAGGAGTTGGCCGAGCTGCTGGCCGACACGGTGGACGGCGGCGCCTCCGTCGGCTTCCTCGCGCCGCTCGACCGCGCGGAGGCGGCCGCCTGGTGGCGGGAGCGGTCCGGGGCCGTCGCCGCCGGCCGGCTCGCGGTGTGGGTGGCGCACACGGACCCCGGCAGGGTGCTGGGCACCGTGAGCCTCGCCCTCCCCGACAAGCCCAACAGCGCCCACCGCGCGGAACTGGTGAAGCTGATGGTGCACCGCGAGGCCCGCGGCCGGGGGCTCGGCCGGAGGCTGCTGGCGGTCGCGGAGCGGGCGGCCGCCGCGCGGGGCATCACCCTGCTGCACCTGGACACCGAGACCGGCAGCCCCGCCGAGCGCCTCTACCGCTCCTGCGGCTGGACCCCCGTCGGCGCCATCCCCGACTACGCGGCCGACCCGGCGGGCGTGCTGCGGCCGACGACGATCTACTACAAGCGTCCGGTCGCGGGCGCCCAGCAGCCCGCCACCGGGTGACTGTCAGAGCCGGCCGCTACGGTGCCTGCCATGCCGGATGCCGAAGACGTACGACGGATCGCCCTGTCCCTGCCGGACACCACGGAGAAGGAAGCGTGGAGCATGCCCACGTTCCGGGTCGCGGGGAAGATGTTCGCCACCCTGCCCGAGGACGAGACGTCCATCGCCGTGCGCTGCCCCAAGGAGGAGCGCGACGAACTGGCCCTCGCCGAGCCGGAGAAGTTCTGGATCGCCGACCACGAGGCACAGTTCGCCTGGGTCAGGGTCCGCCTGGACGCCCTGGAGGACGAGGGCGAGCTGCGCGACATCCTCGCCGACTCCTGGCGCCAGGCCGCCCCGACGCGGCTCCTGGAGGCGCACCCCCGGCTGGGCCTGCCGCCCGCGGACTGACGGCCCCCGGGCGTTGTCAGTGCCCCGTGGCATGATCCCGGACGGTGGGTGGCAGCCGGGGCCGGAGGGGGGCCCCGGCCGCCACGGCACCGGTGAGCGGCCGTAAACGGGTGCGCGATCACCGCCCCGAGTGCGGTATGGTTTCCATGCGCGTTCGGCCGGGGGAATCCCCAGGTCAGACGGGCAACGGGACGTGGCGCAGCTTGGTAGCGCACTTGACTGGGGGTCAAGGGGTCGCAGGTTCAAATCCTGTCGTCCCGACTTGTCGAACAGCAGGTCGGAGGCCGTATCGGGGACACCCGGGACGGCCTCTTCGTCGTTCCCGGTGAGCGACGGCCGCCCTCTCCGTGTCACCACCGGAGCACCCGGCGCCCTGGGTAAGTCATTGTCAAATGTCCTTGATGTCGCCCTATGTCCTGTTTAACGTTCGCCGGGTAGGCGCCGCCGCGGGGGTCGGAGACCCGCGCCGCGATCCCGGAAGCGAGGTGTGGAGCGCGTGCTGCGACGGACGCGGTTGCTGGCCGCGCTGACCCTGCTGGCCTCGACGCTCGCCGCCTGCGGCGGTGACGAGGACACCTCCCGGCCCACGCTCAACTGGTACAACTTCCCCGACGACTCCGGCGCCCTCCAGAAGGCCGCCGACCGCTGCAGCCGGGAATCCGGCGGCCGCTACCGGATCAGCTACAACAAACTGCCCCGGGCCGCCGACGGCCAACGCCAGCAGATGGTGCGCAGACTCGCCGCCGAGGACGACTCCCTCGACATCCTGGGCCTGGACGTCACCTGGGCCGCGGAGTTCGCCGAGGCCGGCTGGATCCGCGAATGGACGGGCGAGGCGAAACGCCGGGCCACCGAGGGCACGCTCCGGGTCCCCCTCCAGACGGCCACCTGGAAGGGCCGGCTCTACGCCGTCCCGTACAACACCAACACCCAGCTGCTGTGGTACCGCCGGGACCTGGTGCCCACCCCGCCGAAGACCTGGTCCGAAATGATCGCCATGTCCCGCGACCTCGCCCGGCAGGGCCGACCGCACTACGTGGAGATCCAGGGCGCCCAGTACGAGGGCCTCACCGTCTGGTTCAACTCGCTGATCAACAGCGCGGGCGGCAGCATCCTCGACCCGAGCGCCACCGAGCCGTCCCTCGGCCCGCCCGCCGTACGGGCCGCCTCGATCATGCGCGACCTCGCGAACTCACCGGCCGCCGACCCCTCCCTGCCCAACCAGATGGAGGACCAGAACCGCCTGGCCATGGAGTCGGGCGTGGCGGCCTTCGAGATCAACTACCCGTTCGTCTATCCGTCGATGAAGGCGAACAACCCGCGGCTGTTCGAGAACTTCCGCTGGGCGCCCTACCCCCGCGTCGACGCCGGCCGCCCGTCCCGCCCCACCATCGGCGGCATCGACCTCGCCGTCAGCGCCTACTCCCGCCACCCCGCCGCGGCCTACGAGGCGGCCCTGTGCCTGCGCGACCGGGAGAACCAGCTCACCGCCGCGCTCGAGGGCGGACTGCCGCCCACCCTGCGCGCCCTGTACGACGAGCCCGCCTTCATGAAGGAGTACCCCTTCTCCAAGGAGGTGCTGTCCGCCCTGGAATCGGCGAGCGTACGGCCGCTCACCCCCGCCTACCAGAACGTGTCGATCGCCGTCTCCCACACCCTGTCCCCACCGTCCGGCATCCAGCCGGAGAGCGCGGTCGACACCATCCGGGAGCAGATCGACCAGGCCCTGCGATCCGAGGGTGTGATCCCGTGACCACGACGGCGGACCCGCCGAAGGGCAGGAAGGCGCCCTCGGCCGGCGCCCGGCAGGAACGCCGCCTCGGCCTGCTGCTGTGCGCGCCGGCCGTCATCGTCATGACCGCCGTGACCGCCTACCCCATCGGCTACGCGGTCTACCTGTCCCTCCAGCGCTACGACCTGCGCTTCCCGGACCGGGCCGAGTTCGTGGGCCTGAGCAACTACGGGGCGGTGCTGTCCTCGCCGTTCTGGTGGGACGCCTTCTGGGTCACGGTGTTCCTCACCGCCGTGTCCGTGGCCATCGAACTCGTCCTCGGCATGGGCCTCGCCCTGGTGATGCACCGCACGCTCTTCCTGCGCGGCACGGTCCGCACCGCGGTCCTCGTCCCGTACGGCATCGTCACCGTCGTGGCCGCCTTCTCCTGGCAGTACGCCTGGACCCCCGAACTCGGCTACCTCGCCGAGCTGCTGCCCAGCGGTGACGCCCCGCTCACCGAGCAGTGGCCCGCGCTGTGGCTGATCGTCCTCGCCGAGGTGTGGAAGACCACCCCGTTCATGGCGCTGCTCCTGCTGGCGGGCCTCGCCCTGGTCCCCGAGGAGACCCTGAGGGCGGCCATGGTCGACGGCGCCACCCCCTGGCAGCGGTTCACCAAGGTCATGCTGCCGCTGATGAAACCGGCCATCCTGGTCGCCCTGCTGTTCCGCACCCTCGACGCGTTCCGGATCTTCGACAACATCTACGTGCTGACCGCGGGCGCGCAGGGCACCGGCTCCCTGTCGATCCTCGGCTACGACAACCTGTTCACCGCGC
The DNA here is from genome assembly GCF_055570675.1 of Streptomyces sp. NPDC031111. Taxonomy (NCBI): domain Bacteria; kingdom Bacillati; phylum Actinomycetota; class Actinomycetes; order Kitasatosporales; family Streptomycetaceae; genus Streptomyces; species Streptomyces sp. NPDC031111. The sequence continues at coordinate 97,031 of NZ_JBVIGS010000006.1, forward strand.
TGAACCTGGGCATCGGGTCGGCGATCTCGGTCCTGATCTTCCTCTGTGTCGGGATCATCGCCTTCACCTTCGTCAAGCTGTTCGGCGCCGCGGCACCGGGGGCGGAGGTGAAACGCTGATGGCCGCCGTCGGCAAGTCCCACGCCACCCGCTGGGGCGTCGTCAACGTCGTGGTGGTGCTGTACGCCCTGTTCCCGGTGTGGTGGATCGCCGCGCTGTCGTTCAAGGACCCGGGCACCCTCACCGACGGCAACTACATTCCCCGCGACTGGACCCTGGAGAACTACCGGGGCATCTTCGAGACCTCCGAGTTCACCCGGGCACTGATCAACTCGATCGGCATCGCCCTGATCGCCACGGTGATCGCCGTGCTCCTCGGCACCATGGCCGCCTACGCCGTGGCCCGGCTGCGGTTCCCCGGCAAACAGGTGCTGATCGGCATGTCGCTCCTCATCGCCATGTTCCCGCCGATCTCCCTGGTGTCCCCGCTGTTCAACATCGAGCGGATCATCGGGATCTTCGACACCTGGATCGGGCTGATCATCCCGTACATGACCTTCTCGCTGCCGCTGGCGATCTACACCCTGTCCGCGTTCTTCCGCGAGATCCCCTGGGACCTGGAGAAGGCCGCCAAGGTGGACGGGGCCACCCCCGCACAGGCCTTCCGGCTGGTCATCGTGCCGCTCGCCGCGCCCGGCGTGTTCACCACCGCCATCCTCGTGTTCATCTTCTGCTGGAACGACTTCCTGTTCGCGATCTCGCTGACCTCCACCGAGTCCGCGCGCACGGTCCCCGCGGCGATCGCTTTCTTCACCGGCAGCTCGCAGTTCCAGCAGCCCACCGGGTCGATCGCCGCCGCCGCCGTGGTGATCACCGTCCCGATCATCATCTTCGTCCTGCTCTTCCAGCGGCGGATCGTCGCCGGACTGACCTCCGGGGCGGTCAAGGGATGAGAACGACAGCAAGGAGGCGCAGGCCATGGCCGAGATCGTCCTAGAGGGAGTCACCAAGCGCTATCCCGACGGCTCCCTCGCCGTGCGGGACGTGAACCTCGACATCGCCGACGGCGAGTTCGTGATCCTGGTCGGCCCGTCCGGATGCGGCAAGTCGACCACCCTGAACATGATCGCCGGCCTCGAGGACATCACCGAGGGCGTCCTGCGCATCGGCGGCCGGGTCGTCAACGACCTCGCTCCCAAGGAGCGCGACGTGGCCATGGTGTTCCAGAGCTACGCCCTGTACCCGCACATGAGCGTGCGGGAGAACATGGGGTTCCCGCTGCGGCTGGCGAAGGTCGACAAGGCCACCGTCGACAGCAAGGTCGAGGAGGCCGCCCGGGTCCTCGACCTGAGCGAGTTCCTGGACCGCAAGCCCGCCAACCTCTCGGGCGGCCAGCGGCAGCGGGTGGCCATGGGCCGGGCGATCGTCCGCGACCCCAAGGCGTTCCTCATGGACGAGCCGCTGTCCAACCTCGACGCCAAGCTCCGCGTGCAGATGCGCACCCAGATCTCCCGGCTCCAGCGCCGCCTGGGCACCACCACCGTGTACGTCACCCACGACCAGACGGAGGCGATGACCCTCGGCGACCGGGTCGTGGTGATGCGGCAGGGCCTGGTCCAGCAGGTCGGCACCCCCGCCGAGCTCTACGACATGCCGCGCAACCTGTTCGTCGCGGGCTTCATCGGCTCCCCGGCGATGAACTTCGTCAACGCCTCCCTGTCCGGCGGCATCCTGCGCACGCCGCTGGGCGAGCTGCCGCTCGACGACCGCATGCGGCGGGTGCTGGAACGGCGGGAGACGCCCCGCGAGGTCATCGTCGGGCTGCGCCCCGAGGCCTTCGAGGACGCGAGCCTGGCCCGTGAGACGGGCGGTCCCGTCGTCACCGCCACCGTGGACGTGCTGGAGTCGCTGGGCTCCGACGCGTACGTCTACTTCAGCGCGGAGGGCGGACCGGTGACCACCGCCGAACTGGAGGAGCTCGCCACGGACTCGGGCCTGCGCGACACCGGCGCCGGACCGGCGCCGCAGATCGTGGCCCGGCTGAACGCCGCCACCCGGGCCCGCGAGGGCGCACCCGTCGACCTCCGGGTCGACATGGGCAAGGCCCATGTCTTCGACCCGTCGAGCGGAAGCAACCTCACCCACCCGGAGGGCTAGTCCGCCTCCCGCGTCAGATCACGCAGCCGGCGTGGGCCAGTGCCTGCTTCAGCAGCACGCCGTGTCCGCCGGGCATCTCGCTCTGCACCGCCCGCGACACGGCCTCCTGCGGGCTGAACCAGACCAGGTCCAGCGCGTCCTGCCGGGGCCGGCAGTCACCCGTCACCGGCACGATGTACGCCAGCGACACCGCGTGCTGACGGGGGTCGTGGAACGGGGTGATGCCCTGCGTGGGGAAGTACTCGGCGACCGTGAACGGCTGGAGCGAGGCCGGGACGCGGGGCAGGGCCACCGGGCCGAGATCCTTCTCCAGATGGCGCAGCAGGGCGTCCCGGACCCGTTCGTGGTGCAGCACCCGGCCGGAGACCAGGGTCCGGCTGACCGTCCCGTCGGGTCCGATGCGCAGCAGCAGGCCGACGCTGGTGACTTCACCGCTGTCGTCGACCCGCACGGGCACGGCCTCTACGTACAGGATCGGCATCCGGGCCCGTGCCATCTCCAGATCGTCGGAGGACAGCCAGCCCGGCGTGGTTTCTGTCATGTCAGACATTGCTTGATCATACTTTCAGCGTTCAGGACTTCACGGCCACCGCGCCGTACTTCCGACGCGGCTCGGCACTCACCCCCCAGGGGCGCGGGGAACTGCGCGACCAGCCACCCACCGGCCCGCACCCGGCATGCGACAGTCCCGTTGGCTGCAGGGGGCGTTGCGCTGCTCGGCGCTGGCGAGGTGCCGCCTGCGCCCACCCGTGCCGCCCCAGCGGCACGACTGCCCGCAGACTGCGGGGTTCAACCGGTGTCGGCGCGTTGCAGGGAGTCCTCGGCTACGGCCTTGTCGATCGCGGCGCGGACCAACGCCGCCGCGAGGACGGCCGGTTCGGTGCGTCCCGCGAGGCCGAGGAGCCGGTCCTGGTCCTTCGGCAGCTTGAGCCGCTCCGCGCCCTGGAGCGCCTTGGCGTCCAGCCGCGGGGCCGCCTCCGGCCAGACGCGCTGGACTTCACGCAGGAAGATGTCGGCACCGGCCGGTCCCATGCCGGGGAACTCCTGGAGCAGACGGCGCAGTTCGCCCGCGTCACCGTCCGCCTCCTTGCGGAGCCTGCGCAGGTCCCCGCCCCAGCGCTCGGTCAACAGCTCGGCCGCGTCGCCCAGTTGGGTCGCGGTGCGCTCGTCGTAGCGCCGGTAGCCGCCCCGGCCGAGGGCGTCCACCCGTTCCTGCCAGTCGGCGTCGGCCATGCGGCGGGGATCGCGCAGCCCCGCCTCGTACAGCGCACGGGCGGAGGCCACGGCGATCGACCCCTTGATGCGGGCGCTGAGCAGATGGGCCAGCACCAGCAGCCGGTACAGCGGCTGCGGGGTGTCCTTGAGCGTGATGCCGGCCTCTTCCGCGTACGTCCGCCCGTGCGCGTCGACGAGGGCGCGGACCACCTTCTCGTCCCGGCCGGCCACGGCTACGCCTTGAGCGGGTCGTGGCCGAGGGTCATGAGGTGGTGCCGACGCGCCGTGTCCTCGGCCGCGGGCTCGTTCTCCGGGTCGGTCTGCGCGGTGACGGTGTCCACGACCTCCTCCATCACCCGCAGGTCGTCCTCGGTGAGGTCGGTGCGGCGCTTCTGGAGTATCGCGAGGACGTGCTGCCCCGTCTCGGTGCCCGCCTGGTCCGGCAGCGGCTCGGTGGTCTCGTCGGCGTCGCTCACCCGCAGCCAGGCCGCGAGTTCCGCCGAGGTCATGTTCACCACGCGGTGGAAGTCGTCCCACAGCGCGTCCATCTCTAGGGCGTCGCTCATGATGTGCCCCTTACGTGCGTGTGTGTCCCGGTGCCGGGGCGGTCAGGAACCGCCGGAACCGCCGGGGAAGTTCTCCGCCTCGAACATCCAGCGCTGCTTCTCCAGTTCCGCGGTGATCGTGATCAACAGGTCCTGGGTGACCAGGTCCGCCTTCTCGGTCGCGTCGATGCGCTCCCGCAGGCGCGTGACCGCCGCGCCGAGCGCCTCCGTCATCACCTCCACGGCCTCCGAGTCGCGCAGCCAGCCCTCCTTGGGGGCCGGCAGCGAGAAGACCTGGGCGATGGTCTCCGGGCGGCCGTCCGGCGGCACGCCGAGCGCCGCGGCCCGCTCCGCCACCGTGTCGGCGTGGGTGCGCGCGGCCGAGACCACCTCGTCCAGCTGGAGGTGGATGGAACGGAACCGCGGACCCACGACGTTCCAGTGCGCCTGCTTCCCGATCAGTGACAGCCCGAGCAGGTCCACCAGGGTGTCCTGGAGGGCCTCGCAGGAAACCCGGCGGGCCTCGTCGGGCAGGGTGCTCCTCACAACGGTCATGGGGTGCCGCTCCTCCTTCTCGCATCGTCCGTGGTCCACGAACGCGCGGGTGCCCCTGGCCCTCGGGCACAAACACCACCCCCGGACGGCGACGCGAGCCGCGCGACCGGCCGGGATCTTCCCAGGGAGCCGCCCGGCGGTCTATAGTCCAAAACTAGCGGTGCTAATTAAGAGGTCAGGAGTCCTGTCGTGCGTCCCGTCCACTTCGCGGCCGCCCGCCGCACCCCCATCGGCAAGCTGCGCGGAGCCCTCTCCACCGTACGTCCCGACGACCTCGCCGCCGCCGTGATCCGCGGCCTGGTCGCCGACGTGCCCGCGCTGGACCCGGCCCGTGTCGACGACGTCTACTGGGGCGCCGCCAACCAGGCCGGCGAGGACAACCGCAATGTCGCCCGCATGGCCGCGCTGCTCGCCGGGCTCCCCGAGTCCGTTCCGGGCGCCACGGTCAACCGGCTGTGCGCCTCCGGCCTCGAGGCCGTCACCACCGCCGCCCGCACCATCGCGGCCGGCGAGGCCGACATCGTGATCGCGGGCGGCTCCGAGTCGATGAGCCGCGCCCCCTTCGTCCTGCCCCGCCCCGACGAGGCCCTCCCGCACCGCATGGAGACCGCCGACACCCGCCTCGGCTGGCGGCTGGTCAACCCGGCGATGAAGGAGCTGCACGGTCTGCTGGCCATGGGGGAGACCGCCGAGGAGGTCGCCGCCCGGTACGGCATCCCGCGCGAACGTCAGGACGAGTTCGCGCTGCGCAGCCACCAACGGGCCGCCGACGCGCGCAAGAACGGCCACTTCGACGACGAACTCCTGCCCGTGACCCGCCCGGACGGAGTGGTCGTCGACACCGACGAGTGCGTCCGCGAGGACACCTCGATCGAGAAGCTGGCCCGGCTGAAGCCGGTGTTCCGCGCGGGCGGCTCGGTCACCGCGGGCAACGCCTCCCCGATGAACGACGGAGCCGCCGGCCTGATCCTCGTCAGCGAGGAGGCCCTCAACGACCTGGGCCTGGAGTCGCTCGGCCGCTATGTCGCCGGTGGCTCCGCGGGCGTCCACCCGGACGTCATGGGCATCGGCCCCGTCCCCGCCACCCGCAAGGTGCTCGCCCGCGCCGGCTGGGACATCGGCGACCTCCAGGAGGCCGAGTTCAACGAGGCGTTCGCGGCCCAGGCCCTGGCCTGCGTCGACCAGCTCGGGATCGACCCCGGCCTGGTCAACCCCAGCGGCGGCGCCATCGCCCTCGGCCACCCGCTGGGCTGCTCCGGCGCCCGCATCCTCACCACCCTCCTCCACCGCATGCGCCGCACGGGCGCCGAACGGGGCCTGGCCACCATGTGTGTCGGCGTCGGGCAGGGCAGCGCGGTGCTGGTCGAGAGGCACTGACCGGCACGGCACCGGGTGCCGTCGGGTGAGACGGTCCTTACGGGCGTCGATTGCTTGCGCATAGCATCGGTTCCCGCAATGAACATGATGACGCTGTGGCACCTCAACGGCTGGGAATTCGCCGCGCTCGCCTTCGCGGCCCTGCTCGTCGGCTTCTCCAAAACGGCCGTCAGCGGGGCCAACACGGTCAGCCTCGCCCTCTTCGCAGCCGTGCTGCCCGCCAGGGCCTCCGCCGGAGTCCTGCTGCCCATCCTGATCGCCGGGGACGTGCTCGCCGTCCTCACCTACCGCCGGCACGCCCACTGGCCGACGCTGTGGCGGCTGTTCCCGGCGGTGGCGGCGGGAGTCGTCGCCGGGACCCTGTTCCTGGCCCGGGCGGACGACGGGGTCGTACGGATCTCGATCGGGGCGATCCTGCTGATGATGGCCGGGGTGACGGTGTGGCGGCGGCGGACGGCCGGCGCGGGGGAGGAGCCCGACGGGGTCACCACCCGGGCCGGCCGTGCCAAGGCCCGCTCCTACGGCGTCCTCGGCGGCTTCACCACCATGGTCGCCAACGCGGGCGGCCCGGTGATGTCGATGTACCTGCTCTCCGCGGGCTTCCGGAAGCTCGGCTTCCTGGGGACCTCCGCGTTCTTCTTCCTGATCGTCAACACCTCCAAGCTGCCCTTCAGCGTCGGTCTCGGCCTGATCGACGCCGACTCGCTGCTCCTCGACGCGGTGCTCGTGCTGTTCGTGGTGCCCGGCGCGTTCCTCGGCAGATGGGCCGTGAACCGGATCAACCAGCGGCTCTTCGAGCAGCTGGTGATCGCGGCGACGGTCGTGGGCGGCGTGCAGCTACTGGTGCCCTGAGCGGGGTCCGGCCGGCTCGTTCCGCCCGGCCGGGCCACCGGGGTCCGCCCCGTCCCCGTCGTGCGGTCCGGCCGACCGGTGCGTCTCGTGCGGTGGGTGGGGTGCCTCGTACGGGCGGTGCAGCCGGCTCGGCGCGGCGGTACGGCCCACCGTCGCCGCCAGCTTGCGCAGCCGCCGCCAGTCCATGCGCGGCGGAGCCTGTGCGACGCCCGGCCGCTTGCGCGGGACCCGGACGCGCAGCGCGCCGGGTGCGATGCGGCAGTGGACGGGGGCGGGCAGGACCATGGCCTCCCCGTCGACCCCGGCCTCGATCTCCGCGCGGTCCGCCTCGATGACGACCTCGGTGGCGGTCACGATGGTGAGCCCGCCCGGCTCCGGGTTCAGCAGCAGCGCGGCGGCACTGATGGCGCCCTCCAGCTTCACACCGAGGACGCCGAGCGCGGCGGAGTCGAGCCGTTCGCGCCGGCCGAGTCCGAAGGGGTCGCCGGTGCGGTAGGGGTTGTTGCTGACCAGGACGGCCTGCGGGGCGATGAGCGTGGTGCTCCCCGTGCGGGCGACCAGCCGGGGACCCTGCTGGCCGGTGAGCAGATCGGGCAGCATCTCCAGACTGGTGCCGATCTTGTCGTCGCGGTACGCGGGGCTCTGCACGATCGCCGCGTACGCGCCGAAGGAGGCGTTGTTCACGAACGGCTGGTCACCCGCGAAACCCAGGTCGACGCGGAGCTCGACACCGTCGGTGAGCGCGTCGAGGCAGGCGGCCGGGTCGCCGCGGTCGAGGCCCAGGTCCAGGGCGAAGTGGTTGCGCGTACCGGCGCTGATGACCAGGAACGGGATGTCGTGCTCGGCGGCCACGGCCGCGACCAGCGCCTGGGTCCCGTCGCCCCCGGCGGCGCCCAGCAGGTCGGCGCCGTCCGCGACGGCCGCCCGGGCCAGCGCGGTCACGTCGTGCTGCTTGCCGGGTTCGAGCAGCACCACCCGGGCACCCATGCGCTCCGCCTTCTCCCGCAGCCGGAACCGGCCCACCTTGCCGCCGCCCGACCGCGGATTCATGATCAGGACGGGCTTCCGGGGCGGCGGCAACCGCCGCTCCCGCACAGGGGCCCGCCCGCCGCCCGTTCCGCGCAGCGCGAACCTGCCGCTCCACACCGCCAGCCCCCACAGGACCAGGGACACCAGCAGCGCCCAGAACAGCGTCACGGCGAACAGGGCGATCAGACCGGCCGGCACGCACACGGCGATCAGCGCGGACACCCAGCGCAGCGGGCCCCGCAGGGTCAGCGTCCACCACACGGCGGCCGCGCTGAGCCCCAGCCCCGCCGCCCCGCACACCAACAGCAGCAGACCACGCAGCCCGCCGTACACCAGGGGGGTCGCCACCGCGAGAGCGGCGGCGGCCAGCGCCCCCCGCGCCGCCCACCGCTGGGCGTGATAGCCCTGCCTGCTCCAGTCCACGGCCATGACTCCTCCAGTCGCCCGGCGTCATCGTAGGACGTGAGCGCACGTGTGTGCGGCCGGATGGCGATCATCGGCCGACGGGCCGGTGCCGGACGCGCCGTGCGGGCCTCGTACCCTCGGCGCCATGTCCCCTCACGTGCTGGTCCTCGGCGGCACCACCGAGGCACGCGAACTGGCCGCCGAGCTCGCCGACCGCCCCGGAACCAGGGTCACCACCTCCCTCGCCGGACGGGTGAGACGGCCGGGCGAGGTCGTCGGCGAGGTGCGCGTCGGCGGTTTCGGCGGGGCCGAGGGACTGGCGGACTGGCTGCGCGAGCAGGGCGTGGACGCCGTGGTCGACGCCACGCACCCGTTCGCCCGGACGATCACGGCGAACGCGGCACGGGCCGCGGCCGCCACCGGCCTGCCCCTGGTGGTGCTGCGCCGCCCCGGCTGGCGCCCTGGCCCCGGGGACCGCTGGCACCCGGTCCCGTCACTGGAGGCGGCGGCCGACCTGCTGCCCCGGCTCGGACAACGGGTGCTCCTCACCACCGGCCGCCTCGGACTCGGAGCCTTCGCCCACCTGACGGACCTGTGCTTCTTCGCCCGGTCGGTTGAGCCGCCCGAGCCGCCCCTGCCGCCGCAGACGCACGTCCTGCTGGCCCGCGGCCCCTTCACCGTGGCCGACGAGACGGCCCTGCTGCGCGGCCACCGCGTCGACGTCCTGGTGACGAAGGACAGCGGCGGCGCGGCCACCTCCGCCAAGCTCACCGCTGCGCGTGACCTCGCGCTCCCGGTCGTCGTCGTACGCCGCCCGCCCCTGCCGGACGGGGTGACGGCAGTCCCGGACGTGTCGACGGCCCTGCACTGGCTGGACGCCCTCGGCCGACCGTGACCGGGCGGTTCGTCCCCCGCCCGGCCGCCCGCTCCAGGCTCTGCTGCTCGGCCCGCGGCAGACCGCGCCCCGGCGGGTGGTCGTCGGCCGGCCGGACCGTCAGCTCAGCCCTCGGCCGGTCTGCGGCGCAGCAGATACGTGTCCATGATCCAGCCCTTGCGCTCGCGCGCCTCCGCCCGGAGCCGCTCGATACGCGGAGCCGCCTCGGCGAGCGGCCCGGAGACGAGGATCTCGTCGGGCGTGCCGATGTAGGCGCCCCAGTAGATGTCCATGTCCTGGTCGGCGTACGCGCGGAAGCTCTGATGGGCGTCCAGCATCACCACGACGTCGTCCACGCCCTCCGGGAACCCCTCGGCGAGCCGCCGACCCGTGGTGATCTGCACCGGGCGGGCGACCCGGTTGAGCCCCGTACGGTGCCGGGCGACCAGCGCCGAGACGCTGCTGATGCCCGGCACGACGTCGTAGCCGAAGGCGACACCGCCGCGCTCCAGAATCTCCTCGAGGATGCCGATCGTGCTGTCGTACAGCGCCGGATCCCCCCACACCAGGAAGGCCCCGGTCTGGTCCTCGCCCAGCTCCTCGGAGATCAGCCGCTCGTAGATGTCCGCGCGGGCACTGCGCCAGTCCCCGACGGCGGGGGAGTAGGCCGACCCTCCGGCCGCACGGTCCCGCTCCGGGTCCCGCGCCTCGACGACACGGTAGGTGCCCTCCGGTATGTGCGCGTCGAGCATGTCCCGGCGCAGCCGGGTCAGATCCGCCTTCGCCTCGCCCTTGTCCAGGATGAAGAACACGTCCGTGCTCCGCAGTGCCTTGACCGCTTGCAGGGTCAGCTGGTCGGGGTCGCCCGCGCCGATACCGATGACATGAATCTCTCGCACGCCCCGAGTCTGCCGCACGCCACTGACAGCGCGTGCACCGCACCCGACCCCTCCGTCAGGAGACGGCCCCCCGCAGCCGGGGCGCCCGCGCCCCCGCGTCCACCGGAACGCCCGCCTCCACCTCGGCGGCCAGGTCCCGGGCCCATCCGATCACCCCGGGAAGATCGATCCCGTGCGGCCGGTGAGACGCGCCCGCGGCCCACGCCTCCACCGCGCCGGCCCCGCGCCGCAGCAGCCGTGCCCCGCCCGTGACGTTCCCACGCGCGGCATGGGTGAGCCCCACGGCGAGCTGGGCCAGCCCCCGCCACAGCTCGCGCTCCTCCTCCGGCCCCGACTTCCAGGCGTCCTCGAACACCTCGTGCGCGTGGAACGGCTTCCCCTCGTCCAGCAGGCGCTGCGCCTCCGCGACGCTCTCCTCCGGCCGCCGCACCACCCCCTCGGGCTGCCGGGGCACGCCTTCCGTGCCGTACGGCAGGGGACGCCCCAGCCCGTCCCGCGGCCGCGCGTTGCGCGCCCGCCCCTCGGTGTCCCGGTCCCGCGCGGCGGCCGTCCGGCCCGAGGAAGTGCTCTCCGTGCTGCCCATACGCCGATTGTCCCGCGTCCGGTCCCGCTTCGGCGCGGCCCGGGGCGTGAGGTAAAGTGCTGTTCGCGCGCTTACGCGGTTCACCCGCGCAGGAGCGCACCGGGACGTGGCGCAGCTTGGTAGCGCACTTGACTGGGGGTCAAGGGGTCGCAGGTTCAAATCCTGTCGTCCCGACTTGCGACAGAGCAGGTCGTCGGGCCGTATCGGAACTCTCCGGTACGGCCTTTCCGCTTGCGCCGCTCCCTCAGCGCAGCCTGATCCGCGCGGCGACCGGCAGATGGTCACTGCCGGTGGCGGGCAGGGTGCGGATGTGGGCGACGGTCGCCGAGCGGGCCATCACCTGGTCGATCCGGGTCAGCGGCAGCGCGGCGGGGAAACTGAGGGCGAAACCACGCTTCGCCGCGCTCAGCCGTGAGGTCAGCGGGGCCAGCCCGCGGTCCTCGACCGTGCCGTTGAGATCGCCCAGCAGGATCACCCGGTCCAGGGGCTCGGCGGCGACGGCCTCGCCCAGCAGCCCGGCGCTCTCGTCGCGCCGGGAGGAGGCGAGACCGCTCGCCCCCACGCGCACCGACGGCAGGTGTGCCACATACGCCGCGACCTCGCCGTGCGGCGTGTGGACCACGGCCCGCAGTCCGCGATTCCACGGCTCCGTGATCGCCCGCGGTTTGATGTCGAGGGGCCGGGCATCCGTGAGCGGATGCCTCGACCAGAGGCCGACGGTGCCCCGGACCACGTGGTACGGGTAGTCCCGGGCGAGCGTCCGCTCGTAGACCGACAGCGCGGGGGGCACCAGTTCCTCCAGCGCGAGGAGATCGGGTCCCGGTGCGGCGAGGGCGCGGGCCGTGCCCGCCGGGTCGGTGTTCTCGTCGCTGACGTTGTGCTGCACCACGACCAGGTCGTGCGGGCCCGCCTTCCCCCCGGGCAGGAGCAGCCCGCCGAAGACGTACGTCCACGCCGCGGCCGGCGCGAGCAGGGCCACCAGGGCGACGGCCGAACGGCGCAGCAGGGCCAGGCCGAGCAGCGGGACGATCGCCGGCCCGAGCCACGGCAGGAACGTCTCCAGCAGACTGCCCAGGTGCCCCGGCGAGTTGGGCACCGCGCGGTGGAACGCCAGCAGCCCGGCCGTCAGCACCGCGAACCCGGCGAGCACCCGCCCCCGCGTCCGGTCCCACCAGCGCCGCCCCGGCCGGGGCACCGCCGCCGCTCCCGCCGAAGTCACACCGCTGTCCTGCTCCCGCTGTTCCACCCGGTTTCCCATCCGCTCCACTCGTCCTTCAGGACGAACGGCCGAGTGGATCAGTTCCGATCCGTGAAGTGCCCTGGCCGGCGCTTGACTTGAAGCGCTCTTCAAGCGGAAGACTCCCGTGCCGTGCCCCGACAACGGGGAACGAAACGGGAGGGATCACCCATGAAGTACCGCACCATCGGCACCGGCCCGCACAGCCGCGAGGTGAGCGTGCTCGCGCTCGGCGCCATGCTGTTCGGCTCGGTGACCGACGAGAAGACCTCCTTCGCCCTGCTCGACCGCTATGTCGAGGCCGGCGGGAACTTCATCGACACGTCCGACAACTACGCCTTCTGGACCGACGGCGGCCAGGGCGGGCAGAGCGAGGAACTGCTCGGCCGCTGGCGCCGCAGCCGAGGTATCGGCGCGGAGATCGTCGTCGCGACCAAGCTCGGCGCCCGCCCGCTCGCCCCCGGCACGAGCTACACCGACAACCCCGAGGGCCTGTCCGCCAAGGTGATACGGGAGGCGTCCGAGCGCAGCCGGGAACGGCTCGGCATGGAGCGGCTGGACCTGCTGTACGCGCACATCGACGACCACACCGTCCCCCAGCGGGAGACGGTCGAGGGCTTCGGGGAACTGGTCGCCGAGGGCACGGTGGGCCTGCTCGGCGTCAGCAACCAGGCCGTCTGGCGGGTGGAGCGCGCCCGCGCCCTCGCGGCGGCGGCCGGGCTGCCCGGCTACGAGGTCCTCCAGTACCAGCACAGCCATCTGCGCCCCCGCACCGACGTCCCGGACGACCTCTTCCCGGACGGCAGCCTGGGCCACGCCGGCCCGGAGCTGGCCGGCTATCTGCGGGCCGAGCCCACCCTGACCCTGGTCGCCTACTCACCGCTGCTCAGGGGCGCCTACACCCGCCCCGAACGGCTGCCCGGCGACTACGACCACCCGGGCACCCCGGCCCGCCTCGCGGTGCTGCGGGAGGTCGCGCGGGAGACCGGGGCGACCGTCAACCAGGTGGTGCTGGCCTGGCAGATCGGCCACGAGCTGCCGATCCTGCCGCTGGCCGGGGTGTCGTCACTGGCGCAACTGGAGGAGAACCTGGGCGCGGTGGACCTGGAGCTGTCGCCGGAGCAGCGGGCCCGGCTGGACGCGGCGCACTGACCCGCCGGCCCGGCCCCTCACGGTCTGACCAGCAGCTGGAAGTCGAAGGAGTACCGGGACGCGCGGTAGATGTGGGTGCCGTACTCCACCGGCCGGCCGGTGTCGTCGTAGGCCGTGCGCTGCATGGTGAGCAGGGCGGCGCCCTCCTTCTCGTCCAGCCGGGAGCCCTCCTCCGCGGTGGCCGCCCGGGCGCCGACGGTCTGGCGGGCGCTGTGCAGGACGATGCCGGCCGAGCGCATCATCCGGTACAGGCCGGTCGACTCCAGACGGGCGCTGTCGAGGCCGAGCAGCCCCGACGGGAGGTAGTTGCACAGCAGGGCGACCGGCTGGCCGTGGGTGTGGCGCAGGCGTTCCAGCAGGACGACGTCGCTGCCCACGGCCAGTCCCAGGGCGGCGGCCACGTCCGCGCACGCCGGGACCGTCTCGTTGCGGACCACCTGGGTGGTAGGGCCCTGCCCGGCCGCCTCCAGGTCGTCGTAGAGACTGCTCAGCTCCAGGGGGCGCCGGACCTGACTGTGCACCACCTGCGTGCCCACCCCGCGCCGCCGGACCAGGAGTCCCTTGTCGACGAGGGACTGGATGGCCTGGCGGACGGTGGGGCGGGACAGACCGAGGCGCACCGACAGGTCGACCTCGTTGCCCAGGAGGTTGCCGGGGGCGAGGACGCCCTGCTCTATCGCCGCCTCCAGCTGCTGCGCCAGCTGGTAGTAGAGCGGCACCGGACTGCCCCGGTCCAGGGCGAAGTCCAGGGTGCTCAGCGCGGGTCGGGTCGCGGCACGTGCGGGATCACCGGTCTTCGCCATGGAGTTCCTCCCAGTTGAGAACGCGAACGGGGTCACGGGTCGCTACAGGTGCCGACGGCGGCCGGCGACCTCGGCGTCGTACCGTTCGCGGGCCCGTACGGCGGCCTCGCGGTCGGACACCTCCGCCACCGGCACGTCCCACCAGGCCTCGGCCGGGGGAGCGGTGGGGGCGGGGTCGGTCTCGACGTACACGCACGTCGGCCGGTCGGCGGCGCGGGCCTCGGCCAGCGCGTTCCGCAGCTCCCGGACGGTCTTGGCGCGCAGCACCTCCATGCCGAGGCTGGCCGCGTTCGCGGCCAGGTCCACGGGCAGCGGGGCGCCGGTGAAGGTGCCGTCGGCGGCCCGGTGCCGGTAGGCGGTGCCGAAACGCTCGGCGCCCACCGACTCCGACAGGCCGCCGATGGAGGCGTACCCGTGGTTCTGGATCAGGACCAGCTTGATCGGCAGTCCCTCCTGGACCGCGGTGACGATCTCCGTCGGCATCATCAGATAGGTGCCGTCGCCGACCAGCGCCCAGACCGGGGTGCCGGGAGCGGCCTGCTGCACGCCGAGCGCGGCCGGGATCTCGTAGCCCATGCAGGAGTAGCCGTACTCCAGGTGGTACTGGCGGGGGCTGCGCGAGCGCCACAGCTTGTGCAGGTCGCCGGGGAGCGAACCGGCCGCGTTGATCAGCACGTCGTCGTCGCCGACGACCGCGTCCAGCGCGCCGAGCACCTGCGTCTGCGTCGGTACGGCCGTGTCGTCGTCGGCGCGGTACGAGTTCTCGACGACCTGATCCCAGCGCTCCTTGCCGGCCCGGTACTCGGCCGCGTACGACTCCTCCACCCGGTGCCCGGCCAGTTCCCCGGTGAGCCGTTCCAGACCCGTCCGCGCGTCGCAGACCAGGGTGCGGGCCGCCAGCTTGTGCGCGTCGAAACCGGTGATGTTGAGGTTGAGGAAGCGCACGTCCGGGTTCTGGAAGAGGGTGCCGGAGGCGGTGGTGAAGTCGGAGTAGCGGGTGCCGACGCCGATCACCAGGTCGGCGGTGCGGGCGAGTTCGTCGCTGACGGCCGTGCCGGTGTGGCCGATGCCGCCGAGGTCGGCGGGGTGGTCGTGGCGCAGGGAGCCCTTGCCGGCCTGGGTGGAGGCGACCGGGATGCCGGTGGCGTCGACGAACGCCTTCAGCGCCTCCTCGGCCTCGCTGTGGTGGACCCCGCCGCCCGCGACGATCAGCGGGCGCCGCGCGGCCCGTACGGCCGCCACGGCCGCCGCGACCTCGACCGGGTCCGGGGCGGGACGGCGTACGGTCCAGACGCGCTCGGCGAAGAACTCCTCCGGCCAGTCGTACGCCTCGGCCTGCACGTCCTGGGGGAGGGCCAGCGTCACCGCGCCGGTCTCGGCCGGGTCGGCGAGCACCCGCACGGCGTTGAGGGCGGACGGGATCAGGGCCTCGGGGCGGGTCACGCGGTCGAAGTACCGCGACACCGGGCGGAACGTGTCGTTGACCGACACATCGGCCTCGACGGGGTGTTCGAGCTGCTGGAGCAGCGGGTCGGCGGCGCGCGAGGCGAAGTAGTCGCCGGGGAGCAGGAGCACCGGCAGCCGGTTGATGGTGGCGAGGGCCGCGCCGGTGACCATGTTCGTCGCGCCGGGGCCGATGGACGTCGTCACCGCCTGCGCCGAGAGCCGGTTCAGCTGGCGGGCGTACCCGACGGCGGCGTGCACCATCGCCTGTTCGTTGCGGCCCTGGTGGAACGGCATGACGTCGCGGTGCTCGACGAGGGCCTGCCCGATCCCGGCCACGTTGCCGTGGCCGAAGATGCCCCAGGTGCCCGCGATCAGCCGGCGGCGCACGCCGTCGCGTTCGGTGTACTGGGCGGACAGGAACCGCACCAGGGCCTGGGCGGTCGTCAGTCGGCGGGTGGTGGCGCTCATGCGGACCTCTCCGGTGCGGTGTAGAGGGGGAGTCGGGGGTCGACGGCCTGGTCCGGCCAGGTGGCGCGGATCCAGGCGTGGTCGGGGTGGTCGCAGATCAGCCAGGCGCGTTCGGCCTCGGGTCCTGCCATGACGTTGAGGTAGTACATGTGGTGGCCGGGCACGGCCATGGACGGTCCGTGCCAGCCGTCCGGGATGAGGACGACGTCGCCGTCGCGCACCTCGGCCAGGACGTCCGTGTCGCGGCCCGGACCGGACGGGGAGACCCGCTGGTAGCCCAGGCCGGGGGTGCCGTCGTGGCCGGCGAACTCGAAGTAGTAGATCTCCTCCAGCAGGGACTCCTCGCCGGGCCGGTGCTCGTCGTGCTTGTGCGGAGGGAAGGACGACCAGTTGCCGCCCGGGGTGAGCACCTCCACCGCGATCAGCTTGTCGCACTCGAAGACGCCTGCGGCCCCGAAGTTGTTGACCTGCCGGGAGCAGTTCCCGGTGCCGCGCAGCTCCACGGGGACGTCGGCGGCCGGTCCGTAGCGGGCGGGCAGCCGGCGGGTGCAGCGGGCGCCGGTGAGCGCGAACCGTCCGCCCCCGTCCGAGGAGACCGTCGCGCGGGCGTCGCGCGGGACGTAGGCGAAGTCGGTGACGCCGTCGAACACACCGGTGCGGCCGGTGAGTTCGAAGGTGTCATGGCCGAAGTCGTCGTCGGCGGTGACCGTGCAGCCGCCGCTCAGCGGCAGCACGATCCACTCGCTGTCACCGGCGTCGAAGGTGTGCGCGCCGCCCGGCGGCAGCTCCAGCACGCGCAGGCTGGAGTAACCCCAGCCGGCGGTCTCCGGGGTCACGTCGACGACGTAGGGGCCGCCGAGGGCCTTGCCCGCGGGAAGGTGGTACGTCATGGCATGCCTCCGTGTCGTAACGGGCTTCTCACAACAGGCCGACGGCCGTGTCGACCGCCGTCTCCACACTGCCCTCGGCCGGGTAGAGCAGCGAGCGGCCGACGACCATCCCCTGCACGGTGGGCAGCCGCAGCGCCTTGCCCCACCGCTCGTACGCCGCCTCCTGGTCGCCTACCTCCCCGCCGAGCAGCACCACGGGCAGCGTCGAGGCCTGAAGGACCTCGGGCATGTCGTCGACGTCGTCGGTGACGGGGAGTTTCAGCCAGGTGTAGGCGGAGGTGCCGCCCAGACCGGAGGCGATGGCTATCGAGCGGGTGACGGCCTCGGCGGACAGGTCGTTGCGGACCCGGCCGTCCACCCGGCGGGAGATGAACGGCTCCACGAACAGCGGCAGCCGGCGTTCCGCCATGGCGTCGACGGCGCGGGCGGCGGACTCCATGGTGGCCAGCGAACCCGGGTCGTCGTAGTCGATGCGCACCAGCAGCTTGCCCGCGTCGAAGCCCAGCCGGGCGATGTCCTCCGCCCGGTGGCCGGTGAAGCGGTCGTCCATCTCGAAGGCCGCCCCGGCCAGGCCGCCCCGGTTCATCGAGCCCATGACGACCTTGTTCTCCAGCGCCCCGAGGAGCAGCAGGTCCTCCAGGATGTCGGCGGTGGCCAGCACCCCGTCCACGCCCGGGCGGGACAGCGCGACGCAGAGACGCTCCAGCAGGTCGGCGCGGTTCGCCATGGCAAGCCTGCGGTCGCCGATGCCGAGCGCGCCCCGGGCGGGGTGGTCGGCGGCCACGATCATCAGCCGGCCGCTGTCGCCGATCAGCGGGCGGCGCGCCCGGCGGGCGGCGGCCTCGGCGACGGCCTCCGGGTTCCGGGCGCGGACCGTGGTGAGGTCGGGGATGCTGAGATTCAAGGAAGGGCTCCGTTCAGGACTGGCTCGGCAGGCCCGCCGCGTTCGGCGACGCGGCTCGCGCGAGGAGGTCCGCTACCTCCGGCCCGGTCGGCATGGCGGACGAACAGGCGAGGCGCGAGGCGACGAGGGCACCGGCCGCGTTGGCGTGGCGCATGGTCCGCTCCAGGTCCCAGCCGGAGAGCAGACCGTGGCAGAGCGAGCCGCCGAAGGCGTCGCCCGCGCCGAGGCCGTTGACCACCTCGACCGGCACCGGCGGCACCTCGGCCCGGGTGCCGTCGCGGTGCACGGCGAGCACGCCCTTCGGGCCCTGCTTCACCACGGCCAGCTCCACCCCGGCCGCCAGCAGCGCCTCGGCGCAGGCCTCGGGCTCGCGCACACCGGTGGCGACCTCGCACTCGTCCAGGTTGCCGACCGCGACCGTCGCGTGGCGCAGCGCCTCGCGGTAGTACGGGCGGGCCTGCTCGGGGTCCCGCCAGAACATGGGGCGCCAGTCCAGGTCGAAGACGGTGGTTCCGGCCCTGTCACGGGCTCGCAGGGCGGTGAGGGTGGAGGTGCGGCTCGGCTCCTCGCTCAGGCCGGTGCCGGTGATCCAGAAGATCCCGGCCGCGCGTACGGCGGCCAGGTCCAGCTCGTCGGCGTGGATCTCCAGGTCGGGGGCCTTGGGGCGGCGGTAGAAGTAGAGCGGGAAGTCGTCCGGCGGGAAGATCTCGCAGAAGGTGACGGGAGTGGGGTACGCGGCGACCGGTGTGACCCAGCGGTCGTCCACGCCGAAGTCCCTCAGCGCCTCGTGCAGGAAGGTGCCGAACGGGTCGTCACCGGTGCGGGTGATCAGCGCCGTGGAACGGCCCAGTCGGGCGGCCGCCACCGCGACATTCGCGGCCGATCCGCCCAGGAATTTCCCGAACGTCTCCACCCGGGACAGCGGGACACCGGTCTCCAGTGGATAAAGATCGACCCCGATGCGACCCATGGTGATCAGGTCGAAATACTGTGGTGAGTGGGCCATTGAGCGACGCTCCTCGAGCTGCTGGGGATGCGGGTCCCAGGGCGCCCTGCCACGGTGGGGACGTGATTCCAGGGACCTGCCGCCTCCCAGGTGTAGGTCTCGGAGGGCGGCGATGTCAATAGTTTGTACTTACATTCGGACTAGCTCGTGAAATGATGTCTTAACAAAGTATTGACAGCGGGCGCTTCTGGGGATTGGATCGCGTCCCAGCACAACAGCCGTGTTCCACGGCACACCCCCGGACTCCCGAGGTTCCGGGCACCGGATCCTCGGACTCCCGCCCTTTCCCCGCGTAGCACAGTGAGGTGCAGGACAGATGGACCGCTCTTCTCACACCCGCTCCCGCAGAATCGCGCCGTTCGTCGCGGTCGCGGCGGCAGCCGCCCTGACCCTCGCCGGCTGCTCCAGCGGTTCCGGAGGCAAGAAGTCCGAGGAGGGCGGAGCCGGCGCCTCCGCGGGCAAGGCCACCACGCCCCGCATGAAGGTCGCCCTGGTCACCCACCAGGCGCCCGGTGACACGTTCTGGGACATCGTCCGCAAGGGCGCCGAGGCCGCGGCCGCCAAGGACAACGTCGACCTCATCTACAGCAACGACCCGAACGCCGGCACCCAGGCCAACCTCGTGCAGAACGCGATCGACCAGAAGGTCGACGGCATCGCGGTCACCCTCGCCAAGCCGGACGCCCTCAAGGCCGTCATAGCCAAGGCCAACGCGGCCGGCATCCCGGTCGTGGGCCTCAACTCCGGGCTGAGCGACTGGAAGGAACTCGGCCTGCTGGAGTTCTTCGGCCAGGACGAGTCGGTGGCGGGCGAGGCGTTCGGCAAGAAGCTCAACGAGGTCGGCGCGAAGAACACCGTCTGCGTCATCCACGAGCAGGGCAACGTCGGCCTGACCCAGCGGTGCGACGGGGTGAAGAAGACCTTCGAGGGCGAGACCCAGATCCTCAACGTCAACGGCACCGACATGCCGTCGGTGAAGTCGACCATCACCGCCAAGCTGAAGCAGGACTCCGCCATCGACTACGTCGTCACCCTCGGCGCGCCCTTCGCGCCGACCGCGGTGCAGTCGGTGGGCGACGCGGGCAGCAAGGCGAAGGTCGCCACCTTCGACCTCAACAAGGACCTGACCAAGGCGATCGAGGCCGGC
Organism: Streptomyces sp. NPDC031111; assembly: GCF_055570675.1. Classification (NCBI taxonomy): domain Bacteria; kingdom Bacillati; phylum Actinomycetota; class Actinomycetes; order Kitasatosporales; family Streptomycetaceae; genus Streptomyces; species Streptomyces sp. NPDC031111. The sequence continues at coordinate 116,574 of NZ_JBVIGS010000006.1, forward strand.
GACATCGAGTTCGCCGTGGACCAGCAGCCCTACCTCCAGGGCTACCTCGCCATCGACGGTCTGTGGCTCTACAAGAACAACGGCAACTACAGCGGTGGCGGTGAGCAGCCGGTGCTGACCGGCCCGGCGTTCGTCGACAAGTCCAACGTCGACGCGGTCTCCGAGTACGCCGCGAAGGGCACTCGGTGATGAGCATGGCCCGACAGGCTGAGCCGGCGGTGAGCACACCGCCGGCCCCCGGCCCGAAACAGACCGACGGCCGCACCGCGCGGCGCCCGGCGGCGCGGCGCCTGCTCGCCAGGCCCGAGGTCGGCGTCTTCCTCGGAGCCGTGGCCGTCGTGGTGTTCTTCCTGTTCGCCGCGCCGCCGGTGCGCGACGCGAGTTCCATGGCGAACATCCTGTACCAGTCGTCGGTCATCGGGATCATGGCACTGCCCGTGGCCCTGCTGATGATCGGCGGCGAGTTCGACCTCTCGGCCGGTGTCGCCGTCGTGACGTCTGCCCTGACCGCGAGCATGCTCAGCTACCAGCTCACCCTGAACGTGTGGATGGGCGTCATCGTCGCCCTCGCGGTCTCCCTCGCGATCGGCGCGTTCAACGGCTGGATGCTGGTCAAAACGGGTCTGCCCAGCTTCCTGGTCACGCTCGGCACCTTCCTGATCCTCCAGGGCGTCAACCTCGCCGTGACGAAGCTGGTCACCGGCAACGTTGCCACCGACGACATCAGCGACATGGACGGCTTCGACCAGGCCAAGGCGCTCTTCGCCTCCTCCTTCGACGTCGGCGGCGTACAGGTGAAGATCACCGTGGTGTGGTGGATCGTCTTCGCGGCCCTCGCCACCTGGGTGCTGCTGCGCACCAGGTACGGCAACTGGATCTTCGCGGTCGGCGGCAACAAGGAGAGCGCCCGCGCGGTCGGCGTCCCCGTCACCTTCACCAAGATCTCCCTGTTCATGCTGGTCGGCTTCGGCGCCTGGTTCGTCGGCATGCACAACCTGTTCTCCTTCAACACCGTCCAGTCCGGCGAGGGCGTGGGCCAGGAGCTCATCTACATCGCCGCGGCGGTCATCGGCGGATGTCTGCTGACCGGCGGCTACGGTTCCGCGATCGGCCCGGTCTTCGGTGCCTTCATGTTCGGCATGGTGCAGCAGGGCATCGTCTACGCCGGCTGGAACCCCGACTGGTTCAAGGCCTTCCTCGGCGTGATGCTGCTCGGCGCCGTCCTCATCAATCTGTGGGTCCAGCGCACGGCGACCCGGAGGTGACCCCCATGACCGACAAGACCACCGGCACCGACGGCGACCGCCCCCTGGTCGAACTCCGCGCCGCCGGCAAGTCCTACGGCAACATCCGCGCCCTGCACGGAGTCGACCTCACCGTCCACCCCGGCAAGGTGACCTGCGTCCTCGGCGACAACGGCGCCGGCAAGTCCACCCTCATCAAGATCATCTCGGGGCTGCACCAGCACACCGAGGGCGAATTCCTCGTCGATGGCGCACCCGTGCGCTTCTCCACCCCCCGCGAGGCCCTCGACAAGGGCATCGCCACCGTCTACCAGGACCTCGCGGTCGTCCCGCTGATGCCGGTGTGGCGGAACTTCTTCCTCGGCTCCGAGATGACCAAGGGCCCCTGGCCCGTCCGCCGTCTCGACATCGACCGCATGAAGCGCACGGCCGACGAGGAACTGCGCAACATGGGCATCGTCCTGGACGACCTGGAACAGCCCATCGGCACCCTCTCCGGCGGCCAGCGACAGTGCGTCGCCATCGCCCGCGCCGTCTACTTCGGCGCCCGCGTCCTCATCCTCGACGAGCCCACCGCCGCCCTCGGCGTCAAGCAGTCCGGAGTGGTCCTGAAGTACATCGCGATGGCCCGCGACCGCGGCCTCGGCGTCATCTTCATCACCCACAACCCGCACCACGCCTACATGGTCGGCGACCACTTCAGCGTGCTGCGCCTGGGCACCATGGAACTGTCCGCCTCCCGCGGCGAGATCGGCCTCGAAGAGCTCACCAACCACATGGCCGGCGGCGCCGAACTGGCCGCCCTCAAGCACGAGCTGGCGCAGGTGCGCGGCGTCGACACCGAGGAACTCCCCGAGGAGGGCGACCTCCAGGCCCCCGTAGCCGCAACTCCGGAAGGAAAGTCCTGACATGGCAGTCGCGCTCGACCGCATCCGGGTCGGCTCCGCCCCCGACTCCTGGGGCGTCTGGTTCCCCGACGACCCGCAGCAGGTGCCCTGGCAGCGCTTCCTCGACGAGGTCGCCGAGGCCGGCTACTCCTGGATCGAACTCGGCCCCTACGGCTATCTCCCCACCGACCCGGCCCGCCTCACCGACGAGGTGGAGCGGCGGGGCCTGAAGGTCTCCGCCGGCACCATCTTCTGCGGACTGCACCGCGGCCCGTCCGAATGGGACGCCACCTGGGAACAGGTCAGCCGGGTCGCCGCGCTCACCCGGGCGATGGACGCGAAGCACCTCGTCGTCATCCCGTCCTTCTGGCGCGACGACAAGACCGCCGAGATCCTCGAGCCCCCGGAGCTCACCACCGAGCAGTGGGGCCACCTCACCAAGGGCATGGAACGCCTCGGCCGCGAGGTGAGGGAGACGTACGGGCTCGACATCGTCGTCCACCCGCACGCCGACACCCACATCGACACCGAGGAGCACGTCGAACGCTTCCTCGACTCGACCGACTCCGGCCTGGTCAACCTCTGCCTGGACACCGGCCACTACGCCTACTGCGGCGGCGACAGCGTCAAGCTGATCGAGACCTACGGCGAACGCATCGGCTATCTGCACCTCAAGCAGGTGGACCCGGAGATCCTCGCCGACGTCGTCAAGAACGAGATCCCGTTCGGACCCGCCGTCCAGCGCGGGGTCATGTGCGAACCGCCCGCCGGAGTCCCCGAGCTGGGTCCGGTCCTCACCGCCGCCCAGAAACTGGGCGTGGACCTCTTCGCCATCGTCGAGCAGGACATGTACCCGTGCGAGCCGGACAAGCCGCTGCCGATCGCCGTACGCACCCGCAAGTTCCTCCGCTCCTGCGGTGCCTGAGATGAACCGGCGCGAACCGCTCGGCATCGCCGTCATCGGTGCCGGCCGCATGGGCGCGGACCACGTACGCCGCATCGACCGGGTCGTCAGCGGCGCGCGGGTGGCCGCCGTCGTGGACATCGACGCCGAACGGGCCAAGGCCGTCGCCGCGGGCATCGACGGCTGCGCGGTCCACACCGACCCGGCCGCCGCGATGGCGGCGGCCGACGTCGACGCCGTACTCATCGCCTCCTCCGGGCCCGCCCACGAGGCCGCCCTGCTCACCGCGTTCGAGCACGATCTGCCCGTCCTGTGCGAGAAGCCGCTCACCCCCGACGCGGCCTCCGCGCTGCGCGTCCTCGAAGCGGAACAGGCACTCGGCCACCGCCGCGTCCAGGTCGGCTTCATGCGCCGCTACGACACCGAGTACGTGCGGCTCAAGGCCCTGCTGGAGAGCGGTCAGCTGGGCCGCCCGCTGATGCTGCACAACCGCCACCGCAACGTGGCCAGCCCGCCCTTCTTCACCAGCTCCATGCTGATCAGCGACTCCGTCGCCCACGAGGTGGACGCCACCCGCTGGCTGCTCGGCCACGAGATCACCGCCGTGACGGTGCTGCGCCCCACGCCGTCGGCCGGTGCCCCCGAGGGGCTGCGCGACCCGCAGTTCGTCGTCCTGGAGACCGACGGCGGCGCGCTCTCCGACGTCGAGATCTTCGTCAACTGCGGCTTCGGCTACCAGGTGCAGGCCGAGGCCGTCTGCGAACGCGGCACCGCCCGCGTCGGCGACGGCCACGCCCTGGTCACCAACATGGCCGGCCGCTGGGGCGGCACCATCACCCAGGACTGGACCGAACGCTTCGCCCAGGCCTACGACGACGAGATCCAGGCCTGGGTCGACACCACCCGCCGCGGCGGGATCACCGGCCCCAGCACGTGGGACGGCTACGCCGCCGCGGCCGTCTGCGAGGCGGGGGTGCGGGCGCTGGAGGAAGGCGGCCGGGTGGAGGTCGATTTGGTGGGAAAACCCGCGCTGTACCAGTGAGGCGCTGTGGGCAGTCGTTCCGCAGGGCGATGGGGGTCCCCCCGCTCGAGCGAAGCCGAGAGTGGGGGAGGGTGGGCACAGCCAACGACGCGGGCCACCGTTCAACGAGGGACAGCTGTACGTCGTCAGGCCGTGCTACGGGGCCGTGGGGCCAGCCCCGCCGCCTCGTAGCACGCGTCGATCAACCGCATAGTCGTCACCGCGTCATCCGCGTCCAAAGGAAGCGCCGTACCGGCGCGCACCCGGGCGGCGAACGCCTCCAGCTGGTACGTGTACGACGACCGCGTGCCGAGGCGTTCCGTGCGTTCGCCGTCCGGCGTGCGGACGACGACACGGTCGTCCCGCTGCGGAAGCACGAAGTTGGGGGCCGTCGCCTCACCCCGACTGCCGACGACCCGGATGCTCATCTCCAGCCGGTCGTACGCCATGTGGCAGCGGGCGGTGCCGGTCGCGCCGCCCGGGTACTCCAGGTCGGCGTCCAGCCACTCGTCGACGCCCGGCGCGCCCGCGCGTTCCCCCGCCCTGGCCGCCCGCAGGCGGGGAGCGCCGCTGGCCCAGGGGGCGAGCACGCGCAGCGCGTGCAGGCTGTAGCAGCCCAGGTCCATCAGAGCGCCCCCGGCCAGGGAGAGCGACCAGCGGGGGTCGGAATCCTCCGGGGCGGGGATCGCCACCATCGCCTCCGCATGGCGGAGTTCGCCGAGCTCACCCGAGGACAGCAGCTCGTGCAGCCGCCGGGTGACCGGGTGGAAGAGGTAGTGGAAGGCCTCCATGAAGACGCCGCCGGACTTCTCGGCCGCCTCCCGCACGTCCTCCGCCTCCGCCGCGTTGCTCGCCGACGGCTTCTCCGTCAGGACGTGCTTGCCGGCCGCCAGCGCCGCGAGGTTCCACGGGCCGTGCAGGCCGTTGGCGAGGGGGTTGTAGACGACGTCCACCTCGGGATCCGCGAGCAGCTCGGCGTACGAGCCGAGGGTCCGCTCCACACCGTGGGCAGCGGCGAACGCCTCCGCGCGGGCGCGGTCGCGGGCGGCCACCGCGACCAGGCGGTGGCCGGTCGCCCGGGCCGGGGCGACGAGGGAACGCTCGGTGATCCGCGCGGCGCCCAGAATTCCGATGCGCAGGGGTTCCCGGCCGGGTCCGCTCATGCCTGCCGTACCTCCTCCAGGGTGACGGGACGGTGCTCGTGCAGCGACAGTGTGCACGCCTCGGCGATCCAGCCGGCCTCCAGGGCGTCCTCGATCGTGCACGGCGAGGGCCGGGTCCCGGCCACGACCTCGGTGAAGGCGGTCAGTTCGGCGCGGTAGGCGGCGGCGAAGCGGTCCATGAAGAAGTCGTGCGGGGTGCCCGCCGGGAAGGTCGCGCCCGGCTCCACCGACCGCAGCGGCAGCTTGTCCTCCAGGCCCACCGCGACGGAGTCCGCGAAACCGTGGATCTCCATGCGGACGTCGTGGCCCCGGCCGTTGTGCCGGCTGTTGGAGACGACCGCGAGGGTGCCGTCGTCCAGCGTGAGGACGGCGCCGGTGGTGTCGGCGTCGCCCGCCTCCCTGATGTAGTCGGCGCCCCGGTTGCCGCCGGCCGCGTACACCTCGGTCACCTCGCGGCCGGTCACCCAGCGGATGATGTCGAAGTCGTGCACCGAGCAGTCCCGGAAGATGCCCCCGGACGCGGCGACGTACGCGGCCGGCGGCGGCGCCGGGTCCAGCGTCGTCGAGCGCACGGTGTGCAGCGTGCCCAGCTCGCCGGAGCGCACGGCCGCCCGCGCGGCCACGAACCCGGCGTCGAAGCGGCGGTTGAAGCCGATCTGGACCGGCACGTCCCGGCCCCCGACGGCCTTCAGCACCGCCACCCCCTCGGCCATGGTGCGGGCCACGGGCTTCTCGCAGAAGACGGGGACGCCCGCCTCCACACAGGCGAGGATCAGCGCCGGGTGGGCGTCGGTCGCCGCGGCGACGACCACGCCGTCCACCCCGGCCGCGAGCACGGCCTCGGGGGAGTCCGCGATCTCCGCGCCGAACCGCTCGGCGGCGGCCTTCGCGGCGTCCGTGAACGGGTCCGAGACGACGAGGGACCCGACGGCGTCGAGCCCCGACAGGGTCTCGGCGTGGAAGGCGCCGATGCGGCCGAGGCCGAGGATTCCGATGCGCATGGGGCGGTGCTCCTTGGGTGCGTGGTGGTGCGTGGTGGTGCGTACGAGCGGGGGACGGGGAGGTCAGTCGAGGCCGCCGAGGACGTTCTGGTCCCAGTCGATCACGGAGCCGGTGACCACCCCGGAGCGGTCGGAGAGCAGCAGGACCACGAAGTCGGCGATCTCGTCCGGTTGGCCGAGCCTGCCCATCGGCAGCCGCGCGGCGGCCTGTTCGCGCCAGTCGTCCCCGGCGCCGTGAAAGGCGCGCTGGGTGGCGTCCTCGCCCTCGGTGGCGGTCCAGCCGATGTTCAGGCCGTTGATCCGGATCCGGTCCCAGCGGTGGGCGTGCGCCGCGTTCCGGGTCAGCCCGACGAGCCCGGCCTTCGCGGCGACGTACGGCGCCAGGAACGGCTGCCCGCCGTGCGCGGACGACGTGATGACGTTGACGACCGTGCCGGGCGCGGCGCGCCGCACCATGTCGGCGACGGCGGCCTGCATGGCGAAGAAGGGCCCCTTGAGGTTGATCGCGATGTGCTGGTCGAACAGCTCCGGTGTGGTGTCCAGCAGTGTCCCGCGCGAGGTCAGGCCCGCGGAGTTCACCAGGCAGTCGACCCTGCCGTACGCCTCCACCACCCGCGCGACACAGGCCTTGGCCTGCTCGGCGTCCGCCAGGTCGGCGCGGACGAACATCGCCTTGCCGCCCGCCGCGGCCAGTTCGGCGACCAGCGCCTCACCGGGCTCCGGGCGCCGTCCGCTGACGGCCACGACCGCGCCCTCGCGTACCGCGGCCCGGGCGACGGCGGCACCGACGCCCTGGCTGCCGCCGTTGACCAGGACGATCCTGTCGTCGAGAAGTCCCATGACGGTGTCCGGTTCCTTTCAGCTCTCGCGCCGCTTGGCGCCGGCCCGCAGTTCGTTCCGCAGCGTCCGCGCGGTCCATCCCTCGCGCAGCGCCCGGCGCACGACATCGGCCTGCGAGGGCGGGGCGAGGCCGTCGACCGGCGGGTCGCTGTCCAGGTTGGTGGGGAAGGGGTACCCCTCGGCGCTCGCCGCGATCACGTTCTCCAGCCAGCGCTCGCCGGCGCCCTCCGCCTGGCGCCTGAGGAGCACCGGATAGACGGCGCCCGTCACGGCCTCCCGGTCCACCGTCTCCATCGCCCGCCCGAACGCGGAGGACACCTGGAGCAGATTGGCCATGCGCCGGATGTCCGCCGAGCGGTTGGCTCCGGCGGCGTGGAACAGCGCGGGGTTGAAGAACACCGCGTCGCCCTTGGCCAGGGGGAGCTGGACGTGGTGTTCCTCGAAGTACGCCCGGAACTCCGGGAGCCGCCAGGCGAGATACCCCGGCTCGTACTTCTGCGAGTGCGGGAGGTACAGCGTGGGCCCGGACTCGACGGGCATGTCGCAGTGCGCCACCGCGCCCTGGAGGGTGAGCACGGGGGAGAGGCGGTGCACGTGCGCCGGGTAGCGGGCGGCGACCTCGTTGGAGAGGAAGCCGAGGTGGTAGTCGCGGTGCACGGTCTGTGCCGCGCCGCCCGGGTTGACCACGTTGACCTGGGAGGTGACCTGGTAGCCGGGCCCGAGCCAGGCCGAGGAGACCAGGGCGATCACCTCGTTGGCGTAGTACTCGGCGAACGCCTCGGGGTCGTACAGGGCCGCCTTCTCCAGGGCGTTCCACACCCGGTCGTTGGCGCCCGGCTTGGCGAAGTGGTCGCCGGCGGTGGCGCCCGAGGCGCGCTGTTCGGCGATCAGGGCGTCGAACACGGCCGTGGTCCGGTCCACCACGGCCGGGTCCGGGAAGGCACCGCGGACCACCACGATGCCGGGGCCGTCCGCGAGGGCGCGCACCAGCTCGGCCTGTACGGCACGGCGGTCGGCGAGGGCGAGCCGGTCCGCGTCGTACAGCAGGACGTTCCGCTCGACGCCGGCGGCGTGCGGGTATGCGGCGGCGTCCGTCGGCTGCTCGACCAGCGCGCGGAAGGCGTCCAGGTCGCAGTCCCGCTCGGACAGCCGGGCGGCCGGCGCGGGAACCTGCTGGTGGGTGGATGCGGACATGGGGCCGTCCCTTCGGGTCACGGAGCGACGCGGCTGATGTCATTCTTGTCAGTACAAACCCTTCGAACAACCAGCAGGAAGCCATCAAAAACCCCTCAGGAGCCGTTGTGGGCCACCCCTTCCCGATCCGGGAAATCGCACGTCAGGCAGGGTTGAGCGAGGCCACGGTGGACCGGGTCCTCAACGGCCGGGGCGGAGTGCGGGAGAGCACCGCGCGGGAGGTGCACCGGGCGATATCCGACCTGGACCGGCAACGCACCCAGGTGCGGCTCGTCGGCCGGACGTTCATGGTCGACATCGTGATGCAGTCGCCGGAGCGGTTCTCGACCGCCGTCCGCGCCGCCCTGGAGGCCGAACTGCCCTCCCTGCACCCGGCGGTGGTCCGCTCCCGCTTCCACTTCCGCGAGACGGGCCCGGCGGGGGACCTGGCCGCGCTCCTCGACCGGATCGGGCGGCGCGGCTCCCAGGGCGTGATCCTCAAGGCGCCGGACGTCCCCGAGATCACCGCCGCCGTCGGCCGGCTCGCGGCGTCCGGCGTCCCCGTGGTGACCCTGGTGACGGACCTGCCGACCAGCGCCCGGGTCGGCCACGTCGGCAGCGACAACCGCGCGGCGGGCGCCACCGCGGCCTACCTCATGGGGCAGTGGCTGGGCGACCGCCCCGGCAATGTGCTCACCAGCCTCTCCAGCGGCTTCTTCCGCAACGAGGAGGAGCGCGAGATGGGTTTCCGCGCCACCATGCGCGCCCGGCAGCCCGCGCGCGCCCTCGTCGAGATCGCCGAGGGGCAGGGCCTGGACGCCACCCAGTACGACCTGGTCCGGGCGGCTCTGGAACGCGATCCGGAGATCCGCGCGGTCTACTCGATCGGCGGCGGCAACATCGCGACCCTGCGTGCCTTCGAGGACGCGGGGCGCGAGTGCGTGGTGTTCGTCGCGCACGATCTGGACCACGACAACACGCGGCTGCTGCGGGAGCACCGGTTGTCCGCGGTGCTGCACCACGATCTGCGTCACGACATGCGTGAGGCGTGCCATGTGGTGATGCGGGCGCACGGCGCGCTGCCGGCCGCGGGGCCCACCCTGCCGTCCGCGATCCAGGTGGTGACCCCGTACAACATGCCGCCGACGGCGCCGGGGTGACCAAGGGTCGCGCGGGTGGGTGGGGGTTGCTCGCGCAGTTCCCCGCGCCCCTTCAGGGGCGCGGGGAAATGCGCGAAGGGGGTCTGGGGGGGGGGACCCCCAGGAAGGGGAGGGAAGGGGCGGAAGGGGAGGGGAAA
>NZ_JBVIGS010000006.1:126113-383569 GCF_055570675.1 Streptomyces sp. NPDC031111
CTCCTCCCCTTTCTTGGGGGGGGGGGATAAATCGGGGGGTGTGTTTTTGTATTCCCCCCCCCCAGGGACGGGACGGGAAGGGGCGGCGGGGGCGTGAAAACTCAGTCCTGGGTGTCCACCGTCACCCAGGCACCGCTTCGAGCGGAGCGTGACATCGCGTCAAGCACCGTGGCGCTGTGCACGGCATCGGCGAGTCCCGCACCGTACGGAACCCCCTCCGCGACGGACCGCAGGAAGCGGTACGCCTCGATCACCTTCAGGTCGTCGTAACCCATCGCGTTCGCCGCCCCCGGCTGGAACGCCCCGAACTCACCGGCCCCCGGGCCGACGTACACCGTGCTCACCGGCTGGTCCTGATACGCGGTGCCCCGGCTGACGCCGAGCTCGTTCATCCGGCGGAAGTCCCAGAACACCGCCCCCTCGGTGCCGTGCACCTCGAAGCCGTAGTTGTTCTGCTCGCCGACCGACACCCGGCAGGCCTCCAGCACTCCGCGCGCACCGGACGCGAACCGCAGCAGACAGCTGACGTAGTCCTCGTTCTCCACCGGCCCGAGTTCGCCGCCGGCCGCCCGGGAGTGACCCGCCGTCGCGCCCGCCGGACGGGCCCGCTCGGGCAGGAAGACCGCCGTGTCGGCGGTCAGCGAGGCGATGTCGCCGAGCAGGAAGCGGGCCAGGTCGGCGCCGTGCGAGGCCAGGTCGCCGAGCACCCCGCTGCCGCCGCGCTCCCGCTCGTACCGCCAGGTCAACGCGCCCTCGGGGTGGGCCGCGTAGTCGCTGAAGAGACGGATGCGGACATGGGTGACGGTACCGATCCCACCGGAGGCGATCAGCTCGCGGGCCGCCTCCACGGCGGGCGCGTTGCGGTAGTTGAAGCCGACGGCGCCCTGGACGCCGGCCTTGGCGACCGCGTCCGCCACCGCCCGGGCGTCCTCGGCCGTGAGACCGACCGGCTTCTCGATCCAGATGTGCTTGCCGGCCTCGGCCATCGCGACGCCGATCTCGCGGTGCAGGAAGTTCGGGGCGGTGATGCTGACGGCCCGCACCCGGGGATCCGCGGCCACCTCGCGCCAGTCGCGGGTGGTCGAGGCGAACCCGAACTGCGCGGCGGCCTCCTCGGCCCGGCCCGGGACGTCCTCGGCGACCGTGATCAGCTCCGGACGGAGGGCCAGCTGCGGGTAGTGGTGCCGCACGCGCGCGTACGCCTGGGTGTGCACCCGGCCCATCCAGCCGAATCCGACGACGGCGACACCCAGTGCATCCACCATGAAAGCCTCTCTGGCCCGGTCCATGTGCTGTCCCGCCCACCCTGAGCCGCACGGGGGATCATGTCAACCTTTTGACAGGACAAAGAGTGCTCAGCGCTCGGTGCGCACCCCGTCCAGGGCGACGGCCAGCACCCGGTCGCGCTGGGTGTCGTCGGTGAAGTTCGTCGCGGTGATCCCGGCCACCATCCGCAGCAGGTCGTCGAAGGCGATGTCGTCCCGCGCCCGTCCGGCCTTCTGCGCCCGCTCGAACAGCGGGCCGCCCGCCGAGTACATCGACTCCCGGCAGGCCTGGAAGATCTCCGACTCGCCGTCCAGTGCCTCGCGGATGGCGCGCTTGGTGACCGTGTAGTCCACGAACCGGTGCAGCCACGCGGTCAGTGCCTCCCACGGCTCCCGGCCGGCCACCTCCTCGGCGTACCGGCAGAGGTCGTTCACCTCGCCCGCGTACACGCTCTCGAACAGGTCCCGGCGGGTCGGGAAGTTCCGGTAAAGGGTGCCGATGCCGACGCCCGCGCGGCGTGCCACGTCCTCCAGGGAGGCCTCCGAGCCGTGCTCGGCGAACGCCTCGCGGGCCGCGGCCAGCAGCGCGTCGTAGTTGCGGGCGGCGTCCTTCCGGTGCGGTCGCCGGGACGCCACGATCTCGCTGACGGGGAACGACTGGGCGGTCACGGCTGCCTCCCGGACGGGCTGGGAATTGAAACGGAGGGGGACCTCCGCTACAGTGGAGGGGTACCTCCACTTTAGCAGTGCGGGGTGCGATCGCCGTGGACGCGTGCGGCCGCACGCGCCCCGACGCGCCGACACTCCGTACCCACCCTGCGTACCACCGCGTACGACACCCCGTACCGGGCCCTGCGCCACGCGCACCGCCCACCCTCCCGCCAGTCGTTCCGCGACCGCTTCCCACGGCCGCCGGAGTGCCCGATGCCGCCGCCCGCGCGCGCCACCGGCCCGCACCCGGCCGCTGCGGCACACCGGCCGCGGAGCGACGGCCGCACCCTGTTCGGATTCGGAGAGGCCCTCCATGCCCCGCACGTCCAGCCGCCTCACCTTCGCGGTCCTCGCGACCGGTGTCGGCGTGTTCTCCATGCTCCAGTCGCTGATCGCGCCGGCCCTGCCGACCGTCCAGCACGCGCTGCACACCTCGCAGTCCACCGCGACCTGGGTGATGACCGCGTATCTGCTGTCCGCCTCGGTGTTCACCCCGATCCTCGGCCGCGTGGGCGACCTGATCGGCCGCAAACGGACCCTCGTCGGCGTTCTGGTCGCCGTGACGATCGGCTGTCTGGTCGCCGCCCTCGCGCCGAACATAGGCGTCCTCATCGTCGCCCGGGTCGTCCAGGGCGTCGGCGGCGCCCTGTTCCCGCTCTCCTTCGGCATCGTCCGCGACGAGTTCGCGGCCTCCCGGGTGAGCGGCAGCATCAGCAATCTGTCCGCCGTGATCGCCGCCGGCGGTGGCGTCGGCATGGTGGCGGCCGGCCCGATCGTCACCGCGCTCGACTACCGCTGGCTGTTCTGGATCCCCGTGGCGGTCGTCGCGGTGACCACGCTGATCGCCCTGCGCTACGTACCCGAGTCCCCCAACCGCTCCGAGGGCAGCGTCAGTTGGACGGGCGCCGGGCTCCTCTCGGCCTGGCTGGTGGCCCTGCTGCTGCCGCTCAGTCAGGCGGGCAGCTGGGGCTGGGGCTCCGCCCGCGTCCTCGGCCTCCTCGGCGCCGCCGTCGTCCTGTTCGTGCTGTGGCTGTACGCCGAGTCCCGCTCCCGCAGCCCGCTGATCGACCTGCGCGTCATGCGACTTCCCTCGGTGTGGACCACCAACACGGCCGCGCTGCTCTTCGGCGCCGGCATGTACGCCATCTGGTCCTTCCTCCCCGGCTTCGTCCAGACCCCGGACTCGGCCGGCTACGGCTTCGGCGCGAGCGTCACCACCGCAGGGCTGCTGATGCTGCCCATGCTGATTGCGATGTTCCTCTCCGGTGTGCTCAGCGGCCGGCTGGAGCCCGTGGTGGGCGCCAAGGCGCTCCTGACGGCCGGTGCCGCGCTCGGCTCGCTCGCCTGCGCCGTCCTCGCCCTCTGGCACGACCGGCAGTGGCAGATCGCCCTGGCCGCGGGCGTGTTCGGTCTCGGCATCGGACTGGCCTTCGCCGCCATGGCCAACCTCATCGTCGGCAGCGTCCCCGTCGACCAGACCGGCGCCGCGACCGGCATGAACGCCAACATCCGCACCATCGGCGGCTCCATCGGCGCCGCGGTCACCAGCGTGCTGGTCACCGGCAGTCTCCAGCCCTCGGGACTGCCGTACGAGTCCGGCTACACCCAGGGCTTCGCCCTGCTCGCCGTCCTCTGCCTGGCAGCGGCGGGCGCGGCCCTGCTGGTCCCGGCCCGGCGCGCCGGACGCCCGGCCTCCGCCGCCACGGCGCCGGCCACCCCGGCCCCGGAGCCCTCCGCCCCCGCCGCACGGAGCTGACCCGCCTCCCGATGCGGTACTGTTGACCTGCGTGATCACGCGGTCCACCGCGCGAACCGCATCGGGACGTGGCGCAGCTTGGTAGCGCACTTGACTGGGGGTCAAGGGGTCGCAGGTTCAAATCCTGTCGTCCCGACAGAACGACTCGGGAGCCGTACCGGAGACATCCGGTACGGCTCCCGGCGTTGCGCATGGGCCGGGGACGTCACCCTCCCCCGAAGGTGACGTCCCCGGCCGCTCCCCCGGCGCCGGACTGTGGCTCGGTGTCCGTGGCGGTCGGTCACCAGTACATGACCGCCGTTTCGCCCGGACCCCACGCGGAGTACAGGCGGACCCGGACGTAATAGCGGCGGCCCTTGACCAGGCGGGCCGCGACGGTGGCGTTGTGCGGGGTACCGCCGTCGTCGTGGGCGGCGAGGAAACGGGGTTCACCGTCCCGTTCCTCGAAGAGCACGACGACCCGGTCCGCGTCGCCGAAGGTGCCCACCGTGTAGTCGCGGGTCTCCAGCGGATCGATACGGAAGTCCGCCTGCTCACCGGGGCCCAGACCCAGCGGCACCGAGCGGAACGGCATCAGCGCGGGCGGCCGCGGCGGATCGGGCGGCGGGTAGCGGCGGAGCACGAACTCCTTGTCGGCGGGGGAGAGGGTGCCCGGCGGGTGCACACCGCCGCGGTACTGCTCCGGCTCCAGTATCAGCCCCGGCGGGAACGCGTCCTGCATGATCGACTGCGGGTCCCAGACGGAACCGTTGACCTCCTCCGGGCCCAGCTTGCGCAGGATGTTGTGGTACGTCCGGTCCCGGCTCCAGTGGTTCGGCGGACCCGCCAGCTCGGTGTACACGCTCTCGTCGTCCCAGTGCAGGCCGGCGTACGGGCTCTGGTGCTCGTGCAGCATCCCGAGCGCGTGCCCGATCTGGTGCAGGGCGGTCGCGCGCTCCCCGGGCGCGGTCAGGTCCCAGCCGAAGTTCATCGTGCGCTCGTGCGCCCCGATCCGGAGCGCGTCCCTGCCCACGGCCGACCAGGAGCCGTCACCGAGCTGGAAGCCGATGCGCAGCTCCGCCTCGGTGCGGTCGCGAACCTCGGTGAACGTCAGGCCCAGCCCGAGCCCCCGCCACTCCTCGAAGCACTCGCGCACCACGTCCTGCTGTTCCTTGGCACCGCCCCAGGGAACCCACCGGGTCCGCCCGGTACCGGGCACGGTGATCTCCGAACCCGCCGTGTCCCCGCCGAAGAAGCAGTAGTGCAGCACGGTGCCGTTGACCCACAGCCGCCGCCCGCCGACCAGCGCGCCGAGCCGCTCGGCGGCCAGGCCCGGCGCGAACGCGGGGGCCGGCTGCGGCGGCAGCGAGCAGTGACGAGCGGTCATGAACCCCAGGCTGCCGTGCCGACGCTCCGGGCGCCTGAGTCGGGGTCTGCTCAAGTGCCCCTGTATCAGGCGTGAGTACCCGTGCTCCTGTTCTCGTGAAGACCTTGCGACGCGATGCCACCGGGCCGTACGAGAAGGACGCGACGACACTGCGGACACCCTGGCCGTTCACCGGCCGGGAGGACGAACTCGACCTGATACGCCGCTCGCTGACCGGCCCCCGCCGCGGCCTCGTGGTGTGCGGACCGGCGGGCCGCGGCAAGACCCGGCTCGTCACCGAGGCCGTACGGGGCACGGACTGCGCCCGGGTCACCGGAACACCGCAGGCCCGCCATCTCCCCTTCGCCGCCTTCGCCCCACTGCTGCCCGACACCGTCACCCTGCACCGCGCGCTGCACCACCTCTCCGGAGTGCGGACGCTCCTAGTCGACGACGCCCATCTGCTCGACGACGCCTCCGCCGCGCTGCTCCACCAGCTCGCCGTGCAGGGGCGCACCCGGCTGCTGGTCGTCGTCACCGACGGCGAGCCGGTGCCCGCCGCCGTGTCCCGGCTGTGGACCGGGGAACTGCTGCCCCGCCTGCCCCTGCGCCCGCTGCCGCGGGAGGACATCGCGCGGCTGCTCTCCACCGGCGGGGACCACACCCCCGAGCCGCTCACCGCGAACCGGCTGCACCGGCTGTGCGACGGGGACCTGCGGCTGCTGCGGGAACTCCTGGACGCGATAAGGGAACACGGGCGGGACGCGCCTGTGCCGGGCACCGGCACCTGGGCCTGGCGGGGGCCGCTGCCGCTGACCCCCGCCGTGCGCGAACGCACCGTCCACCTCCTGGACCGCGCCCACGCCGGGGAGCGCGAGACGCTCGACCGCCTAGCCTTCGCCGAACCCCGGCCGCTCGACCCGGACGACCTCGACCTCACCGCCCTGGAACGGCTGGAGACGGAGGGCCTGGTGCACGTCGACGACCACGGTGGCGTCCGTCTCGCCCACCCCCTGCACGGCACGGTCCTGCGATCCGCCGCCGGCCGGCTCCGGACCCGCCGACTCGCCCACCCGCCCGAGGACCGCGCCCTCGACCTGGACGCCGAGGCGGCGGAGCTGACCCGGCGGATCGAACGGGCCGACGTCTCGACGGACCGGGCGCCCGTGGGGGACTGGCTCGTGGGGGAGGGGGCACCCGTCCCGGCGGGTTACGCGGCGCTGCGGGCCCGGTACGCGCGGCTGCGCGGCGCCTTGCGCGAAGCGGCCGCGTGGGCGCGCGAGGGCCTGCGCACCGACCCGGCCGACCCGTCCTGCCGCGCGGAACTCACCCGCGCGGAAGCGGTCCCCGACGCGGACGGCGACCCGTACGACGCCGTACGCCTCGGCAGCCCGGAGGCCGCCGCCGGCCGGCTCGCCGGTGTGTTCGCCGACCACGCGGACGCCCTCGCGCGGGGCGACGGACCCGCACTGGACCGGGTGGGCGAGGAACTCCAGCGGCGCGGCTTCCTGCTGTTCGCCGCCGAGGCGTACGCGCAGGCCGTGTCGGCCCACCGGGAACCGCACGCCGCCCGCACCGCGCGCACGCGTGCGGTCGCTCTCGCCCGCCGCTGCGAGGACGCGCGTACGCCGGCCCTCGCGGGCCTGGTCCTCGGCGAACTCACCGCGCGTCAGCGGCAGATCGTCACGCTGGCGGCGGAGGGTCTGAGCAACCGCCAGATCGCGGAACGCCTCACCCTTTCCGTCCGCACGGTGGGCAACCACCTGTACGGGGCGTACACCAGGCTGGGCGCGCCCCTGCCCCGCCAAGTCGCCTGACAGCGGTTGCGGGTGGTTCGTGGTCGCTCGCGCAGTTCCCCGCGCCCCTTCAGGTGGGTCAGCTGGACCAACCTCAAAGGGGCGCGGGGAACTGCGCGACCAGCCACCGACGACCCGCAGCCGCCGACGGCGGGATCACGCAGCCCCGAAGGCGCTGAAGGCCCACCCCGTGGCCCGATGCACCGCGTCCCCCGGCAGCGCGGCACGCGCATCCCGCAAAGCCTCCGCCAAGGACAACCCGGCCCCCAGGCCCATATGGAGGGCCACCATGAGGGGGACAACCGCCGCATCGTTGACGGGGGCGCTGCACGCCACCACCCCCGCCGTGCCCAGCGGCAGCAACGCCGTCACCAGGCCCAGGAGTTCGTCCGCGCCCACCGTCGCGAACCGGGCGGTGTCGCAGCACGACAGGATGATCCGGTACGGGCTGCGGTCGAGCCGTTCGAAGTCGTGCACGATCAGCGGCCCGTCCGCCATCCGCAGCGACGAGAACAGGGGCCCGTCCGCGCGGAACGCGCCGTGCGCGGCGATGTGCGCCAGGGCCGCCCCGTCCAGCTCCCCCAGCACGCGCGGCACCGTCGCGTCGTCGTACTCCAGGACGGTCGCACCGCCGTAGCGGTCGGCCAGTTCGGACACCTCCGCACCGCCCGTCGCGAGGCCCGGACCGCGCACCAGCACCTGACGGCCCCCGCGCGGCGGCGCCGTCTCCTTCGCGCGCAGCCAGCTGCTCGCCGACGGCGACACGCTCAGCACCCGCTCCCGCAGCGACGGCAGCAGCGCCCACGGCACCCGGTGCAGCCGCCCCGGCGGCACGATCACCACCGGGCCGTCACCGAGATGCGCCGCGGCCGGTCCCAGCAGCAGTTCCTCCAGCCGGCGGCCCGCCGCCTCCACCACCGGCAGCCGCGACTCCGCCCCCGGATGGGCCAGCCGCCGCAGCCCCGCCTGTACGTGCTCGGCCTCGGTCTCCGCCGCCGCCAGCAGCCCCGCCTCGAACCGCCGCACCCGCCCCTGCCCGCAGAGCAGCACCTGCACGCGCCCGTCGAGCACGGCGAGCTCCACCAGCTGTCCGTCGCCACTGTCGGCCAGCCGCGCGAGCAGCCGCCCCACGTCGAAACGGTCGCCGCCGTCGGGGGCCTCGCCGCGCATGTGCAGCGTCCGGGAGCGGATCTCCCGTTCCAGGCGCCGCTGTTCGCGCTCCAGCGCCGGCACGGGCTTGCCCTCCATGCGGGCCTCCTCCGCGCGGGCGGCGATCTCCCGGTAGGCGGTCATGCCGCTGAGCAGCGCGGGGTCGGCGGGCGGCCGGGTGGGCGGCGCGGACAGGGCGGTCGCCCGCCAGCGTTCGCTCCACACCAGCAGCCGCCGCGGCCCGCCCGACACCAGGCTGGCCCGCTGGGCGAGCGCGGCCAGCTCCGCGCCCTGCGCGGTGGCGCGGGCCCTGAGCTCCGAGGCGCCCAGCGTCATCCGGTGGTCGTCCAGCACGTCGAGACCGCGCCGGCAGGCCTCCAGCACACCCCGCGAGGAACCGGCGGCCTGCGCACGCAGCGCCTGTGCCGCCCAGCCCGTCATCCGCGCGAGCGGCGGCCCGCCGTGTCTGCTCCGCGAGGCGACCGCGAGATGCCGTTCGGCGTCCGCCGTCCAGCCGAGGTCCAGCGCGATCCGGCCCGCCAGCAGCGACGCCTCGGGCGCGGCCGGGGCGCCGAGCGCGACCAGCTTCTCCGCCACCGCCGCCGCGTCCGCGACCAGCCGGCCCGAACCGCGTCCCGCCGCGTGCCGGGCCCCGATCAGCACCAGCCGCGCGTGCGTCTCCCACCAGGTACGCCGCTGCCCCGCGAAGAGCCGCACGGCGAGGGCCGCGCGGGCGATCGCCGTCTGCGGCTCATCGGCGAGCCGGGCCGCCCGCGCGGCGGCCAGCAGCAGTTCCGCCTTGCGGGTGGACTGCCCGCCGATCCCGTCCAGCGCCCGGATCGCCGCGTCCGCCTCGGCCAGCGCCTCCGTGGGAAGCCCGGCCGCCATCAGCACCTCGCAGCGCCGGATGTTCAGCATGAACGTGGGCGTGCCCAGCTTGGCGTACCGCTCCTCCGCCTCGTCGAGCAGCCGCAGCGCCGCGGGGACGTCGCCCGAACGGAACGCGGCCAGCCCCCGGCTCTCCACGGCGTCCGCCTTGTCGTGCTCCTGGCCGGTGGTGTCCCACAGCGCCTCCGCCGCCGTGAAGTCGGCGTCCGCCCGCTCCACCGCCCCCAGCGCCAGATGCACCGTCGCCCGCAGGGTCAGCGCACGGGCCGTCCAGATCACGTCCTCGGCCTGCCGCAGTACGGGGATGGCCCGCCGTACGTCCTCCAGGGCCTCCTTGTGATGGCCCAGCACCCACCACGCGTACGCCCTCCGGTACCGCACCCGGGCCCGCGTGTGGCCGGTGCCGCGCTCCACGCCCCGCCGCAGCGCCTCCATGCCCTGCCGTGTGCGCCCGGCGTGCACCAGTGCGACCCCGAGTGTGGCGAGGACGTCCGCCTCCCGCTCGGCCGAGTCCGCGCGCGCCGCCCAGTTCCGGGCCCGCCGCAGATGGGTCAGGGCCAGCCGCATGTCGCCGAAGTCCCGCTGCCAGATGCCGATCACCTGATGGGCGACGGAGGCGTGCAGGGGCGCGGGACGGTCACCCAGCACCTCTTCCGCCCTCGCCAGCGCCTCACCCGGGGCGGCGAACACCATCGGCAGCAGTTCCAGGACCGTGTCGCTTCCCGCTGTCACCCCACGATGGTAGTGGTCCGCAACCACGCCCCACAGGTGTGACGTTGTATCAAACGTCCGCTCCGGGGCTCTTCATTCACGACAGCTCCGCGGCCCCGGCCGCCGTCGCACCAGTGGAGGACATGCCATGGCACCACAGCGATTCCGAGAGCAGTTCGCGCAGATCCAGCGCTCCATGCCCGACGTTCCCCTGGCGATGGGGCCGGACGACGCGGGCGAGTTCCTCTACGAGAAGGGTGTGGTCCTCGCCCGCGACGGAGAAGAGGCCCGTGTCGTCGAGGACACGGTGCGCCGGCACTTCACCACGTTCGCCGGCCTCACCCCGGAGCAGGTGCGCCGGGCGAGCCCGGAGACCAACCGCTCCGGCATCACCCGCATCCGGGTCGCCGACCCCGGCCAGGGCGACGGCAGCGGCGACCCGGCGGTGGCGAACGCACTGCGCGCGCTCTCGGCGACCGAGGGCCGCGCCGGGCGCCGGCTGGTCGGCCGCAACCACGTCGTGTCCATCGCGGTGAACGCCTGTCCAGGCGACGAGCCCGTGCCCGTGGCGCCCGGCGCACGGCCCAACCCGGCCGCAGCCGAGGCCGCGCACGACCCGGCCGGCGCCATCGGCGTCCTGGTCGTCGACACCGGCCTGATGCGCGACCACCGCTCCTACCCGCTGCTCGCCCACACCCGGGGCGACGCCGAGACCGCCGAGTGCGACGAGGACGGGGTCCTCCAGCAGTACCGCGGGCACGGCACGTTCATCGCCGGACTCGTCGCCGCCGTCGCGCCCAACACCGACATCACCGTCCGCGGCACCCTCAACGACGCCGGCGCCATCCTGGAGTCCGAGTTCGGCGAGAAGCTCTTCGAGGCCGTCGACCGGGACGGCTGGCCCGACGTCATCAGCCTCTCCGCCGGCACCTCCAACGGCCGCACCGACGGACTCCTCGGCGTCGACGCCTTCATGCGCGAACTGCGCGAGCAGCCAACCCTGCTGGTCGCCGCCGCCGGCAACAACGGCAGCGCGACGCCCTTCTGGCCCGCCGCCTACGCCGACCTGCCCGGCTACGAGAACGCCGTGCTGTCCGTCGGCGCGCTGCGCGGGGACGGCGAGTTCGGGGCCTGCTTCAGCAACCACGGCGGCTGGGTCAAGGCGTACGCCCCCGGCGAGCGCCTCACCAGCGCCCTGACCGGCTTCGACACGCCCGTACCGTACGTGTACCAGCACTCCACCTACGACGCCTGCCGCTACGGATTCACCTACGCCTGCACCTGCCACCACCCGCGCCACACCGGCGTACTGAGCGAGGACGGCGGGTCCGCCAAGCCGGACCAGGTGATGTTCGAGGGGCTCGCCCAGTGGAGCGGTACCTCGTTCGCCACCCCCGTCGCCGTCGGCATGGTCGCCGCCCACATGACGGCGCACGCGGAGACCGACCCGCGCAAGGCCCGCCGGCAACTGATGGACGGCAACACCGAGTTCGCGGAAGTGCGCGGGGCGCACGTTCCCGCGCTCCTGCCGCCCACCTGGCGCCCCGTGCAGGTCTCACCCCCCTCCGCACGGGCATGAGGATCGGAACCATCCCCTCCGCGGCGTACGATGACGTGCCGTACACGAGGGGTGGGACCGTGGAGCGTACTGAAGTCGGCGCGTTGGTCCGGTCCGCTGTCGACGGTGACGCGGCGGCCTGGAAGGCGATCGTGGAAGGGCTGGGCCCACTGGTGTGGTCCGTGGTGCGCGCGCACCGGCTCTCCGACGCCGACGCGCACGAGGTCTACCAGACCGTGTGGTTCCGCTTCGCCCAGCACCTGGGGCGGATCCGGGAACCGGAGAAGGCGGGTTCCTGGCTGGCCAGTACCGCGCGCCACGAGTGCCTGAAGGTGCACAGGAACGCGCGTCGGCTGGTGCTGACCGACGATCCGCAGCTGCTGGACGGGGTCAGCGAGGAGGGTACGCCGGAACAGTCGTTGCTGGAGGCGGAGGAGGCGGCCGCGCAGAGCGAACGCGTGCGGCGGCTGTGGCAGGAGTTCGAGGAACTGGGCGAGCGGTGCAGGCAGTTGCTCCGCGTGCTGATCGCCTCGCCGCCGCCCAGCTATCAGGAGGTGTCCGCCGCGCTCGACATCGCGGTGGGCAGCATCGGGCCGCTGCGCCAGCGCTGTCTGCGCCGGCTGCGGGCCCGGCTCGAGGCACGGGGGACGACATGAGCGACATGAGCGACATGAACGAGCGCGAGACGTTCGACGACGACCTCGACAACGGGCTGCTGGAGGAGGAGCTCCGGCAGGCGGCGGCGGTCCTGGACCCCATGCCGCCGGCGCTGCTCCAGCTCGCCGTCGACGCCTACGCGCTGCACGACCTCGACGCCCGCGTGGCCGAGCTGACCTTCGACTCCCTGGTCGACGGCATCCCGGTCAGGGGAGTGACGGACGCGCCGCGCATGCTCACGTTCAGCGCGGGAGAGGTGACGCTGGACGTCGAGGTGACCGCGCAGGGGCTGATGGGGCAGGTGCTGCCGCCGCGGCCGGCCCGTATCGAGGTGCTGGGCGGCCCGCAGCCGACCGCCGCGCTCACCGCCGACGACATGGGCCGCTTCACCTCCGCCACCCCGCCCTCCGGCCCGTTCGCCCTGCGGCTGCGCACCGGCGGGGACGTGGTCGTGACGGAGTGGCTGCGCGCCTGACCCGGCCGCCGTCCGGACGGCTCCGGGTCAGCGGGAGGAGGCCGCGTCGACCAGCGCGGCGAGCGCCGAGGCGAGTCCGGCGAGGCCCGGCCCCGCGGGCCCGCCCGGCTCGGCCATGTACGTGTCCCTGCGGATCTCCACCATCAGCGCGGACACCTCCGCCCGCTTCCCGTAGAACTCCAGCGGCACGTACGTCCCGGCGAACGGGCTGTCCAGCCCCGTCTCCCCGCACGGCGCGAACGCCTCCCGGGCGGCGTCGAGCAGTCCGGGCGGGGTGTGGAAGGAGTCGGTGCCCAGGCAGACCGCGGGGCGGGGCCCGTCGCCGTGCAGCTCGTAGGGCAGCGGCGCGCTCGGATAGGAGTGCACGTCGATGATCACGGCCCGCCCGGTCGCCGCGAGCCGATCGGCGACCGCCTCGGTC
The DNA here is from genome assembly GCF_055570675.1 of Streptomyces sp. NPDC031111. Classification (NCBI taxonomy): domain Bacteria; kingdom Bacillati; phylum Actinomycetota; class Actinomycetes; order Kitasatosporales; family Streptomycetaceae; genus Streptomyces; species Streptomyces sp. NPDC031111. The sequence goes on from NZ_JBVIGS010000006.1 coordinate 138,846, forward strand.
ATCGCCCGCGCGTACGGCCGGAAGTACCGCTCGATCAGCGGCTCGGGATCGAACCCGTCGGGCCGCAGTACGTCCTTGTGCGTGGTCCGGGTGTAGACCGCGCCCATGCCGACGGCCAGCATCTCCTCCCGCTCGTCCGGGAACCGCTCGGGATCGACGACCAGCCGGGAGAGCCGGTTCACGAACCGCCACGGCGCGACCCCGGCCGCGCGGGCCGCCGCCTCCGCGATCGCGGCGGTGTGGGAGTCGGTGATGTGGTCCAGCTCCCGCTCCAGCGCGGCGTCGTCCAGAACGATCCCGGACCGCACGTCGGCCGGTATCTCCCGGGCGGAGTGCGGAACGTGGAGGATCACGGGTGAGTCCGCGTCGCCGGACAGGAACTCGAAGGACGGCGGCACATCGGTCATTCAGCTGCTCCAAGGCGTTGTCAGTGGTGCACGGCATGATCAAGATGCCACACGGCACTGACAACGGACACGGCTCCGCCCCGGCCGGGCACATCGCCGGCCGGGGCGGAACCGAGGGGCTCGCGTCAGCTCAGGGACGCCAGGGCCTCGTTCCACGTGGTGGACGGGCGCATGACCTCGGCGGCCTTGGCCGGGTCGGGCTGGTAGTAGCCGCCGATCTCGGCCGGCTTGCCCTGTACGGCGATCAGCTCGTCGACGATCTTCTGCTCATTGGCCGCGAGCGTCTCGGCGAGCGGGGCGAAGGCCTTGGCCAGGTCCGCGTCGTCGGTCTGCCGGGCCAGCTCCTGCGCCCAGTACAGGGACAGGTAGAAGTGGCTGCCGCGGTTGTCGATGCCGCCGACGCGACGGGTCGGGGACTTGTCCTCGTTGAGGAAGGTCGCCGTGGCGCGGTCGAGGGTGTCGGCGAGGACCTGCGCGCGGGCGTTGCCCGTGGTCTTGGCGTACTGCTCCAGGGACGGCACCAGGGCGAAGAACTCACCGAGGGAGTCCCAGCGCAGGTAGTCCTCCTTGACCAGCTGCTGCACGTGCTTCGGGGCCGAGCCGCCGGCGCCCGTCTCGAAGAGGCCGCCGCCCGCCATCAGCGGGACGACCGACAGCATCTTGGCGCTGGTGCCCAGCTCCAGGATGGGGAAGAGGTCGGTCAGGTAGTCGCGGAGCACGTTGCCGGTCACCGAGATGGTGTTCTCGCCGCGGCGGATGCGCTCCACCGACAGCTTGGTCGCCTCGACCGGGGACAGGACGCGGATGTCCAGGCCCTCGGTGTCGTGCTCCGGCAGGTACTGCTCGACCTTGGCGATCAGGTTGGCGTCGTGGGCGCGGGTGGCGTCCAGCCAGAACACCGCCGGGTCGCCGGTGGCGCGGGCGCGGGTCACGGCCAGCTTCACCCAGTCGCGGATCGGGGCGTCCTTGGTCTGGCAGGCGCGGAAGATGTCACCGGCGGACACGGTCTGTTCGAGGACGGCTTCGCCGTTCTGGTCGACCAGGCGGACCGTACCCGTGGTGGGGATCTCGAAGGTCTTGTCGTGGCTGCCGTACTCCTCGGCCTTCTGCGCCATCAGACCGACGTTCGGCACCGAGCCCATGGTGGACGGGTCGTAGGCGCCGTTGGCGCGGCAGTCGTCCAGCACGGCCTGGTAGACGCCGGCGTAGCTGGAGTCCGGGAGCACCGCGAGGGTGTCGGCCTCCTGGCCGTCCGGGCCCCACATGTGGCCGGAGGTGCGGATCATGGCCGGCATGGAGGCGTCGACGATGACGTCCGAGGGGACGTGCAGGTTGGTGATGCCCTTGTCGGAGTCGACCATCGCCAGCGCCGGGCCCTCGGCGAGCTCGGCGTCGAAGGACGCCTTGATCTCGGCGCCCTCGGGCAGCGCCTCCAGGCCCTTGTAGATGCCGCCCAGACCGTCGTTCGGGCTGAGGCCGGCCGCGGCGAGCTTGTCGCCGTACTGCGCGAACGTCTTCGGGAAGAAGGCGCGCACCACGTGGCCGAAGACGATCGGGTCGGAGACCTTCATCATCGTGGCCTTGAGGTGCACGGAGAACAGCACGCCCTCCTGCTTGGCGCGGGCGATCTGCGCGGTCAGGAACTCGCGCAGCGCGGCGACGCGCATCACGGAGGCGTCGACGACCTCGCCCTTCAGGACGGGCACGGACTCGCGCAGCACGGTGGTGGTGCCGTCGTCGCCCTTGAGCTCGATGCGCAGGGCGCCGTCCTCGGCGATGACGACCGACTTCTCGGTGGAGCGGAAGTCGTCCGCGCCCATGGTGGCGACGTTGGTCTTGGACTCGGGGGTCCAGGCGCCCATGCGGTGCGGGTGGTTCTTGGCGTAGTTCTTCACCGAGGCGGGGGCGCGGCGGTCGGAGTTGCCCTCACGCAGGACCGGGTTCACGGCCGAACCCTTGACCTTGTCGTAGCGGGCGCGGATCTCGCGCTCCTCGTCGGTCTTCGGGTCGTCCGGGTAGTCCGGCAGCGCGTAGCCCTGGCCCTGGAGCTCGGCGACCGCGGCCTTGAGCTGCGGGATCGACGCCGAGATGTTCGGCAGCTTGATGATGTTGGCCGCGGGCGTCTTCGCCAGCTCACCGAGCTCGGCGAGGGCGTCCGGGATGCGCTGGTCCTCGGTCAGGTACTCCGGGAACACGGCGATGATGCGCCCGGCCAGCGAGATGTCACGCGTCTCCACGGTGACACCCGCCTGCGAGGCGTACGCCTGGACCACCGGCAGGAAGGAATACGTCGCCAGGGCCGGGGCCTCGTCAGTGTGTGTGTAGATGATGGTCGAGTCAGTCACCGGGTGCTCCGCTCCACGTCTGCAACATTGCTCGACATCAAGATATCTCGTGATCGACCGGGGCTCGACAGGGGTCCGTGCCGACTTCCGGCCGACCTCCCGCCACGATCGTGCCCGTGTGGCGGGAGATCACCCGGTCCGGGGCGCTCAGATCGGCCGGGTGGCGGTCATGTCGTCCGGCTCGGACTCCTTGTCGCGCTGCTGCGGGAACACCACCGTGCCCTGCTGGAGCGCCACCGTCCGGGCCGGCGAGGGGATGCGGATGCCCTCGTCGCGGTAGCGCCGGTGCAGCCGCTTGATGAACTCGTGCTTGATCCGGTACTGGTCGCTGAACTCGCCGACGCCCAGGATGACCGTGAACCCGATGCGGGAGTCCCCGAAGGTGTGGAAACGCACCGCCGGCTCGTGCTCCGGCACGGCACCGGTGATCTCCGTCATCACCTCGGCGACGACCTCGGTCGTGACCCGCTCGACCTGCTCCAGGTCACTGTCGTACGACACCCCGACCTGCACCAGGATGGTCAGCTGCTGCTCGGGACGCATGAAGTTCGTCATGTTCGTCTTGGCGAGCTGGCCGTTGGGGATGACCACCAGGTTGTTGGAGAGCTCGCGGACGGTCGTCTGCCGCCAGTTGATGTCCTCCACATAGCCCTCCTCGCCGCTGCTCAGCCGGATGTAGTCGCCGGGCTGCACCGTCTTGGAGGCGAGGATGTGGATGCCCGCGAACAGGTTGGCGAGCGTGTCCTGGAGCGCCAGCGCGACCGCCAGACCGCCGACGCCGAGGGCGGTGAGCAGCGGGGCGATCGAGATGCCCAGCGTCTGGAGTCCCACCAGGAAGCCGATCGCCAGGACCAGGATCCGGGTGATGTTCATGAAGATGGTCGCCGACCCGGCGACACCGGAGCGGGACTGGGTGACCGAGCGCACCAGCCCCGCCACCACCCGGGCCGCCGAGACGGTCGCGGCGAAGATGACCAGCAGCGTCAGTATCTGGTTGACGTTGTGCTGCACGGTCCGGGTCAGCGGCAGTGCCGCCGCGGCGGAGGCCGCGCCGCCCGCGATGGCCGCCCACGGCACGATCATGCGCAGCGCGTCCACGAGGACGTCGTCCCCGCGCCAGCGGGTGCGGTCGGCGTGCCGGCCCAGCCAGCGCAGCAGCATCCGCAGCAGGAACGCCGCCAGCAGGCCCGCCGTGACGGCGATGCCGGCGAACAGCAGGTCGTGGCCGGTGAGTGCGCGGGTCACCGCTCACCTCCGGCGAAGGTCCCGGCCGACGGCCGTATGTGAAGTCGTGTCACGTGTCGTCACCTGCTCGATTTCTACGGGATGTACGTCGCGCCGACCGTCCCTGACCCGCGGTCGGCGCGATCGCTCATCCTGCCGTATCCCGCAGGGCAGTTCGTACCGGCCTCGGTCCCACGGCTGCGTGAACGGCGGTTCGGTCAGATCACCTTCAGCCGCACCAGCGCACCCAGCGTCAACGCCCCCGGCAGCAGCGGCAGCCACACGGTGATGACCCGGAACACCAGCACCACCGCGGTGGCCGCGGCGGCGGCCCCGCCCACCGCCACCAGCGCCACGACCAGCGCCGCCTCCACCGAACCGAGCCCGCCCGGGGTCGGCACCAGCGCCACGGCGACCGTCGCCGCCAGATACGCCACCGCCATGTGCGCCGGCGGCACCGTCAGCCCGAACGACAGGCCCACCAGGACCAGCGCGGCCGCCTGCAACGCCGGGAAGGCCAGCGCCCCGCCCCACAGCGCCAGCGCCCGGGAGGGCAGGGCGTGCACCGACCGAGCCTCGCCCAGCGCCGTCCGCAGGAACGAGCTCACCGCCGCCCGCAGCCGCCGTACGGCCGCCAGCACGCCGGCCGCGACGACCAGCACCGCGCCGACCGCGAGCAGCAGCGGACCGAACGCCCCCTCGGGCAGCAGGGAACCCGGGCTCAGCGCACCCGGGAAAGCGACGAGCAGGACCGCCAGCAGCCCCACCCGGCCGACGGACTCCGCCAGCAGATACAGCGCCAGCGCGGCCGAGGAGCGGGCCGCCGGCAGCCCGCACACCGTCATGAACCGCAGATTGACCGCGCTCGCGCCCAGGCCCGTCGGCAGCAGATGGTTCGCCGCGCCCGCCGCGAACTGCGTGGCCAGCAGCCGTCCGCCGGGCAGCCGTTCGACGACCGCGCCCTGCCGGGTGCACGCCGCGGCCACCCAGGTCAGACAGGTCGCGCCCGCCGCGGCCAGCAGCCAGGGCCAGCGGGCGGTCGTCAGCTGGGCGAAGCCCTCGGCCAGCACCGACCGGTGCCGCACCGCGACCACGGTCACGAGCAGCAGCGGCAGCACACACAGGATCCGGCGGATCGTAGCGGTCACGTCCACCGAGGATGTCGGGCCGGCGCCAACCACGGGTTGCGACAGGCCGGACGTCCCCTTACGGCTGGGCAGCGGCCGGGGGAGCGGCGCCGCGCCGCCCTTGACCTCAATCATGCTTGAGGTCCTACTGTCGCGGTCATGAGCATGGAGACCACAGCGTGGACACAGCTGCGCAGCGTCATGACCGCCGAGGACGGACACCGCCCCCTCACGCGGGAGACGCTGCGCCGCATCGGAGCCTTCGCCCGCCCGCACCGCCGCCGTCTCGTCCTGTTCGTCCTCCTCGGCACGGCCACCGCGGCGCTCGCCGTCGCCACCCCCGTGCTCGCCGGGCGCGTCATGGACACCATCGTCTCGGACGGCGACGAGGGCACGGTGGTCCGGCTGGCGCTGCTCATCGCGCTGATCGCGGTCGTGGAGGCGGTTCTCGGCGTACTCGGCCGCAGGCTGTCGGCGGCGCTCGGCGAGGAACTCATCCTCGATCTGCGGACCGCGGTCTTCGACCATGTGCAGCGGATGCCGGTGGCGTTCTTCACACGTACGCGTACGGGAGCGCTCGTCTCCCGTCTCAACAACGACGTCATCGGAGCCCAGCGGGCCTTCAGCAACACCCTGTCGACCGTCGTCGGCAATCTGGTCACCCTGGTGCTCGCCCTCGCCGTGATGCTCACCCTGTCCTGGCAGATCACCCTGCTCGCGCTGGTGCTGCTGCCGGTCTTCGTGGTCCCGGCCCGGCGCATGGGCCGCCGCATGGCCGGAATGCAACGTGAGGCCGCCGCCCTGAACGCGGCCATGGGGACCCGGATGACGGAGCGGTTCTCCGCACCCGGCGCCACCCTGGTGAAACTGTTCGGGCGGCCGGAGGAGGAGTCGCTGGAGTTCGCGGTGCGCGCCCGCCGGGTGCGGGACATCGGCGTGCGTACGGCCACGGCGCAGACGGTGTTCATCACCGCGCTGACCCTCGTCTCCGCCCTCGCCCTGGCCCTGGTCTACGGCCTCGGCGGCCGGCTCGCCCTCGGCGGCACCCTGGAGCCGGGCGCCGTCGTGGCGCTGGCACTGCTGCTGACCCGGCTGTACGCGCCGCTCACCTCGCTCGCCGGGGCACGGGTGGAGGTGATGAGCGCGCTGGTCAGCTTCGAGCGGGTCTTCGAGGTGCTGGACCTCGAACCGCTGATCCGGGAGAAGCCGGACGCCCGCGAGGTGCCCGAGGGCCCGGTCTCCGTCGAGTTCGACGACGTCCGCTTCGGCTACCCGTCCGCCGACAAGGTCTCCCTGGCCTCCCTGGAGGAGGTCGCCACCCTCGATCCGCGCGGCGGCGACGAGGTCCTGCACGGCATCTCCTTCCGCGCCGAGCCGGGGCAGACCGTCGCCCTCGTCGGCTCCTCCGGCGCGGGCAAGTCCACCATCGCCCAGCTGCTGCCGCGGCTGTACGACGTCGACGCCGGCGCCGTACGCGTGGGCGGGGTCGACGTCCGCGACCTGACCGCCGGGTCGCTGCGCGCCACCCTCGGCATGGTCACCCAGGACGGTCACCTCTTCCACGACACGGTCCGCGCCAATCTGCTGCTGGCCCGCCCCGACGCGAGCGACGCCGACCTGTGGGGCGCCCTGCGCCGGGCCCGCCTCGACGCCCTCGTACGGTCCCTGCCCGACGGCCTCGACACGGTGGTCGGCGAACGCGGCTACCGGCTCTCCGGCGGGGAGCGCCAGCGCATGACCATCGCCCGGCTGCTGCTGGCCCGCCAGCGCGTCGTCATCCTCGACGAGGCCACCGCCCACCTGGACAACACCTCCGAGGCGGCCGTGCAGGAGGCGCTCACGGAGGCGCTGGCGGGCAGGACGGCGGTCGTGATCGCGCACCGGCTGTCCACCGTCCGCGCCGCCGACCTCATCCTGGTGGTCGAGGCCGGCCGGATCGTGGAACGCGGCACGCACGAGGAGCTGCTGGCCGAGGACGGCCGCTACGCCGAGCTGTACCGCACCCAGTTCGAACAGCAGTCGGAGGACGCGGTGGCGGCGTAGGTCCGCCCGGAGGGCGGGTCTCACGGCGCCCGGTGCGTGCTCTCCGGGGTCCCCCGGCGGATGCTCGTCCCGCGCCCACGAGGCAGCGGGGAGCATGCCGTGCGCGACTGCTCGGACCCTCCAGAGGACACCGGCGGCTCTCACCGCGCCCGCGTGCCGGCCCCGGCGGTCCCCGGCAGCGGACCTCGCCGGCCCGGCCGCGCGGCTCCGATGGCGGCCCCGGCCGCCCTTGCCGTCACCGGCGCGCCGGTCCTGCTCGATGGCGAGCGTCGAGGTGCCGGTGTCGGCGTGAGGGCACCGGAATTCCGCGGAGGGGAGGGCCGTCCGGAGGTGACGGTCCTTCCCTCCGCGTGCTCTCACCGGGCCCGTGTGCCGGCCCCGGCGCGGTCCTGGCGGTCCCCGGCAGCGGACCTGGCCGGCCGGGCACCGCCGCGGCCACGACCGCGGCCCCGGCCGCCCTTGCCGTCACCGGCGCGCCCGTCCAGCTCGATGGCGAGCGGCGAGGCGGTCAGGACCGACGAGTACGTGCCGACGCCGATGCCGATCAGCAGGGCGAGCGCGAAGTCGGTGAGCGAGTCACCGCCCAGCAGGGCCAGCGCGGCCAGGATGAAGATCACACCGATACCGGTGTTGACCGTGCGGGGCACCGTCTGGAGGATCGCCCGGTTGGTGACCTGGGCCAGCGGTGCCTTGCCGTCCTTCCGCCACAGCTCGCGGATCCGGTCGAAGACCACGACGGAGTCGTTCACCGAATAGCCGATCACCGTGAGCAGCGCGGCCAGGAACACGCCGTCGATCGGCTTGCCCAGCCAGGCGAAGACGCCGGTGAGGATGATCACGTCATGGGCCAGCGCGCTCACCGCGCCGGCCCCGAACATCCAGCGGAACCGGAAGGCCAGGTACAGCAACTGGGCGCCGAGTGCCAGGCCCAGCGCGATCAGCGCGTTGCGGCGCAGCTCGTCGCCGAGGCTCGGGCCGATCAGCTCGTCGCGCACCTTCTCCGCCCCGTCGCCGATCTCCCCGACGGCGTCGGCCACCTCGACCGCCTGCGCGTTGGTCAGCTCCTCGGTGCGCACCGTCAGCTTGTTGTCCCCGGAGGACTGCACGACGGCCTGCGGGAAGCCGGCGTCGGCCAGGGCCTCACGGGCGCGGTCCGGGTCGACGGCCGTACCGGTGGAGTACTCGATGAGCCGCCCGCCGGTGAACTCCACACCGAAGTTCAGCCCGCGCACCGCGATGCCCGCACCGGCGACCACGAGCACCACGGCGGACAGCGCCAGCCAGCGGCGCGGGCGCCGCATCAGCTGCGGATCACGGCGGGTGAGGTAGGCGCGCACCCGGCCGATGGAGGCCAGACCGGTGACCCCGGGGCGCCGGTGCACCCAGCGGCGGGCCACCGCGAACTCCGCCAGCACCCGGGTGATCACCAGCGCGCTGATCATGGAGGCGAGGACACCGATGCCCAGCGTGACACCGAAGCCCTTCACCGGACCGGAGGCCAGCAGGAACAGCAGCGCCGCCGCGATCAGGGTCGTGACGTTGGAGTCCGCGATGGCGCTGAAGGCACCCCGGAAACCGGCGGTCAGCGCCGAGCGGCCGCTGGGCCGGTTGCGGTTGCCGTACTCCTCCCGGGCCCGCTCGAAGACCAGGACGTTGGCGTCCACCGCCATACCGATGGCCAGCACGAAACCGGCGAGACCGGGCAGGGTCAGGGTCGCGCCGAGGGCCGCCAGACCGGCGTAGGAGATGAGGCCGTAGCAGAGCAGGGCCAGCGTGGCCAGCACACCCATGAGCCGGTAGACGACGACGATGAAGACCGCGGTCAGGGCGGTGCCGACGACGGCCGCCCAGGCGCTGGCCTCGATGGCCTCGGCGCCCAGCGTGGGGCCCACCGTCCGCTGCTCCACCGTCTCGACCGGCACCGGCAGGGCACCGCCGTGCACGAGCAGGGCGAGCTCCTTGGCCTCCTCGCTGGTGAAGGACCCGGTGATCTGGGTGGACCCTCCGGTGATACCCGCGCCGCAGGCGACCGACGGGTCGACCTGGGGCGAGGAGATGATCTTGTCGTCCAGCACGATCGCGACCCGGCGCTGAGGGTCCCCCGCCGGATGGCAGGCGGCCTCACCGGTCAGCCGGGCCCATCCCTTGCCGTCCTCGAAGTCGACGGTGACGTGCCAGCCGGCGCCGCCCTGCTGGTCGAAGAGGGCCTCGGCGCCCTTCACGTCCTGGCCGGTGAGCGAGGCCGGGCCCAGGCGGAGCCGCTCGCCCGCCTCGTCGGGCAGGACCTGTTCGCCCTTCGGCAGCGTCTTGTCGGACCCGGCTCCGGGGCCGAGCACCGGATGGACGGAGAGCTGGGCGGTGCGGCCCAGGACGTCGGCGGCCTGCCGCGGGTCCTGCACACCGGGCAGTTCGACGATGATCCGGTTGTCACCGGAACGGACGATGCTCGGTTCGGCGACGCCGAGCGCGTCGACCCGGCCGCGCAGCACCTCCAGGGTGCGGTCGGTGGCCTCGGCGTCGGCATCGAGGGTCTCGGTGGAGCGGGTCTCCAGCACGATCTGGGTGCCGCCCCGCAGGTCCAGCCCCAGACGGACCGGAACGGTGACGGCGATGAACACGGATACGGCGATCACGGCGAGCGCGAACAACGCCCTGACGCGGGCGGGACGTTTCACAGATGCCTCCAGCAGGCACGCGGAAAGGAGAAAGAGGGAATCTCAGGTGCTGGAGGTCATGGGCGGGGCCCGGCCCAGATCCGACGGCATGTGCGCGGCGGCGGGCGGCGCGTGCCCGGCCACCGGCGCGGGACGCGCCGGCCGGGGCGGAACAGGCGGGGTGTGCGCGGCGGTGAAGAGCAGATGCCCGGCGGGCACCGTCCGCTCACCGAGGTCCCGCTCCGGCCTGGCGAGCGGGGTGCGGGCACCGACGTAGGCGTCGTCGCCGTACGGACGGGTGTCGGAGGAGTACGCCGACGGGGCGGGGGACGTGGACGCGAACGGCGTCGTGGCGGGGACGAGTTCCGTGCCGCAGACGACCCCGAGGGTCAGCAGCACGGCCGCGAACGCGGCGAGGGCCGCCGAGGCGGCCCGGAACGGAAGGGCGGAGCGTCCCCGCCGGCCGGCCGTCAAGGCTCCACGAGCCCGGCGCGGATGGCGTAACGGGTCAGTTCGAGGCGGTCCCGCAGCCCCAGCTTGTGCAGCAGGTTCTCCCGGTGCCGCTGCACCGTCTTGACGCTGATGAACAGCAGCTCGGCGATCTCCTTCGACGAATGCCCCTCGGCGACGAGCTTGAGCACCTCCTCCTCACGCGGGGTCAGCAACTGCTCGGGCGCCTCCTCGCCGTGCCGGACCCGGTCCAGGTAGTTGCGGATCAGGGCGGTCACCGCGCCCGGGTACAGGAACGGCTCGTCCCGCATCGCGGCCCGGCAGGCGGCGACCAGATCGCGGTCCGCGACGGACTTCAGCACATAACCGCCGGCCCCGGCCTTGAGCGCCTGGAACAGGTACTGCTCGTTGTCGTGCATCGTCAGCATCAGGATGCGCAGCCCCGGCTTCAGCGCGGTCAGCTCACGGGCGGCCTGGAGACCGGTCAGCCGCGGCATGGCGATGTCCAGGACGGCCAGATCGACGTCGTGGCGGCGGGCCAGGGCGATCGCCTCCGCACCGTCACCCGCCTCGGCGACCACCTCCAGGTCCGGCTCCCGGTCGAGGATCAGCCGCACACCGCGCCGCACCAGCGCGTGGTCGTCGGCGAGCAGGATCCGGATCGGCGCGCCGGTCCGGTGGTCGTCGTGGGTGTCCTGGTGGTTCATGACTGCTTCCTGACGGCCGGCACGGTCAGCCGGACACGGGTCCCGGTTCCTGTCGCGGAGACCCCCTCCGGGCTCCGGATGTCCAGCATGGCCCCGATCAGCAGGGCCCGTTCCCGCATACCGCGGAGTCCGGCACCCTCCCGTGCGGCACCGATGCCGCGCCCGTCGTCGCTCACCTCGAGAACGACGCCCGCGTCGGAGCCGCGCAGGCTCACCTCCACGCACCGCGCCTCGGCATGCCGCGCCGCGTTGGTCAGACTCTCCTGCGCCACCCGGTAGATCACCAGCTCCGTCTCGTGGTCGAGAGCGGGCAGATCCGAGTCGAAGCGGCGCAGCACACGCAGCCCGGTGTGCGTGGCGAACTCGGTGGCGAGCGAGGTGACCGCACTGACCAGGCCGAGATCGTCCAGTACGCCGGGACGCAGCCGGCGCACCAGCCGGCGGACTTCGTCGAGGCTCTCCCGGGTGATCTCCTGCGCCTGCTGAAGCTCCCCGCGCAGCGGCTCCGACGCCTCGTCGGAGGCCCGCTTCAGCGCCAGCAGCACGGCGGTCATGCTCTGCCCGACCTCGTCGTGCAACTCCTGGGCGATACGGCGCCGCTCGCCCTCCTGGGCGAGGATCGCGCGGGCGCTGCTCGCGACGCGTTCCCCCTCCAGCCGCTCCAGCATGGAGTTGAACGTGCTGACCAGCTCGGCGACCTCACCGCCGCCGCGCACGGGCAGCCGCTGACCGGGGCGCAACAGGTCGACCGTGGTCATCAGCCGCGTCACCCGGTCCAGCGGGGCGAGCCCGATGCGCAGCAGGGCCGCGTTGGCGACGAGCATGACGCCGAGCCCGCCCACCAGGATCACCGCCTCGGTCAGCAGCACCGGCACGGACACGGTCACCGGAGCCCACAGCAGCAGCGCGGTGGCGCTCCCCAGCACCACCGCGTTGAGCCCGAAGATCCGCCAGTACAGGGACACGGAGGTCACGCCTTCCTCTTTCTCGTCTGCCTCTACTGTCGGTCACCGTGCCTTCCGACGCGGCAGCGGCCCCTGGTCCCGGCGGACACCGGCCAGGGTGCACCGGGGACGGCCCCCCGGTCGATGGGCCCCGCGACCCATTTCCCGCGGCCCGCCCGACCCATGCCGGACGGGGTGGGTCCTCGGACCCCGCACAGATGGGTACCGCGCCCGATGGGCGCGACGACGGAACCGGGCGAGGCTGAGGACAACACCCTTACGTCACCGAGGAGGACCGGCCGTGTCGCTCGACCTGCCCCGTACCGAGAACCGTTCCGCCAACCTGGCCGCCGACGAGGTCCGTCAGCGCCTCGAACACGCCCGCACGACCCGGCTGGCGCAGCTCAAGGCCCTGGACGAAACCGGGCAGAGTCCCGACGACCACCTGATGTCGACGCAGAAGGACGCCATCAAGCGCGTCCTCGCCGAGATCGAGGACGCCTTCGCCCGCGTCGACGACGGCACCTACGGCACCTGCCTGGGCTGCTCCAAGGCCGTGCCGCCGGAGCGGCTGGAGATCCTCCCCCACACCCGGTACTGCGTCGCCTGCCAGCGCCGCGCCGTCTGACCCTCACCGCCCGTCCTTCTCTCCCGCTCTGCCCAAGGGGTGCAGTGGTGACCCACCAGACCATCGGCGAGCGCGACACGGTCCTCACCCCCGAGGACCTCGCCGCGCTGCGCGAGAACCTGCACGAGCAGCGGCTGTTCCGGCAGGAGCAGCTGCGGCAGTTCGCCGTCCACGCCTCGACCCGCGCCGACGACCGGCGCCGGCAGGCGGACGCCGCCCGGCTCGAGGTCGGCGTCAAGCTCGCCGCCTCCGCCCGCATGGTGCTCGCCGACGTCGAGGCGGCGCTCGACCGGATGGACTCCGGGCAGTACGGAACCTGCCACCTGTGCCGCCGGCCCGTCGAACGCCACCGCCTGCTGATCGTCCCCCAGGCCCGCTACTGCGGGCGCTGCCAGCAGGTGAGGGAGGCCGGCCGGTGACCGTGATCCGGCGTCCCCGCCCGGCACCGGCACGGCACCGGCTCTGGCCGCCGTGCCGGCGCTGCTCGGGTATCGCGCTCGACCTGGGCAGCGCCCGCACCCGCGCCTGGATCGCCGGGCGGGGCATGGTCCTCGACGTGCCCACCGTCACCTTCCCCGGCTCGGGCGCCGTCCACCCCATCCAGCGCGGCACCATCGTCGACACCCCCGGCACGGCCCGGATGCTGGACCGGCTGCTCGGGCATCGGCTGCCCCGCATGGGCCGCCCGCTGGTCGTCGTCACGGCGCCGGTCCTGGACGGGCTCGCCTTCCGCACCGAGGCCCGCACGGCCGTCGAGGTCCTCCGCCCGCGCGCCGTACTGACGGTCCCGGGCGCGCGGGTGGTGGCCCTGGCCGCGGGTGCCGACCACGTCCGGCCCCTGCTGGTGGTCGACATCGGCGCACACCTCACGGAGGTGGTGCTGCTCGCCGACGGCGCGGTCACCGACGCCCGCCGCACCGCGCTGGGCACCACCGACCTCGCCGACGGCACGGCACCCGGCGACATCACCGCGGCGGTGGTCGACATGGTGACCACGATGCTGCGGCAGGACCGCACCGCGCTCACCCGTACCGCGCTGCGCCGGGGTGTTCTGCTGGCCGGCGGGGGAGCGCTGCGCCCCGACGTCACCCGCGACCTCCCCGGCAGTCTCGGCTGCCCGGTCCAGCAGGTGCCGTCCCCGCACACCGCCGCCGTCCGGGGCGCCGCCGGCCTGCTCGCCGCGGCGCACCACCACCCCTCGGTCACCGGAACCGTCTGACCCACCCAGCTGCCTGCGACCCCCACCGGAAGGAGCCGTGACGTGGCGGGCGAGATACCTCCGGCACAGCCGCCCCCCGGCCCGCCCGCGCGCCCCCTGCTGTGGCGCTGGCGGCCCAACCCGTTGAGGCGGCGCACCGACACCCTCCAGGCCTGGTTCGGCCTCGGGGTGCTGATCGTCGTACTGGCCGTGGCCCCCGTGGCCGCGCTCCTCGTGGGCGACGCCGCCCGCGGCCACTACGAGGCGACCGCGCGCCACCAGGACCAGACCCGGTACGAGACGGACGCGACCCTCACCCGGGACGCGCCCCGCCACCCCGAGCCGGGGTCGGACGAGGAGAAGAAGACCCGCTACCCGGTGGAGGTCCGGGTCGTCACCCGGGAGGGGCGGACCCGCACCACACGGGCGGAGGTCCAGCCGGGACTGACCGCCGGCAACACCGTCCGCATCTGGGTCACCGCCGACGGCGAGGCGACGGAGCCACCGCTCTCCCGCCGGGAGGTCCGCAGCCGCGCCATGGGCTGGGCCCTCCTCGCCGCCATCGGCGTCGCCCTCACCGGCGCCGCCGCCCACGCCCTGACCGGCCTCGCCCTGCGCCGCCGCAACCTCGCCCACTGGGACACCGCGTGGGCGGAGACGGCCCCGCGCTGGACGACCCCGACCTGACGCGGCCCCGTCGAAACATTCGGTGATGGCTCATCACACTTCGACGTCTGATGGCGGCACATCGCTCTCTCGAACAGGTCGACCGGTTCAGTAGATGGAGCGACCTGCGAAAACAAGGATCATGCCTCAATTTTGATCAAGCGAAGATTTCGAAACATTCACCGAAACTGTTGACGGTTGACGCGCACAGACCAACACTGTCCGGCATCGACCTCCCCATCGAGCCGTCACAGGAGGCGCACCACATGAACGTGTTCGTTCACCCGCGGGGCCGCAGACGCGGCCGTCTGCTGTTCAGCATCAGAAGTGCCTGGACCATCGCGCTGGCCGCCGTCAGCGCCCTGCTCCTGACCGCCACGACCGCCACCGCGGCCGTCACCACCAACCAGACCGGCACCAACAACGGCTGGTGGTACTCGTTCTGGACCGACGCCCAGGGAACGGTCTCCATGGACCTGGGCTCCGGCGGCAACTACAGCACCCAGTGGCGCAACACCGGCAACTTCGTGGCCGGCAAGGGCTGGAGCACCGGCGGGCGCAAGACCGTCAGCTACTCGGGCACCTTCAACCCGTCCGGCAACGCGTACCTGACGCTCTACGGCTGGACCACCGGCCCGCTCGTCGAGTACTACATCGTCGACAACTGGGGCACCTACCGTCCCACCGGCGAGTACAAGGGCACCGTCACCAGTGACGGCGGCACGTACGACATCTACAAGACGACCCGGTACAACGCCCCCTCGATCGAGGGCACCAGGACCTTCGACCAGTACTGGAGCGTCCGTCAGTCGAAGCGCACCGGTGGCACCATCACCAGCGGCAACCACTTCGACGCGTGGGCCCGCCACGGCATGAACCTGGGCAACCACAACTACATGATCATGGCCACCGAGGGCTACCAGAGCAGCGGCAGCTCCAACATCACGGTGAGTGAAGGTACCAGTGGCGGCGGCGGTGGCGGCGGTGGCAACACCGGCGGCTGCACCGCGACCCTGTCGGCCGGTGAGAAGTGGGGCGACCGGTACAACCTCAACGTCTCGGTGAGCGGCTCCAGCAACTGGACCGTGACCATGCGGGTGCCGTCCCCGGCGAAGGTCTCCTCCACGTGGAACGTCAGCGCGTCCTACCCCGACAGCCAGACGCTCGTCGCCAAGCCCAACGGCAGCGGCAACAACTGGGGCGCCACGATCCAGACCAACGGCAACTGGACCTGGCCGTCGGTCTCCTGCAGCGCCGGCTGACCCGCGGACGAGGAGGACCTCTCACATGAGCACCGGAAAGCGACAGCCGGTCACCCGGTACCTGGTCCCGGGTCTGGCCGTCGCGGCACTGACCCTGGCAGGCACCATGACCTCGACCGTCAACGCCACCCCGGCGCGGGCCGCCGCCTGCAACGGATACGTCGGACTCACCTTCGACGACGGCCCGTCGACCAGCACCACCCCGAGCCTGCTCAACGCGCTCAGGCAGAACGGGCTGCGGGCCACGATGTTCAACCAGGGCCAGTACGCCGCCGCCAACCCGTCCCTGGTCAAGGCCCAGGTGGACGCCGGCATGTGGGTCGCCAACCACAGCTACACCCACCCCCACATGACCCAGCTGAGCCAGTCCCAGATGGACTCGGAGATCTCCCGCACCCAGCAGGCGATCGCCGCGGCCGGCGGCGGCACACCGAAGCTGTTCCGCCCGCCCTACGGCGAGACCAACTCGACGCTGCGCGCGGTCGAGTCCAAGTACGGCCTGACCGAGGTGATCTGGGACGTCGACTCGCAGGACTGGAACAACGCGAGCACCGACGCCATCGTCCAGGCCGCCTCCCGGCTCACCGACGGCCAGGTCATCCTGATGCACGACTGGCCGGCCAACACGATCGCCGCGATCCCGCGCATCGCGCAGAACCTGGCGTCGCGGGGCCTGTGCGCCGGCATGATCTCCCCGCAGACCGGCCGCGCCGTGGCTCCCGACGGCTCCGGCGGGGGAGGGGGCGGCGGTGGCGGCGGCACCGCCTGCACCGCGACCCTGTCCGCGGGCAGCCGCTGGGGCGACCGGTACAACCTCAACGTCTCGGTCAGCGGCGGCAGCAACTGGACGGTGACCATGAACGTGCCGTCCCCGGCGAAGGTCACCGCGACCTGGAACGTCAGCACCTCCTACCCCAACAGCCAGACACTCGTCGCCAAGCCCAACGGCAGCGGCAACAACTGGGGAGTGACGATCCAGGCCAACGGGAACTGGAACTGGCCGACGGTCTCCTGCACCACGAGCTGAACGGGAGGGCGAGCCGCGGCGGCGGCTCGCCCTCTCCCGCCGGGTCACCCTTCCCCGGCTCCCCGGCCCAGATGCTCACGGAACCAGTCCGCGGCGAGTGCGGCGACCTGCTCCAGCGCGCCGGGCTCGGGGAACAGGTGCGTGGCGCCCGGCACCACATGGATGCGGTGCCGCGCGGACAGCTTGGCGGCGGCCTGGCGGTTGAGGCCGAGGACCGTCTCGTCGTCACCGCCCACGACGAGCAGCACCGGACACGCGACCAGGTCGAGCGCGTCGCCCGCCAGATCCGGGCGTCCGCCCCGCGACACGACCGCCGACACCCGCTGGGGCCGCTCCGTGGCCGCCACCAGCGCCGCCGCCGCTCCCGTACTCGCCCCGAACAGGCCCACCGGAAGGTCCACGGAGTCCGGGCGCCCCTCCAGCCAGTCGACGGCGTGCGCCAGCCGCCGGGCCAGCAGACCGATGTCGAAGCGGTGCCGGCCCGTCGCGTCGTCCTCCCGCTCCTCCTCCGGGGTCAGCAGGTCCAGCAGCAGCGTGCCGAACCCCACCCCCTGCAACGCGGCGGCGACCGCCCGGTTGCGGGGGCTGAGCCGCGAGCTGCCGCTGCCGTGCGCGAACAGCACCATGCCACCCGCCCCGGCCGGGATCTCCAGGTCCCCGGGCAGCGCCGCCGCGCCCGAGGGGACCATCACGGATTCGGAGACCATGCCCGGTCACCTCCTGTGGGAACGCGCACCCGTCAGTCCGTGTCCTCGGTGGCACGGCCGACGGGCAGCAGGCCGCCGATGTCCTTGGGCAGCGCGGCGGCCACCTTCTCCGTCAGCTCCGGAGTGAGAGCGGCGTCGAGTACCTCCAGTACGGCGGCGGCCTCGCGCACCGCCGCGTCCTCGTCCGTCTCCGCCCGCCCGGCGATCCGCCCGGCGAACGTGGTCAGGTCGAAGCGCTCGCCCGAGGTGGTCTGCCGCATGGGCGCGGCCAGTGTCGGCGGCAGCTGGGCGGCCACATGGCCCGCCAGCCCGGACGGCAGCCGCTCGGCCAGCGTGCTCAGCACGGCGGCCGTCGCCCGCTCGGACGATCCCCGGTCCGGCAGCCGCGTGAGGGCCTGCACTTTTCCGATGAACTCATCGTGCTGCATGAGGCGGTGTCCTTCCTCATGGTGCGATCGTCGGCGGTTGGGCAACGGGCGAGTACCCGCAATGCGTGCCCACCAACGAAGACCGGTTTGTCACCGCCGGCGAGGGCTACCCGCCGGTCCGGAGGAGGTGTCGCCGTGCCTGACCGACGTACTGGCCCCCACCGCGAGCCGGTCTCCCGGGCCCGTTCCGGAACGATCGGCCGCCGCTTCCCGCGGACCGGCACCGAACCGGTCACCGCGCGCAGCCCGCTGCGGCTGCGCCTGCTGCTCGCCGCGGTCTTCCTGCCCCTCTTCGTGGCGGGAACCGCCCTGTTCGGCACCTGGGCCGCGGGGTCGGACGCCGGCGACAGCCCCGGCCGCGGTCCGCTGATCCTCCTCGCCGTCGTCTGCGGAGTACTCGCCCTGACCGCACTCCTCGACCTACTGGTCGTCCTACGCCGCCTACGCCGGGAACGGGGCGCCGCCCCCTGATGCCGCCCGTGCGACTCGCGCACCACCAGTTCTGAGGGCAGCGAGCGCCGTCTGCGCCGGGACCGGGGCGCCGCGCCCTGATCACACCGGGGGCGCCGTCCGTGCGACTCGCGCACCACGGTTTTGTGGGTAGCGAGCGTCGTCTGCGGCGGGAACGGGGCGCCGTCCCCTGATCGCTCCGGGGGGCGCCGTCGGTGCGACTCGCGCACCAGCGGTTTTGTGGGCGGCGAGCGCTGTCTGCGGCGGGAACGGATTGGCGCCCCCGGGTCGCACCGGGGGGCGCCGTCGGTGCGGCCCCGCTCAGGACGGCTCGCGCACCCGCGGTTTGTGGGCGGCGAGCGCTGTCTGCGGCGGTACCGGATCGTCGCCCCCCGATCGCACCGGGGGGCGACGTCCGTGCCGCCCGCTCACGACGACTCGCGCACCACCAGTTCCGTGGGCAGCGTCCGCTGCTGGCGGGGGCCGCCGTGCTGGGTGATGCCGGTGAGGATTCTGGCCATGGTACGGCCGATCTCCTCCACCGGCTGGCGCACCGTCGTCAGGGGTGGGGCGGTGTGGCGGGCGAGGATGGAGTCCTCGAAGCCGACGACCGCCACATCGCCGGGCACCTGCCGCTTCTGCCGCCGCAACTCGGCCATGGCGCCGACCGCCATGAGGTCGGACGCGGCGAAGACGGCGTCCAGATCCGGGGCGCGTTCAAGTAGCGAACGCATGGCCCGGCAGGCACCCTCCTCCGTGAAGTCACCCTCCTCGATCAGGCGTTCGTCCGCGGGCGCCCCCGCTTCCCGGTGGGCGGTGCGCCAGCCGGCGAGCCGGCTGCGGCCGACGTCCATGTCCAGCGGTCCGGTGATCGTGGCGATCCTGGTCCGGCCGCGGTGCAGCAGGTGCCGTACCGCCGCGGTGGCTCCTCCGGCGTTGTCGGAGTCGACGTAGCTCAGCCGCTCGTCCGCGTCGCGCCGGCCGGCCAGTACGGTGGGCAGGCCCATCTCGTCCAGCATGCCCGGCAGCCGGTCCTCGGCGTGCACGGACACCAGCAGGACGCCGTCCACGCGGCGCGTCGCCACCGACTCGGTGAGCTGGTCACGCTCGGCCTGGTCGCGCACCAGCATCAGCTGCAACTGGGTCCGGCTCTCCGCGAGGGCGCCGCTGACGCCGCGGATCAGCGCGGCGAAGAACGGCTCCGAACCGAGCCGGCTCTCCGATTCCGGGATCACCAGGGCCACCGCGTTGGTGCGGTTGGTCACCAGGCCGCGGGCGACCGAGTTGGGAACGTAGTTCAGCTCCTTGATCGCGGCCAGCACCCTCGCGCGGGCGTCGGCACTGACGAGGTCCGATCCGTTGACGACGCGCGAGACCGTGGTGCGGCCGACGCCGGCGCGGGCTGCGACCGTTTTGATGGTCGGACGGCGGTTGCCGGTCATGTGCTCCCCCCTGGGCGGCCGCGGCGGCGATGCCTGCCGCGGAGGTGACCTGCGGCAATTCTTGCAGACGCCGCCGTCGGCGCAGCACCCCCCGGGGTCGGGGCGGCCGCCGCGCGGAGGGATCCGCGGAGAGAAGTTGGTTTCAAGTTATTGACAGACCTATCCACTTGCCATGAGTCTTCGTTGCGCGGTGGGAACGTGCCCACCCCGAGTTGGGTACGTTCCCATCCTTATCAGAGCCGCTGTAGTCATCGCAGAACTCGTCACTCCGATGTGTCAGCGCCGTCGCTAGGAGGAGATCCATGGGCACTCTCGGTTCGTTGCGCAGGAAGGCGGTGGCGACGTCCGCGGCCGTCGGCGCGCTGGCGCTCGTCGTCGGCTGCGGCGGCAGCGACGACTCGGTCACCGGCGGTGGCAAGAAGGACGGCAAGGTCACCATCACCATGGGCATGTACGGGGTGATGGGGATCAAGGAGACGGGCCTTCTCGAGCAGTACGAGAAGGAGAACCCCAATGTCGACATCAAGGAAGAGATCGCCGGTGACGAGCAGACGTACTACACCGCGCTCCAGACCAGGCTGGCCGCAGGCAAGGGCCTGAAGGACATCCAGGGCATCGAGATCGGCCGGGCCAAGGAGATCACCGAGACCCAGTCGGACAAGTTCGCGGACTTCTCCGACGTGGCGGGCACCGACCACTTCCTGCCGTGGAAGGAGTCCCAGATCAGCACCGCGGACGGCAAGGTGCTGGGCCTGGGCACCGACATCGGCCCGATGGCCGTCTGCTACCGCAAGGACTACTTCGAGCAGGCCGGCCTGCCCACCGACCGCGAAGAGGTCGCCAAGCTGTGGGAGGGCGACTGGAAGAAGTACGTCGAGGTCGGCCGCACCTTCAAGAAGGACTTCAAGGGCGACAAGGTGGCGTACATGGACTCGGCCAGCGGCCTGTTCAACGCCATGGTCTACGGCTACCCCGAGCAGTACTACAACGAGAACGGCGACCTGATCTACGACAAGAACCCGGCCGTCAAGGAGGCCTGGGCCCTCTCCGCCGACGCCGGGGAGGAGGGTCTGACCGCCAAGCTCCGCCAGTTCCAGCCGGGTTGGGACCCCGGTCTGGCCAACGGCACCTTCGCGACCGCCGTGTGCCCGGCGTGGATGCTCAGCCACATCAGCGAGAAGGCCGGTGAGGCGAACAAGGGCAAGTGGGACGTCGCCAAGGCCCCCAAGGGCGCCAACTGGGGCGGGTCCTTCCTCGGCGTGGTCGAGCAGAGCCCGGTGAAGGAGGAGGCCAAGAAGCTCGTCGCCTGGCTGACCGCGCCCGAGCAGCAGGCCCACATCTTCAAGGAGATCGGCAACATCCCGTCCTCGGCGAAGGCGCTGGAGACCGCCGACGTCCAGAACGCCAAGTCGGAGTACTTCAGCGACGCGCCGATCGGCCAGATCTTCGGTTCCGCCGCCCAGGAGATCCCGGACAAGCAGGTCCTCGGCCGCAAGGACGGCACGATCAAGGACACCTTCTCCCAGGGCCTGGCCCTGATCGAGCAGGGCACCGCGCGTGACGAGGCGTGGAAGACCACCACGGAGCGCATCGAGAAGGCCGTCGGCTGACCCGACGCCTCCCGCAGCTGCCCGGGCCCGTTCGGCACCCCGCCGACGGGCCCCGGGCACGGCTCAACCGTTCGCTCTCAGGAAGGAAGTCCGGTGGCCACCTCCACCACCAAGGCCCTGGCCGGCGAGGAGCCTCCCGGCCCGCCCCGCACGACGGGCGGTGCGTCGACCGCGCGGCGGCGCGGCGCATGGCTGCACCGGCTGGACGTCAAGGGCGCGCCGTACGCGTTCGTCGCGCCGTTCTTCGTCGTCTTCGCCGCGTTCAGCTTCTACCCCCTCGTCTACACGTCGTGGATCTCCCTGCACCGTGTCGAGCTCGCCACCCTCGACGTCATGGAGTGGGTGGCGTTCGACAACTACGTCGAGCTCTGGGGCGACGAACGCTTCTGGAACGCACTGTCGAACACCATCACCATCGGCGTCATCTCCACGGTGCCGCAGCTGCTGATGGCGCTCGGCATGGCGCACCTGCTCAACTACCGGATGCGCGCCTCGCTGTTCTTCCGCGTCGCCTCGCTGGTCCCCTACGCCACCTCGGTCGCCGCCGCCGCGCTCGTCTTCACCATGATCTTCGAGCGTGACTTCGGCATGATCAACTGGGCGCTGGGCTCGGTCGGCATCGACCCGGTGAACTGGGAGGCCGACAAGTGGCCCGCGCAGGTGGCGATCTCCACCATCGTCATCTGGCGCTGGACCGGCTACAACGCGCTGCTCTACCTGGCCGCCATGCAGGCCATCCCGGCCGAGCGGTACGAGGCGGCCTCCCTCGACGGCGCCTCCCGCTGGAAGCAGTTCACCCACGTCACCGTGCCCGGGATCCGCTCCACCATCGTCTTCACCATCGTGCTCTCCACGATCGGCGCCACCCAGCTGTTCGGCGAACCGCTGATCTTCGGCCAGGGACCCAACGGCATCACCGGCGGCGCGGACAACCAGTACCAGACGCTGGGCCTGCTGCTGTACGAGGAGGGCTGGAAGAACTACCAGATGGGCCGCTCGGCGACCGTCGCCTGGGCGATGTTCCTGCTGCTCGTCCTCGCCTTCGTCGCACAGCGCCTGATCAAGCGCCTGCGCTCCCGTACGTCCTGACCTGGAGTCGCCATGACCACCAACAGCCTCCCGGTCCGGACGGACGCCCCGGCCCGGACCTCCGCCGAGAAGCCGGCGGGCCGCGGCGGCCGCCGGCTGCTGCGCCAGCGCGCCGGCCGCCAGCACCACGCCGGACCGCTGGCCTACGTCCTGCTCGTCATCATGGCCGTGCTGTCCCTCTTCCCGCTGTACTGGACGATGGTGGCGGCCTCCACCGACAACACCCGGGTCAGCCAGACACCGCCGCCGTTCCTGCCCGGCCCGAACCTGTTCAGCAACCTCGCCCGGGCCTGGGACGAGGCGGCCATGGGCAAGGCCATGATCAACAGCCTGATCGTGGCCGGCGTGATCGCCCTGTCCACGGTGATGTTCGCGACGCTGGCCGGATTCGCCTTCGCCAAGCTGCGGTTTAAGGGCCGAAACATCCTGCTCATGCTGGTGATCGGCACCATGATGGTGCCGCCGCAGCTGGGCGTCGTACCGCTGTTCATGATGATGGCCGAGCTCGGCTGGTCCCAGCAGCTGCCCGCCGTCATCTTCCCCACGCTGGTGAGCGCGGTCGGCGTGTTCTTCATGCGGCAGTACCTCTCGGAGGCGCTGCCGGACGAACTCGTCGAGGCCGGACGGGTGGACGGGGCGCACTCGTTGCGCATCTTCTGGAGCATCGTGCTGCCCGTCGCCCGGCCCGCGATGGCGGTCCTGTTCATGATCACCTTCGTGCACGCCTGGAACGACTTCTTCTGGCCGTTCGTGGTGCTCGACATGACCAACCCGACGGTCCCCGTCGCCCTCACCCAGCTCAGCGCCGGCTACGTCCGCGACCAGTCGCTGATCATGGCGGGCGCCCTGCTCGGCACGCTGCCGCTGCTGGTGATGTTCGTCGTCTTCGGCCGTCAGATCGTCAGCGGCATCATGGCGGGCGCCGTCAAGGGCTGACCCCGCCGCGCCCCGCTCCCACCAGGCCCTCGCCTGCCAACCCCCGTTACCCCGAAAGGACTTACGTGGTCACCGCAGCACAGCAGACCCCGTCCGCCCCGGACGCCGCCCGCACCTTCCCCAAGGGCTTCCTCTGGGGCTCCGCGACCGCCTCGTACCAGATCGAGGGGGCCGCCGCCGAGGACGGCCGTACGCCGTCCATCTGGGACACCTACGCCCGCACCCCGGGCCGGGTCCGCAACGGCGACACCGGTGACATCGCCACCGACCACTACCACCGCTGGCGCGAGGACGTCGCCCTCATGGCCGAACTCGGCCTGGGCGCCTACCGGTTCTCCCTCGCCTGGCCCCGGATCCAGCCCACCGGCCGGGGCCCCGCCGTGCAGAAGGGCCTGGACTTCTACCGGCGCCTCGTCGACGACCTGCTGGACAAGGGCATCCAGCCCGTCGCCACCCTCTACCACTGGGACCTCCCCCAGGAGCTGGAGGACGCCGGCGGCTGGCCCGAGCGTGCCACGGCCGAGCGCTTCGCCGAGTACGCGGGGCTCGCCGCGGACGCCCTCGGCGACCGGGTGAGGACCTGGACCACCCTCAACGAGCCCTGGTGCAGCGCCTTCCTCGGCTACGGCTCCGGAGTGCACGCCCCCGGCCGCACCGACCCGGTCGCCGCGCTGCGCGCCGCCCATCACCTCAACCTGGGCCACGGCCTGGCCGTCCAGGCACTGCGGGACCGCATCCGCCCCGACGCCCAGTGCTCGGTGACGCTCAACATCCACCACGTCCGCCCGCTCACCGGCAGCGAGGGCGACGCCGACGCGGTCCGCCGGATCGACGCGCTCGCCAACCGGGTCTACACCGGCCCGATGCTTCAGGGCGCCTACCCGGAGGACCTGTTCAAGGACACCGCCGCACTGACCGACTGGTCCTTCGTGCGCGACGGCGACCTCGAGAACATCCACCAGCCGCTGGACTTCCTCGGCGTCAACTACTACTCGCCCACCGTCGTCTCCGAGGCCGACGGCACGGGCACCCACAATTCGGACGGACACGGCAACAGCCCCCACAGCCCCTGGCCGGGCGCCGACAAGGTCGCCTTCCACCAGCCGCCCGGCAACACCACCGCCATGGGCTGGGCGATCGACCCCAGCGGCCTGTACGACCTGCTGCGCCGGCTGTCCGCCGACTTCCCCCGGATGCCGCTGGTCATCACGGAGAACGGCGCGGCGTTCGACGACTACGCCGACCCCTCCGGGAACGTCAACGACCCCGCCCGGATCGACTACGTCCGCGGTCACCTGGCCGCCGTCCACCAGGCCATCGTCGACGGCGTGGACGTGCGCGGCTACTTCCTGTGGTCGCTGCTGGACAACTTCGAGTGGGCCCACGGCTACGGCAAGCGCTTCGGCGCGGTGTACGTGGACTACCCGACCGGCACCCGCATCCCCAAGGCCAGCGCCCGCTGGTACTCCGAGGTGGCCCGCACCGGCGTCCTGCCCGGCGCCTGACTCCCACGGAAAGGGGGGCCGGCGCCCGCGCCCGGCCCCCCGGACCACCCCCTGGGCAGCAACGCCGCCGCAGGCGGTAACGTTCCACGAAACTTTCGCCCATCGCTGCGATCCGATGGGTCCGACAACACTCTTCACACGGCCCGGCACTCAGGGTTGACGGCGTGAAGGGCGGCCAATACGGTGGCGCGACGCGATTCCGGGAATGCTTCGAAACATTCGAACTCCCCTCGCGTTCCCCGGACTTCCGCCCGCTGTCACCACCCACTCAAGGAGTGCACGTGAAGGTGCTGCGCCTCGTCACGGCTGTCGCCATGACGTCGTCCCTGGCTCTGATGATCCCCCTCGCCACCGGCGGCCCCGCCGCCGCCCACGGCGGGGCCGCCGGACACACCCCGAAGGACCGGTCGCTGCGGCAACTCGCCGTGGACGACGGCCTGCGCGTCGGCACCGCCGTCGACATGACGGCCCTCGCCGAGGACGCCCCCTACCGAAGAATCGCGGGTTCGGAGTTCTCCTCCGTGACCCCCGAGAACGTCATGAAGTGGGACGCGCTCGAACCGCGGCAGGGCGAGTACGACTACGCGGCCGCCGACCGCCTCGTCCGGTTCGCCCAGAGGCACGGGCAGAAGGTGCGCGGCCATGTCCTCGTCTGGCACAACCAGTTGCCCTCCTGGCTCACCGAGGAGGACCACACCGCCGAGGAACTGCGCGGGATCCTTCGCCGCCACATCACCGACACCGTGCGGCACTTCAAGGGCCGTGTCTGGCACTGGGACGTGGTCAACGAGGCGTTCAACGAGGACGGGACCCTGCGCGACAGCATCTGGCTGCGCAAGCTCGGCCCCGGCTACATCGCGGACGCCTTCCGCTGGGCGCACGCGGCCGACCCGCACGCCAAGCTCTTCTACAACGACTACAACATCGCGTGGACGGGCCCGAAGAGCGACGCCGTGCTGGAACTGGTGCGCACGCTGCGCGCCGAGGGGGTACCCGTCCACGGGGTCGGCTTCCAGGGGCACTTGGGCATCCAGTACGGCCTGCCCACCGACGTGGCCGCCAACTTCGGGCGGTTCGACCGGCTGGGAGTGCAGACCGCCGTGACGGAGGCCGACGTCCGCATGATCATGCCGGCCGACGAGGAGAAGCTGCGCACCCAGGCCGAGGGGTACCGGCTGCTGCTGGACGCCTGCCTGCGGACCCGGCACTGCGTCTCGTTCACCGTGTGGGGCTTCACCGACAAGTACTCCTGGGTCCCGAACACCTTCGAAGGCGAGGGAGCCGCCAACATCCTGGACGAGAACTACGCGGTCAAGCCCGCGTACACCACCCTCCAGGCCACCCTCGCAGCCCACTGACCGCAGGCAGTCGTGCCTCCCCCCAGCGCCTTGAAGGCCTGGTGGGAGGCGCCCCGCAGGCGCCGGGCAGTGCGGCCCACCCCCGGCCCGCACCAACGCCCCGCACAGCTGCCCGCGCGCCTCACGCACCCTTCGGCGGAGCCGTGCTCTGCCGTACCACCAGGTGCGTCGCCAGCTCTATGCGCTGGGCGGCGGTGCCGGGATCGTCCGGGCGCAGCAGCATCCGCGCCGCCTCCTCCGCCATGTGCCGCAGCGGCTGGTGGACCGTGGTGAGCGGCGGGCTCGACCACTGCGCCAGCGGTACGTCGTCGTAGCCGACCACCGACAGGTCCTCCGGCACGCGCAGGCCCTTGACCCGGGCCGCCTCCAGCACGCCCAGTGCCTGGAGGTCGCTGCCCGCGAAGACAGCCGTCGGCCGGTCGGGCCCTTCCAGCAGGTCCATGGCGTGCTCGAAGCCGCCCTGCACATGGAAGTCGCCGAAGCGCATCAGCCGCGGGTCGGTCTCCAGGCCCGCCATCGCCATGGCCGACCGGTAGCCGTCGAGGCGGGCGAGCGAGCACAGCATGTCCTCGGGGCCGGTGATGATCGCGACCCGCTCGTGCCCCTGGTCGGTGAGATGGCGGGTGGCGGCGAGGCCCCCGGCCCAGTTCGCGGAGCCGACCGAGGGGACGTCCGGGTCGGGATCGCCCGCCGGATCGATGACGACGAAGGGGATGGCCGCCGCCCTGAGCCGGCGCTTGACGTCCTCCGGGAGGGTGGAGAAGACCAGCACGACACCCAGCGGCCTGCGTTGCAGCACCCCCGGCAGCCAGTCCGGGGCGGGCGCGTGCCGGGTGCCGCTCTCGGTGAGCACGACCGTCGCGCGGTTCTCCTTGGCGATGTTCTCCACGCCCCTGATCAGCTCCATCGCCCAGATGCTGTCCAGTTCGTGGAAGACCAGCTCGATGAGCGGGGAGCGGGATCCCCCCTGGGCGCGCCGGCGGTAGCCGTGGACCTCCAGCAGCCGCTCCACCTTGGCCCGGGTCGCGCGGGAGACATCCGAGCGTCCGTTGAGGACCTTCGAAACTGTCGGCATCGAAACGCCGGCCTCTTTCGCGACCGCGGCCAGGGTGACTCTGCCGCTCGCCTCGTCGTCATCGTGCATACCCGCAGGATAGGGCACCGCGCGTCGATAACGGTTTGGGTGAGTACCGTTCCGACCGTTGACCGAAACACGGGTCTGACCTACTGTCCCACGGCATGGACTTTCGGTGATGAAGCCGAAACTTTCGAAAGGCGAACGATGAAGACACGTGCGCGCTTGCCCAGACTGGTCGCCTGTGGTGCGACGCTCGCCCTGGCACTGAGCCTCTCGGCCTGTGGTGACGGTAACGGCGGGGCGTCGGCGGACGACGGCAAGATCCATGTCCTGGTCTACGGGGACGCCACCAACAAGGTCGAGAAGCAGGTCGTCGACACGTTCAACAAGACGTCCGACGTCAAGGTCGTCCTCGACACCATCCCCGGTGCGGACTACCAGAAGAAGCTTCAGACGATCATCAACACCCCGCAGGCCCCGGACGTCTTCTTCAACTGGGGCGGCGGCAGCATCAAGCCGTTCGTCAAGGCGGACCTGCTGCTGCCGCTCGACGACTTCATCAAGAAGAACCCGGACCTGGAGAACAAGTTCCTGCCGTCCGTCTTCAACAACGCCGTGGTCGACGGCAAGCCGTACGGCATCCCGATGCGCGGCACCCAGCCCGTCCTGCTCTTCCACAACAAGGCGGTCCTCGACAAGGCCGGCGTCAAGCCGCCGAAGACCTGGGACGAGCTGCTCGCCGCGGTCGAGAAGCTCAAGGGTGAGGGCGTCACCCCGATCGCGCTCGGCGGCGGCGACGTCTGGCCGACGCAGATGTGGTTCCAGTACCTCTTCGACCGCATCGCCGGACCGGAGCTGTTCGCGAAGGCCGTCGCGGGCGACAAGAGCGCCTGGGAGAGCGCGGACGCCAAGAAGGCCCTGGGCATGATCCGGGACCT
This sequence comes from Streptomyces sp. NPDC031111, assembly GCF_055570675.1. NCBI lineage: Bacteria > Bacillati > Actinomycetota > Actinomycetes > Kitasatosporales > Streptomycetaceae > Streptomyces > Streptomyces sp. NPDC031111. Next base: position 167,069 of record NZ_JBVIGS010000006.1, read on the forward strand.
CGTCGACGCCGGTGCCTTCGGCAAGAACTACGACTCCGTCAAGTACACCAACGGCGGCTCGGTCCAGCTGGTGGCCTCGGGCAAGGCCGGCTTCGAGCTGATGGGGTCCTGGTACTACTCCCAGCAGGTGACGGACCACCCGGAGTTCGCCGAGAAGGACCTCGGCTACACCGCCTTCCCGACCGTCGAGGGCGGCAAGGGTGACCCGGCCAACGTCGCCGGCAACACCAACAACTACTACTCGGTGATGAAGAAGACCAAGCACCCCGAGGCGGTCGCCGAGTTCCTGAAGCTCATGTACTCCGACGACTTCGTCAAGTCGCAGCTGGACATCGGCAACCTGACGACCACGACCAACACCGACAAGTTCATCGACGGCTCGTCCACCCCCGAGTACTCGCGCTTCCAGTACGACCTGGTCGCCGACGCCCCGTCCTTCCAGCTCTCCTGGGACCAGGCGTACCCGCAGAAGGCGAGCTCGGACATGCACAAGGCCGTCCAGCAGTTCTTCAACGGACAGCTCGACACGGACGGCTTCATCAAGGCCATGCAGGCCCTCCCGACCGAGTAACGAACGGCTCATGACCACAAAGATCACGAGCGCGCCGCCCGCCGCCGGACCCCGCAAGGGGTCCCGGCGGCGGCCGCCCGCCTCGTCCGCAACGAAGGTGGGACGCCCCGGCTTCGCCTGGGCGCTGCCCGCCGCAGTGTTCTTCGGCCTCTTCGCGATCGTCCCGCTGATCATGGTGGCGGTGCTGTCCTTCATGACCTGGGACGGGCTCAGCTCGCCCGAGTTCGTCGGCATGGACAACTGGTCGCGCCTGATGGACGACCCGGTGATGCTCAAGAGCATCTGGCTGACCCTGCTCCTGACCGTGCTCGGCGTGGTCATCCAGACGCCGCTGAGCATCGTGCTCGGTGTCTGGGCCGCCGGCTACCAGCGCAACCGGGCCGTACTGTCCGTCATCTACTTCATCCCGCTGCTGCTGTCCGCGACCGCCGTCTCCGTGCTGTGGCGGGCGCTGCTCGACCCCAACTTCGGCATCCCGGCCGAGGCCACCTGGCTCTTCGGCGACGGCAACCTGTTCGGTGAACAGGCCACCGCCATCGGCGTCCTGGCGTTCGTCAGCACCTGGCAGTTCACGCCCTTCCACACCCTGATCTACCAGGGCGCCGCCCGCGCGATCCCCCACGTGCTCTACCAGGCCGCGGAGATCGACGGAGCCGGCCGCTACCGGCAGTTCTTCCACATCACGCTGCCGCAGCTGCGCAACTCGATGATCACCTCGATGATCCTGATGATCGTCGGCGGCCTGACCACCTTTGAGACGGTCCTCATCCTGACCCAGGGCGGCCCCGGCACCGACACCACCATCAGCGCCTACTACATGTACGACAAGGCGTTCAAGAGCTTCGACTACGGCACCGGCTCCGCGATCGCCCTGGCCCTGGTCGTGGCGTCCACGATCATCTCGCTGATCGTCGTCCGGGTCTCCGGCTACGACAAGATGCGCAGCTCCATGGAGGGTGTGTCATGAGGCGCCGACCGAACTACCTGGCCGGCGTCGGCTCGCTCTTCTGGCTCTTCATCGTCGGCCTGCCGCTGTACGTGATGCTCGCCGCGACCCTGCGCACCCGCCAGGACTACGCCGAGAACGGCCCGGTGTCCATCCCGGACAGCTTCACCCTGGACAACTTCACCGGCGCCTTCGACTCCGGATTCGACCAGTACTTCTTCAACACGCTCGTCGTCACCGCCTGCGTGATCGGCATCGTGCTGCTGCTGGTCCCGCCGCTCGCCTACGCGATCGTACGCAGCCGCGGCCGGACCACCTCGGCGATCTTCCGGCTGTTCCTGCTCGGACTGGCCATCCCGGCCCAGGCCGTGATCGTGCCGATGTTCTACCTGATCAGCGAAGCGGGCCTGTACGACAACCTGCTGGGCGTCATCCTGCCCACGGCCGCGTTCTGCCTCCCCATGTCGGCGCTGATCCTCAGCGGCGCCATGCGCGACATCTCCCCGGAGCTGTACGAGGCCATGGCCATGGACGGTGCCAGCCCGCGCCGCATGTTCTTCCAGCTCGTCCTGCCGCTGTCCCGCGGCGGACTGTCCACGATCGTGGTCTTCTCCGCGCTCCAGGCGTGGAACGGCTTCCTGTTCCCGCTCGTCCTGACCCAGTCCGACTCCACCAAGGTCGTCACCCTGGGTCTGTACAACTTCCAGACCGAACACGGCATCGACATCCCCGGTCTGCTGGGAGCCGTGGTGCTGTCCATGGTGCCCATCCTGCTCGTCTACCTGTTCGCCCGTCGCGCCCTGGTCCAGGGTCTGATGGGCGTCGGAGGAAAGTGACCGCCAACGTGGCCGTAGAGACCACCCCCGAAATCCCCCTCTGGAACGACCCCGCCCACCCCGTCTCCGCCAGAGTCGACGCGCTGATCGGCGCGATGACCCTCCAGGAGAAGATCGCCCAGCTGTACGGCGTATGGGTCGGCGCCTCCGACAAGGGCGGCGAAGTGGCCCCCCACCAGCACGACATGGAGGAGGCCGTCGACCTCGACGCGCTTCTGCCCAACGGACTGGGCCAGCTCACCCGCCCCTTCGGCACCGTTCCCGTCGATCCCGCGCTCGGCGCGCTCTCCCTGCTGCGCACCCAGGCCCGCATCACCTCGGCGAACCGGTTCGGCATTCCCGCCGTCGCGCACGAGGAGTGCCTGGCCGGCTTCGCGGCCTGGGGCGCCACCGCCTACCCCGTCCCGCTGTCCTGGGGCGCCACCTTCGCACCGGACCTGGTGCGCCGGATGGCCGCCGCCATCGGCCGCGACATGCGGTCCCTCGGCATCCACCAGGGCCTCGCCCCCGTCCTCGACGTCGTCCGCGACGCCCGCTGGGGCCGCGTCGAGGAGACCATCGGCGAGGACCCCTACCTCGTCGGCACCATCGGCACCGCCTATGTGCAGGGCCTGGAGTCCGCCGGGATCGTCGCCACCCTCAAGCACTTCGTCGGCTACTCCGCCTCCCGCGCCGGACGCAACCTCGCCCCCGCCCCCATGGGCGCCCGCGAGCGGGCCGACGTGCTGCTGCCGCCGTTCGAGATGGCGATCCGCGAGGGCGGCGCCCGCTCCGTGATGCACGCCTACACCGACACCGACGGCGTGCCCGCCGCGGCCGACGAGAGCCTGCTGACCGGACTCCTGCGCGACACCTGGGGCTTCGACGGCACCGTCGTCGCCGACTACTTCGGCATCGCCTTCCTCAAGACCCTGCACGGCATCGCCGCCGACTGGACCGACGCCGCCGGCGCCGCGCTCAAGGCCGGCGTCGACATCGAACTGCCCACCGTCAAGACCTTCGGCGCGCCGCTCGTCGAGGCCGTCACCGACGGCCGGGTCCCGGAGGCGCTCATCGACCGCGCCCTGCGCCGCGTCCTCGGCCAGAAGGCGATGCTCGGCCTGCTCGACCCCGACTGGAGCCCGGTCCCGCCCGCGCTCGAGGGCGTCGACCTGGACGACCCCGAGGCGCTGCGCGGCAGGATCGACCTGGACCGGCCCGAGAACCGGGAACTGGCCCTGGAGATCGCCGAGAAGGCGGTCGTCCTGCTCACCAACGACGGCACCCTGCCGCTCGCCCGGCCCCGCCGCATCGCCCTGGTCGGCCCCAACGCGACCGAGCCGACCGCCGTCCTGGGCTGCTACTCCTTCCCCCTGCACGTCGGCGTGCAGCACCCGGAGGTCCCGGTCGGCATCGACCTGCCCACCCTGCGCGACACCCTGGCCGCCGAGTTCCCCGACGCGGACATCACGGTCGCCCGCGGCACCGGCGTCGACGACGGTGACCTCACCGGCATCGGCGAGGCGGTGGACGCGGCCGGCGAGGCGGACGTCGTCATCGCCGTCCTCGGCGACCGCGCGGGCCTGTTCGGCCGCGGCACCAGCGGCGAGGGTTGCGACGCCGAGTCCCTGGCGCTGCCCGGCGCCCAGCAGCAACTCCTCGACGCGCTGCTCGACTGCGGCAAGCCGGTGGTGACGGTCCTGCTCGCGGGCCGCCCGTACGCCCTCGGCCGCGCCACGGACGAGTCGGCGGCGATCGTGCAGTCCTTCTTCCCCGGAGTCGCCGGCACCCAGGCGATCGCCGGTGTGTTGAGTGGCCGTACCAATCCCTCCGGACGCCTCCCGGTCAGCGTGCCGCGCGGCCCGGGCTCCCAGCCGACCACCTATCTCGGTGCACGGCTCGCCCAGGCCAGCGAGGTGTCCAACATCGACCCGACCCCGGCGTTCGGCTTCGGCCACGGCCTCACGTACACGAGTTTCGCCTGGAGCGACCTCGTGGTGGACACGCGGGAGGCGGCCACGGACGGCGAGTTCGCCCTCGCCCTCACCGTCCGCAACACGGGTGACCGCTCCGGCACCGAGGTCGTCCAGCTGTACCTGCACGACCCTGTCGCCTCCGTGGTCCAGCCGGTGCAGCGTCTCGTCGGCTACACCCGGGTGGAGCTGGAGCCGGGCGAGGCCCGCGTCGTCCGCGTCACGGTCCCGTCCGACGTGGCCTCCTTCACCGGCCGCGACGGCCGCCGCGTCGTGGAACCCGGCGACCTGGAACTCCGCCTCGCCACGTCGAGCACGGACGCCCGCCTGACGGCGACGGTCACCCTGACCGGCCCCGAGCGCGAGGTGAACCACACCCGCCGCTTCCACGCGTCCTTCACCCAGGAGCCGGTCACGGAGGCGTGACCCGCACCTGCTCCCGACCCGGCCGGCCCGGACCGCACACGCGGTCCGGGCCGGCCGGGTGTTCGTGCGCAGCGCCCCGCCGCACGGACCGAGGCGTCGTGCCCGGATCACCGGCCGGCCGGGATCCCGGGCGCCGGCCCTGGGGCACCCCGTCCGTGCCCTCGCGGCGGCGCGTACGCTGGGGCCGGCTTTACCGAGTGCTGGGGAAGGGTGCATGTCAGGCGTCATACGCAGGCGCGTCGGCTGGTTGGTCGTCGCCCTTCTCCTGTTGTTCTCGGCCGTGCTGCTGAGCCTCGCCGTCGGCAGCCGGTCGATCGCCCCGGGCACCGTCTGGGACGCCCTGGTGCACGGCGGCACGAGCGCCGACGCCCAGGTCGTCCGCGCGCTGCGGGTGCCGAGGACCGTCATCGGGGTCATGGTGGGCGCCGCGCTCGCCGTTGCTGGAACGGTTCTTCAGGGCATCACGCGCAACCCGATCGCCGAACCCGGCATCCTCGGCATCAGCCAGGGCGCCTCACTGGGCGTCGTCTGCGCGATCGCCTTCCTCGGCGTGCACACACTCACCGGATACGTCTGGTACGCGTTCGCCGGGGCGGGGGTCGCGGCGGTCGCCATCTACGCCGTCGCCAGCAGCGGCCGCGGCGGCGCGTCCCCGGTGAAGCTGGCCCTGGCGGGCGCCGCCATGAACGCGTTCCTCGCCTCGGTCGTCTCGGGGATCCTCACCACCAACGCGCGGGCCCTCGACGAGTTCCGGTTCTGGGACGTCGGTTCGCTCAGCGGCCGGGACGCCACGATCGTCGGCCAGGTATGGCCCTTCCTCCTCGCGGGACTCCTGCTGGTGCTGGCCATGGCCCGCGGCCTGGACGCGCTCGCCCTCGGCGAGGACGTCGCCCGGGGTCTGGGCCGCAATGTCGCGCTGCTGCGGGTGACCGGCGCGCTGGGCGCCACCGTCCTGACCGGTGTCGCGGTCGCCGCGGCCGGGCCCATCGCCTTCACGGGGCTCGCCGTACCGCACATCGCCCGTGCGCTCGTCGGCCCGGCCCACCGTTGGCTGCTGCCGATGGCCGCACTGCTCGGCCCGGTGATGCTCCTCCTCGCGGACGTCCTCGGCCGTGTCGTCGTCCCGCCCGCGGAGGTGCCCGTGGCCGTCATGACGGCGCTGGCCGGAGTGCCGTTCCTCATCGCCCTGGTGCGCAGGAAGTCGGTGGTCGCGGCATGACCGGCCTCCGCGAAACGTCCTCGGGACCCGGAATGGAACCACCACGCGTGACCGCTGCTGACGGGCGGCGCCCCGCACGGTTCGCGCGCCCCCGCGGACATGCCGTGCTCCGGGCCGGTAGCGGCAGTCTCCTGCTGCACCGCAGGGCCGCGCTGGTGGCGGCCGTGCTCGCGGTGCTCCTGTCGGCGGCGGTGGTCGCCTCCCTGTGCGTCGGGGAGTCGTTCGTCCCGCCCTCGGAGGTCGTCAACGTCCTGCTGGGCCGCCCGAGTCCGGACGAACTCGTCGTCGGCACACTCCGGCTGCCGCGTCTGGTGACCGGCCTCCTGGTCGGCGCCGCGTTCGGAGTCTCCGGCGCGCTCATCCAGACGGTGGCCCGCAATCCGCTCGCCAGCCCCGACGTCATCGGGGTGACCCACGGCGCCGGCGCGGCGACGGTCGCGGCGATGACGTTCGGCGTGACCTCGTACACCGTCCTGCCCTACGTGTCCGTCGCCGGCGGGCTGGCCGCCGCCCTGCTGGTCTACGTGCTGGCCTGGCGGGGCGGGTTGCACGCCTCCCGGTTCGTGCTCATCGGGATCGGCATCTCCGTCGCCCTCGGCTCGCTCTCGCGGCTGTTCGTGACGAAGGGCGACTACCTCGTCGCCCAGCAGGCCAAGGTGTGGCTGACCGGTTCGCTCAACGGCCGCGGCTACGATCAGGCCGCGCCCCTCGCCACCGTGCTCGTGCTGCTCGTGCCGTTCCTGCTGTGGGCGGCCCGCGCGCAGCGCGGCGCGGCGTTCGACGACGACACGGCGACCGCCCTCGGCACCCGGCTCGGCCACACCCGGCTCGGGCTGAGCGCCCTCGGTGTCGTCCTGGCGTCCGTGGCCACCGGCGCCGCCGGCCCGGTGGACTTCGTGGCGCTGCTCGCCCCGCAGATCGCGCGGCGGCTCACCCGTACGACACACATCCCGCTGGTGTGCTCGGCGCTGACGGGCGCGCTGATCGTCGTCGTCGCCGATCTGCTGGCCCGCAGGCTCCTGTCCCCGCTGGAGCTGCCGGTCGGCGTGTTCACCGCCCTGGTGGGCGCCCCCTATCTGATGTGGCTGATCGTCAGCACCCGTAGCAGCCGTTCCGGAGGAACCGCGTGACCGGCAACCGCCTCACCGCCCAGGGGCTCACCCTCGCCTACGAGGACCGTACGGTCGTCGAGAACCTGGACCTGGAGGTCCCCGACGGCAAGGTGACCGTCATCGTCGGGCCCAACGCCTGCGGCAAGTCCACCCTGTTGCGGGCCCTGGGCCGGCTGCTGAAGCCGCGCGACGGCGCGGTGCTGCTGGACGGTACCGAACTGTCCCGCATCCCGTCCCGGCGGATCGCGCGGGCGATCGGGCTGCTGCCGCAGACTCCCGTGCCACCGGAGGGCATCACGGTCGCGGACCTGGTCTCGCGCGGGCGCCAGCCCCACCAGAAGTGGTGGCAGCAGTGGTCGGAGGCCGACGAGGCGGCCGTCGCCGAAGCGATGGAGCGCACCGGCACCGCCGATCTCGCCGACCGTCCCGTGGACGAACTCTCGGGCGGCCAGCGCCAGCGGGTGTGGATCGCCATGGCCCTCGCCCAGGACACCGACGTCCTGCTGCTGGACGAGCCGACGACGTATCTGGACATCGCCCACCAGGTGGAGGTTCTGGACCTGGTGCGACAGCTCAACCGGGAGCGGGGCCGCACGGTGGTGGCGGTGCTGCACGACCTCAACCAGGCGGCCCGCTACGCCGATCACCTGATCGCCATGCGATCGGGACGGATCGTGGCGCAGGGCCCGCCCGCCGATGTCGTCACCGCGGAACTGGTCGAACGGGTCTTCGGCCTCGCCTCGGTGGTGGTGCCGGACCCGGTGACCGGTGACCCGCTGGTCGTACCGGGGCCACCGTGGTCCACGGGCGCCGAACGGCCGGAGAACGCCTCCGAAGTGACCGGAACCACACGGTCCGGTCATAGTCGGAGCACAGACATCGCATAAGGTCAGGCTTGCCTAAGCACTACCAGGTCCGGAGTGATCGATGTCTGCCAGAACGCGCACCGCCGCCATGTCCCTCGTCCTCGCCGCCGCGCTCTCCCTGACCGCGTGCGGCGGGTCCGCCGACGAGGGCGGGAGTGACGCCCCGGGCGCAGGGGGGAAGGACAAGAAGGCGGTCGCGCAGGGCGGCGAGGACTTCTCGGACGCGGCGAAGGAGACGGCCGCGATGGGCACGGACGCCAAGCCCGGCGAGTGGCCCCGCACCGTCAAGCACGCCATGGGCGAGACCGAGTTGAAGGCCGAGCCCAAGCGCGTGGTCGTCCTCGACGTCGGTGAGCTCGACAACGTCGTGTCGCTCGGCATCAAGCCGGTCGGCCTCGCTCCCACCGAGGGCTCTCCCGAACTGCCGTCCTATCTGAAGAAGGACGCCGGCAGCCCGAAGAACGTCGGCACCATCAACAACCTCAACCTCGAGGCCATCGCCGCGCTCAAGCCCGATCTGATCCTCGGCAGCCAGCTGCGTGCCGCCGACAAGTACGACGAGCTGTCGCAGATCGCGCCGACGGTCTTCTCCATCCGCCCGGGCTTCACGTGGAAGGAGAACTACCTCCTCAACGCCGCGGCCCTGGACAAGACAGCCGAGGCCAAGGCCGAACTCGCCGAGTACGACGAGAAGGTGGAGGCGCTGGAGAAGAAGCTCGGCACGGACAAGCCCACCGTCTCGATGGTGCGCTACCTGCCGGACGGCGTCATCCGCCTCTACGCCAACGCCTCGTTCATCGGCACGATCCTCAAGGACGCGGGCATCCCGCGCCCGAAGAACCAGGACATCGAGGACCTCGCCGCCGAGGTCAGCGCCGAGAACATCGACCAGGCCGACGCCGACTACATCTTCACCGGCGTCTACGGCGACCCGAAGGCCACCGACAAGTCCAAGGCCCAGGGCAACCCGCTGTGGAAGAACCTGAACGCGGTGAAGACCGGCCACGCCCACGACGTGCCGGACGAGACCTGGTACCTCGGCCTCGGCGTGACCGCCGCCGACGAGGTCCTCGCGGACCTGGACCGCTACCTCACCAAGTGACCCCTTCCGGGCCATGGAGTGCCCGGCATCCCGGGCGGGCCGGTCGGATCCGGTCCCGCCCGGGATGCCTTTACTTCAGATAGGGGCCGTCGGTCCCGATCTTCCCGCTGCCGTTCAGCACGTACACCCGCAGGTTGCCCTTTCCGGGCGCGGCCACCGTGAGCCTGCCGTCGGTGACCGTTCGGGTGTCGCCCGTGACCGCGTCCCGGTACGTGCCGTTGGGTACGCCGGTGAACGTGGCGCCGCCCGAGACCGTCACCAGGGCGAAGCTGTCCGTGCCGGCCGATGTGTAGCGGCGTTTGAAGGCCATGTCGCCGGTGATGCCGTTCGTGGAGTACTGGCCCATCTGGAGCGCGGGGACGGCCCGGCGGATCTGGTTCAGGCGCTGTACGTGCTTGACCAGCGGTTGCTCCAGCGTCGTGGCGACGGCGCCGGTGGCCGAGTCGACCTTGGAGAAGTCGGAGGACTTCACCTCGCCGGCGAGACGGTCGCCGTAGTACGCCCGGCCGGTGGTCGCCAGTGGGCAACTCGGGCCGCAGTCGATCTTCTTGCCCTTCTGGAACTCTGTCTCCGAGCCGTAGTAGAGGGTCGGGATGCCGCGGAAGGTCCACATCAGGGACATGTTCTCGGCCCAGGCGTCGGTGCCGCCGGTGTAGCGTTCGCTGCTCTTGTTGGGGCCGTAGTCGTGGCTGTCGACGTAGACGACGTTGTACGTGGCGTCGTTGTAACTGTCGTCGGAGTCCTTGCCGTTGTGGAAGGCGTTGCTCGCGTCACCGAAGTTCATGTGCATGCGCATGTCGATGACGTTCATGCCGGAGAAGCGGCTGTGGTCGGGGGCGTGGTAGGTGTTGCCGTCGAGGAAGGCGTTGGTGGACGTGGGCTGGTTCCCCGTCCCCAACTGCTGCCCTAGTCGTACATCTCCAGGGCCGCCTTCTCGTCGTCGGCGCTGTACTCCTTGCGCTCCTTCCATGTGTAGAACTGGGCCGAGTGGTTGACCGAGCCCCGGTTCCACTTGTCGTTGACGAAGGCCGCGACCTCACCGAAGATGAAGAAGTTCCGGGCCGCCTCGGCGCCGTGCCGCTCGGCGACCCGTTCCTGGATGGCGGGCAGGAAACGGCGGTTCCAGGTGGTGCGGGGAATGTGGACCGCGGTGTCGACGCGGAAGCCGTCCACGCCCATGTCGATGTACTTGTTGTAGGCGCCGATCAGATGGTTCTGGACCTGAGCGTTCTCGGTGTTGAAGTCGGCGAGGTCCTCGTGCAGCCAGCAGGAACGGGAGTCCTCGCCCTCCCAGTTGCCGATCCAGCAGTTGTGGTACAGCGCCTTGGGGAACATGCCTGACGTCGGGCTGGGCCACTGGCAGTTGTAGATGGTGTAGCCCTCGGGGCTCTTGGCGCCCGTGGGTACGCCCCAGTTGACGCAGGTGTTGCCGGTCGGCTCCGCCGTGGACCACAGGTCGCCGTTGTAGTACGACTTGCCGCTCTTCGTCTCGACGGTCAGGCCGTCGTACTCGAAGCCGGGCTGCTTCTCGTCGTAGTACCAGCTCCACTGGGAGTCGCGCACACCATGGACGGTCGGTGTGAACAGCCCCTTGGCGCCCCAGCGGGAGGAGTGGTTGTAGACGACGTCCTGGTAGATCTTCATGCCCTTGGCGTGGGCCGCGTTGATGAGGTCCTGGTAGGAGGCGCCGGCGGACTCCAGGCGCGGGTCGACCTTGTAGAAGTCCCAGCCGTGGTAGCCGTGGTAGTCGTAGTCGGAGCGGTTGAGGACCACCGGGGTGACCCACACGGCGGAGAAGCCGAGGCCCTTGATGTAGTCGAGCTTGTTGATCAGGCCCTTGAAGTCGCCCCGGAACATCGGGTCGTCGTTCGCCGCGTTGCCGGACTTCTCGTGCTGGCTGCCGCCACGGTTGTTGGAACCGTCGCCGTCGTTGAAGCGGGCGGTGAGGACGAAGTAGATGGGGTCCTTGCGGGGATCGGTGCCGAGGGGCTTGCCGGCCGCGGGGGTCGGCGGCTCCGTACCGGTGGTCGCCGTCGCCGCGGTCGAGGCCGCGGAGAGGTTGCCGGCGGCGTCCACCGCCCTGACGGTGTAGCGGTAGGTGGTCCTCTCCTCCAGGTTGGCGTCGGAGAAGACGGTCGAGCCGACGTCGGTTACGAGGTCGCCCCGGGTACCGCCGGTGCGGGTGACCTGGTACGTGGTGACGCCCGTGTCGTCGGTGGACGGCTCCCAGGTCAGGACGACGGACACACCGTCGGCCCGGGCGGTGACCTCCGTCGGAACGGTCGGCGCCCGCGTGTCGGGCGCCTCGTCGGCGCACGGGTCGTCGGCGTTCTCGGTGACGGTGTTGTCCTCGACGGTGGTGATGCCGGTCGGCAGGGCGTAGTCGGCGCCCCTGTTGTTGTCCCACACGCCGTTGCCGTTGTTGAAGGCGGCCTTCATCGAGGTGGCCGTGCCGAGGTCGAGGTCCTTCTTCCACCAGCCCGCGCACGCGGCCTGCATGCCGACCCCCGGCACGGTGGTCCACGAACCGCCCGTCGGCTGGTAGTGGATGTTGACGGTGGTCCAGCCGAGGGACCGGGTGGAGTAGTAGACGGTGGCCTTGTTGCCGTCGCCCGGTGTCGGGTCCGGGTCCCCGCCGGCGCAGGGGTCGGAGTGGGCGATCACGCCGTCCTTGACCGTGATGTCGCCCGTGCCCAGGGCGTAGTTCCGTCCCGAGTTGTTGTCCCAGGTGCCCGAGCCGTTGTTGAAGGTGGCTTGCAGGCCCTGCGCGGTGCCCAAGGTGACGGTCTTCTTCACCCAGTCGGTGCAGGCGGCTTCCATCGCCACGCCGGGAACCGCGGTCCAGGAGCCGCCGTCGGGCGCGTAGTGCAGGTTGTACCGGTCCCAGTTCTTCGTCTTCGTGTAGTAGAAGACGGTCGTCGTGTTCTCGGCCGTGGCGGTGGCGGTGGTGGCCCCGGGCGAGGGGGCGGCCTGTGGTGCGGACACCAGCCCCAGGATCGCGCCGGCGGCCACCGCGGCGGCCAACGGCCGTCCGAGCGGGCGCGTTCGGATGCGTCGCATTGCGTCTCTCCAGAGAAGGCGGGTGCAAGGGCGTACGGAAAATTGCAGAAAGCTCTTTCGGCAGCCGGAAGTTACCCGCGCGGGGCGGTGGCGTAAAGGGGTCGCGCTTCAACTTTCTCGATCGACCAATCCGTGAAGTGCCGCTCGGTACAGCGCGATTGAGGTCGCGTCAATGAGGAGTCGGGACCTGTCCGAAGGGTTGACCGGTGTACGACCGTGCTCTTACGGTCACGACCGCAACATCTTGCAGTCATCTTTCTGCAATCGGTTGCACCCGCATCCTCACATGGGAGACTCCATGCACGGGCGTATCACCAGAGCGCGAAGAGGCACCGCCGCAGCGCTCGCACTCATCGCCGGCGTGGCCGGTGGCCTCGTCGCCACCGGGGCACCGGCGCAGGCTTCGCCACCCGGCGAGAAGGACGTCACCGCGGTGATGTTCGAGTGGAAGTTCGACTCGGTGGCCAAGGCGTGCACCGACACCCTCGGCCCGGCCGGCTACGGCTTCGTCCAGGTCTCCCCGCCGCAGGAGCACATCCAGGGCGGGCAGTGGTGGACCTCCTACCAGCCGGTGAGCTACCGGATCGCCGGTCGTCTCGGTGACCGCGCGCAGTTCAAGAGCATGGTGGACACGTGTCACGCGGCGGGCGTGAAGGTCATCGCCGACGCGGTCGTCAACCACATGTCGGCGGGCAACGGCACCGGGACCGGCGGTTCGTCGTACACCAAGTACAACTACCCGGGCATCTACTCGACGCCGGACTTCGACAACTGCACCTCGCAGATCAACAACTACGGCGACCGCTTCAACGTCCAGGAGTGCGAGCTGGTCGGACTCGCGGACCTGGACACCGGTGAGGACTACGTCCGCGGGAAGATCGCCGGCTACCTCGACGACCTGCTGTCCCTGGGTGTCGACGGCTTCCGGATCGACGCGGCCAAGCACATGGCCGCCGGCGACCTGGCCGCCATCAAGTCCCGGCTCAGTGACCCGAACGTGTACTGGAAGCACGAGGCCATCCACGGCGCCGGGGAGGCGGTGTCCCCCTCCGAGTACCTCGGCAGCGGTGACGTCCAGGAGTTCCGCCACGCACGGGACCTCAAGCGGATCTTCACCGGCGAGAACCTCGCGTACCTGAAGAGCTTCGGTGAGAGCTGGGGCTACATGCCCTCGGACAAGTCCAACGTCTTCGTCACCAACCACGACACCGAACGCCAGGGAGACACCCTGAGCTACAAGGACGGCGCCGCCTACACCCTGGCCCACGTCTTCATGCTGGCCTGGCCCTACGGCAACGCCGACGTCCACTCCGGCTACGAGTTCACCGACCGTGACGCCGGCCCGCCCAACGGCGGCCAGGTGAACGCCTGTTACAGCGACGGCTGGAAGTGCCAGCACGCCTGGCGCGAGATCTCCTCCATGGTCGGCTTCCGCAACACCGCACGCGGCCAGTCGGTGACCGACTGGTGGGACAACGGCGGCGACCGGATCGCCTTCGGACGCGGCTCCAAGGCGTACGTCGCCATCAACCACGAGGGCTCCTCGCTGACCCGTACCTTCCAGACCTCGCTGCCCGCCGGTGACTACTGCGACGTCCAGTCCGGCAAGGGCGTCACCGTCGACGGATCCGGCCGGTTCACCGCCACCCTCGGCGCCGGGACGGCCCTGGCCCTGCACGTCAACGCCCGGAACTGCGACGGCGGTACGGACCCCGACCCGGTGACCTCCGGCGTGTCCTTCGCCGTCAACGCCACCACCACCTGGGGCCAGAACATCTACGTGACCGGCAACCGGCCGGAACTCGGCAACTGGAATCCGGCCGGCGCCCTGAAGCTCGACCCGGCCGCCTACCCCGTGTGGGAACTGGACGTGGAACTCCCCGAAGGCACGACCTTCGAGTACAAGTACCTCCGCAAGGACGAATCGGGGAACGTGACCTGGGAAACCGGCCCCAACCGCACCGCGACCGCCACCTCCACGAAGACCACCCTCAACGACACCTGGCGCAACTGACGTTCCCGTCTCCCCGCTCGCTGTCCGGCCGCCCCCCTCCTTCCGAGGGGGCGACCCGTAATCCCTGACCCCACTGTGCGCAGTCAGTGGCGGTCCGTAGTCTCGACTGTGTGGAGGGGACAGAAAGAAACGCACCGGAGGCCCAGGATACGGACGCGGAGGCCTGACAGCGGCTGAGCGCGTACGCGGACCTCAGTGCGCCCGAGCGCCTGGAATCGTCGCGGTGATGCGCGTGTTCTGCGGCACGCTGCTGGCGGACCTGTCCGTGCACGACCTGCTCACCAGGCTGGCCGAGCACGGCGGCCCGAGGGCGGGACTGGACGCGGAGACGCTCACTCGCAGGCTCGAGGAGCTCGTGCGCTGGGGCAAACTGCTGCGCAGCACCCACACCGTCAGGGCGACGAGCATCTCCGAGTACCAGCGCTCCCGCTCCCGCTACCAGCTCTCCAAGCTGGGGGAGCGCGGCTGACGGAGTACCGCGGGTCCGCCGCCGACGCGGTGCGCAAGGCGGCGGAACTCCGCGAGCGCGAGCGGGAACTCGACGCCCGCATCGAGACCCTCGAAGCCGAGTCGGCCGCGGCCGGGACGGACCTGGCCGAGCTGCACGCCAGTGCCGGATACCGCAGCCTGCGGGAGCTCGGAGAGAAACGCGACACCGTCACCGCCCTGCACAGCGCGGCCGACGCCTTCAAGGCCGTCCGCCAGGCGCACCTGGGCGAGGAGGAGGCGGGCAGGCGCCTCACCGGCGAGGCCGGGCGCCTCGGCGAAGAGCTGGTGGAACTGAGCACCGTACACGCCGAGTCGGTACGAGAGGCCGAGCGGTCCGGAGTGGACCCCGCACACCTGGGCGAGCCCATGGCGACCCCGTCGCACCGGTCGCACCCGCCACCACGGCAGAACTGACAGCCCCAGGGAGGCGACTTCCACCTGGTCCGGCACAGCGAAGTGCTGGCGGTCGACACCGAACTCTGCACGGCCGCGCTGCACGTCTGGGACACCCGGCTCGACACCGCGCAGCCGCTGATCAGGAACCGCGTCCGCTTCGTCACCGAACTGGACGCACTCATCGAACGGTCGGACGTGGCCCACCGAGAGGCGGACGAGGCCGACGCCAGCCGGGAGCGCCTGGAAGATCAGGTGGAGCACGCGCGCACCCGGACCGGACAGCGCCGGCAGGAAACCGTGCGCGAGTCGGAGACGTACGCGGACGCGGCCGGAACGTGGACCAGGCGCCTGCGCGAACTCACCGGGCTGCCCCTGGACGACGTACTCGCCCTCCTCGCCCACGACCCGGCCGACGGCCCGCTGCCCGCCCACGCCCCCGACGAAGTGGCCGACACCGCCAGGTCCGCCGTCGACCCTTGGCTGGCGGACCTGGCCGAGGAACGCGACACCCTTGCCCTGACCGTCCGCGCACGGAAGACGGAACGCAGCGATCTACGGCACCGGCGCGAGCAATGGGAGCGCCGCACCGACCCCGAACCCGCACCCCCGCCCCACCGCACGGCTGACCGCGCCCTCGGCGCGACGGAGCAGGAGATCCTCGCCCGGGAGGCCGACGCGAAGCGTCACCTGGACGCGGTGGGACGCCAACTGCCTCCCGCGCGGAGGGACCGGAGCGACGTACACGACCTGTGCATACGGGCCGAGGAGGACGAGCGGAAGTGGCACGAGGCACTCGCCGCGCAGGAGACCGAGGTGCTGGCCCGCGGCAGGAGACTGCGCGCGGCCCTCGCGCTGCCGGGCGTACTGAAGGGAGCGGGCCTCGACACCGACGCGGACGGGGGGCGGTCCTGAAGTCCCCGGACCCCGTCCACCAGGGCGTGCGGGGGCGCATCACGGCACTGGGCCTGCTGACCGACGCCGTGCGCCGCGGCCTGGACGCCGAACGCCACCACATCTCCGACACCACCCTCCTCACCCGCCACACCGAACTGCGCGACCAGCTCTCCGGCGGCTATGACGCGACCGTTGAGGAGAACGACGGCATCAAGTTGTGCCGGCTCGTCGACGACCAGGGCCCGCGGGACATCGCCGAGGTCGGCGAACGCATCGCGGCCGAGGCCGCCGAGGCACGCGACCGTCTGACGGAGCGCGAACGCGAGGTCTTCCAGCGCTTCCTGACCGGAGATCTGGGCGACCACCTGTCCGCACAGGTCCTGGCCGCGGGAGCCCTGGTCTCCGCCCTCAACACCACCCTCGCCACGGTCCGCACGTCACACGGCCTGGGCGTCACCCTCGACTGGAAGCTGGCCGACGGCGTGGAGGCGGACGTCAAGGCGGCCGTCGACCTCCTGCGCAGCCCCTCGGGCCTGCGCACCCGCGAGCAGTCCGAGCAGCTGCGCGAAGTCCTCCAGCGCCGTATCGAGGACGCCCGCCGCGCCGATCCGGCCGCCGGGTACGCGGCGCACCTGCGCACCGCCCTGGACTACCGGGACTGGTTCACCTTCACCCCTTGGGTGGTGGACGACGCGGCACCGGGCAGCCGCCGCAAACTCTCCGGCCGCACCGGCCTGAGCCAGGGCGAACAGCGGGTCCTGTCCTACTGGTCCTCTTCGCCGCGGCGGCGGCGCACTTCACGGGCCTCGCCGACGCCGCCCCGCACACCCCCCGCTTCATCCTCCTCGACGACGCGTTCGCGAAGGTCGACGAGCCCACGCACGCCCGCCTCGGCCGCATCCTGGTCGACCTGGACCTCGACTTCGTCCTCACCAGCGAACGCCTGATCGGCAACTGGCCCGACGTGCCGTCCCTGCACATCTACGAGTGCCTGCGCGACCCGCACGTACGGGGCGTGGCGACGCTCCACTACACGTGGAACGGACGGCAGCGGAGACTGATGCCGGTATGAGGGCATCCGATCCCCCACACGAGGGCTCTCTGGACGCCGAGACCCTCGCCTTCCTCACCCGTCCGGGCCTCACCCGCCTCTGGACGGCGGCCCGCACCCGCCTCGAACGCAACGGCCTCCAGCCCACCGGAACCATGAGACTCCAGCACCTGGACGCACCGGAACGCGAGGCCCTCTCCCTCCTCCTGGCCAGACCCGTCACCGGCCCCACCGCCACGATCGTCCTCCCCGACCTGGACGCCCGCCTGCGCGCCAGCGCGGCCGGCCGGGGCCTGGCCGCGACCCTGGAGGAACTGGGCCCGCCCCTGACGGGCCGCAGGGCGCTCCGCGACGCGGCGACGGCCGAACGGGCCCGCGTCTGGTCGACGGCCCGGACGGAGCTGGAGTCCACCTCCCTGTCGTCCCATCCCTGGACGGAGTGCTGGCTGGAGGACCTGCGCCGCGGCGGCACCCTCACCCGCCAGGACCCGCACACCGCGACCACGGTCGTCACCCAGTCCATCCGCACCCTGGCCACCCTCTTCCCGGACGGCAACGCGCACCCCGCCCCCGCCCCCTGGGGCCGCGGCGAACTGGCCACCCGCACCACCGGCTCCGCCCACGGCCTGGACGACGGCACCCTGCTGTCCCGACTGGTCCTGCGCGGCATAGCCCTGGCGCACGACACCGACTTCCCCACCGACGCCCCCGCCCGCCGGGCCCTGTGGCGCACGGCCTCGGTCACCCCGGACGAGGTCTCCAGCACGGTCCTCACCTACGGCCTGCGCCCCACCGGCACCACCTGGCAGGAGACGGCCCTGCGCGACCGCGCCGACCACCACGGGGAAACCCACCTGACCCTGCGCGGACTACGCACCCTGCCCCTGCGGCTGCCGCCCGGCACCCGGGTCCACGTCTGCGAGAACCCCCGCGTGGTCGAGGCCGCCGCCGACACCGCCCGCACCGCGCCCCTGGTCTGCACCTCGGGCAGCGCGACGACGGTCGTCCTCACCCTCCTCGACACCCTGGCGGCGTCCGGCTGCACCTTCGCCTACCACGGCGACTTCGACTGGCCCGGCATCACCCTCGCCAACCGCGTCACCCGGCGTTACGCGGCCGCACCGTGGCGCATGCGCGCCCCCGACTACGAGCACCTGGCAACCCGCACCCAACTCCACGACACCCCGCACCTCCCCCTCACCGGCCCACCGGTGGAGGCCGCGTGGGACCCGGAACTGGCGCCCGCCATGGAGGCGCTGGGTGTCGCCCTGCACGAGGAGGCGGCGCTGGATCTGCTGCTGGAGGACCTCGACTGAGGTCAGACGGCGAGCCCGCCCGCGGCGAGAAGGTCGGCGACGTCGCTCACCAGACTCCTGCCCAGGCTTTCGGCGGTACCGAGTTTTGCCTCGAAGTCCCGGAGGTCCCGGAAGACCTCGGCGTAGGCTTCCTGTCCCGGCAGGGGGAGTTGGAGCACCTGCAGGCGTCGGATGTCGACGCGTGACGAGCTGGAGGCGTGGGTACCCGCCTGACGTCCGTTGGAGGGCGCGCGCAGACAGCCGGCGAGGAAATGCGCGTTCAGTTTGGCCGAGTCCACCCGCAGGGCGTACAGCTGCGGTCCCAGGGCCGTCGGGGGCCCTTCGTGCACCCATGCCCGGTAAGCGCGTACGACACCGGCAACCACGACGTCGCCCTCCTCGACGATCACGGGCGCAGATCCGGCGGGGACGAGCCCGCTGGGAGTACCGTCCGTCAGAAGGTCGGCAACAGTGAGGAGAGGCACGGAGTCTCTGCCGGGTGCCGTCGTGCCGTCCAAGGGCTGTTGCCCGGAACGGAGAGACAGAGCACCGGCTTTGACGAGGTCGCCCACGCTGGTCGTGGTCTGCGGCGTGTGGGTCGAGAAACTCAGTTCCGACAGCCGTTCGGCTCGCCGGGCCAGGTCGGTCAGCGCCGTCCCCGCTTCCCGCCAGGCCGCCGCGAGTTCGAGGCCGGACGGTTCGGCGGTCGTCGACGCGTAGCGTCCAGGGGTGACGTCCACCTCGTCGTCCAGGAGTTCGATGAGGGGAACGCGGACGGCCCCGTCCGGCAGATCGGCGTCCGGGCGGTCGAGTACCTCCAGCGCGGAGAGGGCGAAGGCCCGCAGTGGCTCCCAGTGGGGACCGGATTCACGTGTGCCGGTTCTGGCGAACCGTGTGGCGTCGACGAGGAGTACGTCGTGTCCGGGCGGCACCGCGGCCGAGCCGTCCGGTGCCGCTCTGAGGATCCACAGTTGGAGCGAGACGCTGTGCGGCTGGGCACTGCCCGGCGGGAGGGCCACCACGGCGCGGAGCGCGCCGGTCCGCAACAAGGAGCCCCGGATACGTCGGCCCGCCTTGCGCGAGGCGACCGCCGGAGGCAGGACGACGACGGCCGCCCCGCCCGGCTTGAGGTGGGCGAACAGGTGCTGCACCCAGGCCAGTTCCGGCTCGGTCCGCGGCGGGAGACCGTGTGTCCAGCGTTGATCGGTGGCGAGTTCCGTGTAGCCCCAGTCACGTTCGTTGAACGGCGGGTTGCAGAGTGCGATGTCCACCCGCGCTCCGGTGAACGGATCCTCGCGCAGAGCGTCCGCCGTGACGATCTCCGTACGGACATCGTGGTCGTCCGTGACGAACGCCAGCCGTGCGGACGCCAGCGCGGCGAGGGCGGGATCCCGCTCGCACGCCAGCACCGACAGACCCGAGCCCGCGCCCTCCTGAACGGCCGCAGCCGCCAAGTGCCCCGTTCCGCATGCCGGATCGAGAACGGTGAGCTTCTCGCCGGCTTCCTCGCCGCTCCCGCCGACACGGACGCCGAGCGCGATCCGCGCCATCAGCGCGGCGAGCGGCGGAGGCGTCGTACTGAGCTGACGCACATGCGTCTCGAGCCACCTTTGCAGCAGGAACTCGAACGTCTCGCGCGCCCCCTCGTCCCGCCCCAGCTTCGCCGCCTCGGCCGCCAACTTCTCGGCCTCCGCCGTGAGTTCCGTGCGCGAGCTGCGTGCCCGGGGGGAGCGCATGCGGCGGGCCGCCTCGGCGATGGCCAGGCCCGACTCGTCCCTGCTGCCCAGCGCCTCGAACCGGGGCCACAGAAGTTCGCGCCCCCCGATGGAGTCGAGTTTGCCGTTGTCCCTCAGCCACTGCTCGACCTCGGCCAGGGAGAACTGGGGGCTGACGTCCGTGCCGCCGATGCGGGTGGGGAAGGAGTCGTGGCGCCGCCGCCAGTTGCTCACCGCGGCACGCCCCACGCCCGCGATCCGGGCGATCTCGGCGAGGCTGACGGGTACGGAGTCGGATGTACTCATCGGCAGTCTCCGAGGTGCTGGGGGCGCTCGTGTGCGGGCCGGCGGTGGAAGGGTCTCTGGGTGGCTTTACATGAGAGGCTACTACGCTCATTGACTTTGTTCACAGTGAGAATGTCCGCGTCGCTGTGCGGGAAGTGTGGAGGACGGGAGAAATGCAGGAATTCACGCCGGGAACGGTGCTCCTGGACCGTTACCGGCTCACATCGGTCCTCGGCCGCGGTTCGATGGGCCATGTCTGGCAGGGCCGTGACCTGCGTCTGGACCGACCCGTGGCCGTCAAGACGGTCGCAGCGGACCTGCTCGCCGTCCCCCGGAGCCGGGAAGAGGCGTTGCGGCGCTTCCAGCGCGAGGCCAAGGCCGCGGCACGCCTCCACCACCCCAACACGACCACCGTCTTCGACGCGTCGATCACGGACGGCACCTGCTGCCTGGTCATGGAACTGATCGAGGGCACCACCCTCGAATTCCTCTTCGACCAGCAGGACGACGGCCGGTTCGACGTGCCCACGGCCGCCGCCGTCGCGGCCCAGCTGTGCGCAGGCCTGTCGGCCGCCCACGCGGCCGGCCTCGTCCACCGTGACCTCAAGACCCAGAACGTCATGGTCCGAGGGGACGGCGTGGTGAAGATCCTGGACTTCGGGCTGGTGAAGGTCCTGACCGACACGGACCCGCGCCTGACCATGACCGGCGAGAGCATCGGCAACATCGCGTGCGCCTCGCCCGAACTGCTCTCCGGGCAGGACCGGCTCGACGGACGCAGCGACCTCTACGCCGTGGGCTGCCTGCTGCACCACATGCTCACCGGCGAGACCCTCTTCGCCACGGACCAGCCGGCCCTGCTGGCGACCCACCACCTGACCTCACCGCCGCCCGCGATCGAGGACGCGGGTGTCGATGTCCCGCGCGGCTTGGGGGAACTGGTCACCGCCCTGCTCGCCAAGCGACCGGACGACCGCCCGTCCTCCGCGACCGAGGTGTACGCGGCCCTCGCCCCCTATCTGCCGGCCCCCAGCCCCCGGCTGGCCGTCCGGCCCGCCGCACCGGAGGACCCCCGCCGCCCCTTCCTGGTCCCGCAGGGACCGAGCCCCGTGTGAACGGTGCGAAGATGACCCCGTCGACCGGGTGCGCGGGCTCGCTCCCGGACGCAGGGGAGTGAAGGGCGCCACGGGCGCCGGGACTGGGACTGGGGACGAGCGCGATGCGGCGAAGCCTGGGACGGTACGAGCTCACCCGGGAGCTGGGCCGGGGCGGCATGGGGGTCGTGTGGGCGGCGTACGACCCGCGGCGCGGCGGTGAGGTCGCCGTGAAACTCCTCCAGCCCCGCCAGGGCGCCTCGGACTTCACCTCCCTGGAGCGCCGCTTCCTCCGCGAGGCGCGCCTCACCGCCCGGCTGCGCCACCCGGGCATCCCCGCCGTCCACGACCACGGCAGCCACGAGGGCCGGCTCTACCTGGTCATGGACCTCGTCCCCGGCCGGGCCCTCGACGCCGTCCTCGAGAGCGACGGCCCGCTGTCCGTCGAGCGCGCCGCGGACGTCACCCGGCGCACGGCCGAGGTGCTCGCCCACGCCCACGCCGAGAGCGTCGTGCACCGCGACCTCAAACCGTCGAACCTGATGCTCACCCCCGACGGCGAGCTGAAGGTCCTCGACTTCGGCGTCGCCGCCGCCCTCGACCCGCAGCCCGGCGAGACCCGCTTCACCGCGGCGAACGGCACGCCCGGCACGGTGATGTACATGGCCCCCGAGCAGGCCGTGGGGGAGACGGTGCCCGCCAGCGACCTCTACTCCCTGGGCTGCGTCCTCTACGAGCTGCTCACCGGCGCCCCGCCCTTCGCCACCGGCAGCCAGTTCCTCCTCTACCACCGGCACGCGCACGACCCCGTACCGCCGCTCGACGAGCGCCGCCCCGGCGTCCCGGCCGGACTGCGGGAACTGGTGGAGGCGCTGCTGGAGAAGAAGCCCGAGGACCGCCCCGCCTCCGCGACCGAGGTGGCCGCACGGGCGGCCGCCTGGGCGTCCACCCCGGTGAGCCCCGCGAAGCCGGTGATCCCGCACCCCCGGCTGGCCGAGATCGACCGCGTCCGCCGGGCGGGCCGGCCCGCCCGCGCCCTGGAGGAGTACGGCGACCTCCTGGCCGCTCCCGGTCTTGGCCGGGCCGACGTCCTCGCCGCCCGCGTCGGGCACGCCCTGTGCGTGGGCGGCCTCGGCCGCACCCGTGAGGCACTGGACGAACTGAAGTCGGTCCTCGCCGAGCAGCGCAGCCTCCTCGGCCCGGACGACCCCGGAGTGCTGGACACCCGGTATGAGATCGCCGTACTGCTGGCCCGCACGGGCGAGCGCCACGCGGCACGGGAACTACTGAAGCGGCTGGCGGACGACGAGGACCGGATCCTCCTCGCCCCCGAGCCCCGGCAGGGGCGCGCCCGAACCCTGCTGGACCGGCTCGGGCGCATCGCGTGACCGGCCGAGCACCCGCCTTTTCGTAATCTATGTTCACAGTCAATGCTGCGTGTTAGGCTGCGACCGCGCCGCCCGGAGGGGAGACGGGACACTGTCTACGGACGGCCGCAGGAGACACCCGAGGGGAACAGCGCCCATGACGCCAGCAGCTCAGCGCGAGACCGAGCGGACGGGGGCCGAACAGCTCCCCGAGGAGGGCAACCTCGTCGAGGTGCGCGGCCAGTCCTGGGTGGTCGCCCGCGTCGAGCCGTCCCCGGCCCCCGACGCCTCCGACGGCGGCGGGGAGCGCAGGCCCGCCACCCTCGTCCACCTCCAGTCCGTCGCCGACGGCCGCTTCGGCGACACCCTCTCCGTCATCTGGGAGGTCGAGCCCGGCCGCCGCGTCCTGCCCGCCGGCTCCCTCCCCGACGCCTCCACCGGCGCCTACGACTCCCCGAACCGCCTCGCCGCCTTCCTCGACGCCGTCCGCTGGTCCGCCGTGGCCTCCGCCGACGCCAAGACCCTCCAGGCCCCGTTCCGCTCCGGCGTCGCCGTCGAGCCGTACCAGCTGGAGCCGGTCTCCCGAGCCGTCGGCGCCCCCCGCGTCAACCTCCTCCTCGCCGACGACGTCGGCCTCGGCAAGACCATCGAGGCCGGACTCGTCGTCCAGGAACTGCTGCTGCGCGGCCGGGCCCGCCGCACCATGGTCGTCTGCCCGGCCGGCCTCACCCTGAAGTGGCGCGACGAGATGGCCGAGAAGTTCGGCCTGGAGTTCACCATCGTCGACTCCGAACACTGCGCCCGCCTGCGCCGCACCCACGGCACGGCGGCGAACCCCTTCCGCGTCCACCCGCTCACCATCGTCTCCCTGCCCTGGCTGCGCGGCCAGAAGGCCCAGCGCCTCCTCGACGAGGTCATCGGCGCCCCCGAGGAGAGCCCCGACGGCGAGCACAAGCGCTTCTTCGACCTGCTCGTCCTCGACGAGGCCCACCACGTCGCCCCCGCCGCGCCCAAGCAGGTCTACGCCGTCGACTCCCAGCAGACGAAGCTGATCCGGCGTCTCGTCCCGCACTTCGAGCACCGCCTCTTCCTCTCCGCCACCCCGCACAACGGCTACCCCGAGTCGTACACGGCCCTCCTCGAGCTCATCGACGACCAGCGTTTCGCGCGCGGCGTCGACCCCGACAAGGAGGCGCTGAAGGACACCGTCGTACGCCGCCTGAAGTCGACGGTCACCAACGCCGACGGCACGCCCCGCTTCCGCACCCGCGTCACGCGCGAACTCTCCGTCGACTACACGCAGCAGGAGCGCGCGATCCACGAACTGCTCGGCTCGTTCGCCGAACTGCGCCGCAAGAAGCTCACCCCGAAGGCACGGGGCGGCCGCCGCGCCGCCGACCTGGTGACCCTGCTGCTGAAGAAGCGCCTGTTCTCCTCCCCGGCGGCCTTCCTGCACACCGTCCAGGTCTACCTCTCCCACCTGGAGGACACCGGCGGCCCCGCGCGCGGACGCTCGGCCGCCGCCGAGGTCCCCGAGTGGCTGGAGGAGTTCGCGGACATGGTGGCCGACCTCGACGACACCGGCCTGGTCGACGCCGAGGACGACGCCCTGACCCGCTCCACCTCCCTCACCCCGGCCGAGGACGGCCAGGAACTCGACCTGCTCCAGGAGATGGAGCGCTGGGCCCTCACCCACGAGGCCGCGCCCGACTCCAAGGCCGAGGCGCTGATCAACGAGATCAAGGCGATCTGCCGCCCGGACGGCAAGAAGTGGACCAACGAACGGGTCGTGATCTTCACCGAGTACCGCGACACCCAGGAGTGGCTCCACGACCTCCTCCAGGCAGAGGAACTCACCGACGGCGGCCGCGTCGAGCGCCTCCACGGCGGCCTCTCGGCAGAGGAGCGCGAGCGCATCCGCCTCGGCTTCCAGACCGAGCCGTCCCGCGCCGAGGGCAAGGTCCGCATTCTCCTTGCCACCGACGCCGCCGGCGAGGGCATCGACCTCCAGAACCACTGCCACCGCCTGATCAACTACGACATCCCCTTCAACCCCAACAAGCTCGAACAGCGCATCGGCCGCATCGACCGCTGGGGCCAGAAGAAGGACCCCGAGATCACCCACTTCATCGGCTCCGGCTGGCAGCAGGCCCAGGCCGGCTCCTACGAGGCCGACCTGGAGTTCCTCTCCCGCGTCGCCAAGAAGGTCGCCCGCATGGAGCACGACCTCGGCTCCGTCAACGCCGTCCTCGCCGACGCCGTACAGCGCCGCATGACCGGCGACACCGCCCCGGTCGACATCGAGAACGCCAAGCCGAAGCCCATCAAGGGCCGCCGCACGGGCGGCGACGTCGCCCCCGAGCAGAACGTCACCGCCCAGACGAAGCGACTCGCCGACCAGTACGAGGAGACGGTCGGCACGCTGGGCCTGACGCCGGTCAACGTCAAGCGCGTCGTCGACACGGCCCTGGCCCTCGACCACCAGCCGCCGCTCCTGCCGTCCACGGTCCGCGCCGAGGACTTCGAACCGGGCGACCTCTTCGACGTACAGCCCCTGTCCGGCAGTTGGGAGCGGGCGACCCGTGGTCTCGCGCACAAGCTCCGCGAGGGCGAGCAGCGCCCGCTCACCTTCTCCCCGCAGGTCGCCGCGCAGGGCAGGGACGACGTGGTCCTCGCCCACCTCAAGCACCCGCTCGTCGCGCTCTCGACGCGCCTGCTCACGGCGGCCGTCTGGAACGCCGACTCGGTCGGCCTGAGCCGCGTCACCGCCGTCGTCACCGACGACCCGGCCGTCACCACCACCCTCGTCTCGGCGTACGCCCGTTACGTCCTCGTCGGCACGGACGGCACCCGTCTGCACGAGGAAGTCCTGTACGCGGGCGGCTGGTTCGGCGACACGGGACGCTTCCGCCGCTGGGAGTCGGTGGGGGAGCAGGGCCGGGTCCTGTCCCAGGCCCTCACCCAGGGCACGGAGGCCGCCCCACACCTGCGCAAGGAACTCACGGAGGCCTGGCCCAAGCTCCGCGACCCTCTCTACCGCTCCTTGGAGGCCCGCGCCGCCGAACTCGGCCGCCAGCTGGAGAGCCGCCTCGCCGACCGCCGGACGGAGGAGGAGCGCCGCATCACGGCCACCCTCGACCGCTTCGAGGCCACCCTGCGCGCGAAGCTCAAGGAGGAGGGCGAGGGAGAAGGCGAACAGCTCGCCCTGCTCACCACCCACGAACTGACCGGCCACGAGCGCCGCCAGTTCGAGGAGGACCGCCAGCGCTGGCAGCACCGCCTCGAAGGCCTCCCCGCCGAGCGCGAGCGCGAACTGGCCGCCATCGCCGCCCGCTACCGCGAGCCCCGCTCGCACCTCTTCCCCGCCGCCGTCGTCTTCGTCGTCCCCGCAAAGGAAGCCCGCCGATGAGCCCCCGCCGCCCCATGAGCCGTGGAGTAGCCGCCGCCAAGGCCCAGGCCGCCGACGGCCGCCGGCAGCACCAGGAGTGGCTGGACCTCACCGAGGTCTCCGGCCCCTTCCTGACGATGCCCGTCCTGCTGCGCGCCTGGCCCCAGCTCGACGCCCTGGAGAAGGACGAACGGGCCCGCCTGCGCGCCCACCACGCCGACTGGCAGACCGACACCGTCGCCGGGCGCGACGCGTGGGTGGCGTACGTCCTGCGCCGCCTGCTGGGCTGGGACGACGCCCTGACCTTCCGCGAGGGCGACTCCGAGCACCACGGCCTGGACCGCCTCACCCTGCGGGTCGCCGAGCACAACACCGAGGTCCGCCCGGACTTCGCGCTGGTGGAACCAGGCGCCGACCTCGCCGCCGAGCCGGACGTGGACTCTGCTGCGAAGCGCGTACGGCTGCTGGGCGTCACCGTCCCGGCGGGTACTGCGCCCACTGCTCGCGCGGGCGGTGGCGGCGACTGGGCGGCGGCTCCCGCCGATCGGCTGGCCCGTCTCTTGCGCCATCACGGCGTCCCGCTGGGTCTGGTCACGGACGGCCGCTGGTGGTGCCTGGTCTGGGCCCCGCTCGGTGGC
Organism: Streptomyces sp. NPDC031111; assembly: GCF_055570675.1. Lineage (NCBI taxonomy): Bacteria > Bacillati > Actinomycetota > Actinomycetes > Kitasatosporales > Streptomycetaceae > Streptomyces > Streptomyces sp. NPDC031111. Next base: position 193,785 of record NZ_JBVIGS010000006.1, read on the forward strand.
GTGACGACCACGGCCGTCTTCGACTCCATCGGCTGGAACGAGGCGGCGGAGCGCAACGTGGTCCGCGCGTTCGGGTCGCTGCTGAGCCGTCGTCGCTTCTTCGAGTACGACGATGCCGAGACGCTGGTCGGCCTGCTCAAGGCCAGCCTGGCGGCGGGCGAGGACGTCACCGAGGCGTTGGGCGTCCAGGTCCGGCAGGCCGTGGAACTCCTTGTCGACGCGATCGGGCGTGCGGACGTGCGTGCCGTCGAGAACGGTGCGGCAGGCCTGCACGCGTCGGGGGTGCCGGCGGGCGAGATCTACCGCGGCGCGGTCGCGGTGATGATGCGCGTCGTCTTCCTCCTCTTCGCCGAGGAGCGCGGCCTGCTGCCGGCCGACAACGAGGTGTACGCGCGCTCGTACTCCGCCCGCTTCCTGCGCGACGAGCTGAAGGCACGGGCGGACGAGGAGGGCGAGACGTCCCTCGAGCACACGACGTCGGCCTGGCACCGCCTGATCGCCCTCTTCCACGCCGTGCACGGGGGAGTGGACCACCCCGGTTCCGGCTTCCGCCTGCCAGCGTACGACGGCTCGATCTTCGACCCGGACAAGTACCCGTGGCTGGAGCGCACCACCCCGCTCCTCCCCATCGACGACCGTACGGTCCTGCACATGCTCCAGGCCGTGCAGGAGGTCCGCGTCGGCAAGGGCAAGGACCGCGAGGTCCGCACGCTCAGCTTCCGCGCGCTGGACGTCGAGCAGATCGGCTACGTGTACGAGGGCCTGCTGTCGTACGACGGACGCCGGGCCACCGAGCACATGGTGGGCCTGATCGGCCCGGAGGGCCTGGAACACGAGGTCCCGCTGCGGGAGCTGGAGTCCCTGGCGGCGAAGGCGGGCGGCTCGCCGAAGACGCTGGCCAAGTCCATCCACGAGAAGTGGAAGGACCCCAAGCCTCCGGCGACGGCGGGCCAGTTGGAGAAGAAGCTCGCTCCGTTGGGTACGGAGGAGTCGGCGGAGGCCCGTCGCCGCCTGAACGCGGTGACGAAGGACGCGACGCTGACGGAGCGGTTGCTCCCGTTCGTCGGCATCCTCCGCGACGACCTGCGCGGCCTGCCGACGGTCATCCCCAACGGCACCCTGTACGTCACCGAGTCCTCCCTCCGGAGGAACACGGGCACGCACTACACGCCCCGCTTCCTTGCGGAGGAAGTCGTCCTGCACGCGCTGGAGCCCCTGGTGTACGAGCCGGGCCCGCTCCAGACGGCGGACACGGGGGAGTGGCGGCTGAAGTCGGCCGACCAGATCCTGGACCTGAAGGTCGCGGACATCGCGATGGGCTCGGCGGCGTTCCTGGTGGCGGCCTGCCGCTACCTGGGCGACCGCCTCATCGAGGCATGGGAGGCCGAGGGCCGCACGGACGCGATGGCACACCGGGCCGGCCGTGCCGTGGACGCCGTGACGGCAGCCGACGCCGAACAGGACCCGGTGGTAGTCGAGGCCCGCCGCCAGATCATCGAGCACTGCCTGTACGGCGTGGACATCAACCCGATGGCCGTGGAGATGGCCAAGCTGTCGCTGTGGCTGGTGTCGATGGACCCGGAGCGTCCCTTCACGTTCCTGGACGACAGGTTGGTGTGCGGCGACTCGCTGCTGGGTGTGCACACCATGGAGCAGCTCCAGTCCGTGCACATGAAGCCGCAGGGACAGACCGACGTCCTGGCCGAGCAGGCGCGGGAACTGGTCGACCAACTGACGCGCGAACGCCTGGCGATCACCGCCATCAAGGGCGTCGACCTGCTGGCGCTTCAGCGGAAGCGGGAGCGCCTGGAAGAGGTCAACCGGCACTCGCGGCGGCTGCGATTGGTGGGTGACTTGATCGCGGGGGCGGCGCTGGCTACATGTGCTTCGGGGCGGGTGCCGTGGTACGAGAAGGAAGGCGGGGAACGAGCCAGGGATCTCTTTCCGCATGCCGCGTGGATTGTGCAGCAGATTGTGGAGGACGGGGTCGAGGACGTCTCGAACGTGGTGCGCGAGGCGCGGGCTACGGCAAATGCGTGGTTGGCGGCGGAGTTGCCCGAAGGAGCGCTGGAGCGGCGGCCGGTGCACTGGCCACTGGTATTCCCGGAGGTGTTTTCGCTAGGGGGTGGGTTCGATGCCATCGTGGGGAACCCGCCGTTTCTCGGAGGGAAAAAAATCACCCCCGTGATGGGGCAAGTTTACCGCGAGTATCTGGTGGAATATACTGCGGATGGAAGAAAGGGTAACGCCGATCTGGTTGCCTATTTCGAATTGCGTGCGCATTCGTTGCTAAACAAGCAAGGCCAGACCGGTCTCATTGCTACCAATACACTTGCTCAGGGGGATTCTCGGGAGGTCAGCCTCGATCAGTTGGAAAAATCTGGTATTGAAATCCGACGGGCAGTTAAAAGTGAGTCTTGGCCGTCGACCTCGGCGACGCTGGAATATTGTGCGGTCTGGACCAGTGCTGTCCCGATCTGTCGCCTCGCCATTCGAGTACTAGGCGGAGTTCCATTGGCGAAGGGCATCTCAACGTCGCTGAATCCCGCTTCTCGAGAAGCGTCCTGGGCGGAGCCTCTGGAGAGGAATGGCGGTACATCGTTTATTGGATCATATGTGTTGGGGATGGGGTTCACGCTGCCGGAAGGTGAAGCCCGATCCTGGATCGCCGAGGACCAGCGCTACGCGGAAGTGCTATTTCCCTTCCTGAATGGACAGGATGTCAACGGCCATCCTGCGCATGGCACAGACCGGTGGGTGATTAACTTCGGCGAGATGACTGAGGGGCAGGCCCAAGCCTACCAATTGGCTTACCGTAGAGTGCGCGAATTGGTGTTGCCGGAGCGTCGCACCAAGGATGCGAAGAAGTATCCCAGAATGGTCCATGAGTGGTGGAAGTTTTGGAATGCGCGACCAGGCCTTTACGGTGCCATCGCCGATTTGGGCACGTGCATTGTAATCGCCCGTGTGAGCAAGGTCGGTATGCCAGTAATCGTGCCGACCGGGCAGGTTTTCAGCGAGCAATTGGTGGTTTTTGCTTCGCGTGATGTTGCGCTATTCGCGTGGCTCAGTAGTGCGCTTCACTACTGGTGGGCCTTGGATCGGTCGTCCACCTTGAAGGGTGACCTCCGGTATACCCCGACTGAGGTCTTTGAGACCCTGATTCGCCCTACGTTCACTGATCGCCTCCGCATTGCTGGTCTGGGTCTGCACACGTATCGCCGCGATCTGATGCTCGCCCGCAATATTGGTCTCAATGACACGTATAATCTGGTCCATGACCCCGACTGTATCGATGAAGATATTTGCGAGCTTCGTCGCATTCACGAGGAGATTGACAAGGCAACTGTCGAGTCATTCGGCTGGAACGACCTCTTGGATGACTCAGGGCAGACCCCGCCTGCCGATCCGACCCACGAGACGTTTCCGCTGGACCACGGTTTCCACGAGACCGGCCAAGGCCCCCGCTACACCATCGGCCTGCTCGCGCGAACCGAGATCATCGACCGTCTGCGTCAGTTGAACCACCAGGCGTATGCCGATGAGGTTCACCTTGGTCGGCACAAGGGAGTGACGGAGAAGAAGGCCAGGGAGAAGCATCCTGACCTGTCTCCGCCCTCTCCTGAGGCAGTCCGGAAGCGTAAGGAGCAGCTGGCCGCGCGAGGTGGGTCGGATTTCGGTGAGGGCACCGAGGGTGCCCTCTTCTGAGTCAGCGGCATGACAACGGGCTGGTTCGCGTCACCTCAAGTGACGTGAACCAGCCCGCTGTTTCGTCCGGAAGCCCTGGTCGGAGCTATCCCGCCGTGAGTGTCACGAACGCCGCCCACTCGTCCCGGCCGACCCGCAGCATCGGTCCGTCGCCTCCGATCTTGGAGTCCCGTACGTACACGGCGTCGAGACCGGTAGCCACCTCCACGCAGTTGCCGCCGTCGGATCCGCTGTAGCTGCTCTTGAACCAATGCAGCCCGTCCACGTGCTCGGCCATCCGCTCCACGCTCATGTTTCTCCCACCATCCGCTCGATGAGTCGCGCAGACTCCTCGACGTTCAAGGCCTGCGATCGCAGCTTGCCATATCGCAAGGCGAAGGTACTGACCTCGGTGGGCTCCGAGACGACGCACCCGACACCCTGGGACTCGAAGTATCCGAGGTGCTTGTGATCCTGGGTCTCCACTACCACGAACGCACCGTTCTTACCGGGGTGGAAGCCTCGGCAGGCGGGCACGACCTGGACCTCCACGTTCCGCAACGCGCCCACTTCGAGGACGCGTTGCCACTGTTCGCACATGACCTCGGGGCTGCCCGCCGGATCGCGTAGCGCCTCCTCGTTGATGATGAAGGAGAGCTCCGTGAGCGGCACCCGATCCAACAGCTTCTGCCGTCCGAGCCGCGCTTCCGTACGTTGGTCGATGATCTCCTCGCTCAGCGGTGGGCAGTGCCCGGAAAACACAGCCCGCGCGTACTCTCTGTCTGCAACAGCCCCGGCACAAGCAGTGGCTCATAGTCGCAGCGGCTGACCGCCTCCGCCTCAATCAGCGCGAAGTTGCGGAAGAACCGGGGCAGCTTCGCCCGGTCCACCTCGTCCTGGAGCACCTCCAGAACCCCGCCCGCCTCCAGCACCCGGTCCGCCGCCCGCGTGAACGCCGCCTTCGCCGGCCGCCGCCCCTGCTCGACCGAGGCGACCTGCTCTAGCGAGTAGTCGATGGCCTCCCCGAGCTGCTGCTGGTTCAGCCCGGCCCGCTTCCGCAGATGCTGAAGCAGCCTCCCGTACGCCGACCAAGCCCCCGGCAGATCACCCCCGCCCTCCTCCTTCGCCTTCGCCGCCCGACCGCCCCGCGTCTCCCGCACCGTGCTCATGCCTCACGCCCTTCCGTCCCGCACCGCACCCCACCCACCCGCCCGGTGGCGACGGACAACTGCGCCATCGGGACTTGTCCAACGAGATGCGCGAGAACCGGGACACGGCACGGCCCCGTACAACGCAATATGTGAAGTGTTCGCACCGCCAACCCGACTTGCAGATCAAGCGAGTTGAAAACCGCTCACTCGACCCGGCCGCTTGGTGGTCAACCGGTGTGACATGCCCCCGCCCTCATCACCACGGCCGCTGTTTGCCGTACGGCGACAGCGGCGCTTTCCACCACGCTGTTCACGGCGTGCTGCGCGGTCCTGGCCGGGGCCCGCTCGTACGCGGCCGCAGGCCAGTGGGCCCCGGCCACCTCGACGATCTAGCCGGGTCGTTTCCCGGTCGGCGCCGGGCATGTGGCGGTGGACGGCAAGACCGCACGCGGCTCGCGCGTTCCCGGTGACGCGACAGCCCGTGCCGCTCAGCCTTGGACGCCTTATGGCTACCCTGCATGAACGCCGACATGGCCGGCCGCTGTCCCTCTGTAGGAGAATGTCCATTGCCACGCCACCGCCGTATACCAGTACTGGTTGCCGCCCTCGGAGTACTGACTTCACTCACGCTTGCCGCCGCCCCCGCGACAGCCGAGAACGATCCGGCCCGTATGCCTCTCGGCCCCTCCTCGTTGCAAGTCAGGGTCGGTGCGGTCCAGACCCTGGCACCGGGCGTCACCTATCAGAAGTTCACCCAGGGGGAGCCCTCCGACGTGTGGTCGGTCTGGCTCAAGAACCCCGTGAACTCCGGGTGGCTCGTGGGAAATCGTCTCTACGCCGACCAGCTTGCCGCTGAACTCACGCAGAAGGGATTCCCCGCCCGCGTCGACACTTTTGATGCTCCCGCGACATCGGATACCTCTGCCGGTACCGTGGGATACACGGTACGCGTCGGCCAGTTCGACACCTCGCGCCGGACGGACGCACAAGAGCTGCTGGACCAACTGACGCGAGCGGGCTACAGCGGGAGGGTCACCTACACGGCAGAAGACGGCGAACCCAGTTCCGGCCCCTGGGAAGTACGAGTCGTCAAGATCGCCCCCGATGCCGCTGTGAAGGTACAGGCCGTCAACGGCAGGGAACTTCGCTCAGCGCAGACAGTGCGCGAGATGGCGAAACTCAACAACGCCCTCGTCGCGCTGAACGGCGCCGAGTACGACATCTCGACCGGCCCGGACTTCTCAGGGTTCGATGGCGACCCCGAAGGGCTGTACATGAAGGACAACGCCATACTCAGCGAAGCCAACAACGGGCGTACAGCGCTGCTGCTCGAAGGTGCCGGAGACCGGGCGCGCATCGCCGAAGTCACCTCGAAGATCCAGGTCACCGCCCCGAACGGTGACCTCAGGAGCATCGACGGCATCAACCGGGTTCCCGGACGCAACTTCGGCTGCGGCGGGGTCGGCGGCGACATCCGCAAGGACGACCAGGCCCCCACTCGGGCCCCCTGGCGCAACACGCTGTGCGTCGACGACAACGAAGTCGTCGTCTTCCGCCCCGAATGGGGTGATACAACGCCGAGCCCTGGCAACGGAGTCACCGACAGCACCGAGGTGGTGATGAACGGAAACTGGGTCGTCCAGGAGATCAGGAGCCCTGCCGGTGGGACGATCCCTCCCGGCGGTCGCGTCATGCAGGGCATAGGCGACGGCGCCACATGGCTCCAGGAACACGCCGTCGTCGGAGCAACCTTCAAACCCGGTGCCGGCGTGGTGGATTCCACGGGGCGATCGGTCACCAGCCCCACGCTGTCCGCGGTTGCGGGTGGTGGCCCCGCCCTCCTCCGTGACGGGCACACACTGATCAACACCGCCGCCAACGGGATGACGAACTTCCAGGGCCGACCCAACCTTTCCGTCGTGCAGCGTCACCCTCGCACCCTCGCCGGCATCACATCTGCGGGCGAGCTTCTCCTGGTGACTGTCGACGGCCGTCAGGCGGGCGTCAGCGTAGGGGCGACCTGGCACGAAGCCGCCGGCATCATGCAATGGCTCGGTGCGGAAGATGCCGTCGGCCTCGGCTCAGGAGGCGACTCCACCTTGATCATCAACAACACGCTGTACAACCGCCCGACAGACACCTGGGGAGCCACGCACACCGAACGCGAGGTCGGTAGCACCGTCGCAGTCATCGCACAGTAAGAGCTGACGGAACCCCGTGAGCTGTGCCGTTCCTCCTGCGCCCAAGTGATCGGAGACTCGGTCAGGTCTCCGGCAGTACGAGCCAGACCTCGGAGAAGGCGAGGCCGTGCTCACGGATCACCGCCCCGCAGGGGCAGCCCAACGTGGCCCGGTGCCAGTCACAGGTCACTGCCCAGGGGCCGTCCTTGCCTCCGCACTCGGGGCAGCCGACGGTTTCGGCCGCCCATACATCCGACGCGGGTCTGGTGTAGTGACGGAATCGGCCCATGTAGCGGGCCTGCCAGGGCTCGACCGGCGGGGTGAGGGGGACGGCGCCGGGTGCGTTCGTCGCGGCGAGGGCGGTGAGCAGTGCGGCCAGGCCGGGGAGCAGGGACTCGCCTGCTTCGGTCGGCGGTGCCGCGCGTTCCATCGCCTCCGGCACGGTGCCGTATCTCGGAGCCGCAGCCGCGAGGGGCGGATTCGGGACCGCGTGCCAGGGCAGCAGGGCGCGGGCGACGGCGGCCAGGAGAGCGGCGGCAGGCGGACTGACGGCACCGGCGTCGAGGTGATGGACGGTGGTCCGGAGTATGCGTTGAAGCCGTCTGTCCCGGTCCGTCGCCCTGATCCGTGCTGCTGTGCCCCGCCGGGTGGGGAGCGGGGCGGTGAGGCGGGCGAGGACAGCCCTTACCGCCTCGGCGTCCGCCGAGGAAAGGCGCCACTCGCCCGCGGCGAGGAGCTGCCGGGCTCTCACGGACTCCCGGGTGAGAGCGCGTGTCCACAGAGGGCGTGCCGTTGTGTTCAGCATCCGCTCCACGTTCCTGGCCGAACCGTCCATCTGCCGCTCCGGCTACCCTCCCTGCATGGAGCAGGACCATCCCCTCGTCCGTGATGTCTTCCCCGACCTTATCGCCGAGCTGACCACCCTCTTGGAAGACGAGGGAGAGCGTGAGTTGGCCATCTGCGTGTGGGATGTCCGTCTGGTCGCCATGTGCGACTGTGGCGACGACTTCTGCCAGAGCATCCACACGGCGGCGCACCAGAAGGGCACGCCGTACGGCGAGGGCCACCGATGCGTACCGCTCTCGCCTTCGAAGGGCATGTTGATCCTTGATGTCGTGTACGGCCGGATCATGTACGTCGAGATACTGAACCGGGCGCCCATGCACCCTCTGAAGCCCTGATGTCCGTGCTCCGCCGCGGAACGGTCCCGCCAGGGCCGTCAGCGGAACATGGCGACGTTCTCCGTAGCCCACTGCCGGAAGGGCCTGGCAGGGGAGCCGGTGACAGACGGAACCGTGTCGTGCACCTTGAGCAGTTCGTCGTTGACGTCCCCACCCATCAGGTCGAGCACCGCGTGCGCGGTCTGCTCTCCCAGGAAGGGGGCCATCTGCCGGTGTGCCTCTTCCCGGCTGATCTCCTCGACGGACACCTCGTGCCCCAGGGCCGCCCCGATCGCTCGGGCCTGCTGCCGGGGCGTGATGCGTTCCGGTCCGGTCAGTGCGTACGTCCGCCCGCGGTGACCCGGCCCGGTCAGTGCCGTCCGGGCCACCGCCGCGATGTCGGCGGGGTGGACGGCGGGAAGTCCGCTGTCCGCATAGGGCACCCGGATCGACCGGTGCTCCCGGATCGAATCCGCCCACCACAGGGCGTTCGACGCGAACTGCGTCGGACGCAGGACCGTCCAGCTCATCCCGCTGCCCTGGAGCAGCCGCTCGACGGCCAGGTTCTCGACGGCGGCGGGCAGGTGCGGATGAGTCCGCACCGTGATGGAGGACACGAGCACCACGTGCTCCACACCCGCCTGCCGGGCGGCCGTGAGAACGTCCGCGTCCGCGCCCATGCCCGGCACGAGGAACAGAGAGCGCACTCCCTCCAGTGCCGACTTCAGCGAGGCGGGCCGGGCGAGGTCACCCTCGACGGCTTCGACCCCGTCGGGGAACGAGGCCCGTGCGGCGTCACGGGTCAGGCCTCGCACGGGTGAGGCGCCGGGCCCGTGCAACTGCCGTACCAGAGCGCTTCCGATGTTTCCGGTGGCACCCGTCACGAGGATCATCGTCGTCTTCTCCTGCCGTCGGCCGGTGATCACGTCTGCCGCACGCTAGGACCTCAACCGAGATTCAGGTCAAGCAGACGGGGAGGCGTCCGAGGCCGGTAAGTTCGGGATCTTCGGTCGGCGTAGGCCGCCGGAGTCCCAGAGGTGACACATCTTGATGAGCCGTCAGTGGACGAGTGATGACTCCGACACCGCAGTGCACGAGGCGTGGAGCCTGCCCGCCGCCGACACCTTCTGAGGACATCGAGCCCTGTGGTGGAGCGCCGGGCCGGCCGGGGAACTCGCGGTCATGCTCGTCCACCGGCGGTACCTGGAGCGCAGCCGCTACGGCAAGGGATGGCTCGCCTGGCGGCCGAAGGACCCGTTCACGGGCGAACTGGTCACCGTCACCGCGCGGGGGGAGCGGCGTACCACGGTGGAGAACGTCCGGATCTGGCCGAGCCACCTTGCCCTGTTGCCCGACTCCCGCTTCCTGCTGGTGAACAGCCGTACGCCTCACCGTGAGACCGACGGCCCCTGGGCGCCCAACGCCGTGGTGTTCTCCCCATCGGGGACACCCGAGAACGAGTTCTGCGTCGGCGACGACATACCCGCTCTGATCACCGACCGCCACGGAGGGATCTGGACGGCCTACGGGGACGAAGGCATCTACGGCGGTCACCCCGAGTCCGGGGGCGGTCTCGCCGGCTGGAACACCGAAGGCCGCGCGACGTGGACTCCGGGGGACAGGCTGCCCGCCCACCCACTGGAAGGCTGCACCGCCGCGACCGAGGGCGACCGGGTGTGGCTGGTCTGGTACACCCACAGCCGGTCGGGCACCTTCCTGACCCGCGTCACCCCGTCCACCGGTGAAGTGACCAGCCGTCCCAGCCCCGTTCACGATCCGGACGGCTTCGCCGTGCGCGGCGACCGGGCCGTGCTGACTCGCCGCGACCACAACCGACGGACCGTCGAACTCACCCGCGCCGAGTTCGACGGCACCACCTGGACGGCGACCGACCGCCGCACACTACGCGTCCCCGGCCGGGTCGTCGGACGCTGCGGCCAGGGCCGCGACGGCACCCTCTGGCTCCGCGCGGGCGACACCTGGCTGCGCATCGAGGCGTGAAGGGCTGAACGCGCCGGGACTACCTGGCCGCGTGCGGCACGAACGCGACCCACTCGTCCCGGCCGACCCGCAGCACGGGGCCCTCGCCCGCGGCCTTGGAGTCCCGTACGTACACGGCACCCGCGCCGGCGGCCACCTCGACGCAGTCGCCGCCGCTCGTTCCGCTGTAGCTGCTTTTGAACCAGGCGAGCCCATCGGACTGCTCAATGTCCTGACCGGTGCTCATAGTTCCCCTGTCGTGCGCTCGACGAGACGGGAGGACTCCTCCGTGTTGAGGGCCTGCGTGCGCAGCATTCCATACCGCAGGAAGAACTCGCTGACCTCGTTCCGGTCGGACCTGACGCTCACCACGTCCTGTGCCTCGATGTAGACGAACTGCTTGCGGTCGGTCGACTCGATCAGCACCATCGGCCCGTTGAGCCCGCTGTGTGCACCCCGGGCCGTGGGCATGATCTGCAACTCGACATTGCGTGTCTTCGAGCACGCCAATAGATGCTCCAACTGCCCGCGCATGACAGTGGTGTTCCGCACCACGCGCCGGATCGCTGCCTCCTCCACGATGAACACGAAGACCATGGGCGGACTCTTGCGGCTCAACAGCGCCTGGCGCGCAAGACGAGCCGCCACCCTCTGCTCGACGATGTCATCAGGCAACGGAGGGAAACGTGCTTCGAGTAGCGCCTGTGCGTATGCCTCGGTCTGCAACAACCCAGGAATCAGAAGGGGGTCGTACGAGAACCTGCTCACCGCCTCGGCTTCCAGGAGGGCGAAGTCCTGGAAGAAGACGGGAAGCTTGGCTCGGTCCACGTCCTCCTGGAGCACCCGCAGCGCCCCGCCCGCCTCCAGCACCCGCTCCGCGGCCTCCGTGAAGGCGGCCTTCGCCGGTCTCCGCCCCTGTTCGACGGAGGCGACCTGCTCCAGCGAGTAGTCGATCGCCTCGGCGAGGGCCTGCTGGGTGAGGCCGGCCCGTTCGAGGAAGAGGCGGACGAGCTTGCCGTAGGCGCTCCACGCCGCCGGGCGTTCCTTGTCCGGTCCGCGTCGGCCGGTGGTCCCGCATTCCCGCTGGGTCGTCCTGCCCATCGCGCCCCCTGTTCTGTGCGGTGTTCCGTCGTGACCGGCAACGACCGATCCGCAGCTCCGGCCACGTACACCTGCCGTACCGATCCGTACAGCGGTCGTACCACGCGGCCGGGTACGAGAGTCTGACCTCGTCAGGCTATATGCGTGACGGGACGGTTACTCCATGAAGTCACCTGAAGTGGGCGTCGAACCACCCACCCGCGTCCCGCAGTTCACCATCCGCCTCAGCAGCACCGCACGCGGCGCCCGCCTCGCACGCCGACTCGCCGTGCAGCAGCTCGCGGCCCGGGGGATTCCGTACGACTCCGAGACGGCCCAGGCCGTCGCCTTCGTGACGGCCGAGCTGTCGGCCAACGCCGTCACTCACGGCCGCACTCCCGGGCGGGACTTCCGACTGACGCTGCTCTTCTTGCCCGAGCACGCCACCCTCCGGGTCGAGGTGACGGACACCCGCCCGGAACGGCTGCCCCGCGACCCGGTGGCCGGGCCGACTCCAACCGACGCTCCATCGGGACGTGGACTGCTGCTCGTGGCCGAGTACGCCGAACGATGGGGCTGCGAGGTGCGGGACGCGTACACGAAAACCGTCTGGGCGGAGGTGCCGTGGCCCACCTGACTCCCCGTCGCGCAGGCAGTCGGACGGGATCGTCCTGGTCACCGGAGCCGCACGTGCGTGACGTGAGCTCGCGCGCCGCACGGCGCGGGCCATACTGGGGCCATGCTCGATCCCCTCGGACAGCTGTCGCCGCTCCAGCACCACCTGTTGCGGGAGCTGGACCTCTGCGACCTCCCGGCACTAGAAGCCGGACCGGAGTCCTACGCGGCCCGGGACCTCGACACGGACGCGGTCCGGGACGCCCTGCCCACGTTGCTGTGGGCCGGGCTGGTCGAGCAGCGGGACGGGGACTGGGGCACGCTCCGCCTCACCGTCACCGGAGCGGCGGCCCTGCGCGCGGCGGAGTGCGACGAGCTGGCGGCACGGTTGATCGCGGTGTCGTCCTTCGCCGACACCGTGGCGCGCGGTACGGCGCCCCGCGCCGCCGGACACGCCCTGAGACTGCTCGCCGAGGGGACGTGGGACCTGGAGCAGGCCGAGGCCCACGTGGCGGCCGGCGAGGGCGCGTAGACACGGTCACGGTTCGTCGGCCGGGAGGTCGAAGTCCAGCACGACGCGTCGACGGGCGCGGTCGGCTCTGGGCTGAGGCGGGAGGACACCCGCCGACGTGAGGTCGGTGAGGGTGACGACCGGGGAGTTCACGATCTTCGTGGTGAGGGCCCGCTGTGCCGGAGCGAGGTCGACCAGACGACGCAGGACGGACAACAGGTCGACCAGCTCCGCGGACCACTCGCGCGGCCACGTCGTGGCGTGGAGGTCGTCCAGGGGGCTGGTCCTCCGGCTGGTGGGGGAGGCCTTCCGGTAGCCGAACCACTTCCTCACGATCCGCATGCCGCCGACTTCGTAGTTCCAGACCTCGGGCGGGACCCCCGTGAAGGTGCCCGGCCCGACGTGGAGGGTGCCGCTCTCCTCGTCGTACGTCAGCGTGTCGGGCACGGCGGAGCCGGTCGCCGTCACGTACCGCACCTGGCGCGGGTCCCCCGGAGGGAAGTCGACTCCCTCCTGACCGGACGCCGGCGCGTCGGGCGGATCGCCCCGCTCGCCGTAGGTGGCCGCCCACAGGAACGCACGGCCGACCCGGACCGCCTCGCTCCACAGCTCCGGGTCGCGGGTGAGGGGTAACCGGACGCCCGGGGTGAGCAGTTCCTCGGCGAACTGCTCGGTGAAGGCGCTGTGACCGGTGACGGCCACGGCGTAGGCGGCGAGGTCGTGCACGGTCACCCCGTCCAGGCCGAGGACACCGGACAGGTGCCGAAGCAGTCCCGTGGGCACGTTGGCACTGCCGTCCGGGTGGAGGATCGGGTGCACCCTTCCGCCCCGGCCGTTGAAGTGGTGCGTGTCCGGGAGCAGCGCCGTCGCCACCAGCGCGGGGCCACTGTCGATCTCGTGGCTGCTCTGCTGGTTGAGGAACACTTGGCCGGGCTGGAGCGACTCCCACAGGTCGGGCCGGGCGAAGTCGAGTACCCGGTGGTCGGCGATGAGCCACTGCCGGTCGAAACTGCGCAGGGCGATGCGCAGAAGCGGTGGGCGGGCGCGGGATTCCTCGTCGACGGTCCGGTCGGGATGCGGGAAACCCGGCAGGCACGCGGGCCGTGTGCCGAGTCGACGATCCCGCGTCTCCTTGAAGAGGACGGCCTTGGCCTCGGGGTCCTCCTCACCGACGAGACGGGCCCAGCGGCGTTGGAGGACCGACGGGTGAGGAGAGGTGACCCAGGAGCGATTGGTGGTGAAGCCCAAGCTGCCCCACGGAAACAACTCGGCCAGCGCCGGATAGTCGTCCCAGCCGGACAATGTGGCTGGAGTGAACGGCCGCACTCCCTCCCCATGCGCATCCCGCCAGCCGTCGTCGTCCAGTCCCACCGATCGCAGCTGGGCGAACTTCTCCGCACGCTTGCCGTGCAGGGCCCGGTAGTGGATGCGTGCGGGGCGGGTGGCGTCGTGGTCCGCGTGCCGTACGAAGAGGCAGATGGACAGCGGCTGGGCGACGTGCGGGAAGACACGGGTGGCCACGTCCGAACGCTGCCCCTCCGGCGACAGGTTGATGATCCATCCCTCGTCGCACGTCCGGCGCAGGTAGTCGCGCATGCCCCGCCCCGCGGGGCCGGTGGCGAACGCGGACGGGGTGATGAAGCAGACGACGCCGTGCCGGTCGTCCGCGTGGGCGTCGAAGACCTTCCAGGTGGCCCAGCGCCAGAAGTACACGTACAGGTTCTTCAGCGCGTGCTCGTAGCGGCCGTTCCCGGGGTGGCGGAAGTCGTCCAGGGGCGGGCGGCCGTGGCCCTTGACGCGCTTCTCGATCCAGCCGCCGCGGTTCTCGGCCTTGTCGTCGTAGGGCGGGTTGGAGATGACCACGGTGACGGGCACGTTGGCCTTCACGTGGTTGGCGCGGGCGCGGGAGACCGACAGGGCCGCATAGGTGGAGGCGAGCTGCTCCTCCTGCACGTAGGGGTCGTCGAGGGTGTCCGTGACGTGGAGGTTGAGTCCGCCCAGCGGGAGCTCGGCGCCGTGCTTCTTGAGCAGGTCGGCGGCGCGGAGTTCGGCGACCGCGAACGGGCCCATCTGCAGCTCGAAACCGTACAGGCGCCCGGCGAGGCGGCCGATCGCGTCCCGCGCCATGGCCTCGCCGGAGCGTGCGGCGGCCTGCCGCGCCACCCGCTCGATGATCGTGTGCAGGTAGGTGCCCGTCCCCATCGCGGGGTCGACGATGTGGACGCCGTCGTCGCCGTAGCCGCGGGTCTTGCCCAGACGGGTGCGCAGGACCTCCTCGGTGAGGCGCACCATCTCCTCGACCACCTGGTGCGGGGTGTAGTAGGAGCCGCTGCGCCGGCGCAGGTCGTCGTCGTAGACGGAGAGGAACGACTCGTAGAGGTGGAGGTAGGCGTCCCGGTTGCCCTGCCGGATGGTCTCCCAGTCGACGGATTCGACGGTGCGGGCGAGGAGGGCCAGGGTCACCTCGAACCGCTCGTTGACGTTGTCGGTGAGGAGTTGGAGGGCCTTGCCCATCAGGGCGTGGCCGGCGTGGAGCCGCCGCCCGATCTCGTGGAAGCTCGTGCCGGCGACCCGGATGCCTTCCGTACGGGCGAGGAGCAGGGCGAAGGTGACGGTCTGGGCGTAGCCGTCGGCGAAGGTCGCGTCGTCGGCGGTGGGGAAGAGCAGGCGGCGCCAGTCGCTCCTCAGACCGGTGAAGGGGCGCTCGACGGTGGGGTCGTCGGCGTCCATCCCGCTCTCCGCGCGCAGTTGTTCCCGCACGGCCTCGCGCAGGAGGCGGCACAGCGGGGCGATGTGCTGGACGAGCACCGAGACTCGCCGGACCTCCTGCGGTCTCCAGAGGAGCACGGTTCGCGTGAGTGCGTCGAAGGCGGCCGGATCGCAGGCGGTGAGTTTCGCCCCAGCGCTCTTCAGCGCTCCCGACAGCACGACCTCCTCGCCGACCTGCGTGCCGTACTGGAAGACGCGCCAGTGAGTGCCGTTGGTGTAGAGCAGGTTCGGCAGGTCGCGCAGGCGCTGCCACTGCCGTCTGTCGTGACCGGTGAAAGTGTCGGGGTCGATGCTCTTGCCGGGCCGCTTCACCTCGATGTAGCCGGTGATCTGGGCGTCGACGCGTACGGCGTAGTCGGGCCGGACGCCGAGGTGCGGTACGCGGGTTTCCGGATGCCAGCTGATCTCGCGCAGGGCGTGGTGCTTCCCAATGGCGCGGAACAACTGCTCCAGCGGGCCCCGGATCGCCGCCTCGCGATCACCCGGCCCCGCCAGACTGCGTTTGCACTCCGCGCCGAACGCGGAGACGGCGTCCTGTAACCACTGCAGGCGTGCGTCAGCCATGGTCCCCCCAGACCTCGGGCCCCGGACAAGACACGGAGCCGACCCCTCCTGATGCGCAGTATGGGGCAGTTTTTGACCAAACGGCAGGGCGCGTACATCGGTCGGCGCGCCCGGTTCACGCGCTCGCACGGCCGTCCACGGCCGGAGGTCCCGCCCTCGCCGCTGGTGTGTATGCGTCGTGAGTGTGCGGCACCCGCATGAGGAGAGCAAGGGTGTACGCGCAATCTTGCTGATTCCCTTGTGAACTCAGTGCATGAAAAGCATACTGAAGTGGATCGTGCCACTCCCGCCGAACGGGCGGACATTCCTCCGACGTCCCACTGCGAGGTCCCATGCTCGACCACCGTCTGGTGCAGACGGCCGTGATCGGTCACAAGAACTCCGACCACCCGGTCATCCTGCCGATGGACGCGTGGGAGCTGGACCGCTGGCGTGGGGCGCACCCCGGCTACAGCTACTGGTGCGGACTGCAACT
This sequence comes from Streptomyces sp. NPDC031111, assembly GCF_055570675.1. Taxonomy (NCBI): domain Bacteria; kingdom Bacillati; phylum Actinomycetota; class Actinomycetes; order Kitasatosporales; family Streptomycetaceae; genus Streptomyces; species Streptomyces sp. NPDC031111. The sequence continues at coordinate 209,957 of NZ_JBVIGS010000006.1, forward strand.
CGGAGGCTGTGGCGGGGAGCTGAGCGACCGGCGGTACACCACCAAGGTGTGCCACTTCGCCCACCATCCGACGGCTCCGGTCTGCCACCGCGTGAACAACGGCGAGTCCAGCGCCGACCACCTCTTCATCAAACGGGGAGTGCAGAGGCTGCTCGGCAAGCGGAAGGTGAAGGGTCGGGTCGAGACGCGTGACCTCGGCACCGGCCCGGGCGACGCGGTGGATGTGTACCTGCCCGACAGCCGTCGCCGGCTGCGCTTCCAGCTCAGCGCCGTCGACTACCGGATCTGGCGCCGGGCCGACGACGAACTCGCCGCGGACGCCGACGGCATCGACTGGATCTTCTCGTCGGAAGGACCGGTCACCCAGCAGTTCGTCGGCCGCCACGGCTACTGCCTCCGGGTCCGCTGCGAAACGGTGGGCGGCGAGCGCCGCGTCCACATCGGAGCCGAGGCAAGGGACCGCACGGTGTCCTGGACCCCGCTGGAGGACTGCGCGGTGACGCCGTCCGGCATCGTCACACCGGACACCGAGCGGATCCACCTGACCCGTTCCAGGCCCCGGCCGACCGCGTTCCCGCTCCAGGGCGGTCTCGTCTTCGCGCTCGACCCCGAGGCCGACGTGCCGGCCGACTCTCCGTTCGTGACGAAGGACCGGCACCTGCTGGTGGCCGACGTGAAACCCGTGGACAGTCCGATCGTCCGAGCGCTGGTGTCCCTTCCGGGAGACGCCGAGGTGCCGCAGGCCCAGCACGTCTACCGCGTCGCCGACGGCGCCCGGCTGCTCATCGCCGAGGGCACCGCGGGCTGGGCGGTCGAGGCGAACCGCTATGTACGCCTCAATGCGCACGAGGCTCAGCGCACCGGTCTGTGGGTCCCGCCCGCCACTCCGGAATCCCCGTTCGTTGCGGAGCCCGTACGCCGCGCGGCGCGGGCGGCACCGCCACCGACGACGCCGGCCGTGGCGGCGACACCCACCCCGGTGACCGAGCCACCGCCGGTGAGCGGCACGCCAGTGGCATCCGCGGCGATGACCCGCGCCGAGCTGGTGACGGCCCTGCGCGACGCCTTGTCACATCATGCCCGCCTGCACACCACGACCACGTGGGAGACCCTCGCCCGCACGGTGAACCCCGAACTGGCGAGGTATTCCCACACCGACCGGCGATACCTGCTCGTCGAGGTGGACAGTCCGCTGCGCGACCACGCGCCGGTCCTGTCGGCGCTCATCCGGGAGGGAGGCGCACCGCTCCCGTACCTGTCCAACATCCTCTCGCGGCTCGGCGTGGCCTACGCTGGCACGTCTTCCAGGATCAAGCGCTGGGCCGCGGTGGAGACCGAGCGGGCGTTCGCCGCGTACGGTACGCCACCGCGCACAATGCCGCCGCGCTTCTCCCTGAAGCCCGAACAGCCGCTGGTGCGGCAGTTCGTGAGGAAAAGCGGGGGCCTGACTCCTGAGGTCAAGGTGCGGCGTCCCGTCGACCGCCAGGTGAACGTGGCGAGGCCGATGAGTAGGACAGTCGCCGACACCTCCATGGTGAAGCGTCTGCGCTCCCTGCTCCAAGAGCTCACCGGCCTCCTGAGCTTTGTCGACAAGCCGACGCGGAAACGGGCGCGAAAGGTCATAAGTGAGGCGCAGACATGGCTTGCGCACCACGACGGCGCACTCCTGCCAGCAGCTCAACGGGCCAAGGTGGCCGACAGGAGCTCCGGATACTACGTTCGTCTCGTCGAGGACGAATTGAAGGGCGTGAGCGACGGTCTGAAAGCGGCGAATCGGCGTACCGACAAGGAGGCGAAACGGCTGGCGAGGATGGAGGCGGCCCAGAGCAAGGCCAGGCTCGCGCGGTCAAGGGAACCGTCCAGGCGCTCCGCGCCCGCCGAGGACCCTGTGGACCGACTCAAAAGCCAGCTCATCGGAGTCGCCGCCCAGGGCGGCACCGTCGCGCTGGGCGACCTGGACACCGGCGAGTCCGGCCTGGGTCCCCGGCACTGGCTGGTGATGCTGGACCGGCGTGCGGGGGCCGACGACACCCCTCTGCTCTCCGCGCTGGTCGTGGACGCTCGAGGAGGCCCGGTGGTCTTTTTCAGGTACATCCTCGGGGCCGCAGGACTCGCCGTGCCGCGGACGGAGGAGGCCCTGCTGGCGATCTGGCGGCGGGAGCAGGAACGCGCCCACGCCGCTCACGCCCGTCCGCCCCGTCCACTGCCTCCCCGCCTCGTCCCGCGGGCCTCGATGCCGCAGGAGGAGACCGGGCGGTGAGGCTGGGGGTGTGCGTCACCCGACGGTCTCGGGCCGTCGGGGTGACGCGGACGGCGGGCCCTGCGCGGGGAGGAGGAGGGCGCGGGCGAGGGCGGAGGGCACCCGGTCGGCATGACCAGGGAGTCGTCGGACGGTCCACGCGGTGGCCAGGTCGAGGAACTCGGTCACGTCGCGCTCCGCTGCGGTGAGCAGGTGTCGCAGGTCGTCGGCGGCGAGCTCGATCACGGGACTGTCGTCCCGGTCGGCGTCCACGGTCAGGCGGACGGCGTCACCGTGGCGTTCGGCGAGTGGGGACGGGTCGTGGCCGAAGGAGGCCTGGCCGTCCCCGCCGAGGACGTCGAACCAGTCGCCGCGTTCCTCGAGGCCGTTGCAGCAGCCCGGCAGCAAGGTGACGCCGGAGACGGTGTCCGTGACCCGCAGGCCGCCGGACGCGAAGAGGTCGTCCATGGTGAGCAGCCCGTGCAGGAAGGAGCCGAGCGGGTCCGCGGGCCGCGGTGGGTACTCGTCAGCCGCTGGTACGACGTCGTTGTGGGCGGCGATGCTCATGACCGCCGTGCCGACCTCGCGGGGAGCGAGCGCGCCACTGAGCGGCAGGAAGCCGTACGGCTCGATGCCGGCGACCGGCCAGAGCGTGAAGCCGGCGGGATCGGTGACTTCGAGGACGGGCTGCAACACGATCACCCGGAAAGTGTGCGGCACGTCGTCCCCGTTCCGCACGGTCACGGTGCGACGGCCACCGTCCGTGAGGATCCCCGGGACCTCCAGGGAGCGCCCCTGCTCCTAAAATGCGTCGAGCCCCGCACGGATGCCGCCTACCCTTGCCACATGGGCCACGGAAAGACCTCCTACGTCTGCCTGCCCTGTCGGGCCTCGTACAAGCAGCCCTACGACGGGGACAGGCCGCACCGCATCTGTCCCCGCTGCGCGGAACCGCTCGTCCACGTGGGATCGGCCTTCGCGGCGCCGCCGCGCCGGGACACCGAGGCCTGGAGGGTGCTGTCCGTCCTGCTGCACGCGGGGGTCCGCTTCCACAAGGGCTGCTGTGGCGGGCCCGGTTACCGTCCGCGCACGCTGCGGGAGGTGCGCGAGCGGATGGCGTACGCCCGCCGTACGGGCGAGCCGTTCGCCAGGGCGCTCGTACGCCACGACGTGCCGTGACGGAGAACGTAGGACTGGCACGGTTCGTGACGCCGCCGCCGGTCCCCGTCGACGCCCGCGGAAGCTGGCCAGCAGTGGAGGCCGCGCTCGGGACGCGGCTGCCCGAGGACTACAAGCACCTCGTCGAGACGTACGGGTGGGGCGAGTTCTGCGACTACCTCAATCTCCACACCCCGTTCGGCACGAGCAGGCACAACGGCCTCGCGTGGCAGAGCGGCAGACCGTCCGGCACGGCGGAGAGGGACCGGGAGCGCTACCCGTACCCTCTCCATCCGGCTCCGGGCGGACTGCTGATCTGGGGCACCACCATCGACGCCGACCGGCTCTGCTGGCTCACCACGGGTACGGCCGAGAACTGGCCCGTCGTGGTGTGGAGCAGTGAAGGCCGGTACGAGCACCATCCCGTGGGTGCCGCCGGGTTCGTCGAGGCATGGACCAGGGGACGCATCACCTCCCGGCTGCTCGCGGACATGGAGCCGGGGCCGGCCCCGTGGTTCAACGCGTTCCGGCCCCGCAACCATCGCTGCCTGCGCCTCAGGGAGGGGCCGCTCGCCCACGACCGGCGCCTGGCGATCCTCCGGGATGCTCTGGCCCCGACCGTGGACCGGGGTACCTGGCGCTCCGAACAGGGTGATTCGGGTCAGGACCACTTCGCCACCGTCGGCACCGACTGGCTGCTCACCTACGACATGTCGTACCCGCACCAGATCCGGATCTCGTTCCCGCCGGAGGACGGTCCGGCGGCCCGGCGACGCCTCTTCGCCGCCGTCCGGAGGATGCGGTGCGAGGTGACCCGGATCAGCGCGTCCGACGGCGTGCCGCTACCGGCCTGGGACACGGTGGCCGACGAGGACACGCAGACGTAGGCTGCGCAGGCCCCGAGGGCGTGGCTCAGGCGGGGCAGCCGGCCTGCGAGGTGATCGTGCCCCAACGGATCATCAGGTAGCCCGACGCGCCGATCTCCGCCACGGCGTAGCGGGTGTACGGCCAGCCGGCGCCCGAGGTCTGCCTCTGGTTCTCCAGGGCACGGCACGCCTCACCCGCGGCCATGTCCGCCCAGGTCTCGATCTGTCCCTGGTTCCACATCAGGTAGTCCGACCAGACGTACATGGCCGAATTCGCCGGGTCGAAGCCCACCTTGATCTCGTCGTGGCCGAGCACCTGGTCGGTGCCGAGCGTTTCGCGCATCGCGTTGGTCCGCTCGATGATCTTCGTGGCGGCGCGGTCCGCGACCCGGATCTCGGTGCTGTCGGTGCTGGGCGCCATCGCCTCCGCGAGGCCGCTGTCGTCAGGCTCCCACTCCTGTCCGGCGCCGTAAGTCGCGTCGGTGCCGTCCTCGAGGGCCGACCGGCACTGGGCGTCGGCTACGAAATCCTCCTGCCACGTCACCTGCGGGTCTCTGCCCTTCCCCTCCCTCACCGTGACGTACGTGCGGTAGGGCAGCTCCGGGTGGAGGCGGAGCACGACGTCCCTCAGCGTCAGGCACATGGACCTGGCGATCTCCGTCTCGGCGGACACGATCCCGTGCTCGTCCTCGGAGTCCAGTCGATACGAGAAGTAGATCTCCCCGCGTGACTCGTGGAACCTCACCGTTCCCAGGGAGAGTTCGGTCGGTTCGAGGTCCCGGGAGAGGACGCCCATGTCGTGCAGCGTCGCGCGCGCCACGTCGTGCTCGCCCTCGCCCCGGGCCGTACGCGCCTGCCCCCAGCTTTCCGCATCCGCCGCGTCTTCGCCCACGTCCTGCTGCTCGCCTCCTGCCGTGTCGTCCCTCGCGGTGTCCGCGGACGGCTGTGCGGTTCCCGCCGAGGCGAGGGGAGATGTCGAGGGCGCGGAAGAGGAGGCTTGTTCACGGCTGTCGGCGTCGCCGGGCATCAGGGCGGCCGCCCCTCCGGCCAGGCCTCCGACGACGGCGGCGGTGAGGACCACGGCGCCCACCAGCCGTCGCTTCGACCGATGCCGCTCCGGGGGCAGGTGCCAGGCCGGATCGGCCTCGGCAGGAACGTCCCAGAGCGCCGTGACCATGTCCACGGCCGTCGCCGGCACCGCGCCGGCGGGCAGCACCTGGGTGACCTGGGAGGCCAGCAGCTCCGCGCACACCCGGGTGGCCTCGACGGCCGACGGGCGTTCGTCCGGCTCCTTGGCCAGTGCCCTCTCCGCGATCCGACGCAGCGGCACGGGGACGCCGTCCAGGTCCGGTTCCCCGGACATCACACGGAACGCGACCACGTCCGGTGCGCCGGTGCCGAAGGGCGGCCTTCCGGTGGCCGCGTAGGCCAGGAGCGCTCCCCAGGCGAACACGTCGCTCTCGGGACCGGTGGTCCCCGTGCGGTAGTGCTCGGGGCTGATCCAGCCGGGGGTGCCGGTCATGACACCGGTGCGGGTGACGCTGGTTCCGTCGGCGGCGTGGGCGATCCCGAAGTCCAGAACGCGCGGGCCGGCGGGCGTGAGGATGACGTTCTGCGGCTTCACGTCGCGGTGCACCACGCCCGCGGCGTGGATGGCCGCCAGCGCCTGCGCGGTGGCCGTCGCGAGCGCGTACAGGCTGCCACCGGTGAGCGGTCCGTGGGCGAGCAGGTGTTGGTGCAGCGTCAGGCCGGGGACGTACGCGGTGGCCAGCCACGGTGTCTCCGCGTCCGGGTCGGCGGTGAGGAGCGGGACCAGGTACGGGCCGGTGACGCGGGAGGACAGCTCCACCTCACGCCTGAAGCGGGCCCTGAACTCCGGCTCCTGGGCCTGCTCCGGATGAACCACCTTCACCGCGACGCGCGTTCCGTCGGAACCGACCCCGGCGTGGACGGTCCCCATGCCTCCCGCCCCGAGACGGCCGACGATCCGGTACGGACCTATGCGGGAAGGGTCGCCGGGACGGGCCGGCCGGACTCTTCCGCCGGAGCCGTTCTCACTCACAGATCGTTCCTTCGTACGGGACTGCGGCGGTCCGTCCCGCCCCTGTCGACAAACCTTCAGCGAGCGGAGAAGTGACGTGCGAGCCGGTTGATCTCCTCGACCCACAGCGCCATGTCGTCGCCGGGCCGCTTGTACGGTGCACGCCGGGCCAGTTTGAAGAAGCCGCCGGACGGCCGGCCGGTCTCCCGCAGAACCACGAGCGCCGAGAGCAGGGGCAGTGACCCGTCCGGGCTCTCCCGGACGGAGGCGTCCTCGAGCAGGTGGGGCATGGGGCCCTCGAAGGCGGGGATGTGGTGGCCCCGCCGAGCCAACTCCGTGCTGAGATCGCCGTACGTCAGCGGTGCCGCGCCCGCGCGTGCCCGCTCCCGCAGGATGTCGACCACGGCGTCCAGCGCCCGCTCGTACTCCAGCGTGTCCTTCTTCATCGCCCTCTCCCCACCCCGGTGTTCGGCTCCGAACCGGCTCAGAGCCTAAGCGCCCCGCGCGCCGAAGGGCAGGGGTGCACGTCGAATTTCTAGCACAGAGTTGTGAACTGAGTGCACGGACTGCATACTGGGCCGGCCGGTGCTGCCGAACCAAGTCCGACGCGCACCGGTGGACCACTTTGCCGGGCTCGACCGGCGGGGCGACGTGCCCCGCTCGCGTCCGCACGACGGGCCACTCTCCTCTGCGACACCCTTGGGGTTCACCATGCGCATCATCCGAGTCTCCGCAGCCGCGGCGCTGCTGCTCGCCGCGCTCAGCGCCTGCGGTCCGACCGCCGACACCGGCACGGACGGCTCCACGTCCACCGCCCCGTCGGCTCCCGATACGCCGGCCGCCGATACCGGTGAGGCGGCCCAGGAACCCTCGGCCGGCGCCGAGTCCTCCGCGACGCTGCCGGACATGGTCGGCAAGGGCCTGCAGAGCGCCCAGGACGAGGCGCAGGCCGCCGGCTTCTACCACCTCACGTCGCACGACGCGCTCGGCCGGGGCCGCAACCAGATCCTCGACCGGGGCTGGAAGGTCTGTTCCCAGACCCCGGCACCCGGCGCGCACGCGACGGACACGAAGGTCGACTTCGGCACCGTCAAGCTCGAGGAGACCTGCCCCACGGGCGGTGACCGGGGTGAACCCGAGAAGGCGGGCTCCACCATGCCGGACTTCACGGGGAAGTCCGTCAAGGTCGCCCGCCAGGCACTGGACAGTTCCACCAGCATCACGGTCGACGACGTGTCCGGCCAGGACCGGATGGTGCTCGTCGAGTCGAACTGGCAGGTCTGCTCGACCGACCCGGCGCCCGGCGCGGAGCTCGACGGACAGCCGGTGACGATCGGGGCCGTCAAGTTCGGCGAGAGCTGCTGACCGCGTGTCGGCCCCGGTGCAGATCGGGGCCCGTTCCTCGCCTCGGCGGACGAACCTCTCCCGCACCCCCCACTTCACGGGATGTCCCCGTGCTCGAACGCAACTGTGCGGGGAAGGCCCCCGCCGATGACGAACGGAGACTGGCTTCATGTTCACGATCAACCTGGACACGGTCGAGGCGCAGATTGGCGCCACCGCCGCGCTGAGCATCTTCAACGATCCCAAGTTCGGCAACCGGGCTGTGGTGACGGCCCACTACGAGGACGAAGAGACGTTCGAGGACTCGACGGTCATCATGATGTTCTCGGCTGAGAACCTGGACGCGTTCGCCAAGGCGATCGAGCGTGCCCGAGAGGGGCTGGCGGCTGCGGAAAGCGGCGGCATGGTCGGACTCGCCGGCTGGGCTGAGAAGAACGCCGGGTGACACGGCCTGCGCGGGCACCTCGGGCACGGGCTGCCCGCGCGGCTTCGGCCACTGGTGGCACGGAGCGAAGACTCCCCCGTCATGACAACTCAAAGGCTGATCCCGTAGGACGGACAGCACAGCCCCCAGCCCTTTCCCGACCCGTCCTCGGCGCTGAGAATCTCCGTCAGGACCAAGCCTCAGAGGTCGATCAGGACGACATTGTGCGAGCGCGGAACACCATGCTCGCATCCGGACGACGGACCCCGGCGAGGAGGTCGAGGCCTACAGGGTGCTCGCCCGGGTCAGTCCCGCGGCGTATCTGCCGCGTCGGGTCCGCGTCCTGCAACGCCTCAGTTTCGACGGCCGCTACGACGTTCTGCCCGAGGCCTGTCTCGCTCTGCGTGAGGGGGCCGTGGCCGCCGCCCGCGCCGTCGATCCCGCCGAACCCTCTCGCGCGGAGACCTTCTGTACGGGGCGCTCGACCGATGTCAGCGGGCGCTTTATGCCGTCGGCAGGCGGGCCGAAGGGGTCGCCCTGCGGGCCGAGAGGTTCTCCATCGGCCGGACGCAGGCCGAGTCGTCCGGTGACGGGGTGGTGAAAGGCTGGACCCATGGGCTGCCGGGCTCTCCGAGGAGGGCCGCTACGCGGAGGCTGCGGACGCCTTGACGGAGTCGGTGGCCCAGGAACGGCCCGACGGCCCCAGGAGCGGCGGCTTCGCCTGGTCGCTGCCTGAGTGGGCCGCCGCCCTCGACGCCGCCGGCCGGTCCGCCGCAGCGCTGACCGCCATGGAGGAACTGGCCGGCATGGAGGCGATGGAGGCCGCGAGCGACCGAGGACCGCTGGCCTGTCATCTCTACGTGCTGATCCGGTACGCGCAGATGCTCGACCGCGCCGTGCGGCACGACGAGGCGGCTGCCGTCCGTCAGGAGGCGCTCGCCGTGCTGACCGAACTGGCCGCCCACGGGGAGCGGAAGTCGTGGAGTGGATACCAGGCCTCGTTCTGGGTCGTCCTGCTCTTCATGTCCGGCGCCGACAGCGAGCGGCCGGTGCCAGGGGAGCCGCGCCCGCCCGTCGGCACCGCACCCCTGCACTGGTCGCCCGACGTCAAACGGCAGTACTTCCAGAGCCGTGAGACTCTCCGGGGCGAGGTGGACACGTTGGCGCTCCGCGCGGCCGGAAGTCCGGATCACCTGGCGGAACTGGTCCGACTGCAACGGGTGCTCACCGTGCGCTCGGCCGTCTACTGGGAGTTCCGCACCCATCTGTTCGCGGAGCGTGTGCGAGGGCTGTTCGACGAGGGCGTGGACCTGGCCCGGCGTCTGTACCGGTACGACGCTGCCGCCGGGAGCCGGGCCGTGTCCACGGCCCGGAGGGACAGAGTCACCTTCCATGTCGCGCCAAGGAGTTCGGCGCCGCCCTCGACGACTTCCGGCAGGTTCCGGAACCAGACCGACGAGCCGGGCGACCCGGTCACCTAGGCGTCCGGGACCGGGTCGGCGACTCGTCCGGGGATTCAGCGAGGAGGAGCGCGGGGGGCGGAACGGCAGTGCCGTCAGGGTGGGAGTCGTCTGCCGTGGGCGAACCAAGCGGCCTCCACGGCATCGGGCATCACTCCCGCCGATTCCGCCTGCTCATGGACGATGTCCAGGTAGTGGGCGTACTGCTTCGTGGTCCAGCCGTTGAGCGGCCAGTCCTCCGCGACGGCCTTCCGGTCCCTGAGCGCACGTGACACGACGCTGTCCAGGATGAGGGGGCGACGGTGGCCGGTGGGGTTCTCGTGGCCGGCGAAGTAGAGGAACTTGGTGAAGAACGCCGGACCCAGGTACGCGATGCGCTGGTCGTTGTAGCAGGCGTAGTAGGCGGCGACGGCTCCCTTCTCCCGCAGTACAGTGACAGCGGTGGCGATCCGGTCGTCGATGTGCGCGGCTGAGCTGTTCGCGAAGACACGTCCCTGCCGGCCCACCGACCGTGCCTTGGTGCCAGTGCCCCAGACCAGGGCAGCGACCAGCAGATGTCTGCGTCCCTCGACGGTGCCGACCCCGCCGGCCATGCCCAGTACGGTGCGGCGGTCCACCCGTGGCCACCGGCCGAGGCGCGGGCACGCGTCGAGCTCGGCGGGCCACCAGGTGGTGTCGGGAATACGGGGCAGCCATCGTCCCCGGTCGAAGGGGATCGCCTGACCGAGGACGTCATCCCTGGGAGGGACGACGAGGTCGGCCGGAAGCTCCGACATCGGCACCTCAACCCCTCCGTGCCAGGTCCAGGGCCGCCGCCGTGACGAACCAGTCCAGCACACCGCAGATTTCGTCACCGTGCTCCGCGAACACCCGCACCGGGAAGGACGGACGCAGTTCCAGCTTCGCCTCGGGCAGGTCGATACCCTCGATCTTGTTGAGGCGGTTCAGCAGCTCGCGGCGCTGTTCCGTGTCGTCGAAGGGACTGCGGTCCTTGAGGTACTGGAAGACGACCTCGACCGTTCCGCTCACCGGGTAGATCGCCATGGGCCAGATCAGGTGGGGGCGGCGGCTCGTGCCGGCGTCGAGCATCGGGAAGCAACTCGTCTCCTCATGCCTGCCGTAGGTGACGTAGCCCCCTTGCAGACGCCAGAAGTCGAGCGCGCCCAGGACCTCGGCGGAAGCCTCCGGCCAGTGCTCCCGCAACTGCGTGCGGAAGCGTTCGGCCGCCGCCGTGTCCTCCCCGTCGGGAAGCGGGTCGTGCGAGGCGGGCTGCGTGACGTCCTTGCCGAGCAGGGTCGCCAGCTCCGCCGCGTTCAGGCGCTGCGCACCGTGGGCCCGGCCCGACGGGTCGAACTTCACCCCTTCGCTCGTCAGCAGTTCCTGCGGCGACGGCCGGTCACTGCCGTCCGCCCAGCGGAACGCCGGGGAGATCCTGCCGTCCGCGGTGAGGACCCGGTAGGCCCCGATCGCCGTCGGGTTGGAGCCCAGGTACGCACCGACCGGGACGGGGTGGCTGCCGATCAGTTCGGCGACATCTCCGTACGTCGTCCACGTACCGCTCGGCATCGCCACCAGGGTGGCTCGCAGCTCTGCCCAGCCCGGCCACTCCTCGCCCGTCGGTTTGACCCCGCCGATCGGGCCGGGCCACAAGTCCACCGCCCGCTCCGTCAGACGGTCGGCACGAGCCAGGATCTCGGCCTTGCCCCAGCGCTTCTCCGCAGCGATCTCCTGGTTCATGTACAGGGCGCTCGAGTCGAGGATCTGCTGCTTGCGCTCGAACGGGTTGTTGGACAGCTTGGTGTTGTCCCCGGTGAGGGTGAGGTTGCCGAGTGTGTGGACCAGCAGGTCGTGCAGTTCCTGGGGACTCTGGTCCGGCTCGGTCTCGTCGGCGAGCAGATCGAACCAGGCCGAGGTCGGACGTTGCGGAAGAATGTGCTCGACGCTGAGGGACGCCTTCACGAAGTCGACCGGCTCGCTAGAACCGTAACTCTCCTCCAGCCGGCGCAGGATGTAACTCCGCTGCGGAGGCCGGCCGCTCCAGTAGAACGGCTTGCTGCGGATCGCCTCGCGCAGCTCCTCGTCGCTCGGCCATCGGCGGCGCCCGCCGGACAGGAACCGCCGGACTGCCTCGGCGGCGGGACGGTCGGTCTCCAGCTCCTTCGGCGCGTCCATGAAGATGCGGTTCAGGTTGTTGGACGGTGTCTGGCAGATCACCCGACGCACCAGGTAGGACTCGACGCAGAGAAGAGCCTCTGCAGCGTCATCGGCTGTCGTGGCCTCCGTGTCCACCAGGTCCAACAAGTGCAGCGCCAGCGGGTAGTGAGTTTGACCTCCCCAGGCTGCCAGGCGCTCCAGCATGGCGCGGAGCGCAGGTGAACTCTCACGGTGCGGTTGGATGATGCGCAGCAATCGACCTGCGCGTTCGGCTAGTTGTGCGATCTCGCGCTGCAAGGCCCCTTCGTCACCGGTCATCGGCTGCAGCCGCTTCTGCTGCTCTCGGTAGATCTCGCTCTGCTTGGTCTTGTGGTGGCCCCGTACCACAAGGTCCAGCCAGACGAGGAGTTCGAGGTTCTTGGGACCGAGGCTCTGCTGCATGGGCAGCCACAGCTCTTGGTAGACCCGTTCGCCCCGCTTGGGCAACAGCATGAACACGTAGTTGCGCAGTAGGTCGCTCTGGCTCAGTCCGACGCCCGTGTTGTTGATCGATTCGAAGATCCGGTAGACGTTGTCACCCGGCTCCGCGGTGATCTCCACGATGGACAGCAGGTCCTTGAGGACGGTCTCCACCGTGGCGATCCACCGGTCGTCGCCGGCGGCCTCCTGCCCCTCGGCGAGCGCACCGAGAAAGAACCGGTACGCGGCACCGATGTTGTCGCTGCCACCGGCTTCCGCACGGGACTGGACGCAAGCTGTGTACGCCTCGCGGTCGGCCTGCGTCGGGAGCAGCCGGTAGTGATCGAGGCCCTCATGGAACTCGTTCACCAGTATCTGCCGGTGCACCCTGTCCACACCGCGCGCATCACCCGTTCCCTTGAGGTGGTCGCGCAGCGCGGTGAACGCCAGCATCAGTGTCGTCAGCCGCTGCTGACCGTCCACGACCAGCCACCGTTGCACACCGCCGGCCTGGATCTGGCCGGGAGCGAGCACCACGGAGCCCAGGAAGTGCGGGGCACTGGCCTCACCCGACAGATGCTGCTCGACGAGCTCGCCGATGTCCTCCCAGAGTCGTTTCAGCTGCTCCCTGCCCCAGCTGTACGTCCGCTGGTACAACGGGACTTGAAACTGCTTGTCCCCCTGGACGAGCTTGAGGAAGGTGATCTCCTGCGCGCGCATGCACTTCCTTTCCCTGCCGGTTGGGCGCAGCCTGACGGCTTGTCCGGTGATCCAAGCCACAGTGACGATGGTCGTTCAATCTACAGTGAACTGAGTCAATGGTGGTGAGGTCGTGGCTCTTACGGTTGGCGGGGCACCTTGTGCGTGAGAACTGCCGCCTGCTTGGAGATTCGGGGCATCGTCTCGTTGGGGGACCGGCGCAGCAGCTTGATCGACCGGCCCTCGGCCCACGCGTTCCAGGCCTTGAGGTAGTAGAGCAGGTGCTCGCGTGAGTCGTCCCGGCGACGGTGCGACGTGCCCGTGGCGAGGTTGAGCATCGTGTTGCGCAAGGTCAGGCGGGGGTCGCCGGGCTCCAGGCGTGCGCCGGTCACGATGCCCTCCTTCCAGGAGCCCTGATCGACGTCAGGTCGTGCCTCGCAGGTCACGTACCAGCCGATGGTCGCCGCCGTGACGGTGATGCGGCACGCGCGGTTGAGCGTGACGCCGTGCTGAAGGGCGTCACGGATGCCGGGGTGCTTGTCGAGCATGGTTAGGAGCTGGTCGTTGCTGGTCACCGACGATCCGCCGCTCCAGGACGAGTTGGGCGCGTTCAGATAGAGATGCAGGCCGCGCAGGGCCGCTGCCAGGTGTGTGGCGTTGGCCTCGCCCGCGAGGGCGAGCGCGTCCCGGCCGGTGCGCTTGCGGCCCGTGTCCATCACCGTGAACGCGGTGCGCGGGACGCCGTGGGTGACGGTCAGGGGCACGGTGATCCCCGCCTTGGCGATCGCGGCGAGGCGGTGCTGGCCATCGATGAGTACACCGTCCTCGTCGAAGGCGATGCCCTGGTGCGTCAATTGCCACTCGCCGCGCTGGATACGGCCCGCCAGTTGCTGCACCGCAGCCTTGCTGAGCGGTCGGTTGCTGGTGTTGCGTGTGAGCCACTCCGTCGCGAGCTCTGGACTGACATGGAGCACTTCCATCTGCATGGCGCATGGCCTTCCTGTGGCGTCTGCCTGGAGCTGTACGAGTGACCGCGATGCCATGTTGGCCTAGAACTGTGAACAGAGTCAACATGCAATAAGGCTTGTGTCAATGATTCCAATGCTGTTCCATGGGGCGCAGTGAAGCTCGGAGGCCTGCTGCTACCCTCGGCCCGTGTGCTCAGTTCACACTTGAGGCGATGCGCTGGGGGCGGAGACGTACTCGGGTGGGCCGGGGCGGGATGACACCAAGCGGCCACGCATGTGGCTCCGGACAGCAGTGGGGTGGCGCGTGAGCCAGCGTGAATACGGCCTGGGCGACGAGATGCAGCCGGTCGGATCGGTCTACCAGTACGACGACGGGTTGCACGTGCGCGTGGACGACGTCGTGCCGTACGAACTGGTCGACCCCGAGGCCTCCGACGGGTACCGCCACGGCGACGACCTGGTCCGGTGCACGCTGTACCTGAGCAACGGCACGGCCCACCCCATCGATGTCGACGGCATCGCCCTGCTCGTGCGGGGCGGTCCCTACGGCAAAACGGCACGGCAGGTGCGGGACTACCGGACCGAGTTGCTCGACGACGGACTCGAAGGCACCCTCCGCAAAGGCCGCCGCGCGTCAGCGACCTGGGCCTACAGCATCCCGGCGGGAACCGCCGCCGAGCTGGACATCGAGGTCCGGTTCCCGTACGACCACAAGCGCGAGAGCGTCACCTTCACCACGGCCAGGGCCACGGCGCCCGCGACCGCCCGGGCGGGCCGGCTGCCGGACCAGGCGCCGCTGTTCGGAGAGCGGCAGCCGTCCCTGTTCACCGACGTCGGGGACGAAGGCCACGGAACGGCCCGTATCGTGCTGGGAGCCGTACCGTCACAGCCCGCCGGGCCGGGCCCCCGTCCGGCCACGCCCCTCGTGACGCCGCCGACCGGGTTCGTCCCCCGCGCCCAGGACCCGTCCCCCGACGAGCTCGACGCGACCCGCGTCCGCCAGATCTTCCGGTTCCTCGCCGAGGCCGAGGAGTCGAAGACCCGCCCCGTCCGCACGCTCGACGGCGCCGCCGGCACCGTCTGGTTCGAGGAACTGCCGGACGCCCCCGAGGTCGCCGTGATGCTCGACGGTGCCCTCGACTCCGAGGAACCGGCCTGGCTGACCCTCGAACGCCCCGACCGTGAGGACGCCCCGCACCCCGAGCCCCTGCTCGCGCCCTGGATCGACGAGACCCGCATCCGGGACTTCAAGCAGACCCGCGCCCCGCACCTGCGCCGCCGGATCGAGCCGGAGTTCCCGGACTGGTCCCAGGGCATTCCCCTCGACAAGACGTACCACGAGCTCGACGACCACCCGAAGCGGGAGAAGATCGAGAAGCTGTACGCCGCCTGGGAGCAGGAGTGGCTGGCCTGGGCGGAGCGGCGGCGGGCCATCGATCCCGTCGTGAGGCTGTACGACCGCCTGCACAAGATGCACGAGGACGCCGCCAACCTCGGCGAGGCCTACGAACTCGTCCTCGGGCTCGGCCGGCTCACCTGGCAGACGACCACCGGCCAGCGCGTGGAACGCCACCTCGTCACCCACCGCGCCACCCTCCACCTCGACCCGGTCACCGGCACCCTCACCGCCGCCCCCGACCCGACCGGTGTGGGCCTGGAACTGGAAGAGGGCATGCTGGAAGGCGCCCAGCACGTGCCCGGCGCGGTGAGGGAGCAGATCGTCGACACGCTGGACGGTGCCTCCGACGTCACCGACCCGGCACACCTCGACGCCGTACACACCGCCCTGCGCAGCTGGACCAACGCGGCGCACAGCGCCGGCGGCTACTCGCCGACCGTGGAACGCGCCCGGCCGCGCACGCTCGACGTGCCCCAGGTGGGACTCACCCCCGCGCTCGTTCTGCGGGAGCGCAACCGCCGTTCGACACTTGACGCCCTCAAGGCCATCGCCCGCCACATCGACGCCGGCACGTCTCCCACCGAGCTGCTCGGCTACATCGCGGGCCGCGACGGGGCGCTGACCGCCGCCGACCTCGCGGCGGCCGAGGACGACGGCGCCGAGGCCGGAACCGACGAGATGTACTTCGCGCTGCCCGCCAACGAGGAGCAGCGCACCATCGCCGAACGCCTGCGCGCCAACCGGCTCGTCGTGGTGCAGGGACCGCCCGGCACCGGCAAGACGCACACCATCGCCAACCTGGTCACGGACCTGCTCGCCCAGGGCAAGCGGGTCCTCATCACCAGCCACACCCCGCGCGCCCTGCGCGTCCTGCGGGACAAGCTGCCCGAGAACATCCGCGACCTGTGCGTGAGCCGCACCGAGGACGGCGCGGCCGCCCAGCGGGAGCTCGAGGCGTCCGTGCAGAGGATCCTCAGCGAGTACGCCGGTTACGATCCCAAGGCGTCGCAGAAGGACATCCGTACGCTCCAGGCACGGCTCGCCGCGGCCCGGTCGGCCCAGCAGACCATGCTGCGCGACCTCGCCGTGCTGCGCGAGCAGGAGACCCACCGCTTCGAGGCGGAGATCGGCGACTACACCGGCAGCCTCCAGGAGATCGCCGAGCGCCTCACCGCCGAGACGGAGCGGTACGACTGGCTCGGGCGGGTTCCTCAGGAACAGCCCTCCCTGACCGCCGACGACGCACTGAGGCTGCTGCACGCCACGCGTGCCTTCACGCCGCACCACCGCGCCCTCGCGGCCGAGGTGCCCGGTCCCTCCGAACTGCCCGGTGCGGGCGACTTCGAGGAGGCCGTCACCGCGGTGCGTTCCGCGGACGAGGCCCACGAGGCGGTGCGGCAGGACCCGTTGAGTCGGCAGTACGACACGGCCGTGCGGGGTCTGAGCGACGCCGAACAGCAGCGCCTGACGACGGCCCTCGACGCGTTCTCCGCCGTCAGGGCCCGTGCCGCCGCCCTCTCGGCCGCCGCCGGAGAGTGGGCTGGAGCGCTCCTGGGGGAGGTGACCGCCGGGCAGGACTGGCAGGCGCGCAGCAGGCACGCCGCCGTCACCGGCGCCCTCGCGGCGCTCGACGCCTCGCTCGCCACGCTGGGCACCGCCATGGTCAGCGGCCTGGAGCAGTACGACCCGGCCACCGCGCTCGGCCAGGCCACCGCCCTGCACGACGGCCTCGTCCAGGGACAGAAGCTGCGCGGACCGCTCGGCACCCGCTCGAAACTCGCCAAGGCCGTCGGCGGGTTCGTGCAGTCCGTGCGGGTCGATGGACGGTCCCCCGAGGACGTCGCCACCGCGGCGGTCGTCGTCGCCCGCATCCAGCTCGAACTGCGCCTGGCCCAGGTGGAGGCCGAGTGGGGCGCCCCCGCCGGCGCGTGGCAGGGCCACGGTCCGCGCCTGGCCCGTCTGCGGCAGGACGCCGACGTGCTCGAGGCCCTGCTCGCCGTCGCCGCCGCCCGCACCGACGTGCTCACCGCCGCCGCCACCTCGCCCGGACTCGCCGTCGCTACCTGGCACGACCTCCCGGTCGAGAACGCGGTACGCGCCCTGCTGCGCGCGGCGACCACGCTGCGTGCCGCCGAGCGGTCCCGCAAGGTGATCGCGGACACCGAGGAACTGCTGCGCTCCTGGAACGACCGGCGCGGCGTGGCACCCGCCGTCGCCCGTGCACTCGACGCCGTGCGAGCCCGGGACCCTCAGGGCTACCGGGAGTTCAGCGACGAGATGGCCGAGGTTCGGGAAGCCGCCCGGCTGCGGGCCGAGCAGCACGCCGCGCTCACCCGCGTGCGGGAGGCGTTCCCCTCACTCGCCGAGCGCGTCACCGGCTCCCCGGACGACACCGCGTGGGACGACCGGCTGCCGCTGCTCGCCGAGGCCTGGGCCTGGTCCGCGTGGCGCGACCGCATGGAACGGCTCACCGACCCGGAGGCCGAGCGGACCCTGCGCAAGCGGCTGACGGAGGCCGACGACGAGGCACGCATCACGCTCGGCCGGCTGGCCGCCGCCCGCGCCTGGCACCGCTGCCTCGGCCTGCTCACCGGCGACCAGTCCCGCGCCCTCAGCGCGTACCAGCAGGCCGCCCGCCGCATCAAAGGCAAGTACCAGCACCGCTACCGGCGGGACGCCCAGGCCGCGCTGCGCAAGGCGCAGACGGCGGTGCCCGCCTGGATCATGCCGCTGCACCAGGTTGCGGAGACCGTGCCGATGGACCGGCCCGGCCTGTTCGACGTCGTCATCGTCGACGAGGCCAGCCAGTCCGGCCTGGAGGCCATGCTGCTGAGCTGGCTCGCCGACCGGATGGTGATCGTCGGCGACAGCAAGCAGGTCAGCCCGTCCAACGTCGGCCTCAAACAGGACGAGTACTTCCACCTGCGGGACCGGCTGCTCACCGCGCTCGAGCCGGATGTCCGCAGCCTCTTCGGTCCCGACTCCAGCTTCTTCGACCTCACCGAGGCCCTCTCCGCCGGCCGCGGCACGCTCATGCTCAAGGAGCACTTCCGGTGCATGCCGGAGATCATCTCCTTCTCCAACGACCTCTGCTACAACGGCCGGCTCCAGCCGCTGCGGCAATACGGCGCAGACCGATTGCCCCCGGTCCGTACCGTGCACGTCGAGGACGGGGCGGCCGTCGGCGGCAGCGACCGGCTGGTCAACACCACCGAGGCCGAGGCCCTCGTCGACGCGGTCGTACGCTGCTGCGCCGACCCGGCGTACGAGGGGAAGACCATGGGCGTCATCAGCCTCCGCGGGGCCAAGGGCCATCTGACGGAGCTGGAGAACCTGCTCGCCGAACGCCTCGACTACGAGCAGCGCGAGGAGCGGCGGATCCGGGTCGGCGACGCCGAGGACTTCCAGGGCGACGAGCGGCACGTCCTGTTCGTCTCCTGCGTCAACTCGGCCACCACCGCCGCCGGGACCGTACCGGGCGGCTTCAACGGCAAGACGTACGAGCAGCGGCTCAACGTGGCCGCCTCCCGCGCCCAGGACCAGGTGTGGGTGTTCCACAGCGCCCGGCCCGAGCAGTTCCACGAGAACGACCTGCGCCGGCGGTGGCTCGACCACCTCACCCGGCCCGCGGAGGAGGACACCGTCGCGGTCGAGGGCGAGGTGCTGCCCGACGTACGCCACGAGGCGTTCGACAGCCTGTTCCAGCAGAAGGTGTACCTGGAGCTGACGGCCCGGGGTCACCGGGTGCGGCCCGGCTACCGGGTGGGCCGCCACACCATCGACCTGGTCGTCGAGGGCGGCACCCGCAGGCTCGCGGTCGCCTGCGACGGCGACGCCTTCGCCGAGGGCGAGGACGCGTCCACCGCCGCCGCCCGCCAGCGCGACCTGGAACGCGTCGACTGGACCTTCGTCCGGATCCGCGGCAGCCGTTTCCACCTCGACCGCGAGCAGGCGCTCGCCCCGCTCTGGGCGGAGCTGGAACGGCTGGGGATCGAGCCGCCTCCCGCGGAACCGGAAGGGAGCGGCTCTCCCGAGGCGGCGGCGGATCCCCAGGTGCCGTCGGCCGACGGCCGGGACGAGGACGACGGAACGGAGGAGGCGCGGGAGGACGAGCGCTCGCACGACCCGGGTCCCGCGCCCGACGCGGCGCCGGAGGTGACGGAGCTCTCCGCCGTCGCACCCGAGGATCCGCGCATGCCCTGGCCGGACCCCACCGGGGAGGCGGTCGCGGAGCCCGCTCCCCGTCCGGCGCCCTCCACCGAGCAGGGCGCCCTGCCGGTTCGGGAGATCCCCGCCGCCGCCTTCCAGCGGCTGGTGCGCGAGATGCAGGGGCTGCAGGCCGCCATCGACGCCCCGGACGAGACACCCGTGGACGCGGACCCGGCGAACCTCGTCTTCCTCAGGAAGACGCAGGCCGACCAGCGCGAGCGCCGCACGAAGCGGCTCGGCTTCCTGCGGACCTTCCTCGACGCCGTGCGGGTCGGCCAGGAGGAGGGGACGCCGAGGGTGGTGCACCCCGGTGCGCTGCTCGTCCTCGAGTTCGACGGGCGGACCGACGACGCGACCCTGTACACCGTCGCCGAACTGCCCACCGACGACGCGGAGATCATCTCCCCGTCGTCACCGCTGGGCCACGCGTTGATGTGGCAGCCGACGGGGCGGACGATCTCGTACGACGCCTCCCGGGGAAAGAGCCACGAGGTCGTCGTCCGGGAGATCCGGGCCTGACGCCCACAGGGCGCTGACGGAAGGAGCAGAGCCTTCCGCGGCGACGGTCTCGGCGGCCCGGACCCGGAGTAGGGTCCGGGCCACCGAGGCCCGCATGTCTCAGCCGGCCACCGGGTCCAGCATGCGGCTGCGCTCACCGCTCCACGAGATCGCCAGCGCGTCGCGCGCCCGTGTGCAGGCCACGAACAGCAGGCAGTGCTCGGCCAGCAGGTCCGACTGGTGCTGGACGGGATCGACCTCGGCCGGCGTCACCTGCGGGGCGAACGGCAGCACGTTCGACGTCACGCCCACCACGGCCACGCACCGGAACTCCAGTCCCTTCATCGCGTGCATGGTGGCCACGCGGACACCGGAGACGTGCGGCCCCGGGTTGTCCTTGACGGCCACCGCCGGGACGCGCTCCCGCCGCAGGCGGGCGATCACGGCGTCGACCAGGGTGTTGAACCGGGCGCACACCGCCACCTCGGACGGCTTCACCCCGTCCCGCTCGATCCAGGTGCGCACCTGCTCGACCAGCGCCCGCAGCTCCTCGTCCTGGCTGCCGTGCCCGCGCGCCGCCGGGACGCGGCCGTGCAGCTGGGACCGGTAGCCGCGCAGGGAGTCCCGGCCGCCGTCCTCGTCGTCGTCCTCGCCGAGCCGGCCCACCGGCTGACCGTCGAGGAGCGACGCCGACCAGCGCAGGATCTCCTCCGTGCTGCGGTAGTTGAGGCGGAGCCGGGAGGTGCGTCCCCGGACGTTGATCCCCAACGAGCGCAACGAGACGCGGGAGTCGTAGATGCGCTGATGCGGGTCGCCGACCAGGAACATGTCGTCGGCCTGGGAGGCGACACAGGCGCGCAGCACCCGCCACTGGGCCGGATGAAGGTCCTGCGCCTCGTCCACGACGACATGGCGGTAGCGCGCTGCGCCTTCGGCGAGGGTACGCGCCGCCTGGTCGCACAGCTGCGTGTACGTCGCCGAGTCGCGCGAGGCGAGGTCCGCCGTGAACCGTTCCATCACCCGCCACAGCCGGGCCCGTTGCACCCGGCCGACCTGGGTGCCGCGTCCGCGCCGTACACAGCGCAGGTACTCCTCCGGCGTGCGCAGCCCCTGGGCGAGGACGACGTTGCGGAACTCCTGGGACAGGAACTGCTCCGTCCAGGGCAGTTCCTCGCGTGCCATGGCGCGGGTCCAGGCGCTCTTCTCGGCGGCGGCCGACAGGGGCTTCGGGGAACTGCCCCGCGCCTCCCGGACGACCCGGGCGGCGAGGGAGTCGACCGTCGTGACGTCGACGCGCTCCAGCAGGTGGGCGTCGGTGTCGCCGAGCAGCAGCGCGAGGCTGTCCCGCAGCGTGGCCGCCATGGCGTTGGTGAAGGTGGTCAGGAGGATCCGGTCGCCTTCACGGCCGGTGCGCAGCAGGTGCCGTACGCGGTGCAGGGCGACCACCGTCTTGCCGGTGCCTGGGCCGCCGGTGACCTGGGCGGGGCCGTTGAAACCGGGGTGGTAGGCGTAGCGGCGCTGGGCGGGGTGGAGGAAGATTCGCCAGCGGGTGAAGTCCTCGGCGAGGATGCGTTCCAGCTCGCCGGGGCCCGTCACCTCCACGATGCGGTCGGAGGTGTTGAGGATTGCCTCGGCGAGGGTGACCGCGGGTCGTTCCTCCGCCGTGCGGACGGTCTGTCCGCGTGGCGCGATCAACTGCTCCCAGACGTCCTCGGGGGACTCGCCCTGCGCCAGGAACCACAGCACCTCGTACTGGTCGGCGGGCATCATCGGCGGTGCCATGACCGTCAGATCGTCGGCCGTGACACAGACACGGGCCAGCTTGAGCACCTGCTCGTCGACGCCGAGGTCGCGCAGCACGGTGTCGGAGTGTTCCTCGAAGAGGCGGGTGGGGGCGGTGTCCGCCTTGGTCTCGAAGTAGGTCTCCATCTGCTCGAGGGCCTCTACGTTGCGCACCTCCACGCCGCGGGTGGCGCTGTTGACCGAGTAGGCGCGCTTGCAGGCCCAGTTGATCGCCTCGTCGTGCGGGGCGACCCGCAGGAGCATGAACATCTCGCTGCCGTCGTCGGGGGCCAGGAGGACACCCCGGTAGAACTTGGTGATGCGTATGGTGCGGATTCGGGGGTCGCGTGCCCGCTCGAGCTTCTCCAGGTGCATGCCCTTGCTCGCATGGAGCTGGGGCACGGTCATGCTGCGGAACATCTGGATCGCGTCGCCGACTTCTTTCTGGACCGGTCGCTGCAGCGAGATGAGGTCCGCGACGAAGTCGTCGGAGAGAGCGAGTCGGGGCATCGGCGTCCTCGGTGACGGGCGGGCGGTGGTCGGGACCAGCCTAGAGACCCTGGCGAGTCGGAGTGACGGAGCATCCGATTCTCGTTGTGTGAACTGAGTCAACGGTCTATTCTTTGTGTGCTGTCGCACGTTCGGTCCCGTTCGTGCTCCACCGGATCCGTCCGAAAGGACCCACCGCATGCCGGCCCAGCCCGCCCAGGCCGCTGTCCCGCACCCGCTCGACGAAGTACCCCAGACATTCCGCGCCGGGGACTCGTACGAGGTGCGCGACGGACTCGTGACCTACATCCGCCGTGATCTGCTGGGCCCCTGGGACGGAGAGGCCGAGACCCTGCCGAGCGCCTCGTCCGGGCCGCGGGACCGGTATCTCGTGGGGATGCTCGGTCCGCGGCCCCAGGGCGTCACCGCCGACCGGATCGCGCTCGTGGCCGCCCAGAGCGCGGACGGGGAGTCGGGTGACGAGCAGGAGGGGGACGACACCGAGCTGCAGGACCGGCTGACCCCGCAGGCCGCCGGCCACATCTGGGCCTCGTCCATGGGGCTGTCCTTCACGGTTCCCGCCTCCGTCGGGACGCTCAGCGTCACCGTCCGCTGGGGGCGCTACACGCAGTCGGAGGAGGCCACCGACCGCGGCACGACCCGCAGAATCTGGTCGCGTGAGCCCGTGGAGCACCCGGTGGACATCGACGTGACGGACCTGGCGGACCGGATCGTCGAATTCGAGGGGGGAGCGGCCGTCCTCGACGTGCAGGTGCGCAGACACTCCGGCGGAGGCGGGACCGAGGACCTCCGGGTCGTCGAGCTGGCTCTGGTGAACAGGCAGCAGGACAGCCGTGAGGCCCGCGACGCCCATTGGCTCTTCCAGACCCAGATCGACGTCACAGCCTTCCCGGACGACCAGGCGGCGGTCTTCCTCCCGGTCGACGACCCGCTCGATCCCGTCAACCGGGGCAACGGCGCGGAGGACGCCGAGGAACGCCGGCTCCGGCTCCTCTACCGGGACAGCCTCAGCCACGCCAAGGGCCGCAACGTCGCCGTGCACGCCCAGGTGCGGGACGGGGAACGCAACGCTCACCGACTCACCACCACCTGGCTTCCCGAGTACGACGTCCGGGCCACCACCGCACCAACCGTGGAGGAGCAGGATCTGCTCCGCGGCCTCGAACTCGGCATGGACGAACTCGCGGCTCTCGCGGTGCCCGCCCGCCGGACCGAACTCAGCGCCGCGCTGGCCCCGCTCGCCGACGGCTACGGCACCTGGCTCGACCAGCAGCGTCGCAAGGCCCGCTCGCTTCCCGACGACCTTCGCGCATCGGCCGACGCCGCCATCGACCAGGCACTGGACATCTGCGACCGGATAACCCTGGGCATCGACCGGCTCGTGGCCGACGACACGGCCCTGGAGGCCTTCCGGTTCGCCAACCGGGCCATGGCGCTCCAGCGCCGCAACACCGCCATCGCGTCGGCCCGCGCCGGCCGCGAGGACGACCGCGCCTCCTACCGGGAGGCGTACGACGAGGTCCACGCCAAGGGCAAGGCGGCAACGAGCTGGCGCCCCTTCCAGCTCGCCTTCGTCCTGCTCAACATCGACTCCCTCAGCCGGCCCGGACACTCCCATCGCGGTACCGGCCGTGAAGCACTTGTCGACTTGCTGTTCTTCCCGACCGGTGGCGGCAAGACCGAGGCCTACCTCGGCCTCGCCGCCTACACCTTCGCGCTGCGACGCCTGCAGGGCACGATCGGCTCGGGCACGGAGGCACACAGCGGTGAGGCGGGCGTCGGCGTCCTCATGCGCTACACCCTCCGCCTCCTGACCGCCCAGCAGTTCCAGCGCGCGGCCGCCCTGGTCAGCGCCTGCGAAGTGCTGCGCCGGGAGGAGTTCGCAAGGGATGTCCGCTGGGGCGCCACCCCGTTCCGCATCGGCCTGTGGGTGGGAACCTCCGTCTCACCGAACTGGTTCGACGAGGCCAAGGAGCAGATCGCCGAGGCCCGGGAGAACGCGAGCGACAAGCACGCGCGCGTCCTTCAGGTCCTGACCTGTCCGTGGTGCGGGAGCGGACTCACGGCCCGCTCCCACATGGAGTACGACGAAGGGCGGCGCCGTGTGCTGCTCTACTGCCCGCGCGGGGAGGGTGAGGACCGCTGCCCCTTCTCCCGGCGGGAATCGCCCGGCGAGGGCATCCCGGTGCTCACCGTCGACGAGGAGATCTACCGGCTCGCGCCCTCCCTCCTGATCGCCACCGTGGACAAGTTCGCCCAACTGCCCTGGAACGGGTACGCCGGCCTGCTGTTCGGCAGGGTCACCGAGCTGTGCCCACGTCACGGCTACCGGCACGACGACCTCGACGCCAAGACCGGCTGCGGGAGCCGCCACAACGCCCGGGGCAGCCTGCCCGGAGTCACCGCACAGCCGGTGACGCGCCTGCGGCCCCCGGACCTGATCATCCAGGACGAGCTGCACCTGATCTCCGGCGCCCTCGGCACCACCGTCGGCCTCTTCGAGTCCGCCGTCGACCAACTGTGCACCTGGAGCTTCACCGACGCCCGAGGACAGCACCACGAGGCCGGACCCAAGATCGTCGCTTCGACGGCGACCACCAAACGGGCAGCCGATCAGGTGCTCGGCGTCTTCGGGCGCAGGGTCGCCGTCTTCCCACCCCAAGTCCTCGACGTCGGGGACACGTTCTTCTCCCGGCAGGTCGAACTGAGTCGTACCGATCCGGGCCGACGCTACCTGGGCGTGTGCGCGCACGGCACTCGTCTCAAGGCCGCCGAGATCCGGGTCGCCGAGATCCTGCTCCTCGCCGGGCAGCAGCTCTTCGACGACTACGGCAAGCCGGCGGACCCGTACATGACCCTGGTCGGCTACTTCAACGCGACGCGCGAACTCGCGGGCATGCGGCGCTACATGGACGACGACATCACGACCCGGGTCCGCTCCAACGGCAGTCGCAGGGGCCGGGCCACACTGGCCGACCGGATCGTGAGCCGGACGGGCATGCTCGGCATCCAGGAACTCACCTCACGCATCTCCTCCTCCGACATCGGTGCCGCCCTCAAGCGTCTGGAGACCGGGTTCGACCCCGAGCGGGACACCTCGCAGCGGCGACGCGCGTTCCTGCGGGAGTACGCGGTCGCGGTGAAGGAGAAGCGGGAACCCCGCGCGGCCATGACGCCGATCGCCCGGCAGGCCGTGGACGTCGTCCTCGCCACTTCCATGCTCCAAGTCGGCGTCGACGTCTCGCGGTTCGGTCTGATGCTGGTCGTCGGCCAGCCCAAGAACACCGCCGAGTACATCCAGGCCTCCTCGCGCGTCGGCCGCGATGCCTCACGGCCCGGTCTCGTCGTCACCCTCTACAACTGGTCACGTCCAAGAGACCTGGCCCACTACGAGGACTTCGAGCACTACCACGCCACCTTCTACCGGCAGGTCGAGGCCCTCTCCGTCACTCCGTTCACCCGGCGCGCCCTCGACCGGGGTGTAGCCGCCACCTACGTGGCGGCGCTGCGTCAGGCGGCCTACGACACCTCGCGCAACCTGGACGCCCACCACGTCGATCTGGACGGCCCCCTCGCCAGGGACGTGGAGCGCAGGCTCCTGGAGCGCGCCGAACGGGTGGGGGGCGAGCTGCCCCGTCAGTACCTGAGCGAACGGCTGGACCGGCTGAAGGACGAGTGGCGCCGCAAACGGGACGAGAACAGCTCGGCCCTCGGCTACCGCAAGGAGAAGCACAAGACCACCGTCGTGAACGGGCTGCTGAGGCGGGCCGACGGATCCCGGTGGACGGAGCTGACCGTCGGCATGTCCATGCGCGAGACGGAGAACGAGATCAACCTCCTGCTGCCGGGCGGCGGAGCCTTCCTCGAGAACCCCTCGGGCGGGGGCCCGGACTGGAATTTCGGGGCGGCGGACACCGAGACCGACCCCGATCTCGCGACCACCGTGGACAGCGACGAGTACGGAACGACCACTGCGGACACGCCCAGGAAGGCACAGCGATGAACACCAGGAGCAACCGCCGGGTCGGGGCCGTCCGCCCCAGCCACCTCATGTTCACCGCCGGCGTCGGCTCGCTCGTCGACCTGCCGAACTTCTCCGTCCTCGTCAGGGGCCTCGACGCCTGGAGCTACTCCGGCATCACCGACTACGACATCGACGAGCCCCGGCTGCGCGCCGCCGTCAACCGCTCGCTGCAGCGCTACGGGCGAGGACAGATCGAGCAACTGCGGGCGGCTCCCTGGCTGGAAGGCGGGGACACGGACCCCAAGGGCTGGGCGGCACAGGGAGTCGGAGTGCCTGTCGCGCCGTTTCCGCAATGGCTGCGCTGCACGGCCTGCAACGTCCTGGCCGCGGTCGACTCCGACGAGTTCACCTTCCTCAACGCCAACCCGCGCACACCGCACGAGGCCAAGTTCGTCCACGACTGCAAGCGCGGCAAGCCGCCGCTCGCCGTGGCGGCCCGCTTCACCCTCGTCTGCACCGCGGGCCATCTCGACGAGTTCCCGTACACCCCTTTCGTCCACCACGGGCAGGCCTGCGCGAAGATGCCGCGGCCCAAGCTGCGTATGAAGGACCACGGCGGCAACCAAGCCGCCAACGTCACCATCGAATGTGTCGCCTGCGGCGCGAAGCGCAACATCCGCGAAGCCATGGGCGAACGCGGCCGGCGTCACTTGCCCCACTGCCGAGGTCGCCACCCCCACTTGGGCACCTATGAAGCGGGCGGCTGTGACCGGGACCCGGTCCTGATGGTCGCGGGGGCCTCCAACCAGTGGTTCCCGCTCACTCTCAGCGCGCTCGCGCTCCCCAAGGGGCAGGGCGGGGACATCGACAAGCTCCTCGACGACCACTGGCCGGAGCTGGAGAAGGTCGAGGACCGGAGCGAACTCGCCTTCATGGCGCGTCTGCCCCAGTTCGGATTCCTCAAGGAATACGACGCGGACGCGGTCTTCGCGGCACTCGCGGCCCGCAAACAGGGAACGGACGGGCCGGCTCCGTCCGCCCCCGACGTCCAGGCCGACCTGTTCCGCCCCGAGTGGGAGGCGCTCTCCGGCCCGGTCCCCCCGCCCAGCGATGACTTCGCCCTCAGGCCGGTCCCCGTCCCGGCCCCGCTGGACGAACTCCTCGGGGACGTCCGCCAGGTCGAGCGGCTCCGCGAGGCGCGCGCCCTCATCGGCTTCACGCGGCTGGACGCACCCGATCCCGAATCCCCGGAGATCGCGACCCGCGTGGACCTGTCCCGGGGCACGCAGAACTGGGTGCCCGCCAGCGAGGTCCGCGGGGAGGGTGTCTTCCTGCGCGTGCGGGACGACCTCATGGCGCAGTGGGTGGCGGGCATGGAGAAGTCGCCGCAGATGGAGGCTCACCGGGAGGCCTACGGCCGGTTCCGGACCAACCGGAAGTCGGACCGCAAGACGAGCGACTTCGACCCCTTCCACGGCTGGCCCGGCGCTCGCTACATCGCCCTGCACACCCTGTCCCACCTGCTGATCCGCACCATCGCTCTGGAATGCGGCTACAGCTCGGCCTCGCTGGCCGAGCGGATCTACGCCGGCGACGAACAGAACCCGAGGACGGGCATCCTGATCTACACGGCCGTCCCGGACTCCGAGGGCACCCTGGGCGGACTGGTCTCGCTCGCCGAGGAGCGCGAGTTCGGCAGGATCGTCCGCCGGGCCCTGGCCGACGCCGGGCACTGCTCGGCCGATCCGCTCTGCTCGGAGCGTCTGCCCCACGATCCGGGTGACTATCTCCACGGGGCGGCCTGCCACGTCTGCCTCTTCGTCTCCGAGACCACGTGCGAGCGCGCCAACCGGTTCCTCGACCGTCGCTTCCTCGTCCCGCTGTCCGGGGACAAGGAGCAGGTGCTGACACCGGTCGGCCTGCTGCCGTGAGCCGGCCCGCGTTCGAGACGGCCGTGGAGTCCGCCGTGGCGGTCCTCGGCCTGTCCCGGAGCAAGGACCTCGTCGGTCTGCTGGCGCGGCGAGGAACCAAGGAGCGGGCCCTGGCAGAACTGGCCGCACCGGGGGCCGACACGGTCGTCGCGGACCTGTACGACGCGATGCGGCAGGACTCGGTCCCGTTCGCCGAGGCGGCCGCTTACGTGCGGGGGTATGTCGCGGCCATGCTGCGTGCCCGGGACAGGGTGCGGGTCCGTACGGTGTGGAGTGGCCCCTCGACACCGGGCGTGCCGGTGCGGGCGACCGCCCAGGTGCTGGTCGACGTCATCGACGAGGCCCGGGACGAACTGCTGGCCATGACTTACGCGGCCCGCCCGTATCCGGCTCTGACCCGGGCTCTCACCGCAGCTGCCGAACGGAACGTGAGGATTCACGTCGTGGTAGAGACGCTGGCCGGCGCGAGGGGACTCCTCAAGGGCCGGGAACCGGCCGAGGCCTTCGCCTCCGTTCCCGGGGCGAGGCTGTGGCACTGGGCTCGCGAGCCGGACGGCCACCCTCACTCGCGTCAGCACGCCAAGCTCGCGGTGGCCGACCGCCGTACGTTGTTCCTGGGCAGCGCCAACCTGACCGAGTCCGCGGCCCGCCGGAACATCGAGGCGGGAGTGCTGGTGAGCGGTGGCGAAGCACCGCGACGGGCGGCGGAGCACATCGTGGAGTTGCAACGACTGGGCGCGCTGAGACCGCTTCGGCCGTGATCTGGCCGTCGACTGCCACGGAGGGATCCGGACGGCCTACGGTGACGCAGACATCTACGGCGCGGCGCGGGCTCCAGGGGACAGGCTGCCCGTCCACCTGTTGGAAGGCCGCACCGCCGCCCGATCGTGAACAAGGCCGCCGACCGCAGGGGCGCGCCGGGCACACTGGTCCGGCTGGCCGTCCTCACTTCCAAGGAGATCAAGATCTACTACGACGAGATCTTGGGCCCGGTGCCTCGTCCACGCTGTCGACAGCACCGACGAGGTCGTCACGCTCGCCAACGACACCTCCAACGAACCGCAGGCCCCTACGGCGGCGTGCGGAGTTCCGGCTACGGTCGCTTCGGCGGACAGGCCGACGTCGAGGCCTTCATCGACACCCGCTGGGTCACGGCGCGGGCCGAGGGCCACGCGATCCCCATCCGATGCACGGACCCCCCCGTACGAAACATGGGCCCGCGGACGGGCGCACGGCGAACCCGGCCCGGATCGAACGATCGCGGGCCGGGGCGTGTGCGGCCGGGGGTCAGCTCTTGACCGCGGCCGCGAACATGCCGGGCTCGTACGAGCCGCCCTTCTGGTGGACGATCACCGCGAGGCGGTTGGCCGCGTTGATCAGGGCGACCAGGGCGACCAGAGCCGCGGTCTGGTCGTCGTCGTAGTGCTTGCGCACCAGGGCCCATGTGTCGTCAGAGACGCCCTGGGAGGCGTCGGCGAGGCGCGTACCCTCCTCGGCGAGGGCCAGCGCCGCCCGCTCGGCCTCGGTGAACACCGTGGACTCCCGCCAGGTGGCGACCAGATGGAGCCGGACCGCACTCTCACCGGCTGCCGCGGCCTCCTTGACGTGCATGTCGACGCAGTGGCCGCAGCCGTTGATCTGGCTGGCGCGCAGCGACACCAACTCCTGCGTGGACTTCGGCAGCGGCGAGTCGTGGATCACCAGGGCGGCGCCCGCGAACCTCTTGGCGAACCTGGCGGCGAGCTCGTTCTCGAACAGATTGAATCGGGTGTCCATGGCGTGCGTCCTCACTCGTGTCGTTGTGCCGGGACGAACACGAGATGCCGGGGACCCGCCACCTGTGACGCGCAGGAAGTGTGACGTGCGCCACCGCATGCGGGTGTCACAGAACGCCGCGAGCCGGCGTCCTGTGCGCGTGGGACCGTGGAAGGCGAACAGGCGGGAGCAGCCGGTGAAGAGCGAGCACAGCGAGCGCGCGGAGGACGGGGCCGATGGGGGAGTGGACGCCGCGACCGAGGCGTTCGTCGCCCACCGCAATCTGCTGTTCACCGTCGCCTACGAGATGCTCGGCTCGGCCGCCGACGCCGAGGACGTCCTCCAGGAGACCTGGCTGCGCTGGGCGGGCGTCGACCTCGGCACCGTCCGGGACCGGCGCGCGTACCTCGTACGGATCACCACGCGCCAGGCGTTGAGCCGGCTGCGCGCGCTCGGCCGCCGCAAGGAGTCCTACGTCGGCTCCTGGCTGCCCGAGCCGCTGCTGACCTCGCCCGACGTGGCCGAGGACATCGAGCTCGCGGACAGTGTGTCGATGGCGATGATGCTGGTGATGGAGACCCTCACACCGGCCGAGCGCGCGGTGTTCGTGCTGCGCGAGGTGTTCGCCCTCGACTACGACGAGATCGCCGAGGCCGTCGACAAGAGCCCGGCCGCGGTGCGTCAGATCGCGCACCGGGCCCGGGCGCATGTCGCGGCGCGCCGGCCGCGCGGGGCCGTTTCACCGGCCGAGACACAGCACGCTCTCGACGCCTTCCAACGGGCGGTGGAGACGGGCGATCTGCGGAGCCTGCTCGACATCCTCGCCCCGGACGTCGTCCTCCTGGGGGACGGGGGCGGTATCAAGCAGGCCGTCCTCAACCCCGTCGTGGGGGCGGACAAGGTGGGCCGCCTGCTGCACGCCGGACTGGGCAGGCTCCCCGCCGGAGGGTCGCTGCGGCCCGCCCAGGTCAACGGACATCCGGCGCTCGTCCTCCGCCTCGACGGCGCCATCGACACCGTCGTGGCGGTGCGGGTCGACGACGGTCTCATCACCGGCCTGTACGCCGTCCGCAACCCCGAGAAGCTCTCGCACATGGAGCGGGAGACCGCGCTGCGCCGCTGAGCGGCCCGCGTCCTACTTGCCCTCCGGCAGCGGATCCGCCTCGCAGACCGCGCCGCGCTTCGGGAGCTTGCCGTCGAGCAGATACGCGTTGACGGCGCCCTGCACGCACGCGTTGCCGCTGTCGTAGGCGCCGTGGCCCTCGCCCTCGTAGGTGAGTTCGTGGCCCACGCCCTCGCCGAGCCGCTCCGCCATGCGGGCGGCGCCCTCGTACGGGGTGGCGGGGTCGCCGGTGTTGCCGACCAGCAGGATCGGTGGCGCGCCCGGCGCGCTCACCTCGGGGTGCTCGGCCTCGCCCGGCACCGGCCAGCCGTCGCAGTCGAGCGTGCCCCACGCCAGGCCGGGCCCGAACAGGGGCGAGGCCTCGATGAACTCGGGCAGCTTCTCCTCCACGTCCGCCACGGTGTAGCGGTCGCTGGAGTCGTCGCAGGTGATGGCCCGGAAGGCGTCGTTCTCGTTGCTCTGGTCGCCGTCGTCACCGGGGTCACCGCCGGAGCCGTGCTGCCCCAGGAGCTCCGCCAGGTCCAGCATGACGTCGCCGTTGTCGGTGACGGCCGCCTCCAGGCCCACGAGGAGGGCGGGCCAGAACTCCTGGCTGTAGAGCGCGCCGGTGATGGCCTGGACGAACTCGTCGCCGTCGAGGTCGCTGCCGTCCGAGGTGGTGAGCGGGTCCTCGTCCAATGCGGCCGCGAGCTCCACGGCGAGGTCCACGATCGCGTCGGCGCTGTCGCCGAGCGCGCAGCCCTGCTCGGCGCACCACGCGGCGAAGTGCTCGAAGGCGAGCTGGAACCCCCCGGCCTGTCCGAGGGCCTCCTCCATCGTGTTCCGGGTGGGGTCGACGACACCGTCCAGGACGGCACGGCCGACGTGCTCGGGGAACAAGTGGGCGTAGACGCCGCCGAGTTCGGTGCCGTACGAGATCCCGAAGTAGTGGAGCTTGTCGTCGCCGAGGACGTGCCGCATCAGGTCCAGGTCCCGGGCGGCCTCGGTGGTACCGACGTGGGGGAGGATGTCGCCCGAGTTCTTCCGGCACGCCGCGGCCGTCCGCCGGTTGAGGTCGACCAGTGCGTCGTTCTCGTCGGCGTCGCCGTCGTCGGGGGTCTCGTCCACCTCGTCGGCCGACTCGGCGGCGGTGTCGGCGTCCAGGCAGCGTACGCCCCGGCTGTTGCCGACGCCACGCGGGTCGAAACTGACCAGGTCGTAGCGGGAGCGGAGCTTCTCGTAGTCGGGGGCCAGGCCGGGCAGCGTGGTGACTCCGGACGCCCCGGGGCCGCCGAAGTTGAAGAGCAGCGAGCCGATCCGGTCGTCCGCGTCGCCGCTGGAGCGGGCCCGGATCAGCTCGATGCCGATCGACTCCCCGGAGGGCTTCTCCCAGTCCAGCGGCGCCCGCATCGTGGCGCACTGCCAGCGGGTGCCGTCCGGCAGGGGTTCCGGGGCCTCGCCGCCGCCCTGGATGGGGGTGGGGGCGGGACAGTTCTTCCATTCCAGGGACTGGTTCTCCAGGGACTGGTTCCGGATCCGGTCTGTGTCCTGTCCGGCGGTGGCCGTGCCACCGCCACCGCCCTGGTTGCCGTCCCCTGCCGTCGGCGAGCAGGCCGCCAGGGAACAGGAGAGCAGGGCGGCGGTGGACAGCAGGACAGCGGCGGATATCGCTCTTGTCGGTGGCATGGCCTCAGCCTCCGGCGGCTCGGCCGGGTGCGCATGGTGTGGCGTCCATTCGGGGTGGGTGCGCAGCCCTGCCGTGTCGTCGCTGCGAGCCGTGCCCCGTTGACAGTCCAGCTCCCCGGCCCTAGGTTCGGCGCCCGAACAGGAAACTTTCCTTACAGTCCGCCCGTGCCCCGGCACGGCCGGGGCGCCGAGAGCGGGGTCGAGGGATGAAACTGGCCATCGTCGGTGGTGGATCGACCTACACACCGGAACTCGTCGACGGCTTCGCCAGGCTGCGGGACACCCTCCCCATCGGCGAACTCGTCCTGATCGACCCGGCCGAGGAACGCCTCGAACTGGTCGGAGGGCTCGCCCGGCGGATCTTCGCCCGACAGGGCCACCCGGGTACCGTCACCACCACCCGCGACCTGGACAGGGGCATCGACGGCGCCGACGCGGTACTGCTCCAGCTGCGCGTCGGCGGGCAGGCGGCCAGGGACAAGGACGAGACCTGGCCGCTGGAATGCGGCTGCGTCGGACAGGAGACGACGGGTGCGGGCGGCCTCGCCAAGGCGCTGCGCACCGTACCGGTGGTCCTCGACATCGCCGAGCGGGTCCGCCGCGCCAACCCGGACGCGTGGATCATCGACTTCACCAACCCGGTGGGCATCGTGACACGGGCGCTGCTTCAGGCGGGCCACAAGGCCGTCGGACTGTGCAACGTCGCCATCGGCTTCCAGCGCAGGTTCGCCGCGTTGCTCGGCGTCGCGCCCGAGGACGTCGCGCTCGACCACGTGGGGCTCAACCATCTGACGTGGGAGCGCGCGGTACGGGTGCGCGGCGAGGACGTACTGCCCGAACTGCTCGCCGAACACGGGGAGTCCATCGCCTCCGACCTGCGCCTGCCCGCCTCCCTCATCACCCGCCTCGGCGTCGTCCCGTCGTACTACCTGCGCTACTTCTACGCACACGACGAGGTGGTCCGGGAACTGAGGGCCAAGCCGTCGCGCGCGGCCGAGGTCGCCGCGATCGAGCGGCGGCTGCTGGAGATGTACGCGGACCCGGCGCTGGACGAGAAGCCCGAGCTGCTCTCCAAGCGCGGAGGCGCCTACTACAGCGAGGCGGCGGTCGCGCTGGCCTCCTCCCTGCTGCGCGACACCGGGGACGTACAGGTCGTCAACACCCGCAACGACGGCGTCCTCCCCTTCCTCCCGGACGACGCCGTGATCGAGGTCCCCGCACGCGTCGACGCGACCGGCACGCACCCGCTGCCCGTCGCCCCGCTGGAGCCGCTGTACGCGGGTCTGGTGGCGGGCGTCACCGCGTACGAGCACCTCGCGCTGGAGGCCGCGCTGCGCGGTGGCAGGGACCGGGTCTTCGACGCGCTGCTCGCCCACCCGCTGATCGGCCAGGTCGAGTACGCCGACGCCCTGACGGACCGGCTGATCTCCCACAACCGCGACCACCTCGCATGGGCGTGAGCCGGAGATGACCGCCCCGACACGGAGGAACGACGTGCCTCCCCTCCTCCCGCGCGGCGTGCTCGCCGTCGACGCGGGCAACAGCAAGACCGACGTGGCGCTCGTCGGCGCCGACGGCTCCGTGCTCGGGACAGCGCGCGGCGGCGGCTTCGCGCCCCAGTCCGAGGGGGCCGAGCGGGCGGTCGCCGGCCTGGCACCGCTCGTCCGGGAAGCCGCGGAACGCGCCGGGCTGGCGCCCGTCCCCGGTGTGCCGCTCGTCGAGCACGTCTCCGCGTGCCTGGCCAACGCCGACCTGCCCGTGGAGGAGCGGCGCCTCGAAGCCGCCGTCCGCGCGCAGGGCTGGGGCGTCACCGCGTACGTCGCGAACGACACGTTCGCGCTGCTGAGAGCGGGCGTCGAGGAACCGCGCGGGGTCGCGGTCGTCTGCGGGGCGGGCATCAACTGCGCGGGGCTGCTGCCCGACGGCCGTACGGCCCGCTTCCCGGCGATCGGCAAGATCTCCGGCGACTGGGGCGGCGGCGCCGCGCTCGCGGACGAGGCGCTGTGGCACGCGGCCCGCGGGGACGACGGCAGGGGCCCGGACACGGCACTGAGCACCGCGCTGCCCCGTCACTTCGGGCTGGCCGGGATGCCCGCGCTGATCGAGGCGCTGCACCTGGGCGACGTCCCGCCGTCCCGCAAGCACACGTTGGTGCCCGTGCTCTTCGCGGTCGCCGAGGCCGGTGATCCCGTCGCCGTCTCCGTGGTGGAGCGGCAGGCCGAGGAGATCGTCGCCATGGCCGTGGTCGCCCTGCGCCGTCTCGCCCTGCTGTCCGTCCCCGCCGACGTGGTGCTGGGCGGGGGCGTACTGGCGGCGCGGCAGCCGCTGTTGATGCGGGCCGTGGGCGACCTCCTCGCCGTCCGGGCGCCGTACGCCGTCACCCGCGTGGTCACGGCGCCGCCGGTGCTGGGCGCCGCCCTCCTCGGACTCGACCACGTGCGCGCTCCGGCCGAGGCGAAGACCCGCCTGCGCGCCGGGTACGACGCCGGGCCCGGGAGAGACAGCGCAACGGTAGGAGGCCGCTCGCTCCGGTGAGCACCGGGTGAGCGGAAGACGAAGGTACCCAGGGGACACGACGATGGCAGGAACCACCGGAACGCCCGGCACGCCCCGCGTCCTGCGCGCCATGAACGACCGTGCCGCGCTGGACCTCCTGCTGGAGCACGGTCCGCTCTCCCGGACCCGCCTCGGCCGGCTGACCGGGCTGTCCAAGCCGACGGCCTCGCAGCTGCTGACCCGGCTGGAGGCGGCCGGGCTGGTCCTCGCGGGCGGCACCACGGAGGGCCGCCCGGGACCCAACGCCCAGCTGTACGAGGTCAATCCGGCCGCCGCGTACGCCGCCGGGCTCGACGTCGCCCCGCACCGCGTGCGCGCCGCCGTCGCCGACATCACGGGCCGCACGGTGGGCGCGTACGAACTGCCGACCCCCGGCCGCCGCTCCGGCGCGCCGGTCGTCCAGCAGGTCACCGACGCCCTCGACGGCGCGGCGAGGGCGGCGGGACTCTCCCGCGCCGGCATCCACCACCTGGTCATCGGGACCCCGGGTGCCTTCGACCCGAACACCGGCCGCCTGCGCTACGCCTCCCACCTGCCCGGCTGGCACTCGCCCACGCTGCTGGACGAACTCGCGGCCGCGCTGCCGATGCCGGTGGAGTACGAGAACGACGTCAACCTCGTCGCGATCGCCGAGCGGCGGCGCGGGGCGGCCCGCGGACACGAGGACTTCGTGCTGCTGTGGAACGAGCGGGGCCTGGGTGCCGCCCTCATGCTGGGCGGCCGGCTGCACCGCGGCTGGACCGGGGGCGCCGGCGAGGTGGGATTCCTGCCGGTGCCCGGTACGCCTCTCGTCCGCAACGTCACCAGGGCCAACAGCGGTGGCTACCAACAGCTCGCCGGTGCGCGGGCCGTTGTGGGACTCGCCCGTGAACTCGGCATGACCCCGATCCCGTCCGGGCCCCACGCCCAGGTCGCCGCCGCACTCGTCGCACGGGCGGCGGGCGAGGACACCAGCCCCTCCCGCGAGTTGCTGATGACCTACGCGACACGGCTGGCCACCGGTCTCGCCTCCCTCGTCGCCGTCCTCGACCCCGAACTGGTCGTCCTGTCCGGCGCCGCCCTCACCAGCGGCGGTGAGGCACTGCGCGCCCTGATCCAGGGCGAACTGAAACAGCTGACCGCCACCCAGCCGCGCCTGGTGCTGGGCGGAGTGAGCGAAAACCCCGTCCTGAGCGGCGCGTTGGAACGCGCGCTGACGGCCACCCGCGACGAGGTCTTCGACACCTCACGCTGACGCCGCGCTAGTAGAGGTGGGTCTGGCACAGGTCGTAGACGTCGCGGGCGAGGCTGCGGAGGCTGCGGGCGAGCAGGTGCGGCGGGTTCCGGTCGGTCAGGCTTCCGAGACCGGTCATCGGATGGTCCTCCCGCCAGAGGTCGTTCAGAGGTGCGAGCTGCTCCAGAGTGTCCGCTGTTCCGTCGGTGAGGCGGTCGTAGGTGCCGCAGAGATGTCCGAGGGATTCCGACACGGCCATGTGCCTCTGCTCCGGCGTCCTGTCCAGCAGGCGGGTGACCGCGTCGCGGAAACTGCTCAGCGTCCGCTCCTGCAGATACAGCGCGCCGAGAGTCCTGGTGAGGGACGGATCCACCGACGGTGGCCCGTAGAACGGGTCGTTCCTGCTGCCGAACAGCGAGTCGACGAAAGTCTCCAGTGCTTCCCGCCACGTCTGCAGTTCCAGCGCCGACTGCTGAAACCGCAGGGCGACAGCAGGCGGCAGCGAGACGTCCGCGCGTGTGTCCATCGCCCCCGCGGCGGCGCCGAACGCGCGTTGTACACCGCGGGTGACGGCCGTCTCCAGCGTCGCGGGAGACGGCAGGCGGTTGCCGATCTCGTCGAGGGAGCCGCGCACGCTGGACGTCTGGCGCATCAGCTGGGCCATGCGGTTCTCGATCAGCGAGATCCGGTCGTCGTTGAAGGTGGCTTCCAGCCGCTGCATGAAGCCCTTGACGGCCGCGGCGAAATCCTCCGGAAAACGCCGGGGGGAGTAGGGGAAGACCCGGGCGAACGCGTCGGTCACGGTGTCGGCGAGCTGGCCGGCGAGATAGCCGTTCACGACGAGGACCACGAAGGACGACGCCGTCGTCGCCGCGAGCACCTGTTCGCCCTGCTCGGCCACTCGGAGTGCCTCCTCGTCGTTGAGGATGGACTGAGTGACGATGACGGCGAGCCCCGCGCCGTTGTCGCCGACCGGCAGCCAGAAGGTCACCTGGGTCCCGTCGGCCTCACCGAGGCGGCGGTCGGGTTCGAAGGCCCAGCCGCCGCTGTCGAGGACGCGGACGATCTCGGCACGCACGTCCTGCGGCGAGGAGACCTCGAACTGGTCGCGTGCCACCTCACGGATCATGGCCCGGGTGATGTCGGTGCCGGCCGCGGCACTCGCCCGGTAGGCGTGGTAGCAGAGCCGGATGACCTTGCGCGCATTGCCTCCGGCGAGTTCGACGAGGTAGGCGATGACCTCGTCGCTGAAGGGGCGCAGGCCCGCTTCGGTGCCGCTGCGGCCCAGCGAGTACCTGATGTACTCCCGGGCGTCCTCGAAGGACAGCGCGGTGGGCCGCACGAGGCAGGAGATCCTCTGCTGGGCGTCCGGCGGCAGGATCTCCATGAAGTCGGGCAGGCCGCTGAGGATCAGCAGCGAACGGGTCTGCGCGAAGACTTCCAGCAGCTTCTTGAAGGCGAGTACCGAGCCCTCGTGCTGGGCGCTGCGGGTTCCGCGCGACAGCACCTTCTCGAACTCGTCGACGGCCAGGACGAAGCGGTGCCCCTGCCTGCCGTAGAGGAACGCGAACACTCCGATGGCCTCGAGCGCGGAGATGTCGGTGTCGATCGTGCGCTCGATCCCCCGTTCCTTGAGGGCGGGGTCGGCGGGATGGCCGGCGAGCCACTCCCACACCGCGTCCTGGAACTCGGGCCGCAGGAACAGGGCCAGGGCCGTGCCGAAGTCGGCGTGTTCGGTGATGTGCCCGAGGCGTGCCTGGAGTTCCTGCAGAAACGTCGACTCGCGCAGCCCCAGCCTGCGGACCACGTCCTGCGGGCTGAGCTGCCGCTCCCGCAGCAGCCGTGCGGCGTCCGAGGTGAGTGGCGAGTCGGTCAGCTCGTCGGCCACGATGTCCGCGTAGTACTCGGTCACGCGCCGTCGTACGTCGGCCTTGTCGAGCTTCCGGAAGAAGCGCTCCCGGTAGAGCGCCAGGAACGTGTCGGCGGGCGCGTCGACGTAGAGCGTGTGGACGGTCTCGTCCCCGCCGGTCAGCACCTGACGGAGCACCTCGACGGTCAGGTGCGTCTTGCCCGTCCCGTACTCGCCGACCACGGCGATCACATGACCGGCACCACTCGTGTCCGGCTGATCGGCTGCTCCTGTCTCCGGAGGACGGAGGAAACCCCGTACGTAGTCGAGTGCCTCGCGCAGGGCCGGGGTCTCGATGCTGAAGTCGGGCCCGTCCGAGGCGGAGTGCCTCGCCACGGCGGAAACGGGGAACGGGTTGGAACTCCGGTCCCGGAGGTGGTGGGGGCCGGCGTTCATGAGAGCATCGCCTTCGCTGCGTAGTACTCGGTGAAGTCCGCGTAGGTGATGCTGCTGCTGCTCGCCCGGATCGCGGAGTCCAGCACGTGTTCGCAGGTGATCTGCAGTTCCCGGATGGTGGTGCGGCCCCGGCCGCGGATCCGTGTCCGCATGAATTGCGCGATGGTCGATTCATCGATCACGGGCACCGCGAGCCCGGTGGCGGCGGCGAGGGCCAGGCGATGGCTGACGAAGCTCCAGCCGTCGCTCTCGTCGAGCACGCCGACCTCGAAGTGGGCGACGGGTTTCGTCCCGGAGGCGCTCAGCGAGGTGGCCGCCTGGGCCACCGAGTCGTACGACGACTCGCAGAAGAACAGGATGCTCTTCTGGGACAGCCGCAGGTACTGCTGCACCTCGTCGATGAGCTCCGACGGCGGGAGCAGGACGAGCAGGGCGAGGCCCTTGGCGCGGAGCACCCGGGAGAGGTACGGGTAGAGCGTCGCCGCGTCGTCGCGCCGCTTGTCCAGACCCTCCAGTTCTCCGGCACTGAAGTCACCCGAGAACTCCAGCTCGTCCAGGAGCCTGCTGACCACGTGCCGGACGCGCGTCGGAGTGTCGTCGCCCGGCCGCCCGTCGGTCGTCAGATCGACGATGTGAACCTTCAGCGGGGCGTACAGCCCTTCGAGGAAGTCCCGCGTCCAGTGCGCGGCGCGATGCATCCAGGCGGTCTTCCCGCAGCCCTCGGGACCGGTTATGAGAGCGACCTTGCCGGCTTGCCGGATGTCCGGGTCCTCCCGCAGATGCGTCACGTACGCGTTGTACGCATCCTCCGAGTGGTCGACCGGCGCGTACAACGCGTCGTGCGCGGGTGTCTCCCACGGGCACAGGGGACGGTTGTCGGCCGGGGTGCGCTCCGGCACGGTGAAGGGGTTGGGCATCATCTCTCCGACTGTTCCTGGCCTACTGCGATGTCGCTGTCATCGAACGGGACACGAGGGGGAGGCGGGAGTGTCCCGCCTCATCCGGCGGCGTGGGCCGGGAGTGAGATCCTGCACCGCGGTGGCGATCCGTTCCACGTCCGACTCGAGGGCGCCGAGCAGCGCGCCGAGGCGCTCCACGCGGTCCGGCAGACGCCCGGCCGTCCGGTCGGCCTGCCAGCCGTCCGTCAGCTCCGAGCGGTAGCGCGGCCCTTCGAGGTCGCGGACCAGCTGTGCGGCGAACTCCCACTTCCCGCGGCCGGCCGTCGCCCTGCGCAGCGTCGTGACGAGCTGACGGCGCGCCGTGTCGAGGGCGGCGGAGGAGGGCTTGGCACCGACCGTCGTCTCCGA
Organism: Streptomyces sp. NPDC031111; assembly: GCF_055570675.1. Classification (NCBI taxonomy): domain Bacteria; kingdom Bacillati; phylum Actinomycetota; class Actinomycetes; order Kitasatosporales; family Streptomycetaceae; genus Streptomyces; species Streptomyces sp. NPDC031111. Next base: position 249,986 of record NZ_JBVIGS010000006.1, read on the forward strand.
CCACGCGGCGGCGTACGACGACACGGAGTCCCGGAAGGCGACCGTCGCCGCCCTGATCCCGTTCGCGTCGGCGAGTCCTCGGTCCCGCTTGCTCCTGAACTCGGCGGAGCCCAGGGTGAGCAGGGCTCCGACGAGAAGGGGCAGCAGCCAGGTCAGGAAGCCCGGGGAGGAGGCCGACGACGCCGGTGCTCCCTGCGTGAGTCCCGCTGCCTTGACGTGAGCCGTGCAGGCACGCCGGAAGTCGGCGGGCTCGCGCTTCCGCCATGTGTCCAGACCCAGCGACTCGACGGCGCCGCCGGCCGGGTCGACTCCGGCGCTCGTGCTTCCGGCCGCTGCCAGGCCGAGGGCGACGGCCGCGTCGACGACCCCCTGACGCCCGGCGCCCGTCAGGCAGAACACCTTCTCCGCATCGCTCGGCGAAGCGGCCCAGGCCGTGCCCGGCACGAGCGCGCACGCCAGCAGCAGCACCGCGCACGGCCTCCGCAACATGGCCCTCCGCATGCGACAGCCCCCCACCGCTCGACGCGCGTGATCAATCCGCTAAGAGGCTATGCCGAGAACGCCGGCCGCGTGGTCTCCTCCCGTGAACACGTCGTCACCGGCCCACGGGATCCCCCTCGGCACCGTCGTTCCGGTCGCGCAGTGTCATGTGGCCGCCGTGGTGCAGCGATGTGCTCAGTCGCAGGCGGGTGGCCTCCTCGCCCGTCTCCGCGTCGATGATGTGCGCCTCGCCGTGGCCGCCCCGTGTGACGGCGATCCAGTCGGAGCCCGGTGAGGCGGCCACCGCCCGTCGTTGGACCCCCTCCCAGGGGGTGCCCCCGCGACGCGGGGCGCCGTCCATGGCGGGCAGGGGGAATCGGCGGACGTGGTCGTCGGCGCCCAGGAGGACCAGTTCGTCGCCGTCGGGGTGGATTCGGGTGAAGGCGGTGTGGTGGCGGGCGAGGGCCAGCCGGAAGACGAGTCCGGGGCCGAGTTCCGTGCGGTGCGTGCGCCCCGTCCCCAGGTCGTGGCGCCATGCCTGGTTGGTCCATTCCGGCCAGCGCAGCGGGTCGGGGTCACCGCCGCGCAGCGTGGTCCACAGCGCCCGTCGGCGGGTGTCGAGCCGGAGGTACCAGCCCCGGGCGGGCGATTCCCAGGGGATGACCGCTTCGGGGGCGAGGGTGGCGCCCTCCCTGCGGGCCCGGTGCACCCCCTCGCCCGTGGCCGCGAACACCTGTCCCGTGCCGGGTTCCTGGGCGTCCCCGTGTCCGTCGTCCGGCAGCGGCAGGACTGCGTGGGGCGTGACCGCGGGGCAGCCGGGCGGGGCCGCGAGGAGGTCCGCGAACCGGTTGACGGCCAGTGCCCCCGGTTCGCGGTGGCGCAGCACGACCAGCGGATCGTCACCGCCCAGCACCGTCACGCCCGGTTCGCCGACGCGTGTGCGCACCCGCGCCGCCTCGCCGGTGGTCAGGTCGAGGACCGTCAGCAGGTCCGACCAGGGTTCGGTGTTCTTCCCCAGGCCGGTGGTCACGGCCAGTCGGCGACCGGACGGGTCGCAGGCGAGGTGCTCGGCCGGTACGGCGACCGGGACCGCGCGTTCCACGAGCCGCTCGGCGAAGGGATCGAGCACCAGCAGTTCCCCCCGACGGTCGTCGACGCAGGCCACCCGCCCTCCCGGCAGCGCCAGGAACCCGGCGTGCTCGGAGAGATGACGTTCCGTCAGACGCGCGATGACGGCGCCGTCCGGCACGGTCACCACGTGTACGGAACCCTCCACATGGTCGGAGACGAACAGGACGGGGGCGGCAGCGGGCACGGTGTCCTCCCGGAAACGTGGTCTTGTGAAAACGATTATCATGTATCTTCAGTGCGTTCCCGGTACCTGAAAAGAAGCGAGGGCACGATGCTGCGCTCACCGTCGAGATTCGTCCGCAGTTGGATCACCGCAGCGCTGGTCGGTTCCGTCCTGGTCGGCTGCGGCTCGTCGTCCGAAGGACCCGCGAGTGACAAGGCCAAGCCGGCGGCGAGGACCGACGTCACCGTCGAGCCCATCAAGGCGGCCACGGAGCTGACCGACACCAACGGCGTCAAGGTCTCCCTGAAGAAGGAACCGAAGCGGATCGTCTGCCTGTTCGGGCTCTGCGACGACATCCTGACCGAACTCGGCATCGTCCCGACGGCCACCAACAACGCGCTGCTGTCCCACCCGGACTTCCTCGGCGAGGAGAAGGCCAAGGAGGTCGACGTCATCCCCGGCGGATTCATCGCCCCGGAGGTGGAGGCGATCCTCGCCCACAAGCCCGATCTCGTGATCGGACTGGGGGACACGCACGGCAAGCTCGCCCCGGCGCTCAAGGGCGCCACCACGTTCTGGGCCATGCAGCCCGAGACGTGGGAGGACAGCGTGGGTTATCTGCGCGACGTGGCCGCGCTGACCGGCCGCACCGCCGAGGGGGAGAAGGCCGAGAAGACCTTCCGCACCAAGCTCGCCGCGGCCGAGAAGACCCCGAGCGACAAGACCGCCCTGATCATCTACGGCAGTGACGAGAACTTCGGCGTCGCGACCCCGGAGGGCGACGTGGCCGCCAGCCTGTTCCCCAAGATCGCCGACTATCCGTGGAAGTCCCGTGGCGTGGAGGGCAGTTACAGCCTCGAGGAGATCCTCGCCCAGGGCGTCGACGTGCTGTTCGTCGAGACGATGAGCTTCGGCGACGCGGACGGCAAGCTCTCGGAGAAGCTGGCCGCGAACCCGCTGTGGGGCAAGATCCCGGCGGTGAAGAACGGCGACGTCCACGAGGTGAACTCAGAGGTGTGGGCCAAGGGGCGCGGCACCCGTTCGCTGGGCATCGTCCTCGACGAGGCCACGGCCGCGCTGCGGTGAGGACGCCCCTCTCGGTGCCCGTCGCGACGGATCCCGTCGTGGCGGGCGGACGGCGGCCGTCGCGCGGCACGCGGAGGTGGCAACCGCTCCTGGTGGTGGTCCTGCTGGCCGTCTCCTCGGTCTGCGCGCTCAGCCTCGGCACCCCCTACGTCCCCCCGCACCGGCTGGTCGCGGCGGTGCTGGACGGGGACACCACGCTCGCCGGGATCGTCGTCACCGAACTCCGTGTACCCCGGATGGTGTTGGCGCTCGTGGCCGGAGCCTGTCTGGGGGCGGCCGGACTGGTGCTCCAGGAGGCGCTGCGCAATCCCCTGGCGGTGCCGGAGATGCTGGGCGTGTCGTCCGGGGCCGCGCTGGGGGTGGCCGCGCCGCTGGTGCTGACCCTGTCCCTGCCCGCAGCCGTCCAGCCCCTGCTGGCCATCGGCGGGGCCGCGCTCGGCGGCGGGCTCACGCTCCTCGCCGCCGGTCTCGGCCGCAGTCCGTCCGCCGTGCTGCTGACCGGCGCGGCGGTGGCGGCCGCGTTGCAGGCCGCGCTCCTGGTCCTGATGGTCATGGCCGACCAGCTCGACCTCCAGCTCATCTACCGCTATCTGCTCGGCTCCCTCTCCGCCCGGACCTGGGACGACGTGACGGGTCTGTGGCCGTGGCTGCTCGTCGCGGTCCCCGCCCTGGTGCTGTGCGCGCCGGTGCTGTCGGTGATGCGGCTGGGCGACGAGGACGCCGAGGCGCTGGGCGTGCGCGCACACCGCGCACGGCTGGCGGCGCTGGCCATCGCCGTGGTGCTGATCGCCCCGGTGACGGCCGTGTGCGGGCCCGTCGCGTGGGTGGGCTTCCTCGCCCCGCACCTGGCCCGCCGGTTCAACCCCGCTGCGGGGGCGGTGCGTTGGCTGCCGTGGTCCGCCGCCTGGGGGGCCGTCGTCGTGACGGTCGCCGATGTTCCGGCCAGGCTCGCGCTGGCGCCCGTGGAGACCCCGGCCGGTGCCTGGACGGCCCTGCTGGGGGTGCCGGCCGGGATCGCGCTGATGCGGTCGGGCGGCCGTGGCCGTGCGACCCGGCGCGGGCCGGCCGCCGCCTCGCGCACATTGCTGCCCGGACCTCGGCGGGCGGCTTCCGGCGCGGCGGACGAAGTCCCCCGCACCGGGGCGCCGGACAACGCTCGTGAGGGCGGCCCCGGCGCCTCCCCGCCCCCTGCCGGAACAATCGGAACGGAGGACGCACGGTGACCCGGCGTTTCACGGCGCTCGCGGCACTGGCCGTCGTATGCGCCGGCCTGGAACTGGTGGCCGGGCGCGGCATGTCCCCGGGCGTGGTCTGGGACGTACTGAACGGGGGCGGTGACGCGACGGAACGCCACATCCTCTTCCAACTGCGCCTGCCCAGGCTGCTCGTGTCCCTCGGCGCGGGCGCGTGCCTGGCCGTGGCGGGACTGGTCCTCCAGTCCGCGCTGCGCAACCCCCTCGCCGGCCCGGAGGTGACCGGCGTGACCCCGGGGGCGGTGCTCGGCGCCGTCACCGCGACGGCCCTGGGACTCGCCGGGTGGGACTCCCCGCTGGCCGTGGTCCTCGCCGCCTGCGCGGGCGGGTGCGCCGGAGCGGCCCTGCTGTGGCTGCTCGCCGGCCGCGGCCGTGGCGACCCCGCGCAGACCGCCGTGCACGGGGTGCTGGTGTCGGCGGTGCTCGGTGGGCTCACCGCCATGGTGCTGCTCGTGGAGCCGGGCGAACTCGGCAGCGTCGTCCAGTGGTTGGTGGGCACGACCGAGGGCCGGGTGTGGCAGCACTGGCACCTGCTGTGGCCGTGGGCGCTCGTCTGGGGGGCCGCGGCCTGGCTGCTGGCCGGGCCGTTGACCCTGCTGCGCTGCGGGGACGACATCGCCCTCGCGGCGGGCCTCTCCGCCCGCCGGGCCCGGACCCTCGCCCTGCTGTGCGCGGTGGCGCTGACCGCCGGCGCGGTGGCCGCCGTCGGGGCGCTGGGCTTCGTGGGGCTGCTCGTCCCGCACCTGGCCGTGGCCGTCTTCGGCGCGGACCTGCGGGCCGGCCTTCCCGGCGCGGCCCTGCTGGGCGCGGTCGTGGTGTGCGGGGCGGACGCGGCGGCGCAGTTGTCCTCGCGCCTGCTGGCCGCGGCGCTGGACTCCGCACGGCTCACGCTGCCGGTGGGAGCGCTCACCGCCTGCCTCGGCGCCGCGTTGCTGCTGGTCGTCGTGCGCCGCACACCGAGCCGTTCCTTCTGAAGTCGAATTGAGGACAGAGCATGACCGAGTCCGTGGGGATCCATGTCGAGGGGGTCCACTTCGGCTATCCCGGACGGCCCGTGCTGCGGGGCGTCGACATGACCGTCCGGCCGGGCGAACTGACAGCCCTCATCGGCCTGAACGGCTGCGGCAAGTCGACCCTGCTGCGACTGGCCGCCGGGCTGCTGCGACCCCACGAAGGGCGCGTGCTGCTCGGCGGTGACGACCTCGCCCGCCTCTCGCGACGCGCCACGGCCCGGAGGGTGGCGCTGCTGCACCAGTCCGCCCCGGCCGTCCCGGGTATGACGGTGAGTCACCTCGTCCGTCAGGGGCGGTACGCCGCACGCGGTCCGCTGGGCATGCTGCGCGAGGGCGACGACCCCGTGGTGCGGCGGGCGCTGCGCGACGTGGGGGTGGAGGAGTGGGCCGACCGTGACGTCGACGCGCTGTCCGGCGGCGAGCGGCAACGCGTCCGGCTCGCGATGGCGCTCGCCCAGGACACCCGCGTCCTGCTCCTCGACGAGCCGACCACCTACCTGGACCTGCACCACCAGCTCGACGTGCTCCGGACGGTGGTCCGCCTCCGCGAGGAACGCGGACTCACCGTGGTGATGGTGCTGCACGACCTCGCCCACGCCGCCCGGTTCGCCGAACGCATCGTCGCCCTGCGCGACGGCCGCGTGGTGGCCGACGGAACGCCGAAGGAGGTCGTGACACCGGGGTTGCTGGCGGACGTGCTGAAGGTGGCCGGCCGGGTGGGCCTGGACCCCGAGGGAGGCTGGCCGGTGTGTTACCCAGATCACCCTCTCCCCGCTCTAGAATATGAAAATCAGATTCATTAGGGTTGGTCTCACGGTGCTCACCCGACGCCGTAACTCCCTGATGATGGAGGAGAGTTCATGGACAACGAGCAGGTCTTCGCGCCGATCGCCGACCCGGGACAGCTGGCCCACGACTCGGCTTCGCACTCCAACGCCCTCGTCGAGAACCCCTTCGAGGACACCGAGGAGTAAGCGAGGGCTCAGCTCCCTCGACCGTGGGCCCGCCCGTTGCCTTCCGGGCGGGCCCACTCCCGTCCCAGGCCCGTCGTCAGGAGGATCGCCGTGTTCCGCAGCCGGCTCGCACCCGGTGTCGAGGTCGTCGCCGTACCCGGGCGAGGGCTCGCCGTCCGCACCCCCGAAGGGGAGTTCCTCAGCGTCAGGACACGGGATGCCGACGAGGACGCTCTGCTCTCCCTGCTCACGGGCGCGACCGCGGCCCCCGTCGACGACGAACTGCGGCGCGTCGTGGGGGCGTTCGAGCAGGCCGGATATCTGGCGGACGGACCGGCGCGCCCCGAGTGGCCCGCCGCCCGCCGGAACATCCGGATCCTCGGCGACCCGGTCCTGACCGGACCCCTCGCCGCGCAGCTCGCAGCCCTGGGCGCGCGGCCGCGCACGACTCCGGCCGTGACCGCCCCCGACCGACCACCGGCGGGTGTCGAGGACCTGCTCGACGGGGAACCCGCCGCAGTCGTGTGGTGCCTCGACGGACCCGTGCCCGACGGGTTGTGGGACGCCGCCGACCGCCTGCCCGACCACGGCGTCGCATGGCTGCGCTGCCACCGCGAGGGCTGGCAGGCGTACGTCGAACCGGTGGCCGCCGCTCCCGGGGACGTCACCTCGGCGCACGTCCGGTCCCGCCGGCTCGCCGCCACACCCGCCCACCGCGAACTGGCCGCGTACTGGAGCGGCCCCCGCACCTCCGGCACGCCCGTCCGGCTCCCCGTGCCCGCCGCCGCACTGCTCGCGGCGCTGCTCGCGGACGATCTCAGCCGGTGGGCCACCGGCGCCCCCGACACGGCCGGCCTCCCGGCACGGCGCCGGCTCCGACACGTGGACCTGCGCACCCTGACCGTCACCGAGCACCCCGTCCTCCCGGTGCCCGACGTCGCACCGATGCCGAGGAAGGGCCTGTGACGGCGTTCGACGCGGCCGTGGGGGACCTCGCCACCGACGTCCGGCTCCCGGCCGGCGGCGGCCCCTTCCCGGCAGTCCTCATCCGCACCCCCTACGACCGGACACGGCACCGGGCCGAGGCGCGCGGCTGGGCCCGCCGCGGCTTCGCCGCCGTCGTCCAGGACGTACGGGGCCGGTTCGCGTCGCCGGGGGAGTGGCACCCGTACGCGGACGAAGCCGCCGACGGAGCGGCCGCCGTCCGCTGGATCCGACGGCAGCCGTGGAGCGACGGCCGGCTGGTGGCCGTCGGCGCCTCCTACGCGGCCCACTGCGCCCTCGTCCTCGCCCTGGACGTGCCCGAGGACCACCGGCCCGACGCCGTCATCGCCGCCGTGCCCGCCCTCGGCCTCGCGGAGACGGCGCGCGAGGCGTCCGGCGTGGAGCGGCTGCTGTCCCGCGCCGGCTGGTGGGCCGCCCACGGCGACCGGCGGGACTCCGACGAGAGCGCGCTCGACAAGGCCCTCGCCGCCGACCCCGGACTCCTCACCCACCTGCCGGTGACCGGCCTCCCCGACCGGCTGGGCCGCAGCCTGCCCTCCTGGGCGGGCCTGTGGCAGCACCGCCACCGCGGCCGCCTGGTCTCGCGGGCGGCACACACCGCCGTACCCCTGCTCGCGGTGGGCGGCCACCACGACCACTTCACCGAGGACACCGTCGCCCTGTGGCGCGCCTGGGGCGGACCCTCCCGGCTGCTGCTCGGCCCCTGGGGGCACGCTCTCGTCACCGCGCCCGGACCCGACGCCCGCCCCGCCCACCGGCTGAACCTCGGTGAACTGTACGTGCGTTGGGCCCACCGCGCCCTGACCGGCCGGCTCGCCCCCGGCCGCCACGGCACACAGGCGCTGGGCGGCGCCGACCTGTGGCTGCCCGCCCGGACCGAGGGCGAACCGCGCACGCGACGGCCGCGCCTCCTGCACGGCTCCGCCTTCACCGCCGACCCCGAGCGGCCCGTCCGCTCCGACGACCTCACCGTCCCCACCGACGGCCCGCCCGACCGCTGCCTGCTGGTCACCCCGCCGCTGCCGCGTCCGCTCGACGTGGTCGGCTCCGTGAGCGTGGGGCTGCGGGCCACCGCCCACACCCCGTCCGCCGACTGGACCGCCCGGCTCGTCGCCCTCACACCAAGGGGGCGTGCCGAGCGACTCGCCGTCGGAGTCGTCCGCCGTGCCGAACCGGCCGGCCGGGAGACGGAGTTCACCGTCGGCCTCGGCCGACTGGCGCGCCGGCTGCCGGCCGGCACCCGGCTGCGCCTGGAGATCGCCGGACACCACTTCCCGGCGCACGCTCGCAACCCCCACACCGGGGAGGACCCGGTGACGGCCCGCCGACTGCTCCCCTCCCGGCGCGAGGTCGATCCGGCCGGCGTGGTCCTGAGGCTGCCCGTGCTCCCCTCCCGCCCCACCCCCGTCGACCCCGCCGAGGAGACCCTGCGATGACGGCGCTGCCGCTGGAAGCACTCGTCGACCCCGTCTGCGGCATCGTCCGCAAGGTCAAACCCGTCGAGCACCCCCCGGGCACCCCGCCCCGCTACACCGCGCTCACCGCCGAGGTGTCCGACGCCCGCAGACTCGGGCTGTGGCCCGCCGACCGGGTCTCCCTCGGCACCACCTTCGGCGACCCCGAGCAGGCCCGCGTCGCCGCGATAGCCGAGGGGATGGAACGGTACTGCGGCAACCGCGTGCCGCCGCACGGCCACCCCGACGCCCCCGTGCGCGCCACCGCCGCCGAACTGGCGGAGAAGGGCCTGCGTCTGTACGGACCGGGGGACCTGCCCGCCTATGCCGACTGGCAGTACGCCCGCGAGAAGTTCCCGTACCGCCCGCTCACCCCCGACACCCCGGCCCTGTGGACGCGCGGCACCGAGCGGCTGCCCGGCGGACGCACGGCGGAGGTCTGGGCACCCGTCGCCCTCACCCACCTCAACTGGCGCCAGGGCGCCCTGCGCGAACTGCCCCGCACCCACCACCTCAACTACGCCGGGATCGCCACGGGCCAGGGCCTCGACGACGCGATCGAGCGCGGCCTGCTGGAGATCGTCGAACGCGACGCCCTGGAACTGTGGTGGCACCTGGACGGCCCGGCCCGGGGCATCGACCCGGCGAGCGTGCCCGGCCTCGCCGACGACCTGGCCGGCTCCGCGCTCGACGTCCACATCGTCGAGATGCACTCGGAGTTCGCCCCCTGCATGGCCGCGCTCGTCCACGACCCGCGCCTCGGCCTGTACGCCGCCGGTTTCGCCTGCAAGTACGACCCGGCCGACGCCGCCCGCAAGGCCGTCCTGGAAGCCGTCCACACCTGGGTCTTCACGCAGGGCCTGACCGGCTCCGACGGCTGGGTCTTCCAGGCCGTCGAGGCCGGGCTGCTCGCCCGCGGACTGTATCTGGAGCACCGCGCCGACGGCCGCTATCTCGACGCGTGCGGCGAGCAGTTCGAGCACGTGCGGGACCTGGGCGCGCACGTGCAGGTGTGGCTGGACGAGCGGATGGCGGCCGAGGCCCGGCGGTTCACCGCGCCCGCGCTCGGGACCGTACCGGTCGACGAGGTCGCGCCCGGCAGCCGGGAGCGGCTGGAGGAGGCGCTGCACGCGGGCGGCCACCGGGTCATGACGTTCGACCTCACCACCGAGGACGTGGCCGAGACGTCCCTGCGCGTCGCCCGCGTCCTCGTCTCCGGACTCCTGCCCAACGCCCCCGCCGCCTTCGGCTACTTCGGCTGCCCCCGCCTCGCCGACGCCGCCGTCGCCCGCGGCTGGCGCACCACCCCGCCGAGCGCGCCGGAGGACTTCACACTGGCGCCTCCGCCGCACATGTGAGGACCGCCGTGGAACACCTCCGCGAGGACCGCCCGGTGGATCTCGTCGCCGCCCTCGCCCGAGCCCGCTCCCCGGAACGCCCCGGCCCCGACACGCCCGCCGGAGCACCCGTCCGGGCCTGGGCGGGCCCGCCGCGCCCGATCCCCGCGGCAGGCCCGGCGGACCTCGACCTGCGGACCCTGCTGCGGCTGTCCCTGGCGGCCTCGGACGACTCCGGGCGCCTCCGGCCCGCACCCTCCGCCGGCGCGCTGCACCCGGTGGACACCGAACTGGTCGTGGGCGCCGGCTGCTCCCTGCCGCCCGGCCGCTACGGCTACGACCCACTTCGCCACCGCGTCCACCGCGTCGGCGGGCACCCGGACGGCACACCGCCGGGCGTGACCGCCGAACTCTCCGTCACCGCGCGGCGCACGCTCTCCCACTACGGCCACCGCGCCTGGCCCCTGCTCCTGCTGGACACCGGGCACGCCGCCGCGGCGCTGTACCTGGCCGCCCGCGCGCTGGGCACGGACGAGCCCGAGGTACGGCTGGACGGGCGCGCCGAGCACCCCCTGGCCGCCGTGCACGTCCCGCCGCCCGCGACCCACCCGGCCGACCGCGCCCGCGCCCCGGAGCCCTCGGAGGACCCGCCCACCCCCACCGAGCTGCTGGCGCGCCGCAGCACCCCGCCGCCGTTGCCGGGAACCCCGTCCCCGGACGCACTGCGGGCGGTCCTCGCCACCGCCGAACGGGCGGGCACCGGCGACCTGCGCTGGTGCGCCGCGGTCGGCTCGCCCCGGCCCTCCCTGACGGAACTCGCCCCCGACGGCACCACCCTGCGGCGGTACGCGGCGGGGGAGGCCCGGCCGACGCTCGCGGCCTGGGCCGCGGGACAGGCGTGGATCGCGGACGCGGGCGCCGTCCTGCTCGCCCACGGCTGCCCCGCGGACGCCGACGCGCCGCACATCCGCCGCGCCCACCTGCGGGCCGGCTTCGCCGTCCACCTGGCCCACGTCACCGCCCGGCGGCACGGGCTGGCGGCCCGGCCCGTCGGCTCCTGGCAGCAGGCGGACCTCGGCGCCGCCCTCGGAGCCGCGCCGGGCCGGGACTGGGTCGTCCACGCACTGGCACTCGGCACCCGCCACGCCGACGAGGAGAACACCACATGATCGTCCACCCCGAGCTGCGCCGCGCCGCCCGGCGCGCACGGCGCCCCCTGCTCGCGGCCACCCTGCTCCAGGGCGCCGTCACCCTCACCCATCTCGCGCAGGCCGCGCTGCTGGCCCTCGCGCTCGCCGGACTGGCCCGCGGCGACACCGGCCGGCTCCCGTGGCTGCTCGCCGCGGTGCTCGCCGTCGTAGCCGCCCGCGCCGGGCTCGCCGTGTGGCAGCGGCGCACCGCCACCCGCGCCGGAGCCCGGGTCAGGGTGGCCCTGCGGGACGAACTGCTGGCCCGGCTGGGCCGGTTGGGGCCCGCGCACCTGACCACCGCGCGGGCCGGAGCCGTCCGCACCACCCTCGTCGACGGGGTGGAGGGCGTGGACGCCTACGTCTCCCGCTACCTGCCCCAGCTCCTGATCACCCTCACCGTGCCGCCCCTGGTCCTGGCCGCCCTGGCCGCCGTCGAACCGTGGGCCCTCCTCGGCCTCGTCCCCGCCCTGCTCCTGGCACTGGCCGGGCCGCGCGCCTGGGACCGGCTCCTCGCCGCCCGCGGCAAGGAGCACTGGGACACCTACGAAGCACTGGGCGCCGACTACCTGGAGGCCCTCCAGGGCATGCCCGCCCTGCGCGCGGCCGGCGCGGTCGGGCGCACCCGCGAGCGCCTGGAGGAGCGGTCCGCGGCGCTGCACCGGGCGACCGTCGCCAAACTGCGGGTGTCCCTCGTCGACACCGGCATCACCGACCTCGCCATCCAGGGCGGCACCGCCGCCGCAGCGCTCCTGGCGTGCTGGTCGGCCGTCACCGGATCCACCACGGCCACCGGCACCTACCTGGTGCTGCTGCTGGCCTCCGAGTGCTTCCGGCCCGTCCGTGACCTGGCCCGCGAGTGGCACGCCGGATACCTGGGGGTGTCGGCCGCGGACGGTCTCGCTGCCCTGCGCACCACCGAGCCGACCGTCCCCGACACCGGAACGGCGCCCGCGCACTGGCGGACACCGCCCGAACTGCGCTTCCACACCGTGGGATTCACCTACGACGGCGCACCCGCGCCCGCCCTGAACGGCGTCTCCTTCACCGCGCCGGCGGGACGGACGACCGCGATCGTCGGCCCGTCCGGCGCCGGCAAGTCCACGCTGCTGGCCCTGCTCCTGCGCCACCACGACCCGCAGGAAGGCCGGATCACCCTCGACGGGCGCCCCGCGACCGACTACACGCTCGACTCGCTGCGGCAGGGCATCGCCGTCGTCTCGCAGGAGACGTACCTGTTCCACGCCACCATCGCCGACAACCTCCGGCTGGCCCGGCCCGACGCCACGGACGACGACCTGACCCGGGCGGCGCGCGTCGCCGGCGTCCACGACGAGATCGCCGCCCTCATCGACGGCTACGCCACCGTCCTCGGCGAACGCGGCGCCACCCTCTCGGGCGGGCAGCGCCAGCGGCTCGCCCTCGCGCGGGCCCTGCTCGCCGACGCCCCGGTCCTCGTCCTCGACGAGGCCACCAGCGCGGTCGACGAGCGCCGCGAGGCGGACATCGTCCGGGAGTTGGTGAACGCCGCGAGCGGCCGGACCGTCCTCGTGGTCGCCCACCGGCTGGCCGCCGTCCGGCACGCCGACCGCATCGTCGTCCTCGACGAAGGACGGGTGGACGCCGTCGGCGGGCACACCGACCTCGTCGAGGCCGGCGGCGTCTACACACGGCTCGTCGAGGCCGGCCGCGCCCACCGAGGAGACCTCGCCGCATGAGCACCACCACCGCCACCGACACCGCCACCCCGGTCGCGGACGCACCCGCGCCCGGCGCCCTGCGCGCCCTCCTGCCCGCCCTCGCCGCGCACCGCGCCATGACGGCCCGCACCTGCGCCGCCGCGCTCCTCGAACAGGGCTCTCTCGTCGCGCTGGTGACCCTGGCCGCGCACACCGTGGGCACCGCCGTCATCGAAGGGCGCGCCCCCACCACCGCCACAACCACCGCGCTCGTCGCCCTCGTCCTCGTACGCGCCCTGATGACCTGGCGGGAGATGGACCTCTCGCACGACCTGGCCTACCGGGTGCTGGCCGCACTGCGGGTACGCGTCTTCGACGGACTCGCCCGCAGCGCGCCCGCCCGGGTCGCCGGTCGGCGCAGCGGCGACCTCGCCGCCACCGCCATGGCCGACGTGGAGGCGCTGGAGTTCTTCTACGCCCACACCACGGCCCAACTGCTGGCGGCGGGCACGGTCTTCACCGGTGGCTCCGTGGTCCTCGCCACGGTGGAGCCGTGGCTGCCGGCGGCCGTGCTGCCGGTCGCGGCCCTGCTCGCCGTGGCCCCCTTCGCCGACGCACGCGCCCGCGCGGCGCGCGGCGGCCGCACCCGGACGGCCATGGCGGGACTGTCGGCCGACACGGTGGAGGCCGTCGACGGGCTCCGCGAACTGCTCGCCTTCGGCGCCCTGGCGGAGCGCCGCCGACGCCTCGCCGAGCGGGGGCGGCAGGTGGGCGACGCCCAGCGGGCCGAGGCCACCTGGGAGGCCGTCGCCGCCGCGGTCCGCGACCTGCTCATCGTGGCCGCGGTCCTCGGCGTGGTCGCCGCGGCGGCGCAGTCCGTGACCTCCGGACGGCTGCACGGCGCCTGGGCCCCGGCGGCGATGGCCCTGGCGCTGTCCGTCCTCGGCCCGGTCGCGGAGTCGGCCCGCTCCCTGAGCCAGGCCGTGGCCCTGCGCGCCGCCGCCGCCCGCGTCGGCGCGGCCGTGAAGGCGCCCGCCCTCGCCCCGCCGCCCGCCACGCCCCGCGCCCTGCCACCCGGCCCGCTGGGCGTCCGGCTGCACCGGGTGAGGTTCGACTACGGCGGCGGGCCCGTGCTGGACGGCGTCGACCTGACCGTCCCCCCGGGGCGGACGCTCGCACTGGTCGGCGCCTCCGGCGCCGGCAAGTCGACCTGCGCCCACCTGCTGGCCCGGTTCTGGGACCCGTCCGAGGGAGCCGTCCAGCTGGTCCCCGCCGACACCGGCCCCGTGGACGTGCGGGAGGTGAGTGACGAGGAACTGCGGCGCGCGGTCGTCCTCGTGGGCCAGGAGACCCCGCTCTTCCACGGCACCCTCGCCGAGAACCTGCGGCTCGCCGCACCCGAGGCCGACGACGGCCTGCTCGCCGAGACGGCACGGCTGTGCGGCGTCGACCGGATCGCCCCGATGGACACCCTCGTCGGCGAGCGCGGCGCCACGCTCTCGGGAGGCCAGCGGGCCCGCATCGCCCTCGCCCGCGCGCTGCTGGTCCGCCCCCGCGTCCTCGTCCTCGACGAGTCCACCGCCCACCTCGACAACGCGGGCGACGCCCAACTCGCCGCCGTCCTGCGGGAGGAGGGCCGCACCACCGTCGTCATCGCACACCGCCGTGCGACCGTCCGCCGGGCCGACCGCATCGCCGTCCTCGAGGCCGGCCGTATCACGGAGGAGGGAACCTGGGAGGAACTCACCGGCCGCCCCGACAGCGCGCTCAACCGCATCCTCACCACCACCCCCGCCTGAGCACGTGATGCGGCCGAGGGCACGGTCCGGTGAGGCTTAGGGACGCATGTAGTGGGAAACGACTACTCCCGAACGATCGTCGCCGCGACGGTCGTCCGACAGGGGGAGGGATCTCACGTGGATGCGCCCTTGTACCTGAGGCCGAGGGTGGATCCACCGCTCGCCTCACTGCTGACGGACCGGTCCTTCCTGCACTCGCTCGTCGACGCGTTGGGGTCACCGCTCAACGTGCTGCTCCCCGAGGTCGTCGCCGAGAACGCCGCCCGCTTCCGTGCTGTCTACCGGCGCCACCGTCTGACCGGGCGCGTGTACTTCGCGCACAAGACGAACCGGTCCAGCGCCCTGGTGCGCAGGCTCGCGGCCGAGGACCCGGCCGCCGTCGGCGTCGACGTCGCCTCCCCGGAGGAGCTGAGGCACGTACTGGGCTGCGGATTCACCGGGGACCGCATCATGGCCACCGGCCCCAAGGACGACACGTTCCTGTGGCTGGCGGCGCGCGTGGGAGCGACGGTGAACCTGGACTCGCCCGGAGAGCTGGAACGGCTCTCCGCCCTGGTGCGCAGGCACGGGCTCGCCCGGGTCGCCGTACTGGTGCGCCTGTCCGGGTTCGAGTCCGCCGCCGGCAACGGGGGAGCGGGCACGCGGCTGCTCTCCCGGCGCAGCCGCTTCGGCACCCCGGTGCGGGACACCGAGGAGCTACTGTCGGCGCTCGAACGCCACGCGGACGCCGTGGAGTTCACCGGCGCCGCCTACCACCTGGACACCACCGGCGTGGAGGAGAAGGCACGGGCGCTGGAGCAGTGCGTGCTGTTCATGGACGAGTGCCGGGCACGGGGACTCGCGCCGCGCGCCGTCGACATCGGGGGCGGGTTCGGCGTCGGGTACGTCGCCGAGGCGGAGGAGTGGGAGCGGTGGACCACCGCGCTGAGCGAGGCGGTGCTCGGTGTGCGCCCGCCGCTGACCTGGCGCGGCCACGGCTACGGGCTGCGCAACGAGGGCGGCACGGTGCGCGGTTCGGCCGCGCTGTACCCTGCGCACCGGCCCGGCGCCGGCCCCGGCTACCTCGACGAACTGCTCTCCCTGCCCGCACCGGCGCTGGGCCGGCCGTCGGCCACCCTGCTCCTGGACCACCTCCACGACCTGTACATCGAACCGGGCCGCTCCCTGGTCGACCAGTGCGGGCTGTCGCTGGCGCGCGTGCTGGAGGTCCGGCCCGCGGACTCGGACACCGGCCACCACCTCGTGCGCCTCGGCATGAACGCGGGCGACATGAGCTTCGAGGAGCACGGGGTCCTCGTGGACCCCGTGCTGCTGCCGCGAGGCGAAGCGGCGGCGGGCGAGGGCGCACCCGTCGGCGTCCACCTCACCGGCAACCTGTGCCTGGAGGGCGACCTCCTCACCCGCCGCCTGGTCTTCCTGCCCCGGCTGCCACGCGCGGGGGATCTGCTGGCCTTCGCCAACACCGCCGGATACGCCATGGACTTCCACGCCCACCACGCGCAACGGCAGCCCATCGCGCGGACGGTCGCGGTGGAGCCCGAGGGCGACTCCTGGCGCTGGTGCCTGGACGAGGACTACTGGCCGATCACACCTTTGGGGGAAACACCCGGATGAGGTACGACAGCATCACGGACGCCATCGGCAACACACCTCTGGTGCGCATCGACCCGGCCGTGCACGGGCTGCGCCACATCGACCTCTACGCGAAGCTGGAGATGCTCAACCCGTTCGGGTCCGTCAAGGACCGGCCCGCCTGGCACATGGCCCGGCCCCATCTGGAGGCCGCCGACGGCGAAGGGACGGTCGTCGAACTCTCCAGCGGCAACACGGCCAAGGCCCTGGCCCTGCTGGCCGGTATGCACGGACTGAGGTTCAAGAGCGTCACCAACCGCATGCGCGTACCCGAGATCAAGGAACTCCTCCTGCTCCTCGGCGCCGAGATCGAGGAGCTTCCCGGGCGCAGCGAGTGCCTCGACCCGACCGACACGGACGACCCGCTGACGCACTTCCACCGGGCGCTCTCCGACCCGGGGAGCACCTATCTGCACACCGACCAGTACTTCAACCCGCGCAATGTCGAGGCGCACGCGGCGGGCACCGGTCCCGAGATAGTGAAGGACCTGGACGGCCGGGTGCCGGACTGGTTCATCGCCTGCGTCGGCACGGCGGGTTCGTCGACCGGTGTCGCCAGGGCCCTGCGCGAGCACGACCCGCACGTGAGGGTCCTCGGCCTGGTCGCCCACAAGTCGGACTTCATACCCGGCATCCGCACCATCGACGAGGTCCACCAGGTCGGCCTGTTCGACCCTGCGACGTACGACACCATCGAGTCGGTGACCTCCGACGAGGCCATCGACGGGATGATCACCCTCGTCCGCCGCTGCGGACTGCTGTCCGGACCGACCGGAGGCGCCGCCTACCAGGGAGCGGTGCGGCATCTGCGCGAGGCCGACGCCGAGCTGGACGGGACGGGGGAGCGGCGGACGGCGGTCTTCATCGTGTGCGACCGGGCCGAGAGCTATCTCAGCTATGTGCGTCAGCGACGCCCGGAGCTTCTGGGCCGCACGGAGCGGGGGCGCTCCGCGACGGCCGTCACCGACGCCGAGGCTCATGCGGAGGCCCGCGTCATCGCAGTCGACGACGCCCGACGCTGGACCGTCGAGGGTGACCCCCGGCCGCTCGTCGTCGATCTGCGCAGTCCGCACGCCTACGCCGCCCTGCACATCGAGGGCTCGGTCAACATCGTCGACGAGCTCTTCGAGGAACTGCTCCGCGGCGGACTCCCCTTCAGCAAACGCACACCCGTGCTGCTCGCCTGTCCCGTCGGCGAGAAGTCACTGCGCTACGCCGCCGCGCTGACCCGGATGGGCCACCCGGACGTCCGCAGCCTGGACGGTGGGATCGTCGCCTGGCGGGACGCGGGCGCACCGCTGGTGCGCGAGTGAGCGCCGGGCACCCGCTTCCCGAGGTGGAGTCCGAGGACACGCTGTGGCAGCGGGAGTTGAGGGAACAGTTCCCCATCGTCGCCGGCCATCCGGAGCTGGCGTACCTCGACAGCGCGGCGACGTCGCAGAAGCCCCGCGCCGTACTGGAGGCCGTCCAGACCTACCTCACGACCTCGAACGCCAACGCGGGCCGCGGCACCTACCCCTGGGCCAACCGGACCACGGAACTGGTGGAATCGACCCGGGAGCGGGTCAAGGATTTCCTCCACGACCCCGAACCGGGCCGCTCCGGCGTCCACTTCACCAGCGGCACCACCGAGGGCCTGCGCACCGTCGCCCGCGACTGGCTGCTCCCGCACCTCACCGACGGCGACGAGATCCTCGTGCCGTACGCCGACCACCGGGCCAATCTGGACCCCTGGCTCGAGGTCCGGCGGCTGCTGGCCGAGCGCCATGTCGACGTCCGCGTACGGGCGTTGCCGTACCAGGAGGTCTCCGGTGACTACGACCACCGGGCCCTCACCGACGCCGTCGGCCCCCGGACCCGCTTCGTGGCCGCCACCCACGTCCACCACGTCTACGGCGGCGACATGAACGTGCACCGCATCCGCGAAGCGGTCGGCCCGGACGTGCCGATCTGCCTGGACGCGGCGCAGAGCGTCGGTCATCTGCCCGTCCACCTCGACGATCCGTCGCTGGACGTGGACTTCGTGGTCTTCTCCGGGCACAAGGCGATGGCCCTGCCCGGATCGGGCGCGGTGTGGGCGCGCAACGCGCGGGGGCCCGTGTTCCGGCCGGGCGGCTGGCAGGGCACGCCCAACACGGTGGGCATCGTGTCGCTGCGGGCCGCGCTCGACTGGCTCGACGCGGCCGGGGTCGAGCGGATCGCGCGCTGGACGACCACGCTCACCACCCGGCTGACGGACCGGCTGAGACACCTCGGCCCGTACGAGGTCCTCGGCTGCCCGGCGAGCCTGGCCGCCGACTCCGCACTGCCCGCGGACCAGCGCCGCCACGGCATCGTCACCTTCCGCCACCGCGACATCCCGTCCGACGACCTCGGGTTCATCCTCTTCAGCCACGGTTTCATGGTGCGCGCCGACAGCCTCTGCCAGGCCGGCACCGACGAGCGGGACGGCTCCGTACGGGTGAGTCTGCACGCCTACAACACGGCCGAGGAGATCGACCGCCTGCTGACCGTCCTCGCGTCGTTGACGTGAATGGCAACTGATAACCGTTTCCACCTGTAGATTCGTCTGTGCCCACGGATGGACGAGAGACGGATGAGGTGGCGCGAGCGATGGGCGTGAGCATGGGGACGGCCAGGGCATGGGTGGAGCGCTGGGAAAGGCAGCAGGAGCGGTACGCGGTGGACCGCGAGGAGCGGTTCACCGTGATCGCGGACGTCGTCGAGCACATCACCGCCGGCCGCGCCCACCCCCACCTGCTCGACCTCGGGTGCGGTCCCGGTTCCCTGGCCGCCAGGCTCGCCGCCCGTTTCCCGCACGCGGAGATCGTCGCCGCCGACATGGACCCCCTACTGCTGGAACTGGGGCGCACCCACCACGCCGACGCCGCCCGCTACGTCGACACCGTCATCGGTGAGGAGGGCTGGACCCAGGCACTCGGACTGCGACGTCCCCTGGACGCCGCCCTCTCGACGACCGCGCTGCACTACCTGCCCGAGCCGGCGCTGCTGCGCACGTACCGTTCCCTCGCGTCCCTGCTCCGCCCCGGCGGCGTCCTCGTCAACGGAGACCACTTCCCGCCGGGCGCGGCACCGTGCGCGGACCTCACCGCCCATGTGGGCCGACGCAGGGCGGAGCGCACGGGCGGCCGCGAGCAGGAGGACTGGCGGTCCTGGTGGGACGCCGCGGCCCAGGACCCCGAACTGGCCGACCTGCTCGACGAACGCAGCCGGCGCCAGGCGGCCGGCGGGAGCGGGGGCGACGAGCAGGTGACGGTGAGCCGCCACGCCGAACTGCTGCGCCGGGCCGGCTTCGCCCATGTCACGCCGGTCTGGCAGTTCGGCGACAGCGCCGTACTGGTCGCGGTCATGGGCGACCCGCGCGGAGTCCGTGCCACCGCCGCGACCTGAGTCCGCGGGGGAGGGAACCCCTTCAGAGGGCCAGACTCATCAGGATCTCGTCCCGGTCGTCACCGGGCGCCACACGGAGCGCGCCCGGCCACCGGCCGACCTCGGTCCAGCCCGCCTTGCGGTAGAAGTCCTCGAGGCCCAGACCGGACCGCACGGTGAGTTGCAGCCGCTCCAAGCCCATCTCGTCGCGCGCGACGCCTCTCGCCCGCCGCATCAGCGCGGCGCCGACGCCCAGGCCCCGGAAGCGGACATGCGTCTGGACGTGGTTCACGATGCCGCAGTGCGCCACGAGAGGGTGCTGCTCGCGGCGCAGCAGCATCCAGCCCGCGAGCGCGCCGTCCACGGTCGCCAGCAGCAGTCTGCTCCGGTCCGGGGAGAGTTCACGCGTGATCCTCTCCACCGCCGGCCGGAGCGCGGCCTCGGTCACCGGCGGGAGCGGGCAGTCCATGGGCACGACGGCTCCCCCGGCGTTGATGACCGCCGTCCAGCACGCGGTGAGTTCTCGCCGGACGGCCGCGGTGGCGTCCTCGGCCCGGCTGATCTGTGCGGTCACGGGAGTCCGCACCGTCTCATGCGCTGTCACACCCAGCAGCTTGCCAGCCCCACGCGCGCGGCGACGGGGGTCAGCGTTTCTCGTACGGATCCGACGGCTCCGCGATCCGTTCGACGTTCGCGGCGTCCAGCACCGGCGGCCAGGCCTCGGGTGTTCCCAGTCCGCCCTCGGGGTGCCAGGTGCCCGTCACCGTCACCCATGTGTCGGTCTCCGGCGCGTCCGCGCCGCGGATCTCCGCCTTGACCGTCGTGGCGTCGGCCGCGCAGCACGCGACCCGGAGCCGGGTCACGTACCAGGCGCCGCCGTCCCCGTGGGTGACGAAGCCGGTCAGCCGGACCGTGCGGCCCCTCAGCGAGTAGCCGCTGTCGTAGACGGCACGGGAACCGAACTGAGTCACGCTCAGGTCCACCGGGTCCCCGGCGGGCAGCGCGGGAAAGGTGCCGACGTTCTCCGCCGCGCGCCGGGCCTCGTCGCGCTCGGCGCTGTAGGAACCGAGCGCGGGCGGCGGGAAGAGGAGCAGCGCGGCGGCGGGCAGCGCGAGCAGCCAGGCGACGCGGGGGCCGCCGCCCGCGTGGGAAGGGGAGTGGCCGTGCGCGCCGTCGGCCGGGCGCGCTGCCCGGTCCGTGGCCGCCGTGCCGTCCCGTGCCGTCAGCGCCGCCCGCACCAGACCGAGCAGCGCGAGCAGCGCCCCGGACGCGATGAGGTACGGCCGCAGGCCGACCTGCACGTACCGGAGATACAGGTCGCCGAACAGGGAGATCCGCAGCACCGCGGCGCCGACCAGCAGCAACAGCACGGCCGGACCGTACCGGCTCACAGCACACACCACCCCACGAGCACACTGCTCACCACGGCGACCGCCCAGGTGACGGACGAGAACCGGATCGCGAACGGCCGTCCGAACGTGCCGGCCTGAAGCGCGAACAGCTTGAGGTCGACCATCGGGCCGACCACCATGAACGCCAGCTGCGCGACCGGCCCGAATCCGCTCAGCGACGCCGCCACGAACGCGTCCGCCTCGCTGCACACGCACAGCACGACGGCGAGGAGGGCCAGCAGGAGCACCGACACCCAGGCGGACGCCGTGAAGACGTCCAGCAGCGACCGCGGCACCGCGATGTTGAAGGTCGCCGCCGCGGCGGAACCCAGCACCAGGAATCCCCCGGCGTGCAGGAAGTCGTGCTGGAGCCCCGCCACGAAGGCACCCGCGCGGGAAGCGCCGGATCCGGCCGACGGCTTTCCCGGCAGCCGCAGCCACTCCTTCCGGCCGAAGCGTGCCCACAGCCAGCCCATGGCCACGGCGGTGGCGAGCGAGGCGACGAACCGGGCCACCACCATCAGGGGTTGGCCGGGGAACGCGAGGGACGTGGCGACGAGGACGACGGGGTTGATCGCGGGGGCGGAGAGCAGGAACGCCAGCGCGGCGGCCGGGGCGACACCCCGCCGGATCAGACTGCCGGCCACCGGTACGGACGCGCACTCGCACCCGGGAAGCACCACGCCGGCCGCGCCCGCGACGGGTACGGCGAGAGCCGGGCTGCGCGGCAGCAGCCGGGTGAAGACCCGCTCGGGCACGAAGGCGCCGATGGCCGCCGACACCAGCGCGCCGAGCAGGAGGAACGGGACGCCCTGGACGACGACGGCGGTGAACACGGTCCACCAGGCGGCGACGGGCGGAGTGTAGAGGTCGAGCGCGAGCGCCGGTCCGAGGACACTGGCGACCGTGACGACGGTGACGAGCGCGAACCCGCCGAGGGCGACGTACACGACCGCGCGCACGACGAGGCGCACGGCATCGGCGATCCCGCCCCGCTCCGACACGTGATTCTCGTCACCCACCCCACCCGGCATCACCGTACGACAATACCAACGCGCCGCACACCCGTTGACACCTGTCGCCGCGGAATCCGGTGGTGGTAATTCTTGAATTCACCCTGAAAATCGTTGTCGATTTCAAGGAGTTGGGAATTCTTCGCCGACGCGTGTCTCGTGTGGCAATGTTGCGCACACGGGGGGTAAATAGATCCGGACGCGCCGCGCGTACTGCGCGGCGGCACGAATTCACGGAGATGATCGGCGTGGCGACAGCCCTGGAACACCAGCCGCACCCCGGACACGACCACGCGCACGGCGAGGGCTGCGGGCACGTGGCAGTACCTCACGGTGACCATGTGGACTACGTGCACGACGGTCACCTGCACCGCGACCACCAGGGGCACACGGACGAGTGCGAGGCCGGCGAACATCGCGAACACTCCAGTCACTCCCATACGCACGGCGAGGGCTGCGGGCATGTGGCGGTGCCGCACGGCGACCACATGGACTACGTGCACGACGGTCACCGGCACGCGGCTCACGACGGCCACTGGGACGACCATTGAGCGTTCCTCACGTCGAATCGGGAAATGGGAAATGCACCCCCGCGCGGGGGTGCATTCTCATGTGCGCTGTCAATTTCGCCGGTGCCGCCGCTGGGTTCAGCCCTGCCGGCTCGTGTACGGGAGCAGTGCCATTTCGCGGGCGTTCTTGATCGCCGCGGCGAGTTGCCGCTGCTGCTGGGCCGTGACCCGGGTGACCCGGCGGCTGCGGATCTTGCCGCGATCGGAAATGAACTTCCGCAGCAGATCGGTGTCCTTGTAGTCGATGTAGGTGATCCCGGCCGCGTCCAGCGGGTTGGGGCGGGACTTCTGCGGCTTGCGGGGGTCTTGGCGTCGGGCCATGTGTACTCCTTCTTCGGTGGGTTGCGGACGGAGCTGAATGCCGCGGGCGAGGACTAGGGGACCGGGTCGAGAAGGGGGTCGAACGCGGCCGGCAGGTTCTTCCACGCCTCGGGTCCCGCGGCGTACTCGGCGTCGGTGAGCAGACAGGACTCGAGGAGTCGTGCGAGCCCGTCGCGGTCGAGTCCGGGCGAGGTGAAGACGAGGTGCTGGCCGCGGTCGCCGTGCTCCGGGTGCCAGTCCAGCGCGGCCGCGGCCCGGCGCACGGGCGGGACCAGGTCCCAGGCGGCGTCGGGCAGCGAAGCCAGCCAGGGGCCGGCGTTCTCCACGCACAGGGCCCCGCCGGCGGCGTCCCAGGAGAGCAGGGTGTCGGGGCGGTCGGCGAGCCAGAACCGCCCGCGGCTCCGCGCCGCGGCGCAGCAGAGCTCCTCGAGCGCCTGGTAGAGGCGTTCCGGGTGGAAGGGGCGACGGCGGCGCCAGACGAGGGTGGCGACTCCTGCCTCGTCCGCCTCCTGGGGGAGCAGGGCGCACGCCGGGTGCTGGGCGGCGCCGGCCGCTTCCACGTCGAAGCCGGCGAAGGCCAGCCGGGCGAGTTCCGCGGACTCGGCGTCCACCCGCCGGGCGGTGGGGTGGAGCTGGCTCAGGAGCGCGTGGTCCTCCTCGTCGGCTTCCTCGCTCTCCACGAGGGCGACCACGGCGGCGTACTCCAACTGCCGGGCCCAGGTGTCGCCGACGGTGCGCTGGTCGCCCGTACCGACCGCGAGGCCCGCTTCGGCGAGGTCGTCGCCGTTGCCCAGGCAGGGGAGCACGAGCGCGGGGTCGACGGCCGTGATCACGTTGGTGAGACGAACCCGGTCGGCCCCGTGGGCGACGACGACTTCGGCCATGGACCTGGGCTCGACGGAGTCCCACAGTTCGACGACGGCGAGCCGGGTCAGGCCGGCGTCGGCCAGCCGCTCCAGCTCGGGGACCAGGTCGTCGCGCAGCGTGCAGCACGCGCATTCGTTGACCAGAGGGGCGTCGCCGCGGGACAGCGCGCCCGAGGCGTCGCGTACCTGGCGCAGGACGGTGCCCTCGGCCGCCGTGGAGAGGTCGTGGTGGAGGGCGACGCTGCCGGGGACGTCGCGCAGCAGGCGGTCCACGACCTTTCGGCGGGCGTCGGCGTGCAGCCCGCCGACGATCACCACCGGCAGCCGGGCCTCGGCCCCCATCAGTTCCCCCCGCGTCGGCCGTAGCGGCGCTCGAACCGCTCCACCCGTCCGGCGGTGTCGAGTACGCGGGCGGTCCCCGTGTAGAAGGGGTGGCTCACGTTGGAGATCTCGACGTCGACCACCGGGTAGGTGTTGCCGTCCTCCCACTCGATCGTCTTGTCGCTGGTCATGGTGGAGCGCGTGAGGAACGCGTAGTTGGCGGCACGGTCGCGGAACACGACGGGACCGTACGCGGGGTGGATTCCAGGCTTCATGGAGAGGTTCCTTTCCTTCGGGTCGGTGCGGGCCGGTGGCGGGAGGGCTCGGTCCGGCGGGTCAGCGTTCCTCGCGGAAGTCGACGTGGCGTCGGGCGATCGGGTCGTACTTGCGCAGGACCATGCGATCGGGGTCGTTGCGGCGGTTCTTGCGGGTGACGTACGTGTAGCCGGTTCCGGCGGTGGAGCGGAGCTTGATGATCGGGCGTACCTCGTTGCGAGCCATGGGGGTACTATATTGGAAATGGTTTCCATTACCAAAAACCATCGTCCGACGAGAGGCAGGTAGACCTTGTCCGCCCACTGCCAACTGACCGGTGCTCAGCCGGGCTTCGGCAACACCATCTCCCACTCGCACCGGCGTACTTCGCGCCGCTTCGACCCCAACATCCAGCGCAAGCGCTACTGGCTGCCGAGTGAGGGCCGGTACGTCCGGCTGACGCTCAGCGCCAAGGCGATCAAGACCGTCGACAGCATCGGCATCGAGGCCGCCGTGGCCCGCATCCGCGCCCGGGGAGTGAAGGTCTGATGGCCAAGAAGAGCAAGATCGCGCAGAACGAGAAGCGCAAGGCGGTCGTCGAGCGGTACGCGGCCCGGCGGGCGGAGCTGAAGGAGATCATCCGTCGGCCGTCCTCCACCGACGCCGAACGCCGGGCGGCACTGGAGGAGCTCCGGCGACAGCCGCGTAACGCCAGCGCGACCCGGATCCGCAACCGGGACAGCGTGGACGGGCGACCGCGGGGCCACCTGCGGAAGTTCGGCCTGTCCCGTGTCCGCGTGCGGGAGCAGGCCCACGCCGGCTTCCTTCCCGGGGTCACCAAGTCGTCCTGGTAGTCCCGGCGTTCTCGCGGTGGACGGAGCTCCCGGCTGTGACTCCGCGGAGTCACAGCCGGGAGCTCCGTCAGACTCCCGCCGCCCCCAACAACGCGAAACACGCCCCGGTCCGACGCTCGGGGCGGCGGAACCAGGGCGCGCGTACACGGGCTCGTCACCTGTCGTGGCGTCAGGGCAGGCGCACGAGGTTGAGCCGGTAGCCCTCGGCCTGGGGGAGCCGCTGGGCGGCGAGCACCGACAGCATCTCCTGGTAGGAGACGGGTAGTTCGTCGACAAGGGGGCCGGGGAGGCTGGTGAGCGTGTGCGACGCCAGCACCTGCACGCCCGGCCGCCAGGCGGCCAGTCCGGCCGGGTCGGGGCAGTACCAGTGCATACGGGCCGCGACCTTGCTGAGGGCGTCGTGCTGTTCCTGGGTGTCGAAGAAGCCGGTACCGGCGGTGTCGAGCGCCAGCAGCGCACCCTGGAATCGGTCGGAGAGGAGATCGACGACCCGGCGGACATCGGGCTCGTGCAGGTAGGGCAGCACGGCCTCCGCCACGAACAGGTACGGCCCGTCGGTCCCGGAGGCCACCTCGTCGGCCCATGCCTCGTCCGTCACCGAGGCCGCGATCATCGTCCGCCGGGGAGTGTCCGCGAAGAAGGTCCTGCGCAGATCGATCACGTCGGGCAGGTCGAGGTCGAACCACCTGGCCCGCCCGTTGTCGAGGCGTTCGTGGCGTGTGTTCAGCCCGGTGCCGATCTCTACCACGGTCCCGTCGGGATGCGCGGCCAGGAAGTCCGTCACCCACCGGTCGAAGAGCACGGTCCGCAGCATCACGCCGGTGAGGCTGGGAAGACCGTCGAAGCGCGCGAAGTCGTACTCGATCGCGGCGACGATCTCCTCGGCCCGGGCGTCACGCAGCAGGGGAAACTCCTTGCGGTTCTCCACCGCGCGTGCGTACAGCGGAATGAGGAGCGTCTCCTGAACCGTCCCCAGCTGCGGCTTTTCCCTGTCCATGAGTGTCCTCCCTGACACGGATCGTGTACCGGGCCGGACGGTGCCGTGGCTGCGACCACCGTCCGGCCCGGAGCCTCAGTGCCCCGTCACTGCGGTGAGGGGCTCGTGCTCGTGCGCGCAGACCTCGTCGAAGCCGTAGGTGTCCCAGGCGGGGAAGGGGTCGGAACCGGGGTGCCGCTCGTCCTCCCTCATGAGACAGTCGGTCAGGGCCGCCCGCAGGGCCTCGGGGTTCAACTGGGTGCCGATGAACACGAGTTCCTGGGCGAAGGTGCTCTCGGCGTCACGCGCGGAGGAGGGCTCGAAGCGCGCCACCGAGCCGGCCTGGGACCACAGTCCCGTCACGTGGGACCGGCTGGCCAGCGTGAGAAGCCCTTGGACCTGAGCACCTGTCCGTAGCCGCCGCTGTCGAGCGACTCGGTCACGAAGGACCACAGCCGCCCTGGGTGGAAGGGCGTTCCGGAGCGGAAGACGGTCGAGGAGATGCCGTACTCCTCCGTCTCGGGAACATGGTCGCCGTTGAGCTCCCTGACCCAGCCCGGAGCCTGCTGCGCACGCTCCGGATCGAAGCGGCCGGTGCCCAGGACCTCGCCGACCGGTACGCGGCCCCGCACGGCCGGCACCACGCGGGCGGCGGGGTTGAGCCGCGCCAGGGCGGCGCGCAGCCGGTCGGCGGACGCGGCGTCGACGAGATCGAGCTTGTTGAGGACGATGACGTCGGCGAACTCGATCTGGTCCATCAGCAGGTCGCTGACCGTGCGTTCGTCGTCCTCGTACTGGTCCAGGCCCCGTGCGGTCAGTTCGTCGCCTCCGGCCAGCTCGGGCAGGAAGTTGGCGGCGTCCACGACCGTGACCATGGTGTCCAGCCGGGCCAGTTCGTCGAGGGTGGCGCCGTCGTCGCGGGCGAAGGCGAAGGTGGCGGCCACCGGCATGGGCTCCGAGATGCCGGAGGACTCGATGAGGAGGTAGTCGAAGCGCCCCTCGCGCGCCAACCTGTCCACCTCTTCGAGCAGGTCGTCGCGCAGGGTGCAGCAGATGCATCCGTTGGTCATCTCGACCAGGCGCTCCTCGGTGCGTGACAGGGCCGCCTCGCCGCCGCGCACCAGGGCGGCGTCGATGTTGACCTCGCTCATGTCGTTGACGATGACGGCGACGCGCAAGCCCTCGCGGTTTCCGAGGACATGGTTGAGCAGGGTGGTCTTGCCGGCGCCGAGGAACCCCGACAGAACGGTGACGGGCAGGCGCCGCGAGGGGATTTGGGTCATGCGGTGTCAGTCCTCGGGGCGGAGCAGGCCGCGCTCGTACGCCTTGGCCAGCCGCTGAGGGACGCGGTACGGAACCCCGTCGACCGTGACCGTCACCAGTTGGGGCGTCACCGCCTTCCACTGCGCGCGACGGTGCCGGGTGTTGCTGCGCGACATCTTGCGTTTGGGTACGGCCATGAGGACCTCCGGTGTGAACGGGGTGAGCGGGACAGAGACTACATGAAAATGGATGTCATTACGACGTGAGGGGGCGGGCCGGCTCGTGGGCGGGGGTCACCGTCGTCCCAGCTCCGTCAGGAGCATTGCCAGGGAGATGCCGGGGCGCCCGAGTGCCTCGCCGTACCTCCGCAGGACGTCGTTCTCGCGGGCGAGTTCGATCGTCGGCCTTCCGGCGGCCCGGCGCTGAGTGGCCAGCCGGGTGCAGATCTCGGTACGCCGGCGGACCAGCTCGATGATGGCCGCGTCCAGCTCCGCGATATGCGTGTGCGGGCCTTCGGGGAGGGCGTCCGTGGCCCTGGGCATGCGGAAGTGCCTTCCCGTGCGAGGTCGATGAGGTGGCCGCCGTGCCGGGGGGATCAGCGGCGTCCGGTCACCAGCAATGTGGGGTGGATCAGGTAGTAGCCCGGCTCGTCGACCACGTACTCGGGACGTCCGGGGGTCAGCAGGGCCTCGGCCCGTGCGATGTCCTCCTCCGTCATCCCCGCCTCCCTTCCTCGCGCCCGGGCGCCCGCCAGCAGTTGGGGCCACACGGCCTTCTCCAGATAGGGGCGGACCGTGGGGTCCGCGTCCGCCGGAAAGCCGATCCGGGGCAGGACGTGGAGCCGTACCTGACGCAGGCCGGCCGCGGTCATCCAGTGCACGTGCCGCGCGTAGTGCTCCGGGCCGTCGGCGGGGATTCCCCAGTCCAGCTCCGAAGCGGTGAAGAGCTGCCGTTCCAGGACGGCGTGACCGGGGAGGAAGGTCGAGCTGTAGTAGTTGCTCGTGAAGAGCGCGAGCACGCCGTCCGGTGCCAGGGCTCCGGCCAGCCGCGCGACCGCCGCCGCGGGATCCTCGACGTTTCCCGGCCAGATGACGTCGCTCGCCCAGATCGCGTCGTAACGGTCCCGTCCGGAGGCCCTCTCGGCGACCTGGAGCAGGTCCGCGGCCTCGGTGCGCACCTGGCCGAGGACGCCCTCCTCCTCCGCGTGCCGGAGGGCCAGCGCGAGCGCGCTCTCGTTGCGGTCCACGCCCAGGACCCGGGCCTGTTCACCGGCGGCACGCGCGAGGGCGACCAGGCCGCCGCCCGCGCCCGTGCCGACATCGAGGACGCGGTGACGGCCTTTCAGGTCGAGCAGGCCGACGGCCTGTTCGACGACCGGCGCCATGAACGCCCGGTTGGTCCTCAGGTACGTGATCAGTCCGGCCTCGTCGACATTCGCCATGGCCGGCAGTTTACATGAAAATCATTTTCATGTAAACCTTATTGAGAATGATAATTGTTTCCATATGATGGGCGCGAAGCCTGTGCCCGGCACCCTGCCTCTCTCTCCGCAAGCTCTCCGCAAGCAAGGACATAAAGTGAGCAATCTCCCTCGTCGCGCCTTCCTCGGGTTCGGTGCCCTGACCGCCGCAGGCATCTCCGGGTTGCTGACCGCCTGCTCCTCCTCCTCGGACGGTGGTGGCGACGACGCGGGCGCGACGTTGCGCGCGGCCTTCGCCGGAGGTGGGTCGAGCGAGACGCTGAACTACTTCGTCGGCCCGACCGCCCTCGACTTCGTCCGGGCACGGCTCGTCCACGCCCCGCTCGGGGCCATCGACGCGGGGCAGCCGGACGGCGTCGGCTACGGCATCCTGGAGTCGATCGAGATCAGCGACGACCTCACCTCGTACACCCTGCGGCTGCGTGACTCCGTCACCTTCACCGACGGATCGCCGGTGACCGCCTCCGACCTGCTCCACTCGCTGCGCGCACCCGACGAGTTGGAGGGCCTGCCGTTCACCCGCCTCGTCGGCCGCAACTTCGACCTCGCCTCCGCCCGCAAGCTCGACCGGCGCACCCTCCGCCTGCCCACCGCGCAGCCCATCGCGGACGGACGCCTGCTGCTGTGCCAGAGCATGCTGGTCATCAAGGACGGCACCACCGAGTTCACCCCGAAGACGCCGTCCTGCGGGCCGTTCGTGATCGAGGCGTTCGAGCCCGGGCAGCAGACGGTGCTGCGCCGCAACGCCGACTACTTCGGCGACGAGGTGCGGCTGGAGGAGATCCACCTCCTGTCCATCGGCGACGCCGAGGCGAGAGCGAACGCTCTCCGGGAGGGACAGGCCGACTTCGTCAGCGGGGTCTCGCCCTTCAACGCGCGGGACCTGGCGAAGTCCAGCGGCCTCACCGTGAGCGCCGGTGAGCCTCCGTACGTGTCGAACCTGCGGTTCGAGATGAACCTGTCGCACGGGCCGTTCAAGGACGAGCGCGTACGCAGGGCGTTCCGCCTCGCGGTCGACCGCCAGGCCATCGTGGACACGGTGTACTTCGGCCGCGCCGAGATCGGCAACGACGTCCCGGCGCTCGGCTTCCCCAGCTATGACAAGGGCCTGGAGCAGCGGCCCCACGACCCCGACCAGGCGAAGGCGCTGCTGCGCCAGGCCGGTCACGAGGGGATGTCCATCGAGCTGACCGCCGGTCCCGAACTGACCGGCATGGTCGAGACGGCCACGCTGATCGTGGAGGACCTCCGGGCCATCGGGGTGAAGGCGAGACTGCGGGAACTGCCGGCCGGGCAGCTCTTCGCCGACTACGAGGCCTACCAGCGCCTCCCGTTCGCCGCCGGGTACAACCCGTCGGCACCCTTCGAGGCCAATCACACCCCCGGAACCTTCCCCGACATCGACAAACTGGTGGCCACCGCTCGCAGCGCGCCGGCCGAGGGCGACCGGGAGGCGGCCTCGCACAAGGCGCAGGGCCTGCTGTGGGAGAAGGGCAACGAGATCATCCCGGTCTTCGTCCCCACCGTGGACGCCCACACCGACAAGGTGAGCGGTGTCCGATCGCTTCAGTTCCCCGACCTGTCGGCCGCCGCACTCGCGTGATCCGGTTCGCTCTGGCCCGCGGCGCGACGGCCGTCGCGACGATGCTGCTGCTGTCGGCGGTGCTCTTCTTCTCGACCGAGGCGCTGCCCGGCGACGCGGCAGGGGTCGTCGCCGGCGCGGACGCCACCGAGAGCGAACGGGCGGAGATCCGGGCCCGGCTGGGTCTCGACGAGCCGGCCGTGACGCGCTACGTGACGTGGCTGGGCGACGCGCTCACCGGCGACCTCGGCCGCTCCTCCGCCGCGGGCAGACCGGTGGCCGAGGTGCTCGCCTCGCGGTTCGGCAACTCGGTGGTGCTGGTCGGACTCGCGGTGGCCGGCATCGCCGTGCTCGCCACGGCGTTCGGTCTGGTCGCCGGTCTCCGGGCCGGCCGGCTCGGGGACCGGCTGCTGTCGTCGATGACGGTGACGCTGATCGCGCTGCCCGAGTTCCTCCTGGCCACCGGGCTGGTCGTGGTGCTGGCCCACCGGGGCGGGCTGTTCCCGGCGGTGTCGAT
Organism: Streptomyces sp. NPDC031111; assembly: GCF_055570675.1. Lineage (NCBI taxonomy): Bacteria > Bacillati > Actinomycetota > Actinomycetes > Kitasatosporales > Streptomycetaceae > Streptomyces > Streptomyces sp. NPDC031111. The sequence goes on from NZ_JBVIGS010000006.1 coordinate 280,956, forward strand.
GTTCCCGCCGGGGGATTCCCCCTGGCGGCGTCCGGACATGCTGGTGCTCCCCGTGGCCGGCCTGGTTCTGGGCGGCCTCGGGGTGGCGACCCGTCTGGTCCGCGCCGCCGTGGTCGGCGTCGCCGAGAGCCCCGCGATCGAACAGGCCCGGCTGGACGGGGAGTCGGGCGTGCGGTTGGCATGGTCCTACGTACTGCCCGCGGCCGCCGCTCCCGGAATCCAGGGGCTGGCCGTGATGGCGGCCGGGCTGCTCGGCGGCAGCCTGGTCGTCGAGACACTGTTCAACTACCCGGGCGTGGGAAGCGAGTTGGCCCGCGCCGTCACCTACCGGGACGCCGCGATGGTGCAGGGGCTGGGGCTGGCCCTGGCGGGCTCCGCGCTGCTGATCCTGTTCGTGGGCGATCTGCTGGCCGGACTGCTGAATGTCCGCTCCCGCCCCGCGTCGTGGCGTCGGGGCGAACGGGGTGCGCCATGACCCGCACGATCCTCGGAAGGCTGCTGACGGCGGCTCTGCTCCTGACGGTGCTGGCCGCACTGGCCGGACCGTGGCTGCCCCTGCCCTCGCCGACCGAACGGGTGGGTATGCCGTTCGAACCCGCGAGTTGGTCGAGGCCCTTCGGCACCGATGTGCTGGGGCGCGACGCGCTGGCCCGTACGGCGCACGGCGGGCGGACTCTCGTCCTCCAGGCGCTGGCCGCGACCGCGCTGGGCAGTGTCGTCGGGCTGGCCGTGGGTACCTTCGCGGGCCTGGCCCGGGGCGGCCGCCTCAAGGGTGTGCTGCGCGTCGTGGACGGCCTGGCTGCCGTGCCTCCGCTGCTGATCACGCTGCTGATCGCGGCCGGCAGTCCGGGCAGCGACGTCGCCGTACTTGTGGCCGTCACCCTGGTGAGCCTGCCGTTCTCCGTGCGTGTCATCGGCGCGGCCACCGCCCGGCTGACCGAGCTGGCCTACGTACGCACCGCGCTGGCACGGGGGGACAGCAGGTGGGCGGTCGTCCGCCACGACATCCTCCCGAACATCGCCCCCGAAGCGTGGGCCGAGGCCGGCCTGCGTTTCATCGCCGCCACGCAGCTCTGCGCGACAGCGGGCTTCCTGGGCCTCGGCGCGCCGGCGCCGGCCGCCAACTGGGGCCGGCTGGTCCGGGAGAACGCGGTGGGCGCGGGAGCACAGCCGTGGCCGGTGCTGGCTCCGGCCCTGCTGCTGGTCGTTCTCGGACTCGGGACGACCCTGGCCGCGGACCGCCTCACGTCCCCCGTCGGGCGGCCACGAAACGAAGGGAAGACCGCGCCATGAGCCTGGTGGAGGTGGCGGGACTGACCCTCTCGGCCGCCGAGCGGAGGGTGCTCGCCGACTGCTCGCTGACGATACGGCCGGGGGAGCGGGTCGGCTTGTTCGGCCGGTCCGGGTCGGGCAAGACGGCGCTGGCACACGCCCTGCTGGGTCATACGAGGCCGGGGCTGGCACGCGTCGGCGGCACGGTCCGGGTCGCGGGCCACGACCCGTTCGCACCCGACGGCGCCCGGCGGGTGCGCGGCCGCCTGGCCGCGTACCTGCCGCAGGACTGCGCCAGCGCGCTGCCCGCCGAGCATCGCGTCGGATGGGTGCTGGACCGTGCGGCCCGCCGGTCCGGAGCGGCACGCGCGGAGCTCGCGTCCCTCCGCGAGGAGGCACTCGACCGTATGGGGCTGCCCGCGGACTTGGCGCGGGCCTTCCCCCACCAGATCTCCGGGGGCCAGGCCCAACGCGTGGCCCTGGCCGCGGCTTTGGCCACCGGCGCGGAGCTGATCGTCCTGGACGAGCCGACGAGCGGCCTCGACCCGGGCACGACGGACGACCTGATCCACCTCCTGAGCACAGCCGTCGGCCATGCCGCCATGCTGGTGGTGAGTCATGACATGGACGTGGTCGACCGTCTCACCCACCGCCGGATCGCCATGAACGACGGCCGGCTCACCGACGCCGATGTCCCCGACCGCGGTGCCGCCGTGGTCCCGAGCGTCCCTCGGCGACCGGTCGAAGAGGCACCCGAGACGTGTGCTGTTCGGGAGAGGGCATGGGTGCTGAGGGCTGAGGGCGTGCGGGGAGGTCCGGGCGGGGAACACGTTCTGCGGGGTGTGAACCTGACCCTGGGTGCCGGCGAGTGCGTGGCCGTGATGGGCGCCTCCGGAGCAGGCAAGACCACGCTGGCGCGGGCGTTGGCGGGCACGTTGGAACCGGGCGGGGGCCGTCTCTGGCTGAACGGCACGCACCAGCCGTGGCCCGTCGCCCGCAGGCCGGCGGCCGACCGGCTCTGGGTGGCCCATGTGGACCAGGACAGCCGTGCCGCGCTCAACCCACGCGAGACCGTCGGGAAATCCCTGGAGAGAGCCCGTCGCGCGGCCGCCCGCGGTGGTCTCACCCCGCCTCCGGTCGTAGAGCTCCTCAGCGCGGTCTCCCTGCCCCTCAGCGCGGCGGGCCGCCGCCCGGGCGAGCTGAGCGGAGGGGAACGCCAGCGGGCGAACCTCGCGCGAGCCGTCGCCGCCGGGCCACGCGTGCTGCTGTGCGACGAGGTGACCGCGTCCCTCGACGGCGCCACCGAGCGGGAGGTGCTCGACATGCTGGCGACACTGCGAAAGGAACGGGGTCTTGCCGTGCTCCTCATCACGCACAGCGCGGCCGTCGCCGCCACGGCGGACCGCTGCCTCGCGTTGGTGGACGGCACCCTGGGGCCTCCGGCCACGCCCATGTCCGGGGGCTGAGCCGTACGCGGGGAGCGGCTCCCGGTCCGGACCGGACGACCGGGAGCCGGCGTACGGGTCACCCCTCCCGCAGTGTGATGGCCCCTACGGGACACCGGTCCACCGCGTCGCGGACAGCGTCCAGCTCCGCCGGTGAGGGATCGGCCGTCCGGAGCACGACGAGCCCGTCATCCAGGTCCTGGTCGAACACGCCCCCGGCGGACAGTACGCACTGCCCGGCACCCACGCAGAGATCGCGGTCGGCGGAAACGCGCATCAGGTCTCCTCTCCCGCCCGTCAAGCCTGCCCGTCCTCGCGTCGTGCCCTCTCCCTCAGCGCGTTCTTGTCCGTCTTCCCCACGGGGGTCAAGGGCATCCGCTCGATGGCCCTCACCCGGTCCGGTGCCTTGTAGGCCGCCAGACCGCGTGCGCGGAGGAAGGACGCCAGCTCCCGGGGGCCGGGCGCCGGGCCCGCGCACACCACGAACGCCACGGAACGTTCGCCGAGTTCGGGGTCGGGCGCGGCCACGAGCGCCGCGGAGTCGATGCCGGGGTGGGCGAGCAGGTGCTCCTCGACCTCGGTGGCGTCGATCTTCTCGCCACCTCGGTTGATCTGCTCCTTGACGCGGCCGACCACGCTGAGGTGCCCGGTGGGCAGCCGCCGGACGAGATCGCCGGTGCGGTAGAACCCGTCCTCGGTGAAATGTGTCCGTGCCAGCTCGGGGGAGCGGTAGTACCCGCGCAGTGTGTACGGGCCCCGCGTCAGCAACTCGCCGACGTGTCCGTCGGGTACGGCCGTGCCGTCCTGGCCGACGACGAGGACCTCGTCCGCCGGTGACACCGGGCGGCCCTGGGTGGAACAGACGATCTCGTCCGGGTCGTCGAGGGCGGTCAGGTTGAGCAGGCCCTCCGCCATGCCGAACACCTGCTGGAGCCGGCATCCGAGCGTGGGCCCGATGCGGCGCGCGAGGTCGTCGGCCAGGCGCGCGGCACCGACCTGGAGGACGGCGAGGCCGGACAGGTCGCGACGGCCTTCCTCGAACTCGCGCAGCCAGTACGGCACGAGGGGCGGGTTGATGGCGGTGATGGTGACCTTCTCCCGCTCGATCAGCTCGAGAGCGGTGCCGGGGCTGGGACTGGGGGAGAGCACCACGGTCCCGCCGGCCTGGAGCGTGCCCAGGATGCCGGGGCAGCTCATGGTGAAGTTGAAGGCGATCGGCAGGACGGCGAGGTAGACCGAGTCCGCGTCGAGCCGGCACACCTCGGCCGCGGCCCGCGCGTTGTAGGCGTAGTCCTGATGCGTCCGCGGGATGAGCTTGGGTGTGCCGGTGGTGCCCCCGGACAGCAGGAGGAGGGCCAGGTCCCCGGCGGCGACGGGCGGTTCCGGGGGTGTGACGGCGGGAGCCCGCGGATCGAGCAGCGTCTCGTAGGGGACGAAGCCGGTGTGGCCTGCCGTGTCACCGACGACGATCGTGTGCCGCAGCGACGGATGGTCGGCGGCCACCTCCGAGGCCAACGGGCGGTAGTCGAAGCGGGCGTGCCGGTCGGGGATCACATGGGCGACCGCCTCGGTGATCCGGGCGAGGTGGGCGATCTCGTGGCGACGGTGCCCGGGCATGGCATGGACCGGCACGGCGCCGAGCCGTTGCAGGGCGAACCAGAGCAGCACGAACTCCGCGCGGTTGGGCAGCTGCACGACGACCCGGTCGCCCCGGCGCAGTCCGAGACGGTGCAAGGACCGGTGCAGGACCTCGACGTCGGCCGCGAGCGCCGAGTAGGTCCAGCGGCGGTCGCCGTCGACGAGGGCCACGGCATGCGGACGTGTCGACGCCTGCCGGGCCGGGAGGTCGCCGAAGACCTCGTCCCGCCAGTGGCCGGCATCGCGGTAGCGCTGTGCGGCCTCGGGCGGCCAGCCGGGCCAGTCCGGTGTTCCGGACGGTGCTCCGTGGACCGAAGTCGAGCCCATGTGTCCTCCATGGTGCGGAAGTTGCGACTGGTGCAAACGTCAACAGGCGTCTAGGCTAGGCTAAGTGAATATGATTGTCATTTAAGATACGGCGGTGTGATGAGGGAGGAAGCGGAACTCGTGAGCGAAGCGCCTGCACCGGGACGAGCGGAGCTGGGGGACTCGGAGGTGCTCGCGGCGGTGGCCGCCGCCCTGGACGTCCCCCGTACGGAAGTGACCCTCGACGCGGACCCGTTCGAGCTCGGGCTCGACTCCCTGGGGCTCATCCGGCTCACGGCCGACTGGCGCCGTCAGGGCATCGGGGTCGGTTACGAGGAGCTCGCCGAGGCGGCGACGCTGGGGGAATGGGTGGCCATTCTGAGCGCCGCCCCGGCCACGCCGGCGTCGGAGAAGCCGGACGCTCCGCAGCCGACACGGGCTGACGTGCCCGAAGCGGACGCACAGGGGCGGGACTTGGCGCCCTCGGACGGGGCGTTCCCGCTTGCCGTCATGCAGCACGCCTACTGGATCGGACGCCAGGACGACCAGCCCCTCGGCGGCGTCGGAGCGCACTTCTACGCCGAACTCGACGGACGGGGCCTCGACCCCGAGCGCCTCGCCGCCGCCGTGACCGAGCTCCGCCGACGTCACGAGATGCTGCGGGTCACGGTGCTCGACGACGGTCGGCAGCGGATCCTCGCCGAGCCCGTACAACCGGCCATCACGGTCAACGACTTCACCGAGGAACCGGCCGACGGCTGCGCCGAGGCGCTCGACCGGCTGCGGGACCGCTACACCCACCGGCGCATGGACGTCGAGCGGGGTGAGGTGTTCGACGTCGCGCTCAGTCTGCTGCCCGACGACCGGACCCGCCTCCACATCGATCTCGACATGGTCGGCGCCGACGCCGCCAGCATGCGCGTCCTCCTGGCGGACCTCCAGCACCTCTACGACGATCCGGACACCCCGCTGCCGCACATCGGCCACAGCTACCGGGACTACCTGCGGGAGAGCCGGGCGCGCCGGAAGGACGACGTGGCCGCGGCCCGCGACTGGTGGCGCGAGCGGCTGGACGGACTGAGCGCCCCGCCTCGACTGCCCACGGTCGTCGACCCGCTCAGCCCGGAATCCGCCGCACCGCGGTACCACCGCACCGTTCGCCTGCACCACCACCTGACGGCCCCGCGCAAGCGCGTCCTGCTCGAGCGGGCCAGGCAGCACCGGGTGACCCCGACGGCGGTGCTGGCCGCCGCGTTCGCCGAGGTGCTCGCCGCCTGGAGCGCCGAGCCGCGGTTCCTGCTCAACCTCCCGCTGTTCGACCGGGATCTGGGCCGGCCCGGCACCGAACTGCTGATCGGTGACTTCAGCAGCTCCGTCCTGCTGGACATCGACCTCTCCACCGGGCGCCCGTTCGCCGACTCGGCCCGGGACATCCAGGCGGAGCTGCGCAGAACCATCGCGCGCGGATCGTACTCGGGCGTCGAGGTCCTGCGGGACCTCTCCCGCGCCGCGGGCGGCACGCCCGTCCTCGCGCCCGTCGTGTACACCAGCGCCCTCGGCCTCGGAGAGGTCTACGACCGCGCCGTGCGGGAGACCTTCGGCGAGCCGTCCTGGATCATCTCCCAGGGCCCCCAGGTGTGGCTGGACGCGCAGGTGACCGAGCTGGCCGACGGCCTCCTGCTCAACTGGGACGTCAGGGAGGAGCTGTTCGCGCCCGGCGTCCCCGCCGCGGCCTTCGACGCCTACCGGAACCTGCTGGAGACCCTGCTCGACGACGAGGACGCGTGGGCCCGTCCCGTGGGGGCGTTGCTGCCCGCCGAGCAGGCACGGGTCCGCGAGCGCGTCAACGACACCGACGCGCCCGCGGTGGCCGAGCGCCTGCACGAGGGGTTCCACCGGGCCGCGTCCGAGCAGCCCGAACGGGTGGCGCTGATCGACGAGACGGGCCGACCCCTCACGTACCGGGAACTGAGGGCCTGGGCCGGGCGCGTCACCGCGCTGCTCACCGACGCCGGTGTCCGGCGGGGCGACTCGGTCGCGGTACGCCTCACCAGGGGGGCCGGTCAGGTCGCGGCGGTACTCGGCGTGCTGGGTGCCGGCGCGACCTACGTCCCCGTCGGCGTCCACCAGCCCGCCGAGCGCGCGGCCCGCGTCCTGGAGGCCGCCGCGGTGACGGCGGTGCTGACCGACGTGCCCGACGCGGTGGAACCGCCCGCCCGCGCCGACGGCGGTTCGCCCCGCGTCCTCACCCTCGACGCGGCCGACGCCCTGCGGCCCGCGCCTCCCGTGCTGGACCAGCCCGTCTCGTCGGTCGCCTACACGATCTTCACCTCCGGGTCCACCGGCACCCCGAAGGGAGTGGACGTCTCCCACGGCGCCGCCATGAACACCCTCGCCGCGATCAACGCGCGCTTCGGGGTGCGGGCGTCCGACCGCGGACTGGCCCTTGCCGAGCTGGACTTCGACATGGCGGTCTACGACCTGTTCGGACCGCTGTCGGCGGGCGGCTCGGTCGTCCTGATCGACGAAGCGGCCCAACGCGACCCGCAGCACTGGATCCGGCTGCTGCGTGAGCACCGGATCACCCTCGTCAACTGCGTTCCCGCCCTGCTCGACATGACCCTCACCGCGGCCGAGGCCGACCCCGAGGGACTGGGCGACACGCTGCGGCTGGTCCTGCTCGGCGGTGACTGGGTGGGCATGGACCTCCCGGGACGCCTGCACGCCCTGGTACCCGGCGCGCGGTTCGTCGCGCTGGGCGGCATGACCGAGGCCGCGGTGCACTCGACGGTCTTCGAGGTCGACGAGGTCGACCCGGGCTGGGCTTCCATCCCCTGGGGCGTCCCGCTGCCCAACATGCGGGCCCGCGTCGTCGACGCCCGGGGCAGGGACTGCCCGGACTGGGTCGCGGGAGAGCTGTGGGTGAGCGGCGCCGGACTCGCCGAGGGCTACCGCGGCGACCCCGGCCGCACCGCCGAGAAGTTCGTCCCGCACGAGGGCAGACGCTGGTACCGGACGGGCGACCGCGCCCGGTACCGCTCCGACGGCGTACTGGAGTTCCTCGGCCGCGTGGACCACCAGATCAAGCTGCGCGGACACCGCATCGAACTCGGTGAGGTGGAAGCCGCGGCCACCGGCCGGCCCGACGTCTCCGGCTGCGTGGCCCTGGTGACCGGACAACCGGCGCAACTGGCCCTCGTAGCCGCCGGCACTCCCACGGAGAAGCCCACCGAGACCGAGCTGCGGGACAGTCTCACGCGGCGGCTCCCCGCCTACATGGTTCCCACCCGTATCGAGATCGTCGACGCCCTGCCCCTGACGGCCAACGGCAAGCCCGACCGCAAGAAGGCCGCGGCGCTGGTGGAGGCGGGAACGGCGGCCTCCGGACATGGACGCGGCGAGCCGCCCCTGGGCTGGGCGGAGACCACCCTGGCCCAGGTCTGGTCCGAACTCCTCGGCGCCTCCGGCATCGGACGCGACGACGACTTCTTCGCACTCGGCGGGGACTCCCTGCTGGCCACCCGAGTGATCGCCGCCCTGCGCACCCGCGATGTCGGAGGGGCGCGCGTCGCCCAGCTGTTCACCCGCCCCAGGCTGGCCGACTTCGCCGCGACCCTCACCCGCCAGGAACACCGTGCCACGACCCTGGGCACCGGCGACATCGCCAACCGGCACGAGTCGTTCCCGCCCACCGACGTGCAGCGCGCCTTCTGGATCGGCCGCGACGACCGACTGCCGCTCGGCGGCGTGGGCACCTACCACTACAGCGAGTTCGACGGCGTCGACGTCGACCTGGCCCGCGTCGAACGTGCCTGGCGGACGCTGATCCAGCGCCACGAGATGCTCCGCGCGGTCTTCGACCACGAAGGCCGGCAACGGATCCTGCGCGACGTGCCCCGCTTCACCATCCCGGTCACCGAGGTCGGCACGGAGGACGAGGCGCCCGCCGTGCTGACCGGCCTGCGCGCCGAGTCGTCCCACCGGCGCCTGGACCTCACCCGGTGGCCCCTCTTCGACATCCGGGCCGTGCGCTACCCGAGCGACGGCCGCACGCGGACCCGGCTGGCCGTCGGACTCGACTACATCGTCCTCGACGGCGCCTCCATCATGGCCCTCTACGCCGAACTGGACGCACTCCACGCCGATCCGGACACCGAACTGCCCGCCATCGACATCTCCTTCCGGGACTACGTCCTCGACGTCGTTCCCGAGAAGGACGACGTCGAGCGGGCCCGTGAGTACTGGCTGCGCAGGCTGGACGACCTGCCACCCGCCCCCGAACTCCCGCTCGCCGGCGACCCGGCCGCGCTGGCCCGCCCCCGGTTCACCCGCCGCAGCCGGCCGCTGGCGGCCGACCGGTGGGAGACGCTGCGAGAGCGCGCCCGGCAGCACGGGCTGACGCCCTCGGTGGTGCTGCTGATCTGCTACGTGGAGGTCCTGGCGGCCTGGAGCGACCAGGACGGGGTCACCGTCAACCTGACCCTGTTCAACCGGCTGCCGGTGCACCCCCACATCAACCGCCTGGTCGGCGACTTCACCTCGGTGTCGCTGATCGGCCACCGGCCCCGGCCCGGCGAGAGCTGGCTCGACGCCGCCCACCGGCTCCAGCGGGTCATGGGCGAGGACCTGGATCACCGGGAGGCGTCCGCGATCTGGCTCATGCAGGAACTCGCCCGGCGCACCGGCACGGTGGAGGCCGCCATGCCCGTGGTCTTCAGCAGCACCGTGGGCGTGGGCGACCGGGCGACCAAGGACCTGAGCGGGGCCTTCCCGGCCAAGGTCTTCGGCATCTCGCAGACGCCGCAGGTCATGCTCGACAACCAGGTGACGGAGTCCTCCGGCGGCATCCTGGTGAGCTGGGACGCCATCGAGGAGCTGTTCCGTCCCGGAGTGCTGGACGCCATGTTCGACTCCTACTGCCGCATGCTCGACAGGCTGGCCGACGAGGACTGGCAGCACGGTCCGCTCCCCGCCACGCTGCCGCCCGAGCAGAGGGAAACGCGGGAACGGATCACCGGCGCGCCCCGGCCCGTCCCCGCCGGCCTCCTGCACGAGGACGTGTTCCGGCGGGCCGAGGCCGAACCGGACCGTACGGCGCTCCTCATGCCGGACGGCGACACCCTCACGTACGGCCAACTCGCGGAGCGGGCCGCCCTGATGGCGGGAGGGCTGGCCCAGCACGGTGTCCGCCCCGGTGACACGGTGGCGCTCCTGCTGCCCGGCGGAACCGACCGGATCGTCGCGGCCCTCGGAACCCTGGCCGCGGGCGCCGCCCACCTGCCGCTGCGGCCCGCGATGGACGCCGACGACGCGGCGGAGCACTGCAAGGAGGCGGGGGCCACCCTCGTCGTCACCGGAACGCCCGGCGCCGACATCGGCGGCGTACGCACGGTCACCGTCTCCGACGTCATCGCGTCAGCCACACCGGCCGAACCGTTCCGCGGTGACCCCGGCACCCCCGCTCACGTCCGCCTCACCGACCACGGCCCCCTGACCCTCAGCCACGCGGCTCTCCAGAGCACGCTGACAGACATCCGGGCCCGGTACTCGGTGCACGAGGGGGACCGGGGGATCGCCCTGTCCGAACCGGACACGGCACGCTCCCTGTTCGACGTCTTCGGGCTGCTCGGTACCGGCGCGACACTTGTCCTGCCCGGCAGCGCCGAACGTGCCGACATCGCGGCGCTCGCGCGGCTCGCGGTCCGGCACGACGTCACGGTGTGGAACAGCACCCCGTTCCTGCTGGACCGGCTCCTCACCGAGGCGGAATCGCGGACGGCCGAAGCCCGCGTTCCCGCCCGGCTGCGCCTGGCGATGGTCTCGGGCGGACGGGTCGGCCACGACCTGCCCCGCCGACTGCGCGACCTGGCTGGCCGGGGATGCCGGTTCGTCTCGCTCAGCACCGTGCCCGGCACGGCCCTGTGGGCCGGCGCACACGAGCCGCCCGCAGCGGCTCCCGCCGACGCGACGCCCATGCCGTCAGGGCCGCCGCTCGCCGGCCGACGGCACCGTGTGGTCGACACCGCCGGGCGGGACCGCCCGGACTGGGTCGGCGGCGAACTGTGGGTCAGCGACGAGGGGATCACCGAGCGGGCCGGGGACGCACATCTCAGCCGGATCGTCGAACAGGACGGGACACGCTGGTACCGCACCGGGAGCCGGGCGCGTCACCGGCCGGACGGAACACTCGACCTGATCGGACGCTCCGGGCGACCGATCCGGATCGGCGGCCGGCGCGTCGAACCGGACGAGGTCGAGACGGCCCTCGAGACGCACCCGGGAATCGCCCGCGCGGTGGTCCTCGTCACCGGAGCCGAGGACGACCGCAGACTGCACGCGGTGATCGTCCCGGCGGGCGAGCGGCCCACGGGCATCCCCGAGCACCTGGAGGGACTCCTCCCGGCGCACGCCACACCCGGCCGCTTCACCTACGTCGACACGCTCGCCCAACTGCCCGTCGCCGACGACGGGGACATCGACCGGACCGCGCTCGCGGCCTCGGTGGCCGCCTCGCAGGACGAGGCCGGGGGACCGCCGAGGGGCGGGACCGAGAGCCGTATCGCGGCCATCTGGTCCGGCCTTCTCGGCACCGGAGCACCTGACCGCAACGCCAACTTCTTCAGCGAGGGCGGCGACAGCCTCACCGCCCTGCGCCTCGTCGGAGCCGTCAACGAGGACTTCGGCACCGACGTACCCGTACGGGCCTTCCTGGCGGCATCGACCCTGGCGGACCTGGCAGCGCGCATCGACAGCACGCGGGTCACTGATGAGTCCGAAGAGACTGGAGAGATATGAAAGCGCAGGACATCGTCGCGGACCTGGAGCGGCACGGCATCCGGCTCTGGGAGGAGGACGGCAAGCTGCGCTTCCGCGCCCCCCAGGGGGCGCTCACCGAGGAGCGGCGCGCGCTGCTGCGCTCGCGCCGTGAGGACGTGCTGGCCCACCTGTCCGAACGGGCGCAGGCCACCCGCCTGGTCCCCGAACCCGACGCCGCACACCAGCCGTTCCCGCTGACCGACATCCAGGGCGCGTACCTGGTCGGCCGCGGCAGCGCCTACGGCTACGGCGGCGTCGCCTGCCACGTCTACACCGAACTCGCCTACCCCGCCGACACCGATCCCGACCGGCTCGACGAGGCCTGGTGGGCGATCGTGGAACGACACGACATGCTGCGGGCCGTCGTGCACCCGGACGGCTTCCAGGAGGTGCTGCCCGGCATCCCCAGGACCCCCATTCCCGTCGAGGACATGAGGGGAGCCCCGGCGGCGGACGTGGAACGCCGAGTGGCGGACGTCCGGGACGAACTGGCCGCACGGGTACCGCCCACCGACCGGCCGCCGCTCTTCGAGCTCCGGATGACCCGCTGCGACGACGCACTGCTGCTGCACCTGTCCATCGACCAGCTCGTCGTGGACTACGCCAGCCTCCTGATCGTCCTCGCGGAGCTGGAGGACGTGTACCACGGCCGGCGACTGACACCGCTGAACGCACGGTTCCGCGACTATGTGCTGGCGCGCCGCCGACAGACGCTCACCAGTGAGTACAACCGGCACCGCGACTACTGGCTGCGGCGCCTCCCCGACCTGCCCGGCCCTCCGGAGCTGCCGCTCGCCGCCGACACCGGAGCCCTCGGCCCCTTCCGCCGGTACGAGACCGTGATGAGCGCCGAGCAGCGGGCCGCCTTCGAGGCCAACGCCGCGGCGCTGGGCATCCCCATGTCCGCCGCGGCCCTGACCGCCTTCGCCGAAGTGATCGGCCGGTGGAGCCGCAACCAGGAGTTCATGCTCAACCTCCCCACCTTCACCCGGCTCCCGCTGCACGAGGACGTCGACCGGCTGGTGGGCGACTTCACCTCCGTCGAACTGCTCGCCGTGGACCTGCGGGAGCGGCAGGCCTTCGCCGACCGCGTCCGCACCGTGAGCTCGAACCTGCTGGAGGACCTGGCCCACTCGCTGTTCACGGGCAGCCAGGTGCTGACCGAGATGGCCCGGCTCCGCGAGGCTCGGACCCTCCTCATGCCGGTCGTGTTCACCAGCACCCTCGGCTCCGCCACCATGCGGCAGCCGGAGGCCGTGGTCCGGCACGCCCAGACCCAGACGCCGCAGGTCTGGATCGACTGCCAGGTGATGGAGCGCGGCGACGGCCTCGCGCTGAGCTGGGACGTACGGGAGGGCGTCCTCGCCGAGGGCACCGCCGACGACCTGTTCAGCGCCTTCACCGCCCTCATGCACCGCCTGGCCCGGGACCCCGGCAGCTGGTCCGTACCCGCGGAGATCGACCTCCCCGAGCACACCCGTGCCGTGCGCGCACAGGTGAACGACACCGGTGCCCCGGTTCCCCGGGCCCTGCTGCACGAGGCCGTGCTCGACGCCGCACGCCGTACCCCGGACCGCGTGGCCGTCCACGACCAGGACCGCGAGGTCACCTACCGCGAGCTGGTCGCGCGGGCCACCGGCGTCGCCCGGGCCCTGACGACGAGAGGCGTCACCCCCGGTCAGATCGTGGCGATCACGATGGACAAGGGCTGGGAGCAGGCGGCCGGCGTCCTCGGCGCGCTCATGGCCGGTGCCGCCTACCTGCCGCTGGACACCACGCAGCCGCCCCGGCGCCGCGACGCGATCCTGGCCGACGCCGACGCGCGGGCCGTCCTCACCCAGTCCTGGCTGGCCGACGGCGACCGGCCCGAAGGCATCCCGGTCATCGCGGTGGACGTCCTCCCCGACAGCGAGGCCGCCGCCCCCGAGGCGCAGACCGACCCCGACTCCCTGGCCTACGTCATCTACACCTCGGGCTCGACGGGCGCGCCGAAGGGCGTGATGATCAGCCACGCCGCCGCGCTCAACACCGTCGTCGACATCAACCGCCGGTTCGCGGTCACGGCGGACGACCGCGTCTTCGCCCTGGCCCAGCTCGGCTTCGACCTGTCCGTCTACGACCTGTTCGGCCCGCTGTCCGTGGGCGCGACCGTGGTGATGCCCCACCCCGAACGCCGGGGCGACCCCTCCAGCTGGGCCGAGACGGTCGGGCGGGAGAACGTCACCGTCTGGAACTCGGTGCCCGGGCAGCTCCAGATGCTCCACGACTACCTGCGCTCCGACGACCCGCCGCTGCCCTCCATCCGGCTCATGATGCTCTCCGGGGACTGGATCCCCGTCACCCTCCCGGACGCGGTCCGGCGCTGGGCCCCCGCCGCCGAGGTGCACAGTCTGGGCGGCGCCACCGAGGCATCCATCTGGTCCATCCACCACCCGGTCTCCGCCACCGACCGCTCCCGGCGCAGCATCCCGTACGGCAAGCCCCTCGCCAACCAGACCTTCCACGTCCTCGACGCCGCCCTGCGGCCCCGCCCGGACCTCGTCACCGGCGACCTCTACATCGGCGGGATCGGCCTGGCCCAGGGCTACTTCGGCGACGCGGAGCGCACCGCGGCGGCGTTCGTCCAGCACCCGGTCACCGGCGAGCGGCTCTACCGCACCGGCGACCTCGGGCGCTACCACCCGGACGGCGTCATCGAGTTCCAGGGCCGGGCGGACACCCAGGTGAAGATCCGCGGCTACCGGATCGAACTCGGTGAGATCCAGGCGGCCGTCGAATCCCTCCCCTCCGTCGGCGCGGCGGCCGTCGTCGTGGCCGGTGGTCGCGGCGACGCCGGCCGGACGACCCCCCGTACGCTCGCCGCCTTCGTCGAACCCGCCCACCTCGGCGAACCGCTGCCGGTGCCGGCCCCGCTCCTGGCCGCCTTCGAGCAGGCCATGCGGGACGCGGCCAAGAGCGTCGACCTGTCCGCCCTCACGGCCTTCCGCACGGCGCTGGACGCCGCCGCGCTGTCCGCCATGTGCGACACGCTCGCGCCCGCGTTCGTCGGCTCGGAAGAGCCCCGGACCGCCGACCGGATCTGCGAGGCACTGGAGGTCGACCCGGCGCACCACCGTCTGGTCCGCCGCTGGCTGCGCGGACTGGTGGCGGCGGGCAGGCTCAAGGAGGACGCCGGCGGCTACCGGGACCTGACCGTCCCCGCCCCCGGCGCCACCGAGCAGGCGTGGGAGGACGCGGCCGCACGCGAACGGGAGGCGGAGTGGAGCCCCGAGCTGTTCGCCATGGTCCGCGACTGCGCCCGCATCCTGCCGTCCCTGCTCACCGGCCGGGCCGACCCGGTGGACCTGCCGTTCGCCGGTGCCTCGGCCGACGCGCTCGACGCCGCCTACAAGAGCAACCCCGCGGCCCACGCGCTGCACCGGGTGCTCGTGGCCGGCGTCACGGAGATGGCCCGTCACCACCCGCAGGGCACCCCCCTGCGCGTGATGGAGGTCGGCCTGCGCGGCGGCGGCGCCGTGACCGAGCTCGTGCCCGCCCTGGGAGACACCGCCTTCGACTACCTGGCCACCGATCCGTCCCCCCGGCACCGCTCCCGGGTCGAACAGCGCTTCGCGGACGACCCGCGGGTCCGGTGCGCCTCCTTCGACCCCTCGGAGGACCCCCGTGAGCAGGGCTTCCTGCCCCACTCCGTGGATGTGCTGATCTGCGTCGGCGTGCTGGACAACATCCCGGACGCCGAGGTGGCCCTCGCCCGGCTGGCGTCACTGGTCACGGCGGGCGGCTGGCTCGTCCTGCTCCAGAACGCGGGCGACGACGACCACGCCCTGCGGATCTCCACCGAGTTCCTCCCCGAGCACGCGGGACCGTTCACCGACGTCCGCGCGGCGAACGAGCAGTCGTTCCTCACCGCCGGCCAGTGGACCGCCCTGCTCGGTGAGCAGGACGGCCGTATCGCCGCCGAGTTCCCCGCCGGGCCGGAGGAGGCCGCCGCCTACGGGCAGCGGCTGTACTTCGCGCGGCCCAAGCCGACCCGGGCACCGGTCGCGGTGACGGAACTGAGCGACGGCTGCGCGGAACTGCTGCCCGAGTACTCGGTGCCGACCCGGTGGCAGATACTCGATCAGCTGCCGAAGACCGCGAACGGCAAACTGGACCGCGCCAAGCTAGAGACCTGGGCCGAGCAGACCGACCGGCAGGCCGACGCACCCGCCTCCAGCCGGCCCCGGGACGAACTGGAACGGGCCATCGCGGCCCTGTGGGCCGAACTGCTGGAGCTGGACGAGGTCGGCCGCGACGACGACCTGTTCGACCTCGGCGGGGACTCCCTGCTCGTGGCACGCATCGTCGGCAGGCTCAGGGACGGACTCGACGGCCTGGACGGCCTCGAATGGGACCTGGAGTGGGAGGTCGTCCTCCGGCACCTGCTGCGCCGGCCCACCGTCGCCGGACTCGCCGACTACCTGCGTGACGTCTCGGCGGACCAGCAGAGCGAGGGCAGCGAGGCATCCCCGATCGTCACGCTGGTGGAGACATCCCCGTCGCGGCCGGTGACCGTCCTGGTGCACGCCGGCACCGGCACGCTCCTTCCCTACCGGCCGCTCATCACCGAGATCCGCAACAGGACGGCCGGCCGCAACGGACTGGTCGGCCTGGAGATCCCGGAGCTGGACGCGTTCCTCAACGCCGACCCGAACGGACTGATCGACCGCCTCGCCGCACGGTACGTGCGCGCCCTGCTCGACGCCGGACACACGTCCTTCGACGTCGTCGGCTACTGCGTGGGCGGTGTCATCGCCACCGAGGTGGCGCGCGGCCTGGCGGAGGCCGGCGCGGAGGTACGCAGCCTCACCGTCATCAGCAGTCACAGCCCGACCTTCCGGATCGACGACGAACTGCTCTCCGAGTACTCGTTCTCCCTGATGATGGGCATGGACCACGCCCACATCGGGTTCCCGGCCGACTCCGACCGGGTGGGCGCCGCGGTCGGCGCCGTACTCGACCGCTCGCCCGACGCGATCGTCGACGGAGCGCTCGCCGACCTCGACGGGGAGTACGCGGACATCGCCGAGGCGTTCACGAACCTCGAGTCGCTGCCGCGCATGGCCCGCGTCACCCGGATGTGCGAGGCACTGCCTCCCGCCCTGGAGGGCACCTACCAGCCCGAGGGACTGCTGCGCGCGCTGCGCACCTACCAGCAGAGCACCTACGCGCTGAGCCGGCACCGCGCCGAACCGTACGCGGGCGACATCACCTTCCTGCGGCACAACGGCGCGTACCCCTTCCCCGGCAGCGCGGACACCATCACCGACCACTGGGCGAAGATCTGCCTCGGCGACCTGGAGAGCCGCGAGATCCCGGGTGAGCACTTCACCTGCATGACCGGCGACAACGTGCCGACCGTCTTCGGCCATCTGCGGGAGATCATCGAAGGGATGGAAGCGTGATCGGCATTCTGGGAGCGTCCGGGGCGGTGGGCCACCACGCCGTCGCCGCCCTGGCGCGAGCGGGCGACGGGCCACTGCGGCTGGGCGCCCGCAGGCCCGAGGCGATCCGCGTGGAGCCGGACCGGGCCGACGTGGAGACCCGCGCGGTGGACGCGCTGGACTCCGCCTCGCTCGCCGCGTTCTGCAAGGGCTGCCGCGTGGTCGTGAACTGCGCCGGGCCCAGCTACGCGCTGAAGGACACGGTGGCCCGGGCCGCCCTCGCGGCGGGCGCCGACTACGTCGACGTCCTCGGCGACGACCCGGTGCACGAGGCGCTGACCGCCACCGGCGCGGTGCCGGCCGGTCGTACCGTCGTGCTGTCCGCCGGCACCGTGCCCGGCCTCTCCCTCCTGATCCACCGGCGGCTGACGGAACTGGCCGAGCGGGACGCCACCCGTGCGACGCGCCTGGTCGCCTACGCCGGTGGACTGGAACGCGCCACCGCGACCGTCGCCGCCGACATCCTGCTCTCGCTGGATGTCGGCGGCGCGGGCGGCGAGCCCTACGGGCATCCGCTGGCCGCCTGGCGCAACGGCCGGCGTGTTCCGCGCGCGTTGCGCGTGGACGAGAACGCCGAGGTGCCGCACTACCCGCAACGCGTCGCCGTGCAGCCGCTGCTGACGGCGGAGACGGAACGCGGCGCGCGCGCCACCGGCCTGGCCGAGGCCGAGTGGTACAACGTCTTCCCGGGCAGCCAGGTGCGCGCCCTGTTCACCACGCTTCCGACCCTGCCCGTCGACACGCCCGAGCAGCGGGAGGAACTGGTCCGGCGCATCATCCGGGCGGGCGAGATCGACCTGGCGGGCGCCGAGCCCTACTACCGCCTGGTGCTCACCCTGTCGGGCCCGGACCGGCGCCGCACCGCCGTCGTGCGCACGGACGACAGCTACCGGCTGACGGCGGCCGTCGCCGCGCACACCGTCCGCGCCCTCGGGACCGGCCGTGTCCCGCCCGGTCTGCACTTCGCGGGAGACGTCCTGGATCCCGCCGGGGCGATCGACGAGCTGACCCGCACCGGGGCGGCGGACTTCTCGGTCTACGAAGGCGAAGTCCACACCGGCGAGCGGGCGGGCGACGACTTCGAGGACGGTGAGCTGTGAACGCCTCCCCCTCCCGGCCGCTGCGGACGGTGGTGGCCGGCACCAACTTCGGCCGGTTCTACATCGATGCCGTACGCGCGCACCCGGACTTCGAACTGGCGGGCATCCTCGCCAAGGGGAGCAGCCAGTCCCGGGAGACCGCCGAGCGGCTCGGCGTGCCCTGCCACACCGGTGTCGAGGAGCTGCCGGACGACATCGACGTGGCCTGCGTCGTCGTCCCGTCGGCCGTGATGGGAGGGTCCGGGACCGAACTGAGCCAGGCGCTCCTGCACCGGGGGGTGCATGTGCTCCAGGAGCATCCCCTGCATCCGGACGAGCTGTCGGACACCCTGCGCATCGCCAGGAAACGCAAACTCCAGTACCGAGTCAACACCCATTACGTCCACGTGCAGCCCGTACGCGTCTTCCTCGAAGCGGCACGTCAACTCCGGGAACAGCAACGGGTGTTGTACGTCGACGCGGCGGCCCCGGTGCACGTACTGGCCCCCTTGGTCGACATCCTGGGCCGGGCGCTCGGCGGCCTGCGCCCGTGGCACCTCGGAGACGTCACGGCCGTCGGGGGCGAGGTGCTCGCCGCGTCCGACGGACGGGTGCCGGTGCGGACGCTGCACGGCGCCCTGGCCGGAGCGCCTCTGACGCTGCGTGTGCAGAACCAGATCCATCCGGGGGACCGGGACAACCACGCGCTCTTCTGGCACCGCGTGGCCATCGCCACCGAGGGCGGTGTGCTGACGCTCGCGGACACCCACGGACCGGTGCTCTGGCACCCCCGGATGCACTCGCCGCGCGACGACGGGCACCGGCTCGTCTTCCGGTCCGGCCCCGGCGCGGAGTGGCTGAGGCTGCCGACGCACTCCGTCGTCGGCGATCCCGCGCAGGAGCCGCACAGCTTCGACGGGGTCTTCTCCGACCTGTGGCCGTCGGCGGTGACCGACGCGCTCAGCGCGTTGCGCGACGCGATCGGGGAGGGCGCGGACGTCCTGCGTACCGCGCAGCACGACCTGGCCGTCTTCCATGTCTGGCGGGAGCTGATGGCCCGCCTCGGTCCTCCCGAACTGATCCGCCCGCCCGCGCCCACTCCGCTGGCCGTGGCCGACCTGACCGTCACCGGCGGTCCGGTGCAGGGCGGCACGTCACCCGCGCCGGCCGTGCGGGAGTCCGCCGGTGCCGAGGGCGACGCCCCCGGCACCGGGTACACCCAGCCCGCCGAGTTCTTCGACCTCGGGGCCCGGGAGCACACGGACCGGACCGGCCCCGCGGTGGTCGCCTCACTCGCCGGCATCGACCCGAAAGCCGGTCCGCTGCTGGACATCGGCGCGGGAAGCGGTCTGGTGACCCGTCACATGGCCGCCGCCTACCCGGACTGCCGGATCGTCGCGGCCGAGCCCTCGCCCGGTATGCGCGCCATCCTCACCAGCCGGCTCGCGGAGGACCCCGGGATGGGGGAGCGGGTGACGGTCCTGCCCGACGCCGCGAACGACCTCGTCCTGCCCGACCGGATCTGCGGCGCGGTCGCCTGCGGGATGCTCGGGCACCTGGAACCGGAACGGCGCCGTGCGCTGCTGCGGGACCTGGCCGACCGTCTCGCGCCCGGCGCTCCGCTCGTCGTCGAACTCATGGGGCTGTACACACCGGTGTCGATGCGGGCGACCCGGTTGCGCCAGGCCACGCTCGGCGGCTTGCGCTACGAGTGGTGGATGGCCGGCGAGCCCGCCGGTGAGGAGCTGATGCGCCTGGAGACGACCTGGCGTGTGTTCGACGGGACACGAGTGGTGCGGGAGGTACGGGACGCGTACCACTGGCACACGGTGACCCTGGAACGGATCGCGGAGGAGGCGGGACTGGCCCTCGAGGCACCGCCGGCGCCCCATGGGGCGGCCGTTCCGCACCTGGGTGTGCTGCGGGGTGCGGAACGGCCGGTGGTCACCAGGTGACGAGTACCTGTTCCGGCCCGAAGGCGATCCCTTCGTGCCGGAACCGGACCGCGTGCAGGGGAGCCGCCGCGCGGAGCGTCGGAATACGGTCCAGGAGGGTGCTGAGGGCGGTCACCAGTTCCAGGCGGGCAATATTCTGTCCGACACACTGGTGAATGCCGTAACTGAATGCGACATGCTGTTTTCCTGCCCGCTCGAAATCAATCTTCTCGGGCGCGTCGAAGATGCTCTCGTCGTGATTTGCTGCAGCCAAGAGCGGAATTATTCCATCGCCTTTTGCAATCACGTGCTCTCCGAAATGAATGTCCTCGGTGGCGGTACGCAGGGCGATGGAGTCGCCGACCGAGAGAACGCGGAGGAGTTCTTCGACGGCGGCCGGAAACCTGGTGTGGTCCGCCCGCAGTTCCGCGATCAGGTCCGGGTTCTCCAGCAGTGCCAGCACGCTCAGGGCGATCTGGTTCGTCGTGGTCTCCCAGCCGGCCACGACGAGGATCGCGATGGTCGTGATCAGCTCCTCCCGGCTCACCTCGCCCGTCCGCAGCCGCTCGGCTATCAGCCTGCTGAGCAGGTCGTCGCCGAGGTTCGTCTCGCGTTCCGCGATGATCCCGTCCATCACGGCGGACAGGGCGCCGATGCCCTCCGCCGCGCCCTCCGCGGTGCTGGCGCCGCCGCCGAAGACCTGGGAGCCCAGGGTTCCCGTGACGCGCCGGAACCAGGGATCGGCGCGTCGTACTCCGATGAGCTCGCACATGACCGTGCTGGACACGGTGTGGGCGAAGTGGGTGACCAGGTCGACCGGCGGGCCGCCGGCGAGCAGTTCGTCGATGCGCTCGTCGACGACGCGCTGGATGTCCCTGCGCATGCGGCGCGCCTTGCGGACGGTCATCTCGGCGAGCAGCATCCGCCGGAACCGCGTGTGCTCGGGTGGATCCATCCTGATGAACGGCCTAGTCCTGGCGCCCACCTCCTGCTCGCCGTCGACGAGCGCCGGGAAGTTCGGGTGGCGGATGTCGGCGCTGACCCGGGGGTCGGCCAGTACCGCACGGACCTCCTGGTAGCCCGTCACGATCCAGGCCTGACGGCCGGTCGGCAGGGTCACCCGGGACACCGGACCCCGGGCGCGGAGTTCCGCGTACTCCTCCGGTGGGGCGAACGGGCACCCGCGGACCATCGGAAAGGAGCGGGAAGCGGCGCCGGCCGCATCGGTTTCAGTCATGGCTGTCAAATCCTTCGTACGGCGACATCGGCATCCTAACCACCGTCATCATCGGTTGCTACAGAAAAGTAACGCATTTACTTGAACATATTTCAGAAAGGCTGGACGGGATCTGGGATTGATGATGGACTGGCTCGGGCGGTGGCAGCATGACTGCCCCGTGCGACTCGCGGTGGGAGAAATTGGTGAATCAGTCGGTTCTCGGACCCTGGCTGCGCAGGCCGGTGGTTCGGCCCGAAGCGCGTCTGCGGCTCGTGTGCTTCCCGCACGCGGGCGGCGCGGCTTCCTCGTTCCGTCCCTGGCAGCGCCTGCTGCCGGACGAGATCGAGCACGTGACCGTGCAGTACCCGGGCAGGGAGGACCGGTTCGCCGACACCCCGGTCGGCTCGATGGACGTGCTCGTGCGCGAAGTCGTCGACGCGCTCCAGCCGATGCTCGACCGGCCCTGTGCCCTCTTCGGCCACAGCATGGGCAGCGCGGTCGCCTACGAAGTGGCTCTGGAGCTGCGCCGTCGGGGCCTTCGGGCGCCGGTCCGGCTGCTGGCCGCCGGCCGGGCATCACCCCATCACGCGGTGGTGGGCGACATCCACCACCAGGACGACAGCGCGCTGATCGGTGAACTGTCGCGTTACGGCGGGACACCCCAGGAGGTGCTCGCGGACCCGGAGTTGCGGGCCGCCATCCTGGGATACGTCCGCAGCGACTACCGGCTGATCGAGACGTACCGGCCGTCCTCCGCCGAGCCGTTGGACTGCGCCGTCAGCGTCTTCTTCGGCTCCGAGGATCCCGAGTGCGGCGCGCGGGACGCCGAGACGTGGTCGAGCACCACACGGCACCCCCTCACCGTCACGGCCTTCGACGGCGGTCACTTCTTCCTCGTCCCCCAACGCGCCCTGCTGGTCGAGGCGATCGGCCGGGACCTGGGTCTCGGCCTCCGCCGACCCGCGCGTACGTGGCCCAGCACCCCCTGAGACCTGTGAGACCTGAAAGGACGTCACCGCCATGGTCGCGGACTACTACACCGCCTCCGCGGAGTTCTACGAGATGGTGGCCGCGCGCCACGTGCGGACGAGTGCCGGGCCCCTCACGGCCGCCCTGGCGGGAGTCGACACCACGCACGGCCCCGTCGTCGAGATCGGCGCGGGCACGGGGCGGATCACCGCGGCCATCGCCCAGGCCCTGCCGGGCGTCCCGATCATCGCCGCGGAGCCATCGGTTCCGATGCGGGCGATGCTCACGAGCCGGGTGTTCGGCGACGAGGACCTGCGGAAGCGGGTGACGGTCGTGGCGGAGCCCGCTCAGGAGCTCACCCTGCCCGACACCGTCAGCGCGGTGGTGATCTTCGGTGTGGTCGGCCATCTCACCAGGGCTGAGCGCGGCGACCTGTGGCGGAACCTGCGCGGCAGACTGCCCGAGGGCGGACCGATCGTCGTGGAGCTGATGGGAGTCGGCACCGCCCGTCGCGTACCCCCCTTCAGGATGCTGCGCGAGACGATCGGTGAGCAGACCTACGAGTGGTGGACGGAGGCCGAACCCCTCGAGGGCGAGGTGATGCGCTGGCGGACGTCCTGGAAGGTCTTCCGGCAGGGCGAGTTGGTTCGCACCAGCTCCGACACCTACGACTGGGAGAACCTCAGCCTGGAGCAGCTCGCGCGGGAGGCCGGAATGAGCAGCAGCCTGGTGAGCGCCGCCGGCGTTCCGGGCTCACCCGAGATCGGCAAACTGATCCGGTGACGGGCGGCGACCGGGGCGGTCTCCGCGGTCGCACGGTTTGTATTGACAATCGTTTTCAGTAACGCTTGTATGGGTAGGCCCGGATCCCGCCGTCGGTCGCTCACGGAACGGCGTGGAGCCCGGCCGTCCCGCGCGCTCTCCCGGCCGCCCACTTCCCTCACCATCGCCGCGAGGCGGTGCCGCGCCCCTCGTGGGGCGATGGCCGCACCGCTACAGCCGCCGGCGTCCGACGCCAACCGGAAAGCGAGAACCTCCCCGTGACCCACCGGGAATCCTTCCCCGAGCGCAAACTCACCTTCACCGGCGACCCCCTCGCCGTCGCCGCCGCTCTGTCCGCGGGCACCGACGCACCCCACCTCCTCTACGAGCAGGGCGGCTCCGTCACCTGGAGTGAGGGCGAGTCCGTCGTGATCGAGGTGGCCGGGACCTCCGTCAGGCTGCACGGCAAGGACGTCGAGAGCACGGATCTCCCCGCGGGCGCTCACCCGCTGGCCGCTGCCGGGGAACTCCTCCGGACGCGGACCGACGGCGTCGGATCGGCGCACGGCTGGATCTCCTTCGAACTGGCCCACGCCTACCACGGGGGAGGAACGACCGGCGATCGGACCCTCGCCCGGTTCGTCGTCCCGGAACGTGAGGTCGAACTGACGCCCACCGCGGCCGTACTGCGGGCCGACGGCCCGGACGCCCTCGACGCCCTGGAGAGACGGCTTCACACCGCCTCCGCCTCGGCCGGCGAGCCCTCCTCCGCGCGCGTCGCCGTCGACCTGGAGGAGCACGCCGACCGCTACCGCACCGCCGTCGCCGACGTCGTACGTGCCATCCGCGCCGGGGAGTTGGACAAGGCCATCGTCTCCCGCACCGTGTCCGTGCCGGACGCGATCGACCTTCCGGCCACCTATCTGGCGGGACGGCGCAGCCACCTCCCCGCCCGTTCCTTCCTGCTGCGGCACGGAGGGTGGGAGGCCGCGGGCTTCAGCCCCGAGATCGTGACCCGGATCGACGCCGACGGTCTCGTCACGGCCCAGCCGCTGGCCGGCACTCGCGCGTTGACCGGCGACTCCGACGCGGACGCCGCCCGCCGCGCCGAACTCCACCGCGACGCCAAGGAGGTGTACGAGCACGCCGTGTCCGTACGCCTGGTGCAGGAGGAGCTGAACACCGTGTGCCTGCCGGAGTCGGTGCGCACCGAGGAGTTCATGGCCGTGGAGGAACGGGGCAGTGTGCAGCACCTCGCCTCCCGGCTGCGGGGCCGGCTCGCGCCCGGCCGCGACCGGTGGGACGCGCTCGCCGCGCTATTCCCCGCGGTGACCGCTTCCGGCATACCCAAGGGGCCCGCGCTCGCGGCGATCCGCCGTGCCGAGGAACAGGAACGCGGGCTGTACAGCGGCGCGGTCCTGCGGCTGGAGGCCGACGGCACCCTGGACGCGGCGTTGGTGCTGCGCACCGTCCTGCGCCGCGGTGACCGGACCTGGCTGCGCGCCGGAGCCGGCATCGTGGCGGACTCCGACCCGGAACGGGAGCTGGAGGAGACCAGGGAGAAGCTCCGTGCGGTCAGCGGTCACCTGGTGCCCGCCACCCCGGCAGCGGGGGCGGGCGACGACGTCCCGGCGCCCGTGACCACCTCCATGACGGCTCCGTGAGCCGGAATTCACCCCGATGACCACGCCCACCGCCAACGAACCCCCGTCGACCACCCCCGCCCCCGACGAACGGCGGGGCGCCGCCGACGCCCTGCGTGAACTACGGCGGCCCGTCGCCCCCATGACCCGGCTCGGCATCGTGCTGGGCGCGGTCGGCGCCGTCACGACCCTGGTGCCCTTCGTCGGCATCGCCGAGATCGGCCGGGTCCTGCTGGCCGAGGGCCCGCCGGACCGCGACCGGGTGGTCACCGCGGCCGTCGTCGTCGCCCTGGCCCTGGTCGTCGGCTGGAGCTGCACCGCCGCCGCCCTGTGGATCACCCACCTGGCCGACGGCCGGCTCCAGGCCGGCCTGCGGCGCCGCATGGTCGCCAAGCTCGGCCGAGTACCGCTGGGCTGGTACTCGTCCACCACCTCCGGACAGGTGCGCAAGGCCGCCCAGGAGGACATCGACGACCTGCACCATCTGACGGCCCACCACGACGTCGAACTGGCCGGCGCGATCGCGCTGCCGTGCGCCGGACTCGGCTACCTCGTGTGGGTCGACTGGCGTCTCGCCCCGCTGGCGCTCGCCACCCTGCCGGTCTACTTCACCGCGTACGCCTTCATGATGCGCGGCTTCGCCGAGAAGATGACCGCGGTGGACACCGCCTTCGGCCGGGTCGGCGCCGCCGTCGTGGAGTTCGTGCACGGCATCGGCGTCGTCAAGGTGTTCGGCGGCACCCGCCGCGCCCACGCCGGGTACCGGGAGGCCGTGCACGCCTACGGCGACCAGTACGCGGGCTGGGTCCGGCCCGTGCTGAAACTGGACGCGTACACCTCCATGGCCCTGTCCGTGCCGGTGATCTCCGTCGTCGGACTGGCCGGCGGCGTCTGGTTCACTCACGAGGGCTGGGTCACCCCCGCCGACGTCCTCGCCGAGGTGCTCGTCGCCGCCGTCCTCCCCACCACCCTGCTCACCCTCAACCAGGGCCTGACCGCACAGCGCAAGGCCGTGGCCGCCGCCGGACGCATCACCGCGCTGCTGGACACCCCCGAACTCCCCGTCACCGACCGGCCGCGGAAGCCGAACGGCAACGACGTCGTGCTCGACGGTGTCGCCTTCGGCTACGCCCCCGGCCGGCCCGTGCTCCACGACATCGACGTGACCTGCCGGGCAGGCACCGTCACCGCCCTGGTCGGCGGCTCCGGCGCGGGCAAGTCCACCCTCGCGGCCCTCGTCCCCCGGTTCCACGACGTGGACGCCGGAGCGGTCCGCATCGGCGGCACCGACGTCCGCGACATCGCACCCGAGGAGCTGTACCGGCACGTCGGCTTTGTCCTTCAGGACGTGCGGCTGCTGCACGGCACGGTCGCCGACAACCTGCGCCTCGGCCGCCCCGACGCCACCGACCACGAACTCGTCGCCGCCGCGACCGTCGCTCGCGTCCACGAGCGGATCACGAGGCTGCCGCGCGGCTACGACTCGGTCGTCGGCGAGGACGCCCGGTTCTCCGGCGGCGAGGCGCAGCGCCTCACCATCGCCCGCGCCCTGCTCGCCGACGCGCCCGTCCTCGTCCTCGACGAGGCCACCGCCTACGCCGACCCGGAGTCCGAGGCCGACATCCAGGACGCCCTGTCCACCCTGGTGCGGGGCCGTACCGTCCTGGTCGTCGCCCACCGTCTGTCCAGTGTCACCGGCGCCGACCGCATCGTCGTCCTGGACGCGGGCCGGATCGTCGAGCAGGGCACGCACACCGAACTGCTCGCCGCCGAGGGCCGCTACGCCCGCATGTGGGCGGCCCACCACCCCACCGACGTACCCGGCGCTGGGCCGACCGAGGAGACCGCCCGATGATCCGTCACCTGGCCACCGTCCTGGGGCCCGACCACCGGGGCGCCCTTCGTCGCTACTTCGCCTGGCTGGTCGCCTACGGGGTCCTCGAAGGCGTCGCCATGGCCTTCCTGGTGCCCGTGCTGCGCTCGGTCCTCGACGGCGACACCGACGGAGCGTTGCGCCACCTGGCCGTGCTGGCGGTCCTCGTCGTCGTCACCTGCGTCGCCCGCTACCAGCAGGCCATGCGGGGCTTCGGGCTGGCCGTCGTCACCCTCACCACCCTGCACGACCGGCTCGGCGACCACCTGGTCCGGCTGCCACTGGGCTGGTTCACCTCCGAGAAGGTCGGCCGCGTCGCGCGGAGCGCCACCACCGGCACCTTCACCGTCACCAACGTCTTCGCCCACCAGCTCACCCCCCTCGTCAGCGGCGTCGTCACCCCCGCCACCGTCGCCCTCGCCATGCTCGTCCTGGACTGGCGCCTCGGTCTGGTCCTGGTGGCCTGCGCCCCGCTGCTGTACGCCACCCACCGCTGGTCCGCCGCCTGGGTCGGCCGCAGCGAGCGGCAGCGGGAGGCCGCCGACACCCTCGCCGGCAACCGGGTGGTGGAGTTCGCGCTGGCGCAGAAGACCCTGCGGGCGTTCGGCCGCGACCGCGAGGGCTACGCCCCGCTGGAGGCCGCGGTGGAGCGACGCAGCCGTGCGGGCGGCCGGATGCTCGCCGAGACCATGCCCCGGCTGCTCGCGAGCGGTCTCGCCGTCCAGCTGTGCTTCGCCGCCCTAGTGGCCACCGGCGTGACCCTGGCCCTGCACGACGCCGTGGCTCCCGCGGCCCTGGTCGCGCTCCTCGCGCTCGCCGCCCGGTTCGTCGGCCCGCTGTCGGAGGCGGCCGGCATGAGCGGCATGCTGCGCATGGCGGGCAACGACCTCGGCAGGCTCGCCGCCCTGTTGGACGAGCCGCCCCTGCCCGACACCGGCACCCGCGCCACCCTCGACCACCCCGGCGAGATCGTGTTCGAGAACGTCACCTTCGGCTACGACGGCGGGGACCCGGTGCTGCGGGACGTCTCCCTGCGGGTCCCGCCGCGCACCATGACCGCGGTGGTGGGCCCCTCCGGCGCCGGCAAGACCACCCTGGTCCGGCTCATCGCCCGCTTCTTCGACGTGGACGCCGGATCGGTCCGCGTCGGCGGAACCGACGTGCGCGAGATGCCCGTGGAACAGCTGATGGCCCAACTCGCCCTGGTCCAGCAGGACGTGTACCTCTTCGACGACACCCTGGAGGGCAACATCCGCGTCGGCCGGCCCGACGCCACCGACCAGGAGGTGCGCGAGGCGGCCCGGATCGCCGGCGTCGACGAGATCGTCGAGCGGCTGCCGGACGGTCTGGCCACGCGCGTCGGCGAGGGCGGGGCCTCCCTGTCCGGCGGCGAACGGCAACGTGTCTCCGTGGCCCGCGCCGTCCTCAAGCGCGCTCCCGTCGTCCTGCTCGACGAAGCCACCGCCGCCCTCGACCCGGAGAACGAGAAGTACGTCCAGCAGGCCCTGCGGACCCTGATGCGGGACTCCACCCTGCTGGTGATCGCCCACCAGCTGACCACCGTCGTGGCCGCCGACCAGATCCTCGTCCTGGACGACGGTCGCGTCGGCGAGCGCGGCACCCACGAGGAACTGCTCGCCGCCGACCGCCTCTACGCCCGCTTCTGGGAGCGGCGCCGCCGCAGCCGCGGCTGGCGCCTGGTGCCGGCCGGACCGGCGGAGGCGACCCGGTGACCGGCCTCAGGCGTCCGTTCGGCCGCCGTCGCGTACGGCATGACAGGTGCCGCACACCCCGGTCAGTTCGACGGTGTGGTCCACGTCCTGGAACCCGGTGACGCGCGCCACCTCGACCGCCCACCGTTCCACTTCCTCGGATTCCACGGCGAGACTGAGGCCGCAGTGCCGGCACAGGAGGTAGTGCCGGTGGCCGTCGGCGGGCCGGGGCCGGTAGAGGCGTTCGCCGTCGCTGTCCCGCACCATGTCCACCTGGCCCGCCGCCTCCAGCAGACGGAGCGTGCGGTAGACGGTGGTCAGGCCGACCACGACACCGTCCGCCGTGAGCGCCGCGTGCAGGGTCTGGGCGGAGGCGAAGCCTTCGCAGGCGGCCAACGCCCGTAAGACGGCGGCTCGTTGCGGGGTGGGGCGCCACTCACCGAGTGTCGCTCCGTGCATGTGTGTGCCCCTCTCGGTCAGGGTGGGGATTGCCTCGACCGGGCCGGGGACCGTCAACCGCGACACCGCACCAGGGAGACAACCCCAGCATACGACAACGGTTTTCATATCGGCTTGGTGTCGGCGCCGGGCGGCCGATGTCACCCGAAGTCGCTCAGTCCGAGCCCCAGATGTTCGATGTGGTGGACCGCCTGGTCGAGGAGTGCGGCCACGTGGTCGTCGTAGAGGCGGTAGACGACGCGGCGGCCCTCGCGCTGCCTGGTGACCAGGCCGAGCGCGCGCAGCAGGCGGAGTTGGTGGGAGACGGCGGACTGCTCCATGCCGACGGCGGCGGCGAGTTCGGTGACCGGGTGCGGTGTGTGGCGCAGGGCGGTCAGGATCAGCAGCCGGGAAGGGGTGGCCAGGGCCTGGAGGGTGGCGGCGACGGTCGCCGCGGTGGTCTCGTCGAGCGGGGCGCTCACGGCGGGAACGCCGGTGTCCAGGTCGGCGTGCGCGCGGTCAGCGGCGTGCACGGGCGCGGGCCTCGCGCGGCGGGCGGATGAACTGCAACGCCAGCGTCGCGGGCGGCTCGGCGATGCCGGGACCGCCGGCGGCGGCCCAGATCAGCAACTCCTCGGTGCAGTCGTCGTCCAGGACGAAGCCGATCCAGACGGCCTTGCCTCCGGCCCGGCGTCCGGCGGTGGAGGGCTGGACCACGATCACGTTGGCCTGGTCGCACGGGCCGAGACAGTCGGTCGTACGAACGGCGAACCGGCCGCGGGAGTCGACGGCGCCGGCGCGCAGCCGGTCCAGTTGCCAGGCGTGGTCGGTGCCGGCGTATTTGCGCGGGTTGCCGCAGCAGCACCCCCGGCAGACGACCAGGGTGCAGGGCCGGTCGGCCGCTCTGACCACGGCGCGGTTCACAGCGCGGGCCCCGGCCGGCCGGTCGGGCGCTTTCCCAGGGGCATGGCGGCAGTCCTTCTTCGGGCGGTTCTTGGGTCGGACACGGTTGGCGGTCGGTATGGATACCCACCGCCGAGCGACACAAGCGTGAGGTTAGATGAAAATGATATCCATGTCCACAAAATCCGAGGTCCTCGTACCAGCGGTTGACCGACAGCCCTTTAGACTCGCCTCCGCGACGCCCGGCGGCTCGGAGGGAAGACGTTCACGTGCATATATACGACAACCCTGTGATCAGTGGGTTCCACCCCGATCCGAGCGTGTGCCGGGTCGGTGACGACTACTACCTGGTCTGCTCCAGCTTCGAGTACTTCCCCGGGCTGCCGCTCTTCCACAGCAAGGACCTCGTGCACTGGAAGCAGATCGGCAACGTGCTCGACCGGCCCGGGCAACTGCCGCTGCCCCTCCCCGGTGCCAAGGCGTCCGGAGGCCTCTACGCCCCCACGATCCGTCACCACGACGGCCGCTACTGGGTCATCAACACCAACATCGACGGTGGCGGCAACTTCATCGTCTCGGCCGACCGGCCCGAGGGGCCGTGGAGCGACCCGGTGTGGATCGACCTGACCGGGATCGACCCCGACCTGGCGTGGGAGGAGGACGGCACCTGCTGGTGCGCCTTCTCCGGCCCCGAAGGGGGCATCAACATGGCCAGGATCGACCCGGTCAAGGGCGAGGTGCTGGAGGGGCCCTTCGCCACGTGGTCGGGCAGCGGCCTGAAGTTCCCCGAGGCACCGCACCTCTACCGCATCGGCGACTGGTGGTACCTGCTGATCGCGGAAGGCGGCACGGAACGCGGCCACAGCGTGTCCATGGCCCGCAGCCGCTCGCCGCGCGGCCCCTGGGAGGCGGCACCCGCCAACCCCCTGCTGTCCCACAGCGGTACCGCCGGCTCCATCCAGAACACCGGCCACGCCGACCTGGTGGAGGCTCCCGACGGCAGCTGGTGGATGGTGCTGCTCGGCGTCCGCCCCCGCGGCTTCACGCCCGACGTGCACGTGCTCGGCCGCGAGACGTTCCTGACCCCCGTGGAGTGGGACGAGGACGGCTGGCCCGTCGTGGCGCCCGTTCCCGAGAGCCACGCGGCCCCGGCCGGTGCCTGGCACCCCGTTCCGGCCCCGCCCGCCCGCGACGACTTCGACGGGCCCGCTCTCGCGCCCCACTGGATCTCGCCGTTCGCCCGCCCGGAGCGTTCCTGGTCGCTCACCGAGCGCCCCGGCCGGCTGGTCCTCAACGCCACCGGCCCCACCCTCGACCGTCCCGGGTACACCTTCGTCGGCCGCCGCCAGCAGCACCACGACTGCCGCGTCACCGCCGTGCTCGAACCGGGTGGGGGACGCGGTGGTCTCTGCGTGCGCCTGGACGAGGCCCACCATTACGAACTGGAGGCCGGGAACGGGGAGATCGGCGTCGTCGCCCGGATCGGGCCGCTGCGCCAGACCGTTGCCCGCCGACCGGTTCCGGACGGGCCGCTGCCCCTCACCGTGACGATCCGGACGGCCGGCCTCGTGCCCGCGTCGCCCGAACTCACCGACGGCGGGACCACGGGCCCCGACACCATCGCCTTCTGGCTCGGCGATCCCGACGCCCCGGACGCCCGGCCGCTCGCCGAACTGGACGGGCGCTACCTGTCCACCGAGGTCGCCTGCGGCTTCACCGGCCGTGTGATCGGCATGTACGCCACCGAGGGCGCGGTCGCCTTCGACTGGTTCGAGTACGCCCCGGCCCCGGCGCCGTCCGTGTGACGCCCGGTGCGTGCGGGCGGGTGCCGCGCCCCGAGAGGGCACCCGCCCGCAACCGGCTGGACCCCGGCCGACGTGCCTCCCCGGCCCTCGGACGGCCTCCTCGCCGGTTGGGCTAACCTGTCCCCATGCCCCCCCGACCAGCCGGATCGCGCCCCACCCTGTCCTTGGTGGCCAAGACCGCCGGTACGAGCGTGCCCACCGTGTCCAAGGTGCTGCGAGGCGGAACCGACGTCTCGGCGGAGACGCGCGCGAAGGTCATGGAAGCCGTGCAAGCCGTCGGCTACACCCGCCGGGCCGGGTCCAAGGGCGAGGGCGTGCGGGACGAGAACGGCTGGTCCAACGTGCTCGACCTGGTGGTGACCCACTTCGAGGGGTCATGGGCGAACCTGCTGACAGCTGGGGTCGGGCGAGAAGCGGCGGCAGCGGGGCTCGATGTCGTCATGACGCTCGCCGATCCGCACAGCGACTGGGTGTCGAGGGTCCTGAGAAGGCGCACCCTCGGGGTGATCGGGACGCTGGTCGATCCCGCCTCGGCGCAGTTCGGCGCGCTTTTCGCCGCGGGCGTCCCCGTGGTGCTGATCGACCCGATCAGCGCACCGCCGTCCGGGGTGGCAAGCGTTGGCGTGGCGAACTGGGAAGGCGGCCGGATGGCCGCCGAGCACCTTCTGTCCCTCGGCCATGCGCGGATGGGGGTCGTCGCCGGCCATGCCCGCCATCTCTTCAGCCGGGCACGCGTCGACGGTTTCCGTGCGGCGGCCGACACGGCGAGCGCCGGCAGTGCCACGGTGTCGGTGGCCCACGGCGGATGGAACCGCGCCAAGGCGGCGACCGCCACCCACACCCTGCTCGACGCCGACCCGGGGATCACCGGCATCTTCGCCTGCGCGGACTCCATGGCCGTCGGGGTCTACGACGCGATCGGCGCACGGGGCCTGCGCGTTCCCGAGGACATCAGTGTCGTCGGCTTCGACGACCTGCCCGAGGCGCAGTACATCACCCCCGGACTGACGACCGTCAGACAGCCCAGCACCGAGTTGGGCGCCGCGGCGGTCAAGCTTCTGATCGAGGTCTCCCGGGGCGAGGACGGCGGTGCCCGGCCCCCCGCCCGCATGAAACTGGCCACCGAGCTGGTCGTCCGCGCCTCCACCGGACCCGCCCCGGCGACCCCGGCGCGAAGCCGGTGACGCCGGCAGGAGTGTGCGCCCGGTCTCATCGCGGAGCGGTCGTCACCACCTGAAGGACCAGGCGGCTCGGACGGGCGGCGCCCTGAAGGACCGTGTACTCGGCCGAGGTGGGCTCCGTGGTCGCCCCGGCCGGATCGAAGGCGTTGCGTCCGACGTCCCAGCGGGGTGACGAACTCGGTGCGATGTCGACGCGCACCCGGTGGCCCGGCAGGAACGTGTGTGCCGTCGACCAGAGGTCCACGACGAACTCCTGCTCCTGGCCCGGCTCGACCGGCCGTCTGTCGCCCAGGCCCGTGACCGGGTCGACGGACCGCGCCGACCCCCGCTGCACGCCGTCGGTGACGACACGGCTGCTGCCGTCCGGGTGCTCGTCGCACAGCCGCACGACCACATCCGCGTCCGTTCCCGTGGTCGCGAGGTGGACGACGGCATGGACCGCGCCCAGCACCGTGAGTTCCTCGGCGAGCGGCCCGGTGCGCCACGAGACCACATCCTGCCGCGACTCGATCGCCGCCTGGTCGGCAGGACCCGCCTCGAACGGCGCGAACAGGAGTACCGCACCGCCGCACGTCGGCACCGGGGATGCCGGATCGCTGATCAGCCGCCGTTCACCGCTCTCGGCCGGCTCGGTCGCGAGAGTCCCCCCGGCGTTCAGGTACAGCTCGAGCGTCCGCGTGCCGCGCGGCGGGAACTCGTCCAGGTCGATCCACCGGTTCGAGCCCATCAGGAACACACGCACCGGCGGCGAATCCGCCGCGCCCGCGCGCAAGGTGGTGTCGAACCACCGCACGTGCCGCTCGGTGAGGTCTCCGCCGCCGCCGAGATCGTCGGCGGACGCGCCCGGCCCGAAGTCCGCACCGGCCGTCCGGCCCGACATGTTGTCATGCGACCAGGGGCCGACCAGAAGACGAGGCACCGGCCCGCCGGTGTCCTTCGCGCGGCGCAGCAGCCGCCGGTGGATCTCCAGGGTCGATCCGAGGAAGACGTCGAACCACCCGCCGATCAGGAGGACCGGGATGTCGACCGCATCGATCCGGTCGACGATCTTCCCATCGCGGTGACGTGCCGACCCGAGCGGCTCCCGCAGCCGGTCCAGACCCCACCCGACGATCGCCTCCGACTCCCATTCGACGTGCGGGATTCCGGGCCGGAACGCGTCCCGGGTCGCGATCGCCCGCTCGGTCGCTTCCCACCGCTTCCGCTCGGCCTCCCGTTCGCGGGCGGAGCCGATGCGCGTGATCATGTCCGGGGCGATCGCGTAGTGCGTCCACGCGAGGGTGCTTCCGATCTCCGGCACTCCACCACGGAACCGGAAACCGTCGAGCGCCGACATCGCCGGCGTCATGGCGGGAGCGATCGCCCGCAGGGCCGGGGCGCCTCCCAGAACGGCGCTGAACTGGGTGTCCGAGGCGTAGGACGCGCCCCACATGCCGACGGTGCCGGTGCATTCGGGACGTGCCGCGAGCCAGGCCACGGCGTCGGCGCCGTCGGCCACCTCCTGCGCACAGGGGTCGAAGACGCCTTCGGAACCGAAGCGGCCCCGTACGTCCTGGAGCGCGACGAGGTAACCGGCGGCGACGAGGCGCCCGACGTCCAGCATCCCGTCGTGTTCCTCACGGGTCACGTCATAGGGATGGCGGGTCAGCAGGGCCGGCCACGGCCCGGTCCCGTGCGGCACCAGCAGGACGGTCCGAAGCCGTGTTCCATCGCGCAACGCACAGGTGGCCTCGCGGCGTTCGGCGACCGGGCCCGGCTCCTGAACGGGGCTCGTGTCGTCGCTCACCGGAGGGCGACCGCCGTCCACGACGTCGGCGGCAGTTCGATGGTGAGCAGCCCGTCGACGAGTGCCGCGCCGGTGTTCGCGGCCGGGGTCACCCGGTCCTGCTGGGCGAGCGTGTTCTTCGCGGACACGTCGGAGTCGGCGAGCGTGACCGCCTCGGTGACGCGCGAGGAGCCGAGGCCGCGCACATCGATCGTGACCTGCGCGGCTTCCGCCAGGTCGCGGTTGACGAGGAAGACCGCGGCCCGGTCCTCGTCGACGGTCGCGACGGCGTCGACGACGGACGCCTCTCCGTAGCGCGCCGTTTCGTACGCGGGCGCCTCGATCAGAGGTCGGATCACCTCACCGGAGGCGAGCCGGCTCGTGATCGAGAACGGGTAGAAGGTCGTCTGGCGCCAGGCCGGGCCGCCGGGCTCGGTCATGATCGGAGCGATCACGTTGACGAGCTGTGCGAGGGACGCCGAGGTGACGCGGTCGCTGCGGCGCAGGAGCGTCATCAGCAGGTTTCCGACGACGACGGCGTCCGCCACCGTGTAGGTGTCCTCCAGGAGCCGGGGGGCGTGGCGCCACTCGTCGTGGGTCTCCTCGGACTCCTGGTGCTCCTTGAGGTACCAGACGTTCCACTCGTCGAAGGAGACGTTGATCTTCTTGCTGGAGCGCTTCTTGTACCCCACGTGGTCGGCGGTGGCGACGACGGTGTCGATGAAGTAGTCCATGTCGACCGCCGAGGCGAGGAAGGAGCCGAGGTCGCCGTCGTGCTCCTGGTAGTACGCGTGGCACGAGACGTAGTCGACGTGGTCGTAGCTGTGCTCGAGTACGGTGCGTTCCCAGTCGCCGAATGTGGGCATGGTGGACCCGGAGGAGCCGCAGACGACGAGTTCGAGGCCCTTGTCGGCGCTCTTCATCGCGGCGGCGGTGCGGGCGGCCAGCTTGCCGTAGTCGTCCGCCGTCATGAATCCGGTCTGCCAGGGGCCGTCCATCTCGTTGCCGAGGCACCACATGCGCACGTTGTGCGGTTCCGGTGTGCCGTTGGCGATGCGCAGGTCCGACAGCGCTGTGCCGGACGGGTGGTTGGCGTACTCGAGCAGGTCCAGGGCGGGCAGGATGTCTCGTGTGGCTATGTTGACCGCCAGCATCAACTCGGAGTCGGTGAGCTTGAGCCATCTGGCGAACTCGTCGAGGCCGATCTGGTTCGACTCGAGCGAACGCCAGGCGAGGTCACGGCGTACCGGGCGTTTTTCGCGTGGGCCGACGGAGTCCTCCCAGCGGAACCCGGAGACGAAGTTGCCGCCCGGGTAGCGGATGGTCGTGCTGCCGAGTTCTCTGACGAGTTCGACGACGTCCATGCGGAACCCGTCGTCGTTCGCTTTCGGGTGTTCGGGCTCGTAGAGCCCGGTGTACACGCAGCGGCCGAGGTGCTCGACGAACGAGCCGAAGGTGCGGCGGCGGACAGGAGCGATGACGGCCTGCCGGTCGAGTTCGATGTGGACGCGGGGCAATGCGGCGGTCCTTTCAGGGGGATGGCGTGGGAGGGTCACGGGCCGGCCCGGTGGTGCCGTCGGTCAGCGGCCTGCCCCTGCCGTGAGGCACGGCAGGGGCAGGCGTGGGACGGTCCGGTTCGGGTCCCGGTACCGGTGTCAGCCCTTCACGGCACCGGTGAGGCCGCCGACGATGCGCTTCTCGAAGACCGAGAAGAAGACCAGTGCGGGCAGCATGGCGAGTGAGGTGAAGGCGAGCACCTTCGCGGTGTCCGTGGAGTACTGCGAGGAGAACACCTGGACACCGAGCGGCAGGGTGAAGTTCGCCTGCGAGTTGAGGACGTACAGGGGCAGGAGGTAGTTGTTCCAGCTGCCGACGAATCCGAGGATGCCGACGGTGACCACACCGGGCAGCGACAGCGGGACCACCATGCGGAAGAAGAACCCGAGTCGGCTCATGCCGTCGATCGCGGCGGCCTCCTCGATCTCGTTCGGGATGGCTCTGAGGAACGGCACGAGGATGATGACGGTCGTCGGCAGGCCGAAGGCGATCTGCGGGACGATCACGCCGAGCAGGTTGTCGACGAGGCCGAGGTCCTTGATGACGAGGTACAGCGGAGTGATCGCGATGACCATCGGGAACATCAGGCCCGCCGCGAACAGGGAGTACATCGCGCCCTTGAGCTTGAAGTCGTAGCGCGCGATCACGAAGCTCACCATCAGACCGAGGGCGACGATGCCGACGGTGCTGGCGATCGCGACGATGAGGGAGTTGGCGAACTCGCCCCAGAACACCGTCGACTTGAGGATGTCGAGGTAGTTTCCGACCACCCAGGGACGCGGCAGCGCGGCCGGGTCCGTGGTGATCTGCGCGTTGGTGCGGAATCCGCCGAGCACGATGTAGAGCACCGGTGCGACGCAGACGCCGACGAAGAGCAGCGCGATGAAGTAGGTGACGGGGCTGCCCCACTTCTGCGGCTTGTCGCGGTGGCCGCGGCGGCGGGTGGGTGCCTTGGGCTCCGGCGCGGGGGACTTCCGGGAGGTGGTGGTCGTCGCGCTCATCACACGGTCCCTTCGGTGACGGCGCCCTTGAGGTCGCGGCGCAGGACGAAGCGCTGGTAGAGCAGCGCGACGACGAGCGAGATCACGAACATCACGACCGCGACGGCGCTGCCGTAGCCGTAGTTGCCCGCGTTGCGGCCCTGGGCGAGCATGTAGATCGCCATGGTCGAGGTGCCCGCGGTGCCCGAGACGTACTGGCCCCAGATGATGTAGACGAGGTCGAACAACTGCAGCGAGCCGATGATCGACAGGAACGCCCAGATGCGGATCGTCGGCCCCAGCAGCGGCAGTGTGATGCGGCGCTGGATCTGCCAGTAGGAGGCGCCGTCGATCTGCGCGGCCTCGAAGATCTCGTCCGGGATCGACTGAAGGCCGGCGAGCATGAGGATCACCGCGAAGCCGATGTACTTCCAGGTGATGATGGCCATCAGCGTCCAGATGGCCAGGTCCGGGTCGGCGATCCAGTCGGCCTCCAGCGAGCCCAGTCCGATCCGGTGCAGCAGGTCGTTGACGGCTCCGTTGCTCTGGAGCATCAGGCTCCAGCCGGTGCCGACGATGATCTCGGAGATGATGTAGGGCACGAAGATCAGGACGCGGATGGTCGAGCGGCCGCGGATCCTCTGGTTGAGCAGGAGCGCGAGGACGATCGCCAGCGGACCCTGGATGACCAGTGAGAGCACCAGGATCAGGCCGTTGTGCCACAGGACGTCGTGGAAGGCGGGGTCGCCGAGGATCAGCTCGTAGTTGTTCAGGCCGACCCAGTCGGTGGGCTCTCCATAGCCTTTCCACTGGTAGAAGCCGTAGTACGCGGCGAGCGCGACCGGGAAGATCACGAACGCCAGGAACGTGATGACCGCCGGCGCGGACAGGACCGCGATCTCCAGTCGCATCCTGGCACGGCCTCGGCGGCGCGCAGCCGCTCGCGGCGGAGCCGGGGGCACGGACGTGGCCGCGTCCCCGGCTCCGGGCGTGCCCGGCGGCCGGCGGCCGTCGGCCGTGTCGGTGCCCAGGGTGTCGCTCATGTGTGCTTACTCAGCCCTTCTCGGCGGCAGCCTTGACGTCCTTGACGATGTCGGCGGCGGAGCCCTTGCCGGCCATCAGGTTCACGACGGCGATGTTCATGGCGTTGCCGACGTTCTGGCCGTACACGGTGTCGAGGAACTGCATCGAGTAGGCGGCCTTGTTGAAGGCCTGGAGTGCCGAGATGTTGTAGGGCTCGGTGACGACCCCCTGGGCCTGCTTGTTCACGGGGATGGTGTCGAAGTCCTCGGCGTAGGCCTCCTGCTGCTCCTTGGTCACCACGAACTGGAGGAAGCCCAGGGCCTCGTCCGGCGCGTTCTTGGAGAGCGAGTATCCGCCGGCGCCGCCCATGATGGCGGAAGGGTCGCCCTTGCCGCCGGGCACGGAGGGGAAGGGGAACCAGCCCAGGTCGGGGAGCGGCTTCTTGTCCGGCGTCAGATCGGCGATCACGCCGGGATTCCAGTTGC
Organism: Streptomyces sp. NPDC031111; assembly: GCF_055570675.1. NCBI lineage: Bacteria > Bacillati > Actinomycetota > Actinomycetes > Kitasatosporales > Streptomycetaceae > Streptomyces > Streptomyces sp. NPDC031111. The sequence goes on from NZ_JBVIGS010000006.1 coordinate 319,244, forward strand.
CCATGAGCTCCATGGCCGCCTTGTGGTTGGCGATCATGCCCGCCGAGGACCCGGCGCCCTGCTGCGACGTCGCCGTCAGGAAACCCTTCTGGAAGGGTTCGGTCTCCAGGAGCCCGGCGAGGTCGTCACCGGCCTTGGTCCAGCACGGGTCGTCGAACGTGAGCGACTTGGCGGCCTCCTGCATGGTCTCCTGGCTGCACTCGCGCAGGGCGAAGTTGTAGTACCAGTGCGCGGCCGGCCAGGCGTCCTTGGCGCCGACGGCGATCGGCGCGACCTTGATCGCCTTCAGCTTGGCGACGGCGTCCTCGAGCTCGTCCATCGTCGTCGGCGGCGAGGTGATGCCGGCCTTCTTGAACAGGTCCTTGCTGTAGTAGATGCCCTCGGGCTGCGTGTCGAGCGGCATCGCGTAGACCTTGCCGTCGATCGAAACGCCTTCGAGGGCCGCTTCGCCCACGTTCGCCCTGTCGGTGTCGGTCAGTTCCAGTGCCTGGATCTGGCCGGCGTCGACCATGGCCTGCATCTTGCCGCCACCGCGCTGGAGGAAGATGTCGGGCGCGGAGTTCGAGTTGAGCGCGTTCTGGAGCTTGCCGTCGAGGTCCTCGTTCTGGACCGACTGGATCTTGATCGTGACGTCCGGATGCAGCTCGTGGTACGCCTTCGCGGCGTCCTTCCAGAACTGCACCCCGCGCCCTTCCATCGCGTTCGTCCAGAGGACCACCGTGCCCTGGCCACCGGACGCACCGCTGCCGTCGTCGCCGCCGGCGCAGCCGGCAGCGGCGAGTGCGATGCACACGCCGATCGCGGCAGCCGTCGCGCTGCGGGTCTTCCTCGTCATCGTGGAACTCCCTGATCTGTCGTCAGTGATCCAACTGCTGATACTTTGCGCAAACTAATGGACCATCCGCGAAGTAGGAGCCAGGTGTATCGCCGAAAATGAACGCAGGGCAACCAAGAGTTTTCGCAAGTTGCGCAATCGTTACTGGCATGCCGGCAGTTGTTCGTGATGACGAACGGGTGCGTCAGGATGAGGGACCAACAGTGAGGAGCACACCCGTGACCGAGGCGATGTCCTTCCTGCTCGAACGCCTCCACGCGGCCGGCCTGACCGACGTCGTCGCGATCGAGCCGGCCGTCGGAGGCCTCGCCGCGACCGCGGGGCTCGCGCACCGCGCCGACGGCACGTCGGTGTTCGTCAAGGCGTTCGGCGAACCACCGTCGGACGACGTCTTCGCCGCGGAGGCCGAAGGCCTCACCGTGTTGCGTGAGGCGGGCGGCATCGCCACGCCCGAGATCGTCCTCGCGGACCGCGACCTGCTCGTGCTGTCCGTGCTGCGGCCCCGGCCGGGGACCGAGGCCTTCTGGGAGCAGCTCGCACACGCGCTCGCCCACCTGCACACCACCACGCGGTACCCCCGATTCGGTTGGCACCGGGACAACTGGCTGGGCCGCCGTCGACAGGTCAACACCTGGGCCGACGACGGGTTCGAGTACTTCGCCCAGCACCGTCTGCTGCGCTGGCTCGACGAGCGACGCGTTCGGGAGGCGCTCGACGCCGCGGACCGGGCGGCGCTGGAGCGGCTGTGCGACCGGCTGCCCGAACTGCTTCCGGTCAGGCCCGCGTGCCTGACACACGGCGATCTGTGGGCACAGAACGTCATGGCCGCCCCCGACGGACGGCCCGCGCTGATCGACCCCGCCGTGTCGTACACATGGGCCGAGGTCGACCTGGCCCACCTGTGGACGACGGCGCCGCCGCCCGAGGCGCAGGTGTTCTTCGAGCTGTACGCCGAGCTGACCGGCCTCGACCGGGACTGGCGCGAACGGATGCCGATCCTCCAGCTACGTCAACACCTGGCCGTCATAGCCCAGTTCGACCCCGACTGGGGCGCCGCGGACCTCGTACGCGCCACGCTCGCCCCTTTCCGGCGGCGGGCCTGAGCTCGGCGACGGGTCAGTGCGAGTCGTGGATCACCCGGCGACGGCACCCAGGATGCTGACCTGATGACCGCCGCGGCGGGTGCCCGGGTGCAGCTGCCCGGCTCCCTGGAGAAGAAGCGCATGGCGCCGTCTGTTGCGGAGGCGCGCAGGGAGTTGGGGCAGAAGACGGTCGCGGAATACGCTGCGGCCCGCACGGCTGGGCGTGGACACCGTCCGCTTCGGCCGCTTCGGCACCGTCGAGAATCGCCGCCTCGGCCCGTTACAGCGGAGCGTCCGTCTGCCGGCGTGCCGGGGTCGAGAAGGCGGCGAAGGCAGCGTCCAGCAGCTCGCCAAGGTCTCCTTGGCCGCCGCTCGCACTCCACTGCCCGAGGACGATCCACAGGCATTCGAGTGCTGCTGCCGCGCGCACGTTGGCGATGACCGGTGATCCGTCGGCCGAGGAGGCCGTCTCCCGCAGCCGGGCGGCGATCTCCGGTCGCCATTCAGTCTGCTTCTCACGGAGCCGTGCGCACAGGGCCGGAGTCCGGTCGACAAGGCTGAGGATCGTCACCAGTTCCCGGACCTCGCGCACGAGGAATGTCACGGCTGATTCCAGGGCGTTGCGCAGCCTGTCCCAGTCGTCCTCGTTGACCCGGTCGGCGTCGAGCGCGTCGGTGATGACGTCACCGACGGGGTCGAAGACGAACAGGACGACGTCCTCCTTGGTTCCGAAGTAGCGCAGGAAAGTGCTCCGCGACACTCCGGCGGCCTCGGCGAGGTCGGCGAAGGTGACCTGGTTGAAGCCGGTGAGGCAGAACCGGTTGAACGCCACGCGGGCCAGCTCTGCTCGTACCGCGTGGCGGCCGATCTCACGGGTACCGACGGGTGCTGCACTCATGGAGCCAAGTGTACTGCGCCACACCCGGTTGCCTTGATGCGCCTCGATTCATAATCTGATACTCAGTGTCAGTCGCGACACTAAGACTCGCGACGCTTACCCGGTCGGCGGCACGGTCGTGCGCCGGCCTTCATGTGAAGTGGAGCCCCCCCATGAGCTACGACGACCTCTCCGCCCTGACGATCGACGTCTCGGACGGGGTCGCGACGGTGACAATCGATCACCCGCCGCTCAATCTGATGGACGCGTTCCTGCTGCCGTCCCTGCGGGCGTTCATCGCGCGGGTGCGTGACGACGCCGACGTCCGCGTCATCGTCTTCGAGAGCGCCGACCCGGAGTTCTTCATCGCGCACGGTGACATGGCCTACCTCACCGACCCGGAAGCGCTGCCCGAAGCCACCCGCGCCGCGATCGCGGCCGCACCGGACGCGACCATTCCCGAAGGGCTGAACATCCTCCAGGCGCTGAGCGATGAGGTCCGCTCGCTGCCGCAGGTCACCATAGGCAAGCTCGCGGGTTTCGCGCGTGGCGCGGGCAACGAGTTCTTCATGTACCTGGACATGCGCTTCGCGGCGATCGGCAAGTCAGGGCAGGGACAGCCGGAGTCCTTGATGGGGATCCTCCCCGGAGGCGGTGGCACGGTGAACATGACGCGCCTGGCGGGCCGGGCCCGCGCGCTGGAGCTCATCCTCGGCGCCGAACTCGTGGGCGCGGAACTCGCGGAACGCTACGGCCTGATCAACCGTGCGCTGCCCGCCGAGGAACTCGATGCCTTCGTCGGCACCCTGGCCCGACGGATCGCCGGCCTGCGACCGGAGGTCATCTCCATCACCAAGGCCGCGGTCGACGCGATCGCTCCTCCGATTCCTCACACGGCATACGCCGTGGAGAACGAGGGCCTGTACGCGGCGTTCGGCGACGACGTCACCGAACTCGCCCACAAGCTGCTCGCTGCCGGTATCCAGACCCGCGAGGGCGAACGGGACCACGAGCGCATCGCCAACAGCATCTGAACGCCCCAGCCCTCGCCATCCGTGCGCAGAGGCTCCGCGGGAAGAGTTCCTCAGCCATTGCCGGCACGCGCGTTGTCGAGTGGTCAGGTCGACAACCCTTATCCGCCGGGCCTGTCGGGAACACGACCGGCGACCCGGCGATCAACACCCTGTGGCACCGCGTCCTCAACGGCTCCATGTGGATTCGGCTGATGCGGGCCCAACTCGCCGGTTGTGCACGGGCCTTCGGCGAAGGAGGTGAGGGTCCGGCGGTGGCGGCGGCAGGAGCGTTTGGACTTGGCGACTGACGCGGGACGAATACCATGCTCCTCATGGCCGACCCCCTGTACCCCCTGGCCCACGAGGAAGACCTCCCCGAACTAGGGACCTACAACGCGATCGGCACGATGATGCTCCACAATTCCCGTGCCGACGAGAGCGGCGGGTTCTTCGCCACCTGCTGGTTCATGGTCATCCTGCCGGTTGTCCCGCTCAGTCGGTACTACGTGCGGCAAACCGGGTACAGCGATGAGAGCGGGCTCTTCTCCATCAGGACGACCACCAACTACGAGATCGTCGGCAGGTCCAGGGTCCGCTGGACCGAGGCAGTCCGGACCTATCTGGCCTGGTGGATCGTCATGCCGGCCGCCCTCGTCGGGCCCAACGTCGCCGCCGCGGTGGGCTGGGAGGACGAGAACGCCGGGCTCTACGGGATGATCGTCTCCGTGGGGCTCCTCTTCCTGCTGCTCACCTTGTTCTTCGTGTACGGGAGGTACTGGAGACCCGTCCGTGAAGTCCGCTGGGCCGAAGGCGAGACGGGCGGGACGGACGGCCGAAGGTGGCAGGGACTCGCCTCGATGCTGCAGATGGCCGTTCTCATGGGGCTGCTGGGCTTCTTCCTGGGGGTCGTGATCCTCTTCACCGCGTTGGCCATGGGCGAGCTCCCGACACGCCTCGACCCCGAGCCGAACCCGTACGCCGATACGGTGCTTCACCCCGTCACCCTGCTGGCCGGACTACCCGTGGTGACGGGCATGCTCACTCTCGCCGTACTCGCCAGTCGTCGCCGGCGCTGAGAAGGGCGGGCCCCGGAGCGGAGAAGGAGGAGAGGGCGGTGGCCGAGTACCGGCACCACGGCCCTGCTCCGTCGCCCCTGGGACCTTGGACCGCCCAGCCCTGCCCTCCCGGCCCCGGCAGTGGGGCCTGCCGCCTTCAGCGGCCGATGCCCGTCCCGTAGAGGTCGAAGGTGCCCATGTCGTTGCACGTGACGTCGCGCAGGGCGCACTCCTCGCCCGGGTTGTTCACGCCGTCCGACCGCAGCTGGGCGACGATGAGGCGGGCGGCCCGTGCCGCGGAGTCCTCGCCGTCCTGAGGGAACACGGCCGCCCACCGCCAGCGTTCGCGTTGCTGCCAGCCGATCTCGTGCATCGCCGCGGTCTTTTCGGCGGAGTCGTGCTCGGCACGGTCGTAACGGAAGAGCCGCAGACCGCTGTCCGGCTCGAAGACGATCTGCACGGTGTCCCGGCCGCGGTGGGTGATCACGAAGCCGGCCCAGTGCTCGCCGACCTGAGCCGGGAGGTGTTCCATGAACGAGCCGAGCATCAGCCCGAGCGCGTCCTGGAGGTGGTCCAGGCCCAGGGCCAGCCGGCCGCCCGGGTACACGTCGGGCCCCCAGCCGGGGCCGCCGCGGTCGAGCTGCCACAGGTAGGGCAGGAACTGGAAGTCCGACGCCTCGTCGGCACTCCACGACCCGCCCCACTTGAAGTCGCGGTGTTCCTCTTCTTCCAGTTCCCCGGTGTCGTGCACCTCGAGCAGGGCTCCGTGGCGGTCGCCGCTGAGGATCAGCAGTCGCCGCTCGTTGCGCCAGCGGATGTTCGGCCCCTCGGCGGAGCCGCCGAACAGGGTGGGGCTGCCGATGCGGCCGACGACGGCGTCGAAGAGCTCACCGAAGGCAGCCCTGCGCTGGGCGAGCGTGGCTCCCGGCTCGTAGGACAGCACCCGCGCCTGTTCGCCGGGCTTGCCGGTGTCGTGCAGTGACTCGGCCGTGTCTGCGGCGTCGGCGTGGCGGGGCGGGACGGGATGCAGGGCCAGCCAACTGGCCCGTCGGCTGCTCTGGAAGATCAGGGTGTGGTGCTCGCCGCGCCAGCGCAGACCGGGGGCTCCGCCGCAGTCCTCGTAGCGCACCGGGTCGCCGACCGCGGCGAGGTCCTGGACCAGCGCGGCTATCCGGTCGGCGGCGGCACCTGCCGGCCGGGACCGGTAGGCGTGGGTCAGCAGGTGGACCCGGCCGGTGGTGTACCGGGTGGACTCGAAGCCGAGCTTGCCCGCATCAAGGACCAACGAGACACCCGCACGGCCCGGAACGAGCGTCGCCTGGCCGTCGCCTGCCCCGCCGTACTCCCAGCCGGGGCGGGCAGCGGCCCATTGCTTGACCGAGGCCAACTCCCAGTCTCCGAAGTCGGCTTCCAGTAGTTCGGCCACCGTGCGGGCGGCGTCTTCATGGCTGTCGTGTGAGTAGCTGTCGGTCATGTGGCCGATGGTGGCATGCCGTGCCGACACCGGGTGCAGCCGGTCCCGCACGGGACTCGCACGGCAGGCCTGGGGCAGCCGGCACGCTCACGTCACCCCTCGTAGCAAGGATGCACGCAGCGTGCCGCGGTGGGCGGGCAAGTGGCGGATGTTCGCCCGCCTACACGTCGGTGTGACGTCCCGCAGGGTGTACCGCTGGAACGCCTCGTTGCCCGGCGCGGCCTGGTCGCGCGTGGGGGCGTGAAGTCGACGTCAACAGCCCGGGCGTACGTGAATGAGAAGGCTCGCCCACCACCGTGTCCGGCGTCAGGATCGCTCTGCACATCTCCTCTTGCCGAGGCTGGTCGGTTTTCGTGGCCAGGGATCGGCTCATAGGCCGACCCGTCCTGTGCCGGAGGAGTCGGACATACCGCCGCCTCGTCTGGGATCTCGGTGTGCAGCCGCTGATCGCCCGGCGCGGCACCGAGCACGGCTCCGGTCTGGGCACCCAACGCTGGGTCGTGGAGTGTGCGTTCGTCCATCTGCACTGGTTCCGCCGCCTGCGGATCCGCTGGGAGATCCGCGACGACATCCACGAAGCCCTTCTCACCTTGAAATGTGCACTCGTTGCTGGCGACGTCTGCGCTCACGCTGTTGACCCGCCAGGTCACGCGCCCATGCGCACTTGCGCGCGCCGCTCCTCCCTTCCGTACGGTCCAGCCGATGGCGAACCGCCCTCGCACACCGCGAAGGAGAGCTGGCCGCCTCGCTCGCGAGTCCCACGCTGCTGAGGGGCCTCGGGCGGGCGGCAGGCAGCGAGCCGGCTTCCGGGGCGGTCGAGCGTCGACCGCCTGATGCCCAAAGGGGCCGTGTTCCATGAACCAGAGTGATGTCGGCGCTCGACAGGTCGGTGGAGCGTGGACGCACGTCGTCCGTGTATTGGAGGGGAGCTCCGCAGGTTTTATGGCTCAGTCAGCATCCGGTCAGCATGAGTCGCCGGCGTTCCCGGAGGATTGCCTGAACAGGTTGTCGGCGACGGCGCGAAAGCCCAGGGAGGAAGCCGTCTCGCCGGAGCGATGTTCCTCACAAACATCGAACGGGGGTGTCGGTGTAAGGTCGAGGAAGCCCTTGACCTGCACAAAGCAGGCAGGGAGCCGTCCTCCAGGAGTTCAACATGCTGCGCACCATGTTCAAGTCCAAGATCCACCGCGCCACCGTCACCCAGGCCGACCTGCACTACGTGGGATCCGTGACGATCGACGCCGAGCTGCTCGACGCCGCCGATCTGCTGCCGGGGGAGCTGGTGCACATCGTCGACATCACCAATGGGGCCCGGCTCGAGACGTACGTCATCGAGGGGGAGCGCGGGTCCGGGGTGATCGGGATCAACGGGGCCGCGGCCCATCTCGTCCGGCCCGGTGATCTGGTGATCATCATCAGTTACGCTCAGGTGACCGACGCCGAGGCGCGGGCGCTGGAACCCCGGGTGGTGCATGTGGACGGCGACAACCGCATCGTGGCCCTGGGGGCCGACGCGTCCGAGCCGGTGCCGGGGTCGGACCAGGAGCGCAGCCCGGGGGCCGTCGCCACGGCCTGACCGGCGCATACCGAGGCAGGAGCGTGACGTGGCCATGGGTGACATCGAGATTCGTGACGACCGGGCGGCGGGCCGGTTCGAGGCGGTGGCGGACGGCGACGTCGTCGGGCGGATCGAGTACTTCGTGCTCGACGCTCCCGAGCGTGCGCTCGTGCCGGTGCACACCATCGTGGAGCCGGCCCACGAGGGCAAGGGCATCGCGGGCTCCCTCGCCCGCGAGCTCTACGCCGTCGCCGCCCGCGAGGACAGCGCCGTCGCCCCGCTCTGTCCGTACGTCGCCAAGTGGGCCGAGCGCCACCCCGACGAGGCTCCGGCGGTCGGGCCGGAGCTGATCCGCGCGGCGAACGAGTGGCTGGCGGCACACCCCGGGCGCTTCTGACGTCCCGGGGGAATCGCTCGTGCTCGCCCTGTTGCACACCTCGCCCGTTCACGTGCCCGTCTTCGACGCGCTGCGCGACGAGGCCCATCCCGGGCTGGAGTTGCGGCACCTCGTCGCCGAGGACCTGCTCGAACGCGCCCGCGCCGACGGGCCCGCGGCGGTGGCCGACGACGTACGGGCGAGGGTGCGCGAAGCCGTGGGCAGCGGCGCCCGGGCCGTGCTGTGCACCTGCTCGACCATCGGCGCGGTCGCCGAGGCGGCCGGCGCCGAGGCCGGCGTGCCGGTGCTGCGGGTCGACCGGCCCATGGCGGCGGCCGCCGTGGCCGCGGGGTCGCGCGTCGTGGTCCTCGCTGCCCTGGAGAGCACGCTCGGGCCGACGGCCGCGCTGATCGAGGAGGAGGCCCGTCGCGCCGGCCGGTCCGTCGAGGTGCGGACCGTGCTGGTCGCGGGCGCCTGGGAGCGCTTCGAGGCGGGTGACACCGAGGGGTACGTACGCCTGGTGGCGTACGCGGCCGACGCAATCACCGGCGCCGACGCCATCGTCCTCGCCCAGGCCTCCATGGCCCCGGCCGAGCGGCTCACCACGACCCCGGTGCCCGTGCTGTCCAGTCCCCGTCCGGGGCTCGCGGCGGCGGCCCGCCTGCGCTAGCCGGGCCCGGCCCGGAGAGGCCACGCCGCTACCGTCATCTGCAACCCGTGGGTTGCACCTACTGCTTGGATGTGCAACCCTTCAGTTGCAGGCAGAAGCTGGAGAAGGAGGCACTCATGAACGACACCACCTACACCGACGAGGAACTCGCCGAGCTCGACCGGATCGCCCGGCAGATCGACATCGACGCCCCCGCCGAGCGGGTGTGGGAGCTGGTCGTACGGCCCGGCTGGTACATCAACGACGGAGCCGTCGACCCCGAGCCGGACCTGCGTCACGAGGGTGATGTGACCGTGGTGCGCCACCCGACGCTGGGCGAGTTCCGGTTCCGGACCGTGGAGCTGGACAAGCCGCGCTACGCGGCGTTCTGCTGGATCGGCACCCCGTACCGGGACGACGCGACGCCCTCGACGCTGGTCGAGTTCTGGATCGACGAGCGGGACGGCGGCGGGGTGACCCTGCGCGTGGTGGAGAGCGGCTTCTCGAGTCTCGCCGACGACCCGGCGGCATGGCTCAAGGAGCGCGAGGGCAACGACAAGGGCTGGCTCACCGAGCTGGCGGCCGCGAAGGCGTTCGTCGAGAAGAACGCGCCGGACCCGGCGGGCCACCGGTGACCGCTTCCCCTCTTCCCGTGGTGTGTGCCGCACTCGGCGACGCGACGCGCTGGGAGATACTCACCCGGCTCGGCGAGGGCCCCATGTCGGCGTCCGCGCTGGCCAGGGTCCTGCCGGTGAGCCGGCAGGCGATCGGCAAGCATCTGGAGGTGCTGCGCGAGGTCGGACTGGTCGAGTCCGAGCAGCGCGGGCGCGAGGTCGTCTTCCTCGCCGTCGGTGCCCGGCTCGGCGCGCTGGCCCGCGAGCTGGACAGGATCGGCCGCGGCTGGGAGACGCGTCTGCTGCGCATCAAGGAACTGGCGGAGCGCCCCGGGTCCGATGCGGCGGACTGACGGACGGACAGCGACGTACGACGATGGGACAAGATCGTGACTGAGCACGACAGCGGGCCGTCGGACCGCGCGCCGGCGCTGCCGACGGTGGCCGACCGGGCCACCTTCCAAGCAGCACTGGACCGGCTGCGGACCAGGGAGAAGGCGCACACCCGGGAGGGCGACGCGATCGCCGCCGCCCGGCGGCGCCTGCCCATGGTCGAGGTGGCCGCCGACCTCGAGCTGACCGGGCCCGACGGGCCGGTCACCCTGCTCGACGCCTTCGAAGGACGCCGGCAGCTCATCGCCTACTACTTCATGTGGCACCACGGACACGACGCGGCCGGACAGTGCGAGGGCTGCACCTGGGTCACCACCCAGGTCCAGGAACTGTCGTACCTCCACTCGCGCGACATCACCTACGCGGTCCTCTGCCAGGGCCCGTACGAGGAGAGCCGCCGCTACCGTGACTTCATGGGCTGGGAGGTGCCGTGGTACTCGGCGGAGCCGTCCCAGGACGAACTCCTGACCGGGCGCCACGTCGGCATGATGCACATCGTGTGCTACCTGCGGGACGGCGACCGCGTCTTCGAGACGTACTGGACGACCAGGCGCGGCGTGGAGGCGATGGACTACAGCTACGCCCTGATGGATCTCACCGTGTACGGACGCCAGGAGCTGTGGGAGGACTCGCCCGCCGGCTGGCCCACCGTCCAGGGCACGCCCGTCGATGCCATCCGGCTGCGGAGCGACGGACGCCCCATCCCCCAGTGGTCCCGCATCGAGGCCGGCCGCTCCGACGCCCTCACACCGGGCACCTGAATCTCCGACCCGGCGGGGAACGTGGCCCCCCACCCGGCCCCGTGCCGTCACACCGGTGGGTGACTGGAGAAGCGGCCGTCGGGTAGGCGGGGGAGTAGTCCAGAGCCGACGTCGACCGACAGGCCGGAGGACACGCGCCATGACGAACCCGTACCCGGACCCCGTCCCGCCGGGCCCCACTCCGGGCCCGGACCCCTCGCACCCCGAGCCGCACCCCGACCCGGTGCCGGCTCCCCAGCCGCCTCCCGGCCCGGAACCCACACCTCCGCCCCCGCCGCCGGGGCCCGGACCGGAGCCGACCCCCCAGCCCCCGGGGCCGGGACCGCAGCCGCCCCCGCCCCATCCGGGGCCGCCCGAGCCGTCGCCCTCGCCGATCCCGCCCGGCCCCGAGCCGGTGCCGAACCCGGAACCCGGCCCGCCGCTGAGCTGAGCGCCGGCCGGAGACACGGGGGCGGTGGACGGCCGTCCCGCCGTCCACCGCCCCCGTCGTACGTCATACGGGACTTACGCCGACACCTCCGACCGGTCCCCGCCCCACAGCGTGTGGAACGAGCCGTCCCGGTCCGTGCGCCGGTAGGTGTGCGCGCCGAAGTAGTCGCGCTGGCCCTGGGTGAGCGCGGCCGGCAGACGCTCCGCGCGCAGGGCGTCGTAGTAGGCGAGGGCCGCGGCGAAACCGGGGGCCGGCACGCCCTGGCGGGTCGCCGCGATCAGCACCTCGCGCCAGTCGTCCTGGGCGTCGGCGATCTCCCGCGCGAACGTCTCGTCCGACAGCAGGCTCGGCAGGTCCGCCCGCGCGTCGTAGGCGGCCCGGATCCGGTCCAGGAAGGCCGCGCGGATGATGCAGCCGCCGCGCCAGATCGCGGAGACCGCGCCCAGGTCGATGTCCCAGCCGTACTCCTCGCTGCCCGCGGCGATCTCGTGGAAGCCCTGCGTGTACGACACGATCTTCGACGCGTACAGCGCCTGCTCCACCCGGTCCGCGAAGGCAGCCGCCTCGGACTCGCTCAGCGGCGCGGCCTTCGGACCCGCCAGCCCGCGCGAGGCCTCGCGCAGCGCCGCGTGACCGGAGAGGGACCGGGCGAAGACCGCCTCCGCGATGCCCGACACCGGCACGCCCAGGTCGAGCGCGATCTGCACGGTCCAGCGGCCCGTGCCCTTCTGCTCCGCCTGGTCCACCACGACGTCCACGAACGGCTTGCCGGTGGCCGCGTCCACGTGCGACAGCACCTCGGCCGTGATCTCGATCAGGTAGGAGTCCAGCCGGCCCGTGTTCCAGGTGCGGAAGATCTCCGCGATCTGCGCGGGGGAGTACCCGGCGACATCGCGCAGCAACTGGTACGCCTCACCGATCAGCTGCATGTCGGCGTACTCGATGCCGTTGTGCACCATCTTCACGAAGTGGCCGGCGCCGTCCGGGCCGACGTGCGTGACACAGGGCGCGCCGTCGGCCGCCTTGGCGGAGATCTTCTCCAGCATCGGGCCGAGCGAGTCGTACGACTCCTTCGGGCCGCCCGGCATGATGCTCGGCCCGTGCAGTGCCCCCTCCTCACCGCCGGAGACGCCCATGCCGACGAAGTGGATGCCCTGCTCGCGCAGCGCCTTCTCACGGCGCCGGGTGTCCGCGAAGTGGGCGTTGCCACCATCGATGATCATGTCCCCGGGTTCCAGCAGCGGCGCGAACTCCTCGATCACGGCGTCCGTCGGCTCGCCGGCCTTCACCATGACGACCAGCCGCCGCGGACGCTCCAGCGCCGCCACGAACTCCTTGGCCGTCTCGGCCGCCACGAAGCTGCCCTCGTGCCCGAACTCCTCCACCAGCGCGTGCGTGCGTGCCGCCGTCCGGTTGTGCACCGCGACCGTGTAGCCGTTGCGGGCGAAGTTGCGCGCGAGGTTGCGGCCCATGACCGCGAGCCCCGTGACGCCGATCTGCGCTGAACTGCTCATAGGGGTGGCTCCTAGTGACCTTGGTATCGGTACTGCCATCGACCATCCTGACGTGCCGCACCTGCGTGCGCACGCGCGGGTCGGTACGACACCGCGCAGCCACATACGGGCAGAAGCCCCTTCCGCACTCAGCGGGCGCGCGCACCCGCGTGCCCCCGCGGACGGGCACACCCGCCCGCGCACGCACCCCGCGGGATGCGGCCGGGGGCGCAACGGGCGAAGAATCCCGGCCACTTGGCGCATCCGTGCGGCCGATAGCCGTCTTGTCACGGCCAGTTCGCAACGCTTACTTTTGCCCCTCCTGACGCATTGTCGAGGGGGATTCCATGGCCGTGCGCGGCCGGCACCGCCGGTATCAGCCGAACAGGATCAACCGGGCCTCACTCACCGTCACCGCCGGCGGGGCCGGAATGGCGCTCCCGTTCCTGGGCACCGGCGCCGCCCAGGCGGCCGACGTGGAGACCTGGGACAAGGTCGCCGCGTGCGAGTCGACCAACGACTGGAACATCAACACCGGCAACGGCTACTACGGCGGACTCCAGTTCACCCAGTCCACCTGGGAGGCGTACGGCGGTACCCGGTACGCGCCGCGCGCGGATCTGGCCACCAAGGACCAGCAGATCGCCGTGGCGGAGAAGGTGCTCGACGGACAGGGCCCCGGCGCCTGGCCGGTGTGCTCGGTGCGGGCAGGACTGGCCCGGGGCGGTGACACCCCGGACATCCGGCCGGCGAGCGGGACGTCCGACGGCAAACGCGGGAAGAGTGACAAGAAGGACGACGGCGAGAAGCGCGGCCGGTCGTCCGTCGAGGACGTCAAGCCGCAGACCACTCCCCAGTCCCGCGCGGGCCGCGCCGAGATGTACAAGGTGGTCCGCGGCGACACCCTCTCCGGCATCGCCTCGGACGAGCGGGTCCGCGGCGGCTGGCGGGAGCTGTACGACGCCAACCGCTCCACCATCGGCGGCGATCCCGACCTGATCATCCCGGGCCAGAGGCTCGCCCTGCCCGACGGTGACGGGAGGGCCACGGCACCCGGGAAGGCCGCCGAGCCGACGGGGAGCAAAGCCGAGAAGAAGGCCGACAACAAGGCCGACAGGAAGACCGAGAAGCAGACCGAGAAGAAGGCGGACAAGAAGGCCGAGAAGAAGGCGTCCTCCCAGCGCACCGAGGACCGCGCCGACCGCGCCGCCAAGACCGGTGGCGATCTCGTCGCCCCCGTCAGCGCCGCGCTCGGCACGCCGTACCACAAGGCCGGATCCGCCTGGTCGAAGGGCTACCACACGGGCGTCGACTTCCCCGTCCCCACCGGCACGTCCGTGAAGTCGGTCGGAGCCGGCACCGTCGTCAGCGCGGGCTGGGAGGGGTCGTTCGGCTACCAGGTGGTGGTCCGGCACGCCGACGGCCGCTACAGCCAGTACGCGCACCTGTCGGCGATCTCCGTGAAGAGCGGGCAGTCCGTCGGCGCGGGCCAGCGCATCGGCCGCTCCGGCTCGACCGGCAACAGCTCGGGCCCGCATCTGCACTTCGAGGTGCGGACGGGGCCCGGTTTCGGGTCGGACATCGACCCGGTCGCCTATCTGAGGGCGGGCGGCGTCAGGATTTGACGCGGTGCCGGTGCCGGTCGAACGCCGGCACCGGCACATACGGGCCGCCGTAGAAGGGCGCGTACGACACCAGCGGCACCGGCGCGTCATCCACGTCGTCCGGTGCGCCGGCCGGTGACGGCAGCCGCACCGGCAGCCGTACGTCCTCGGGGAGGGCGAGTTCGGCCAGCAGCCGTTCGGCGGGATCGGTGTCGTCCTCCACCGCGGACCGAGGGGCGGGGATGACGTCGGACACGGACTCCGGTGCGACGGTCTCCGCCGCCCGCGCCTCCCGCTGCTCACGCGCCAGCCGCTCCGTCGTCAGCAGGATCAGCCCGCCGGCCGCCACCACACCGCAGCTCAGCGCGAGCGTGGTGCCCGTCGTGCCGTACCGGAAGGTCTCCCCGAACATCGTGATGCCGACCGCGGCCGCCACCACCGGATTGATCACCGTCAGCGTGGCCAGCGGGGCCGCCAGCCCGGCGCCCCGGTAGGAGGCCTGGGAGAGCAGCATGCCGGCCGTGGCCAGGACGCCTATCACCGCCAGGGACGGCAGATCCGCCGCCGACACCCCGCCGGTCCAGTCGACCGCGACGGTCTTGGTGAAGACGGAGGACATGCCGAACGCGACACCGGACGCCGTGGCCAGCAGGATGCTGCGCACCGCGGGATGCCGGTGCGCGGCCCGGGCCGCGATCATCAGCGCCACGACCGCTCCGGCCGTCACCAGCGCCGCCGCCACCCGCTGCGCGGTGTCCAGCGACTGCGCGTCGGACGCGCCGACCAGGGAGAGCAGACCCGCGAGGCCCACCGTCGCCATGATGGCGCCGCGCCACGCGGTCGCCCCCGCCCTGCGGCCGACGAAGAGCGCCGCCATGGGCAGCGCGAACACGATGGTCAGCGCGCCCAGCGGCTGGACGAGGCTCAGCGGGCCGTAGGCGAGCGCCACCACGTGGAGCAGTCCGCCGAGGCCGTTGAGCGCGACCGCCGCCCACCAGCCGGGCCGGCGCAGCGGCGCGTACTGCTGCGCGCCGGGCGAGGACACCGCGACCTGCTCCTGCACGATCGCTCCGCCCGCGTACGCCACGGCAGACACGAACGACAGCACCACGGACAACGCGAGGGCGCTCATCGGCTGCTCCTCTGCGTGAGGCCGGGGCGGTGGACCCGGCGCGGCGAACGGTCGGCTTTCATAACCAACACGATGCCGTGTCAGACTGTTCCCGTCGTCGTCCCTGAGCACTCAATGAGTCGTACTGCCGATGGAGTACGACGGCGCACCCGTCATCCCCAGGGTGGGCCCCCTGCGACGGAGGCCCCCTGGTTGCTCCCCCTAAGGGCCTTGGTACTACTGCACGTCGTGGACCTCGACCCCCGTCTCACCGCCCTTCGCCGACTCGGTGGCTTCTTCGTACTGCGCACGGCAGGAGCGGCCGACCGTTCCCTGCCCACGCTCGCCCAGGCATACGGCCCCGGGCGCCCGGATGTTCAGGGCGACGTCCTGGCGGCCCGGGTCCGCCGGGTCGGCGCCGCGCTGCGCACACCGGAGGAGCGGGTCGCCGCGTCGGTGGCCCAGCAGGGGCTCGCGGCCCGGCTGTGGTCCGTGGCCCTCGGCTCCGCCGCCCTGTACGGCGCCGTCCCCGACCTCGCCCCGCCGCTGCTGCGCTGGGACCCGGAGGGCGGTGCCCCCGACGACCTGTGGCTGTCCGGGGTGCGGCCGCTGCCGGGTGACGCGGCGACGATCGCGGAGCTGGTGCTGCGCGGCCATCTCGAGCCCCTCGCCGCCGCCCTGCGCTCCCGCCACCGCCTCGCCCCCGGCCTGCTGCGCGGCAACGCCGCCTCCGCGCTCGCGGGCGCCGCCCGGGAACTGGACCGCTGGGGCCGCCGCCACGGCCGTACGGACGTCGCCGCCCGCGCCGGCTCCCTGGCGGTCGAACTCCTGGACGACCCCTGGCTCGCCGGCACCGGAACCCTCACCGGCACCGCCTTCCGGCGCCGCAGTTGCTGTCTGTACTACCGGGTGCCCGGCGGGGGCGTGTGCGGGGACTGTTGCTTCGCACATCCGCCCCGCTCTTCCCCGCGCGCCCCATCTGGGTGACCATGAAGGGAACGTCCGCTCTGACAGGGGGTTCACGGGTGCGAGTGGGACTGCTGACCCGGGAGTACCCCCCGGACGTGTACGGCGGCGCGGGCGTCCATGTGGAGTTCCTCGCCCGCGAACTGCGGTCCCTGGTGGACCTGGAGGTGCACTGCTGGGGCGAGGGCGGGACGGACGGCGTGCTGCGCCACCGCCCCTGGACCGCGCTCGACGGCTCCAACGACGCGCTGCGCACCTTCTCCGTGGACCTCGCCATGGCCGCCGCCCTCCAGGGCCGCGAGCTGGTCCACTCCCACACCTGGTACGCCAATCTCGGCGGCCACCTCGCCAAGCTGCTGTACGGCATCCCGCACGTGATGACCGCCCACTCCCTGGAACCGCTGCGCCCGTGGAAGGCCGAGCAGCTCGGCGGCGGCTACGCCCTGTCGAGCTGGGCCGAGCGCACCGCCGTGGAGGCCGCCGACGCGGTGATCGCCGTGTCCGCGGCCATGCGCGAGGACATCCTCGGCTGCTACCCGGCCCTCGACCCCGGCCGGGTGCACGTCGTGCACAACGGCATCGACACGAACCTGTACCGCCCCGACCCCGGCACCGACGCCCTGGACCGGATCGGCCTCGACCGCTCCCGCCCCTACGTGCTGTTCGTCGGCCGGATCACCCGGCAGAAGGGCGTTCCGCACCTGCTGCGGGCGGTGCGCGACATCGACCCGGCCGCGCAGGTCGTGCTCTGCGCCGGCGCCCCGGACACGCCCGAGATCGACCGGGAGTTCCGGGAGCTGTACGAGGAGCTGAGCCGGGTCCGCGAGGGTGTGCACTGGATCCCGCGGATGCTGCCCCGGCCCGAGGTGATCCAGCTGCTGACGCACGCCGCCGTGTTCGTCTGCCCCTCGGTGTACGAGCCGCTCGGCATCGTCAACCTGGAGGCCATGGCGTGCGGCACCGCCGTGGTCGCCTCCCGGGTCGGCGGGATCCCCGAGGTCGTGGCGGACGGCTCGACGGGGGTACTCGTGGAGGCGGACGAGCACTTCGAGGCGGGCCTCACGCGGGCGCTCGACTCGGTCCTCGGCGACCCGGAGACGGCCCGGCGGATGGGCGAGGCGGGGCGGGAGCGCGCCGTCACGGAGTTCGGCTGGGACGCGGTGGCCCGCCGCACGGCCGGGCTCTACGAGGAGATCCTCAAACAGGCTTAGTCCCGCCCGTCCGGGGCAGTCTTGGGAAAATTCGGCGTGAGGGGAGCGGCCATGCGTCGTGGTGGTCCTTCGGTCCTGGGAATCGTGCTGGCGGGCGGCGAGGGCAAGCGCCTGATGCCCCTCACGGCGGACCGCGCCAAACCGGCGGTCACCTTCGGCGGCACGTACCGCCTGGTCGACTTCGTCCTGTCCAACCTCGTCAACGGCGACATCCTGCGCATCTGCGTGCTCACGCAGTACAAGTCGCACTCGCTGGACCGGCACGTCACCACCACCTGGCGGATGTCCAGCCTGCTCGGCAACTACGTCACCCCGGTCCCCGCCCAGCAGCGCCTCGGCCCGCGCTGGTACCTGGGCAGCGCCGACGCGATCCTCCAGTCGCTGAACCTGATCTACGACGAACGGCCGGAGTACGTGGCGGTGTTCGGCGCCGACCACGTGTACCGCATGGACCCGCGCCAGATGCTCGCCCAGCACATCGAGAGCGGCGCCGGCGTGACGGTGGCGGGGATACGCGTGCCGCGCTCGGAGTCGTCCGCCTTCGGTGTGATCACGCCGGGCTCGGACGGACAGTCCGTGGACCGCTTCCTGGAGAAGCCCGCGGATCCGCCGGGCCTCGCCGACGACCCCGAGCGCGTGTTCGCCTCCATGGGCAACTACGTCTTCACCACCAAGGCGCTCATCGAGGCCCTCCACCGGGACGCCGAGGACGAGCACTCGGTGCACGACATGGGCGGCTCGATCCTGCCCCAGCTGACCGAGCGGGGCGAGGCCCACCTGTACGACTTCAGCTCCAACCACGTGCCCGGCGAGACCAGTCGCGACCAGGGCTACTGGCGGGACGTGGGCACGCTGGACGCGTACTACGAGGCGCACATGGACCTGATCGCCGAACGCCCCGCCTTCAACCTCTACAACCGGCAGTGGCCCATCTACACGCACTCCGGCCAGCTCTCGCCGGCCCGCTTCAACGCGGGCGGCATGGCGAGCGAGTCGATCATCAGCGCCGGCTGTCTGATCCGGGGCCAGGTGACGCGGTCCGTGCTGTCGCCGGGCGTCGTCGTCGACCCGGGGGCCGTGGTGCAGGGCTCGGTGCTGCACGACAACGTGCACATCGGGCGGGGCGCGGTGGTGCGCGGCGCCGTGCTCGACAAGAACGTCGAGGTGCCGCCGGGCGCGACGATCGGGGTCAACCCGGAGCGGGACGCGGAGCTGTACACGGTCTCCAAGGGCGGGGTGATCGCGCTCGGCAAGGGACAGCTCGTGCCGTAGTGACCGAGTGGGAGGCCCCGGCCGGCTGAGGCCACCGGGGCCTTTGTCATGTCCCTGGACGGATGAAGTAATCCGTGCTGTTATGCCAAGTACTGTTCTTTGACAACGTTGTACGGGCGAGTGCAGCGCACAGAACAGAACATGCACCGAGCAGCAAACGTACTGAGCAGCGAGCCGTCACCTTCCTCACCGACGGAGGATCCGTGCGCATCAGACGACTCAGAAACCGCTTCGCCCTCCTCCTGGCCACCGCGCTCGGAGTCACCGGACTCACCACGACCGGCCCCACCGCGACGGCGGCGGAGGACGACCCCGTGGAGATCCACGGACTGAAGGGCGAGTACTACACCGCCTCCGCCCCCGGAGCCTTCGACTTCCACGAACTCAAGGCCACCGCCTTCGACTCCGACCTGGACTTCGACAACCTGGAGCCGCGCCTGAACTTCACCACCGGCCGGTCGGACGACGTCAGCGTCCGCTGGACCGGGAAGATCGTGCCGGAGAAGACCGGCGCCCACACCTTCTCGGTCAGCGCCGACAACGGCTTCCGGCTGTGGATCGACGGCCGGATCGCCATCGACCACTGGGTCGACGACTGGGACCGCGAGCAGACCGCCGAGCCGATCGAGCTGACCGCCGGCCGGGCGCACGACATCAAGGTCGAGTACTTCGAGCACTACGGCGGCTCCAACTTCCACCTGCGCTGGACCGAGCCCGGCGGCACCAAGGAGGCCGTACCGCAGTCGGCGTTCCGCCTCCCGGACGGCTTCGACTACGACGGCGCCCTCTCCGCCACGGTCCTCTCCTCCGGCCGCACCCTGAAGCTGGACTTCCCCCAGCCGCTCGCCGCGCCCCCGCCCGGCTTCACCGACCACTTCGACGCGGTGATCGGCGGCGCCGACTGGCCCCTGGAGTCGGCGGAACCCGACCCGGCCGACCCGAAGGCGCTCCTCGTCACGCTCGCCGAACCCGTCGTCGGCAACAGGACCGGCACCGCCCGCGGCAGCGCCGACATCCGCTACGACGGACGGGGCGGCCTGACCGCCGCCGACGGCGACCCGGTGGACGCCTTCCTGAGCAGCGGCCCCAACCACTCCACCTACGAACTGAGCACCGAGTGGGCCGACGAGGTGGGGCCGGACAACGCCCTGCCCGAGTACCCGCGCCCCCAGCTCACCCGCGAGCAGTGGCGCAACCTCAACGGCCGCTGGCAGTTCGCCGCCGCCGAGGAGGGCGAGCGGCCGCCCGTCGGGAAGACGCTGAAGGAACGCGTCCTCGTCCCGTACCCGGTGGAGTCCCAGCTCTCCGGCATCCAGCGGCACGAGGACCGCATGTGGTACCGCCGCACCTTCACCGTCCCCCGCGACTGGCACATCGGCTCCGGCAAGCGGCTGCGGCTGAACTTCGGCGCCGTCGACTGGCGCTCCGAGGTGTACGTCAACGGCACGAAGGTCGCCACCCACGAGGGCGGCTACGACAAGTTCGCCGCCGACATCACCGACGCCCTGAAGCCCGGCCGCACCCAGGAACTCATCGTCGGCGTGTACGACCCGACCGACGCCGCGAACGGCGAGAACCCGCCGCTCGGCAAGCAGCGACTCGACCCCAGCGGCATCTGGTACACCCCCAGCTCGGGCATCTGGCAGACGGTCTGGATGGAGCCGGTCGCCCGCGACCACGTCGACTCCCTGAAGCTGATCCCCGACGTGCCGGGCGAGCGGCTCACCGTGGAGGCGAAGGGCGTCCGGGACGGCGTACCGGTCAGAGCCACCGCGTACGACGGACGGCGCGAGGTCGCCACGGCGACCGGCCGGACCGGCGAGCCGCTCACCCTGAAGATCAACGACCCGCGCCTGTGGTCGCCCGACGACCCGTTCCTGTACCGCCTGAAGGTGACCGTCGGCGCCGACCGCGTCGGCAGCTACTTCGGGATGCGCTCCATCGCCGTCGAGCAGATCGACGGGGTGCCGCGCACGGTCCTCAACGGCGAACCCGTCTTCCTGATGGCCACCCTCGACCAGGGCTTCTGGCCCGACGGCCTGCACACCGCGCCCACCGACGAGGCCCTCGCGTACGACCTGAAGGCGCACAAGGAGCTCGGCTACAACTCGGTGCGCAAGCACATCAAGGTCGAACCGGACCGCTGGTTCCACTGGGCCGACCGGCTCGGACTGCTGGTGTGGCAGGACATGCCCGCCATGACCGCCGGGAGGAACCCGGGCACCGAGGCCCGCGCCCGCTACGAGCGCGAGATGAAGGAGATGATCGACGAGCACATCAGCAGCCCGTCGATCGTCATGTGGGTCACCTTCAACGAGGGCTGGGGCCAGTACGACATCGGCCGGATCGCCGAACAGGCCAAGGCCTGGGACCCCAGCAGGCTGGTCAACAACCAGTCCGGACTCAACCTCGGCGCCGACGGCGACGCCGGCGACATCATGGACGAGCACGGCTATCCCAGCCCCGCCCTCCCGCCGAGCCCGGACGGGAAGCGCGCCCTGGTCAGCGGCGAGTACGGCGGTCTGGGCCTCGCCGTGCCCGGACACGCCTGGTCGGTGCAGCAGTCGTACGTCGACGTCGACCCGGCGACCTACACCGACGACTACCTCACCAAGCTGGACGAGGTGCGGGCACTGGTGTGCCGGGGCAGCAACGGCGCCGTGTACACCCAGATCACGGACGTCGAGGGCGAGCTCAACGGTCTGCTCACCTACGACCGGCGCGTGATGAAGCCGGACGTGGCGCGGGTGAAGGCCGCCCACGAGGCCCTGATCCGGGACGCGTCCCGGGCCCGGCCCGCGGGCTGTCCGGCGGACGGTGCCGCGCGATGAACCGTTCCTCCGCCGGGCCGCGCCCGTCCGGGTGGCATCCGTCACCCGTGAGGCGGTGATCGCGCCCCGGTAGCCCCGTCCGTCACTCCCGTCCCGCCCCTTCCACCGCACCGGTGGGAGGGGCGGAGACGTCACATGCTGTTAACTATGTGTAGCCAGATCGTACTTGACCGTAATCGGCCGGGAGCGATTGACTGCTGATCCGTTCCCGTCGTCCACGCGAGGCCCCGCCCATGACCGCAGACCCGCTCGCTCCCCTCGACCTGGCGTTCTGGAACATCGAGTCCGCCGGACACCCGATGCACCTCGCGGCGCTCGGGGTCTTCACCGCCCGCTCGCCCTCCGCGGCCGCCCACGCGGCGGATCTGCTGGCGTCCCGGGCCGCCGCCGTACCGGGGCTGCGCATGCGCATCCGGGACACCTGGCAGCCGCTCGGTCTGCGGCAGCCGCTGTCGGCGCTCCGCCGCCCCTGGCCGGCGCCCGGCGCGCCCCTGGCCACCGCGCTGCGCCGGCCGCTCGCCTCCGCCGTGCGCCGGTCGCTCGCCTTCGGCGGCGCCACGCGGGAGCCCGACCCCGGCTTCGACCCGCTGGACCACGTCCGGCTGCACCCCCCGGCCGCCGACTTCCACACCGCGGCCGGGCGGCTCATGGGACGCCCGCTGGAGCGGGCCCGGCCGCCCTGGGAGGCCCATGTGCTGCCGGCGGAGGACGGTGCCTCCTTCGCCGTCCTGTTCAAGTTCCACCACGCCCTCGCCGACGGGCTGCGCGCCCTCACCCTCGCCGCCGCCCTGATGGACCCGACGGACCTGCCCGCGCCCCGGCCGCCCCGCCCCGCCGAGCCCCCGCGCGGACTCCTCCCGGACGTGCGTGAGGTGCCCGGACTGGTCCGGGGCGCCCTCTCCGACGCGGGCCGGGCCCTGGACATCGGCGCAGCCGTCGCCCGGTCCACCCTCGACATGCGCTCCTCGCCTGCGCTGACCTGCGCGCCGAGCGGCACCCGCCGCACCGCGGGCGTGGTCGTCGACCTCGACGACGTGCACCGGATCCGCAAGAGCGCGGGCGGCACCGTCAACGACGTACTGATCGCGGTCGTCGCCGGCGCGCTGCGCCGCTGGCTCGACGAGCGCGGCGACGGCAGCGAGGGCGTCGCGCCCCGCGCCCTGATCCCCGTCTCCCGCCGCCGGCCGCGCACCGCCCACCCACAGGGCAACCGGCTCTCCGGGTACCTGATACGGCTCCCCGTCGACGAGCGGGACCCCCTCGCCCGGCTCGCGCAGGTGCGCACCGCCATGGACCGCAACAAGGACGCCGGTCCGCACCGGGGCGCGGGCGCCGTCGCCCTGCTCGCCGAGCATGTGCCGCCGATCGGCCACCGGCTCGGCGGACCGCTGCTCGGCCAGGCGGCCCGGCTCTGGTTCGACGTCCTGGTCACCAGCGTGCCGCTGCCCGGCTTCGGACTGAGGCTCGGCGGCGACCCGCTCGGCGCCGTCTTCCCGCTCGCGCCGCTGGCCCCCGGCCACTCCCTCGCGGTCGCGGTCTCCACCTACCGGGGACGCGTCCACTACGGGCTGGTCGCCGACGGCGCGGCCGTCCCGGACCTGGACCGGCTGGCCCACGCGGTGACCGAGGAGGTGACGACGCTCACCACCGCCTGCGACCGCTGAGGCGACCGGTTTGGTGCTGCGGCCCGGCGCTCCGTAAAATCCCCCGTTCGACAGCGTGCGCGAACGGAGCGCCGCGACAGCAGAGCGGGAAACGGCAGCGGCGATGACGGTGACAGAGGACGGCCCCCAGGCCACGGACGCGGTGGCACACGGGCCCGGCATCGACCCGGAGCGGCTGGCCGTCTGCCTGAGCGTGCTGGAGGAACTCGACAAGCTCGACGTCGACCATCCCGACGCGATCCTGGTCCGCCGGGCCACCTCGCACATCTACCGCACGGTCAAGCAGCGCCGCCGCCAGGAGCGGCGGGCCGCCAAGACCGCCCACGACAAGGCGGTCACCGAGGCCACCGCCACCGGCTCCGCCCAGCGCATCGACGACGAGACCGAGGGCATCCTGCCGTCGTCGAGCACCGAGGAGGGCAGGATCGCGGGGATACTCCAGCGCCCGCGCTCCTGCTACACCTGCAAGAGCCGGTACGTCGAAGTCGACTACTTCTACCACCAGCTCTGTCCCGACTGCGCCCGCACGAACCGCGCCAAGCGGGACGCGAGCGCCGATCTGACCGGCAAGCGCGCCCTGCTGACCGGCGGACGCGCCAAGATCGGCATGTACATCGCGCTGCGGCTGCTGCGTGACGGCGCCCACACCACGATCACCACGCGTTTCCCCAAGGACGCCATCCGCCGCTTCAAGGCCATGGACGACTCCGCCGAGTGGATCCACCGCCTGGAGGTCGTCGGCATCGACCTGCGCGACCCGGCCCAGGCCGTCGCACTGGCCGACCAGGTCACGGAGCAGGGCCCGCTCGACATCCTGATCAACAACGCCACCCAGACCGTCCGCCGGCTGCCGTCCGCGTACGCCGCGCTCGTCGAGGGCGAGAGCGCCCCGCTGCCCGCCGGTGAGCTGCCCTCCCACCACGTCATCGGCGCCTTCAACTCCGGCGCGGTCGACGGACTGACCGCGCTGCCCGTCGGGGTCAGCGGACTCGACGCGCAGAAGGTGGCCGACCTCGCCCTGGTCGCGGGCAACGCCAGCGTGGTCCGG
Organism: Streptomyces sp. NPDC031111; assembly: GCF_055570675.1. Lineage (NCBI taxonomy): Bacteria > Bacillati > Actinomycetota > Actinomycetes > Kitasatosporales > Streptomycetaceae > Streptomyces > Streptomyces sp. NPDC031111. Next base: position 343,561 of record NZ_JBVIGS010000006.1, read on the forward strand.
CACCGGGACGGCACCGCCATCGACGCGGGCGGCCTGGTCCCCGACGTCGTCGAATCCAACACCTGGGTCCAGAGCATCGACCAGATCTCCCCGGTGGAGCTGCTCGAGACCCAGCTGTGCAACTACACGGCGCCGTTCATCCTGATCAGCAAGCTGCGTCCGGCGATGGCCGAGGCCGCGCGCCGGGCGGCCGCGGGGCGCGCCTACGTCGTCAACGTCTCGGCGATGGAGGGCGTGTTCGCCCGCGGCTACAAGGGCGCCGGGCACCCCAACACCAACGCGGCCAAGGCGGCCATGAACATGGTGACGCGGACCAGCGCGCAGGAGATGTTCGACACCGACCGCATCCTGATGACCTCGGTCGACACCGGCTGGATCACCGACGAGCGTCCCCACTTCGACAAGCTGCGCCTCGCCGAGGCCGGTTTCCACGCCCCGCTGGACCTGGTCGACGGCGCGGCCCGCGTCTACGACCCCATCGTGCGCGGCGAGGCGGGCGAGGACCTGTACGGCGTCTTCCTCAAGGACTACGCCCCCGGCCGTTGGTGACGGGCGGACGGCCCGTCAGTCGACCATGCCCAGCCGGGAGTTGCGCGCCGCCAGCAGCTCCAGCACGGTCCGCCAGTCCTCCAGGACTCCGGCGTCGAAGCAGGCGGTGCGGGCCTCCTCGTCCGCGGCGCGCAGGGTGAGGAGGTCGTCCCCGGCCGGAACGTCGGGCCGGGGGTGCCTGCGGACCAGGTCGGCCACCCGCTCGCCGAGCAGCGCCCGTACGGCGTCCGCGGCGCGGTCGGCCCGTACCGAGGGCTCGCCCGGCCACAGCATCCGGCCGACGGGCCGCACCAGGCCCGCCACCTGAAGCTCCTTGTCCGCGGGCCGGTTCCGGCGCAGCAGCGCGGCGGTGCGCAGGGCGTGGTCGTGGGCGTCGACCGGGGCGTCGCCACGGCCCCGGACGTCCCGCGTGCCCCGGCACGCGTACAGCAGGTCCATCAGCTCCTCGACGGTGCGCAGCTCCATGCGCCGGTCCTCCCGGGAGACAGCCGTTGCCGTGCGGCAGCAGACCATGACGAGCTTGCGCGCCGGCCAACGGGACCTGAACTGCGCCATGACCATGCGGCCTTGTCGCAAGCGTCGACGCCCGTGTAGTCCGAACGAGTGATGCATCTCCATGGCACTCATGCGGAAATAGGGCCATATTGCCGCCGATTGGGTACCGTCCGACGCGTGATTGTTACCGCTGTCTTTGAGCCCCATCGAGCGGGGGGTCGCTCATTTGGTTACTCTGATGCGGACGGACAGCAGTCAGGGTTCTACCCGCACCCACGGTCCGTCATGGGACCAGCCGGTTCACAACGGCCTGCTCTCCCTCGAGTTACCGGCGCCACCGCGTCCGAACGGTTTTCACGTCAGACCCGAGCGGACGTCGGACGCCAGGCGCAGGGCCGGCGCGGTACGTCCCGAGGGTGACCGACACATAAGGAGTGCGCGGTGACACCGGAGCAGACGAAGAGCGATCAGCGCCCCAAGGAACACCCGGAGCGGGCCTCCCGCCGGCCCGGGGAACTCGGCAGCCTCGACGTGTGGGCCCGTTCGGCCCCGATCCGCCTCGCGGGCTACGAGGACGACCTCGCCGAGCCGCACATCCTGCCCAGCGTCGACTGACACGCGTCACCCCTCCCTGATCGCGGACCGTGCGGGCGTGCCACACTCGCACTCATGCTGATCAGGGAAGCGATCCCCGACGACTGGCCGCGCATCTGGCCGTTCTGGCACCGGATCGTCGCCGCCGGCGAGACCTACGCCTGGGACCCGGACACCTCCGAGGAGGACGCCCGGGCCCTGTGGACGAACCCGGCGAAACAGGTCTACGTCGTCGAGGACGACACCGGAGCCGTCGTCGCCTCCGCCTATGTCACCCCCAACTACGGCGGCCCCGCCGCCGGGATCGCCAACGCCGGCTTCATGGTCGACCCCGACCGGGCCGGCCGCGGCGTGGGCCGCCGGCTCGCCGAGCACGTCCTGGCCGAGGCACGTTCCGCCGGCTACCGGGGCATGGTGTTCAACGCCGTCGTCGAGACCAACCCGGCCGTGGCGCTGTGGACTTCACTCGGCTTCACCGTCCTCGGCACCGTCCCCGAGGCATTCGACCACCCCCGGCACGGCCCGGTCGGGCTGCACATCATGTACCGGGCGCTGTGACCGAACGCCCGCCCGGTCGCTACGGCCGGACGTAGGGCCGGGTCATGATCTCCATGTTGTGCCCGTCCGGGTCGTCGAAGTAGGCGCCGCGACCGCCGAAGAGGCCGTTGACCCGGCCCGGTTCGGTGTGGCCGGGGTCCGCGTAGTAGGTGACCCCCGCCGCCTCCAGGCGGTCGATCATGGCGTCGAACCGCTCCTCGGGCACGAGGAACGCGTAGTGCTGGGCCTGTATCGGCTCGTCCCGCTTCTCGTAGTAGTCGAGGGTCACGCCGTTGCCCAGATCGACGGGGAGGAACGGACCGAACGGGGCGCCGACCTCCAGTCCGAGGATCCCGGCGAGGAACTCGGCGGAGAGCCGGCGGTCATGGGCGTAGACGGCGGTGTGGTTCAACTGGGCATGCGGTGCTTCGGACATGGCTGGACTCGTCTCCGGTGTCGGTTTCCATGGTGGGACGGGACAACACGGAGAGGAGTGGCGGGGCACGGGCCCGCCTCGCGCTCACGCCGAGGCCGGGAGCGCCTTACGTGTATGGCCCATGGCCGACCCGGCAGTCACCCGGCCGACCCTAGACCCCTCCGGCCGATCATGGCAACGGTGTGCCGGACTCCGGCCGGTCGGGGGAGGGGTCGTGTTCCGCGTGGCGTGCGGTCGACTCGTTCTCGTGGGCCAGCCGGCGCAGCGCCATCAGCGCCGGTTCCAGGAGGAAGGTCAGGAGCACCGCGTGCTCGGCCTTCTCCAGCGGATCCGTGACCGCCTCCAGGCGGTCGAAGTCGTACCGGGCCGTCCGCTCCGCGAGTTCGGCGTAGGGGAGGAGGCCCTGCCAGTCGTACTCGATGTCCAGCGAGCGCAGGGTCCGCAGGGTCTCGTCGAGGACCTGCCGGGCCGGGTTGCGCTCGGAGACCGACCAGCCCATGGCGTCGACCAGGGCGGCGGCCTCGGGGTTCGCCCCGTCGAGGTCCTCGTCCTCGTCCGTCTCCGGCGTGTCGCCCTCGGACGGCCGGATGCCGAAGGCGAGCCCGAGCAGCCGGTGGGTGTCGCCCGGGTGCTCGGCCATGGCGTCCAGTACGTGCTTGGCCGACGCGACGGACAGGCCCCGCACCCCCGTCAGCGCGCGGATCAGGCGCAGCCTCCTGAGGTGGGTCTCGCCGTACTCGGCCTGGGTCGCCGCCGTGGCCCGGCCGGGCGGCAGCAGCCCCTCCCGCAGGTAGTACTTGATCGTCGCGTTGGGCACCCCGCTGCGGCGACTGAGTTCCGAGATCCTCACCCTTCTCCCCACCTTCCCTCTGGTGTCTTCCCTCTGGCGTTGCAATTGGGTAGTGGCACTGTCTAATCTGGATAGTGCCACTCACCAACTGTGGAAGCGAGACTACCGTGCCCACTCTTCCCTGGGTCACACCGCATCCCGCGGGCCCCGACACCACGCACGCCTTCGTGATGGCCTCCCGCTTCGAGCTCCGGTCGCTGAAGGACGTCCCCCGCTTCTTCCTGAAGTCCCTCTCCGCCTGGGGCCAGGTCCGCAAGGCACCCGGAGCGCTCGGCGCCTCCCTGGAGGCCAAGCCGTTCGGCAAGGTCTTCTACACGCTGTCCGCGTGGGAGAGCCGGGACGCGCTCTACACGTACGCCCGGACCGAACCCCACAGGAGCGTCATGACCGGCGTGCGCGACACGATGCGCGACTCGACGTTCACCTTCTGGGAGGTGCCCGTCGACCGGCTGCCCATCGACTGGGACGACGCCAAGCGCCGGATCGAGGCCCAGGCACGGGCGGGGGCCGGCGCCCCGGACGGGCACGACACCACCCCCTGACCGGCGCCCTGGTTCGAACGGGTTCGCGCCTGGGGAGTTGTACCCCTGGTGACCACCCCGCCCTCAACCATGGAGCGCCCCGCATGCATGACGACCGCACCCTGGTCGAAGCCCGCCTCAAGCGCGTCCTCGACGAGCGCGTCCGCCCCGCCGTGTACCCCGAGTCCGTGCCGCTCGAGGTCGCGGTGTGGCACGCCCCCGGAGAACCCGTCCCCGTCGCCGAGGGCCTGGCGGCGGAACCCGAGCCCGTCGAGGTGGGCGCCCGCTGGGGCGCTCCCTGGGGCACCAGCTGGTTCCGGGTCACCGGCACCGTCCCCGAGGCCTGGGCGGGCAGGACCGTGGAGGCGGTCCTGGACCTCGGCTTCGACGAGAACATGCCCGGATTCCAGTGCGAGGGCCTGGTCTACCGGCCGGACGGCACCCCCGTGAAGGGCCTCAACCCGCGCAACCAGTGGGTGCGGATCGGCGCCCCCGTCGAGGGCGGGGAGGAGGTGCGTTTGCACATCGAGGCCGCCTCCAACCCCGTCATCATGGGCTACCGCCCCTTCGCGCCGACACCGCTCGGCGACAAGGACACCGCGGGCGGCGAACCGCAGTACACCCTGACCCGCATGGACCTCGCCGTCCTCGACGAGACGGTGTGGCAGCTGGTGATCGACCTCGAGGTGCTCGGCGAGCTGATGGCCGAGCTCCCGGCCGACTCGCACCGCCGCTGGGAGATCCTGCGGGCGGTGGACAGGGCACTGGACGCCGTCGACCTCCAGGACGTGAACGGCACGGCGGAGCAGGCCCGTTCGTGCCTCACCGAGGTGCTGTCCGCGCCCGCCGCGCCCTCCGCGCACCGCATCAGCGCCGTCGGGCACGCGCACATCGACTCGGCGTGGCTGTGGCCGCTGCGCGAGACCGTGCGCAAGGTCGCCCGTACGACGGCCAACATGACCGCCCTGCTCGACGACGAGCCCGAGTTCGTCTTCGCCATGTCGCAGGCCCAGCAGTGGGCGTGGGTGAAGGAGCACCGTCCCGAGGTGTGGGCGCGGGTGAAGAAGGCGGTGGCCGACGGGCGGTTCGTGCCGGCCGGCGGCATGTGGGTGGAGTCGGACACCAACATGCCGGGCTCGGAGGCGATGGCCCGGCAGTTCGTGCACGGCAAGCGGTTCTTCCTCGACGAGTTCGGCATCGAGAACGACGAGGCGTGGCTGCCGGACACCTTCGGCTTCGCCGCCGGACTGCCCCAGATCATCAAGGCCGCGGGCTCCAAGTACCTGCTGACGCAGAAGATCTCCTGGTCGCGGACGAACAGCTTCCCGCACCACACCTTCCGGTGGGAGGGCGTCGACGGCACCCGGATCTTCACCCATTTCCCGCCCGTCGACACCTACAACTGCTCCATGAAGGGCGCCGAGATCGCCCACGCGGTCCGCAACTTCAAGGACAAGGGCGTCGCCCGCCACTCCCTCGCCCCCACCGGCTGGGGCGACGGGGGCGGTGGCACCACCCGTGAGATGGTCGCCAGGGCGGCCCGGATGCGGGACCTGGAGGGCTCGGCGTCGGTGACCTGGGAGACACCGTCCGCGTTCTTCGCGAAGGCCGAGGCCGAGTACCCCGAAGCGCCCGTCTGGGTCGGCGAGCTCTACCTCGAACTGCACCGCGCCACCCTCACCAGCCAGGCCGGCACGAAGCAGGGCAACCGCCGCAGCGAGCACCTGCTGCGCGAGGCCGAACTCTGGGCGGCCACGGCGGCCGTGCGCACCGGATTCGCCTATCCCTACGAGGAGTTGGACCGGATCTGGAAGACGGTGCTGCTGCACCAGTTCCACGACATCCTGCCCGGCTCCTCCATCGCCTGGGTGCACCGCGAGGCCCGCGCCACCTATGCCCGGATCGCCGCCGAACTGAACGGCGTCATCGACTCCGCCCAGCGCGCCCTGGCCGGCGAGGGGACGGTCCCGCTGGTCTTCAACGCCGCCCCGCACGCCCGCGCCGGAGTCCCGGCGGGCGGCGCGCGGCAGGCGGCCACCGAGGGCCGTACGTCCCTCGAGGCGCGCCCCGGCGGCGGGCACGTCCTCGACAACGGCCTGCTGCGGGTCGGGATCGACGCCCGCGGCCTGGTGGTCTCCGTCCACGACATCGACGCCGACCGGGAGACGATCGCCCCCGGCCGGGCCGGCAACCTGCTCCAACTCCACGCGGACCTGCCGAACATGTGGGACGCGTGGGACGTCGACGAGTTCTACCGCAACACGGTCACCGACCTGACCGACGCGGAGGAGGTCACCGCCGGCGCGGACGGCGCCTCGGTGCGGATCGTCCGCTCCTTCGGGAGTTCCCGGGTCGTCCAGGTGCTGTCGTTGCCGCCGGGGGAGCGGCGCCTCGTGGTGGACACCGAGGTCGACTGGCACGAGACGGAGAAGTTCCTCAAGCTGGCCTTCCCGCTCGACCTGCACGCCGAACGCTACGCGTCCGAGACCCAGTTCGGGCACTTCTTCCGGCCCACCCACACCAACACCTCATGGGAGGCCGCCAAGTTCGAGGCGTGCAACCACCGCTTCGTCCACCTCCAGGAGCCCGACTGGGGCGTCGCGGTCGTCAACGACTCGACGTACGGCCACGACGTGACGCGCACGGTCCGCACGGACGGCGGTACGACCACCACGGTCCGTGTCTCCCTCCTGCGCGCCCCCCGCTTCCCCGACCCCGAGACCGACCAGGGGGTGCACCGCTTCCGGCACGCGCTGGTGCCGGGCGCGTCCATCGGTGACGCGGTGCGCGAGGGCTGGCGGATCAACCTGCCCGAGCGTCACCTCACCGGCGCCGGCGAGATCGCGCCGCTGGTGACGGCCGACCGGGACGCGGTGGTGGTCACGGCGGTCAAGCTGGCCGACGACGGCAGCGGTGACGTCGTGGTCCGCTTCCACGAGGCCCATGGGGCTCGCGCCCGCGCCACGCTCACCACCGGGTTCGCCGCCACCGGCGTCGAGGTGACCGACCTGCTGGAACGCCCGCTCACGGACACGGAGGCCCCCGCTCTCGACGGCGACCGGATCACCGTGCGCCTGCGCCCCTTCCAGCTGATGACGTTGCGGTTGAAGCGGGCCTGACCCGGTCAGCCCTCCGGCCGGGTGCGCAGCCACTCCTCCACCGCGCCCACATGCGCGGCCGCGGCCGCCCGCGCCGCCTCCGGGTCACGGGCGGCGAGGGCGCGGTGGATGGCGGCGTGCTCGCGCCGGGTGCGGGCGAAGGCGCCCTCCTCCTGGTGGCCGCGCCGCACCCGGGCCCGGAAGGTGCGGGAGGACAGGCCCTCCAGGATCGCGGCCATCGTCTCGTTGCCGGCGGCCGCCGCGATCTCGCGGTGGAAGGCGAGGTCGTGGGCGAGGATCTCCTCCGGATCGTCGGTGGCGTTCATCGCCGCCAGATGCCTCTCGACCTCGGCCAACCCGTCCGGGGTGATCCGCGCGGCGGCCAGCGCGGTCGCCGTCGACTCCAGGACTCGGCGCACCTCCAGCAGTTCGACCAGCCGCCGCCCCCGGGACAGATCGGCCACCACCCCGAACGTCTCCAGCAGGTCACCGGCCTCCAACCGGGTGACGTAGATGCCCGAGCCGTGCCGGGCCTCCAGCACGCCCAGCACCGTGAGCGCCCGGATCGCCTCCCGCATCGAACTGCGGGAGATGCCCAGCCGGGCGGCGAGATCCCGTTCGGTGGGCAGCCGCTGGCCCGGCTCCAGTTCGCCCTCGCGGATCATCGCCGTGATCCGCCCGATGGCGCGCTCCGTCACCGTGCCCTTCTGCGGGGTCGTCTCCTCCACGCCACTCCTCCACTCACCCGGTGCGCCGCAGTCTAACGAGGCAAGTGGTCGGACCACCGGGGGTTCGACTGGGGGGAATCTCCCTACGAGGGGTGTTCTGCCCCTCAAGTGGTCTGATAAATATGCGGTCGTCCCCGTCACCCCCCGAAAGGCCCTCCGTGCCCCCCGAACCCGTCCGCATCACCGCCGTCGACACGTACGACATCCGGTTCCCCACCTCGCGCGAACTCGACGGGTCCGACGCGATGAACCCCGACCCCGACTACTCGGCGGCCTACGTCGTACTGCGCACCGACGCCGCCGACGGACACGAGGGGCACGGCTTCGCCTTCACCATCGGACGGGGCAACGAGGTCCAGGTCGCCGCGATCCGCGCGCTCCGCGGCCGGCTGCTCGGACGGTCCGCCGACGAACTCTGCGCCGACCCCTCCGTCCTCGGCCGCGACCTGATCGGCGACAGCCAACTGCGCTGGCTGGGGCCCGAGAAGGGCGTGATGCACATGGCGATCGGGGCCGTCGTCAACGCGCTCTGGGACCTGACCGCCAAACGCGCCGGCAAGCCGCTGTGGCGGCTGCTCGCCGAGGCCGACCCCGCATGGCTGGTACGCCAGATCGACTTCCGGTACCTCACCGACGCCCTCACCCCCGAGGAGGCCCTGACCCTGCTGCGCCGCGGCCGGGAGGGCGCCGGGGAACGCACCGCCCTGCTGCTGGAGCGCGGCTACCCCGCCTACACCACCTCACCCGGCTGGCTCGGCTACGACGACGACAAGCTCACCCGGCTCGCCGCGCGGGCGGTCGCCGACGGCTTCCGGCAGATCAAGCTCAAGGTCGGCGCCGACCTCGACGACGACATCCGGCGCTGCCGGGCCGCCCGCGCGGCCGTCGGACCGGACGTGCGCATCGCGATCGACGCCAACCAGCGCTGGGACGTGGACGAGGCGATCCGCTGGACCAAGGCCCTCGCGGAGTTCGACCCGTACTGGATCGAGGAACCCACCAGCCCCGACGACATCCTCGGCCACGCGGCGATCCGCCGGGCCGTCGCCCCGGTGAAGGTCGCCACCGGCGAGCACGCGCAGAACAGGATCGTCTTCAAACAGCTCCTCCAGGCGGGCGCCCTCGACATCGTCCAGATCGACGCGGCCCGGGTCGGCGGAGTCCCCGAGAACCTCGCCGTCCTGCTGCTCGCCGCCAAGTACGGCGTCCCGGTGTGCCCGCACGCCGGCGGGGTCGGCCTGTGCGAACTCGTCCAGCACCTGTCGATGTTCGACTACGTGGCCCTGACCGGCACCACCGAGGACCGGGTCATCGAGTACGTCGACCATCTGCACGACCACTTCCAGGACCCGGTGGTGATCCGCGACGGCCACTACACGGCACCCCTCGCGCCTGGCTTCTCCGCCGCCGTGCGACCGGAGTCCCTGGCGCGCTACACCTATCCCGACGGCGACTTCTGGGCAGCCGACCCGGAGACACAGAAGGACGAGGAGCGGACCGCATGAGCGACTTCGAGGGACTGACGGCCCTGGTGACCGGCGGTGCCTCCGGCATCGGCCGGGCCACGGCGGAACTCCTCGCCGAGCGCGGCGCCCGGGTGGCCGTGCTCGATCTCGACCCGTCACCGGTCGGCGAACCCCTCACCGGACACCGCGCCGACGTCACCGACGACACCTCGGTGCGCGCGGCGGTGGCCTCCGCCGTCGCCGACCTGGGCGGCCTCGACGTGCTGATCAACAACGCCGGCGTGGGCGCCCGGGGCACCGTGGAGACCAACTCCGACGAGGAATGGCACCGCGTCTTCGACGTCAACGTCCTCGGCATGGTCCGCACCGCCCGCGCCTGCCTGCCGCACCTGCGTGCCTCCGCGCACGCGGCGATCGTCAACACCTGCTCCATCGCCGCCACCGCCGGCCTGCCGCAACGGGCCCTGTACAGCGCCACCAAGGGCGCCGTGTACTCCCTCACCCTCGCCATGGCCGCCGACCACGTCCATGAGGGCATCCGCGTCAACTGCGTCAACCCGGGCACGGTCGACACCCCCTGGATCGGCCGGCTGCTCGACGCGGCCGACGACCCGGCCGGCGAACGCGCCGCCCTGGAAGCCCGCCAGCCCACCGGCCGACTGGTCTCCGCCGCCGAGGTCGCGGGCGCCATCGCCCACCTGGCGAGCCCGCTGTCCGGCGCCACCACCGGCACCGCCCTCGCCGTCGACGGCGGCATGCAGGGACTGCGACCGCGCCCGGCGAACCGGTGAACCGCCACCGGCTCGGCCGCGGCGCCGTCGAGGTCACCGGCCTGTCCTTCGGCGCCTCCGGGATCGGCAACCTGTACACCGAGGTCGGCGAGGAGGAGGCGTACGAGGCGGTGGCGGCCGCCTGGCAGCGCGGCATCCGCTCCTTCGACACCGCCCCGCACTACGGCCTCGGACTGGCCGAACGCCGCCTCGGCGAGGCCCTGCGCGCACACCCGCGCGACCAGTACACGGTGTCCACGAAGGTGGGCCGCCGCCTCGAGCCCACCGCCACCGGTGGCGACGACCTCGCCAACGGGTTCGCCGTCCCCACCACCCACCGCCGCGTCTGGGACTTCAGCGCCGACGGCGTACGCCGCACCCTGGAGGCGAGCCTGGAACGCCTCCGCCTGGACCGCGTCGACATCGTCTACCTCCACGACCCCGACGACCACGCCGAACAGGCCTTCCGCGAGGGCTACCCGGCCCTGGAGCAGCTCCGCTCGGAGGGAGTCGTCGGGGCGATCGGCGCCGGCATGAACCAGACCGCGATGCTCACCCGCTTCGTCCGCGACACCGACATCGACGTCGTCCTGTGCGCGGGCCGCCACACCCTGCTCGACCAGAGCGCCCTGGCCGACCTGCTGCCCGCCGCCCTGGAACACGGCACCTCCGTCGTGATCGGCGGCGCGTTCAACTCCGGTCTGCTCGCGGACCCCCGACCGGACGCCACGTACGACTACGCGCCCGCGCCCGCCGAGCCGCTGAACCGCGCCCTGCGCATCAAGGAGGCGGCCGAGCGCCACGGCACCACCCTGCGCGCCGCCGCCCTGGCCTTCTCCGCCTCCCACCCGGCGGTCGCGAGCGTGCTCGTCGGCGCCCGCTCGGCCGCCGAAGTCCACGACTGCGCCGACCAGTTCGCCGCCCCGGTGCCCGCCGCCCTCTGGCAGGAACTGCGCGCCACCGGCCTGCTGCCGTCCGAGGGGCAGCTGCCGTGACCGTCGACGCGCACCACCACGTCTGGGACCTCTCCGTCCGCGACCAGGACTGGATCACGGGCCCCGAACTGAGCCCCCTGCGACGGAACTTCGCACTGGCCGACCTCGAACCCGAGACCGGGGCGGCCGGCGTCGACCGTACCGTCCTCGTCCAGACCGTCACCGTCCCCGAGGAGACCCCCGAGCTGCTGGCACTGGCCGCCACCCACGAACTGGTCGCCGGGGTCGTCGGCTGGACCGACCTCACCCGCCCCGACCTCGCCGACGAGCTGGGCCGGCTGCGGGAGTTGCCCGGCGGACGGTGTCTGAAGGGCATCCGCCACCAGGTCCAGGGCGAACCCGACCCCGAGTGGCTGCTGCGACCGGACGTACGACGCGGACTGGCCGCCGTGGCCGACGCGGGCCTGGTGTACGACCTGGTCGTGCTGCCGCACCAGCTGGCCGCCTGCGCGGCGGCCGCCGAGTCGCTGCCCCGGCTCACCTTCGTCCTGGACCACCTGGGAAAGCCGCCCGTCGCCTCGGGCGCCCTGGAACCCTGGGCGTCCGACATCCGCGGCCTGGCCGCCCGGCCCAACACGGTGTGCAAGCTCTCCGGCCTGGTCACCGAGGCCGACCGGGCCACCTGGACCGTCGACGACCTGCGCCCGTACGCCGAGGTCGTGCTGGACGCCTTCGGGCCCGGCCGGCTGATGTTCGGCTCGGACTGGCCGGTGTGCACCCTGGCGGCCGCGTACGGCGACGTCCTCGGCGCCGCACGGGCCCTGACCCGGCACCTCGACGACACCGAACGCCACCAGCTCTTCGAGACCACCGCCACCCGCGTCTACGACCTCTGAGCCGCCCCCGCCAGCCGGGTCGGCGGCAGGAACTCCCGCACATACGTCCGCTCCCAGCAGGCGCCCGTCTCCCGCAGCTCCCGCCAGGTCGTGTAGCGGTAGCGGAAGAGGCGGGCGCGGATGTGGCGGGGCGGCGCGTCCGCCGGGAACGGGGAGCGGCGCAGCAGCTTCAGCGTGTCCCGGTCGTTCTCCAGCAGACGCTCCACCAGCGCCCCGAACCACGGCCCGGCGTACGCGGGCGACAGCGCGGCGAACCACATCAGCCAGTCCAGCCGCAGATGGTACGGCGCGAACTGGCGCGGCCAGCGCCGAGGATCACCCGGCTTGCCCTTGAACTCGTACTCCCGCCAGTCGGAGTCCTCCCGGGGCACCTCGTCCGCCGTGCCCTCGACGACCACCTCGTAGCGGATCCGGCTGACGCTGCCGAACGCCCCGTAGGTGTTGACCAGGTGCAGCGGGTCGAAGGAGCGGTTCATCACCTGGCGTCGGGAGAGCATGTTGCGGACCGGCTGATGGCTGAGGCCCAGCAGCAGCGCGCACACCGCGAGGACGACCACCACGTACCACAGCGGCGCGTCGGACACCGCCGGCGGATCGGCGGGGAACGCGATCACCGGGAGGGCCAGCACGATGGTGATCCAGTTCAGCCACGCGAAGTTGCCGGACAGCACCAGCCACAGCTGGGTGACGACCATCAGCGAGGCGGCGACCGTGGCGACCGGCTGCGGGGCGAACAGCAGGAACGGCACCACCAGCTGGGTGACATGGTTCGCGGCCACCTCGACCCGGTGCAGCGGCTTCGGCAGATGGTGGAAGAACCAGCTCAGCGGCCCCGGCATCGGCTGCGTCTCGTGATGGTGGTCCAGACAGGTCAGCTTGCGCCAGCACGCGTCGCCGCGCATCTTGATCAGCCCCGCGCCGAACTCCACCCGGAACAGGATCCAGCGCAGCAGGAACAGCACGACGACCGGCGGCGCCACCTCGTCGTTGCCGAGGAACACGGCGAGGAACCCGACCTCCAGCAGCAGCGACTCCCAGCCGAACGAGTACCAGGTCTGCCCCACGTTGACGATCGACAGATACAGCGCCCACGGCACCAGCCACAGCAGCATCCCGCCCCACAGCGGCAGCAGCGAGTCCACTCCCGCCAGCAGCGCCGCCGACACCGCGCACCCCGCCCAGGCGCAGACCGCGAAGAACCGGTCCGAGTAGTGCCAGTGGAACAGGCTCGGCGAGCGGCGGAACGGCACCCGCTCCACGAAGCGCGGCACCGGCAGCATCCCGCGCTCCCCGATCAGCGCCCGGAACTGGAGCACCGCCGTCAGGAACGCGACCAGATACAGCCCGGCCAGCGCCCGCTGGAAGACCAGCCGGCTCAGCCAGTAGTCGGACGCGGTGAACCAGTCCACGGCCGTACGCTCCCTCCTGCCCGTCCCGCCGATCCTGTGACTCTCCGTATACCACCGGACGGGCCGCGCAACCCATGGGGGAGAAGCGGGGCGAACGCGCCCAGCGGTCGAAGAATCGGACGAATCCTGGCAAGGTGGGCGCATGGCTGATCGGGGAGCGAACCCCCCGTCACTCCCGGACGACTGGCCGGACCACCCGGATCCGATCCTGGCGCTCAACCGCATGGGCAGCTTCGACTGGGACCTGGACGCCGGGGTGATGCAGATGGACGCCCAGGCGTACGAGGTCTTCGACCTGCGCCCCGACGAATACGACGACCGGCCCACGACGCTGGCGAAGCGGGTGCCACCGGGGGAGGGCGTGCGGGTGGACGCCGTCCTCTCGCAGGCGCTGAAGAACGGCAGTGAGAACTACGGCGCCTACTTCCGCGTCCGCCGCCGCGACGGCACACTGCGCTGGACCCACACACAGGGCTACATCCGCCGGGACGAGACCGGCCGGCCCCACCGCATCATCGGCATCGTCCGGGACGCCACCGAGGAGCTCAGCGACGGCGAGGCCCGCCGCCAGCAGGCCGCGCAGGAGGACGCCCGCCGCCGGCAGACCAACGTCGTCCAGCTCGCCACCGCCGCCCTCGCCCACGCCCGCACCGTGCAGGAGGTCATCGACGTCCTCAAGGACACCCACGGCCTCACCCATCTGGGCGCCACCAGCCTGGTCATGGGACTGATCGAGGCGGGCCGGATCCGGCTCATCGCCGAGGGCCCCGCGGGCAGCTTCGTACCGGGGACCGACGTCACCCGGATCGACGAGCCGTACCCGATGAGCGAGGCGGTGCGCACCCTCAGCCCACGCTTCATCGAGTCCCCGGAGGAGTTCGCCGACCGCTATCCGGGGCTCTGGCAGGGCATCATCGGCCTGAACATCACCTCGGCCGCCTATCTGCCGCTCATCGTCCAGGGCCGCCCGATCGGCGCCATGGGCCTGCTCTACAGCGACCGGCGCGGCTTCACCGCCGAGGAACGCAACATTCTCGTCGCCCTCGGCAGCAGCATCGCGCAGAGCCTCCAGCGCGCGATGTTCTACGAGCAGGAGATGGACCTCGCCCAGGGGCTCCAGCAGGCGATGCTGCCCCGCACCATCCCCAGCGTGCCCGGCGCCGACCTCGCCGTGCGCTACCGCGCCGCCAGCATCGGCGGCACCCTCGGCCGGGACATCGGCGGTGACTGGTACGACCTGATCCCGCTGCCCGGGAGCAGTCCCTCGGGGGGAGGCCGGGTCGGCGCCGTCATCGGCGACGTCCAGGGCCACGACACCCACGCCGCCGCCGTCATGGGCCAGCTGCGCATCGTGCTGCGCGCCTACGCCGCGGAGGGCCACGCGCCGGCCACCGTGATGGCCCGAGCCTCCGTCTTCCTGGACGAGCTCGACACGGACCGCTCCGCGACCTGCCTCTACGCCGAGGCCGACCTGTCCACCGGCGTGCTCCAGGTGGTCCGGGCCGGGCACATCGACCCGCTGGTGCGCCGCACCGACGGCTCCTGCCGGCGCGTCAGCGTCCCCGGCGGGCTGCCGCTCGGCCTGTCCGCGGAGTTCGGGCGGCTCGACTACCCGGTCGGCACGATCGAACTCGACCCCGGCGACACCCTCCTGCTGTGCACCGACGGACTGGTCGAGCAGCCCGGCACCGACCTCGACGACGGCATGGACACCCTGTCCGCGCTGATCACCGCCGGCCCCGACGACGTACGCGAACTCGCCGACCGGCTCATCGACGTGGCCGAGGAACGCGGCGGCGACGACGACGTGGCACTGCTCCTGCTGCGCCGCCGCGCACTGGACAGCGCACGGCCCGGCGGCCGGGTCAAGCAGCGGGTGACGCCCGGCGATCCCGAGGCCCTCTCCGACGCCCGGCGCATGATCCGTACGTCGGTCGAGGAATGGGGCGCGCGGGACCGGGCCGACGAGATCGAACTGGTCGCCGACGAGATGATCACCAACGTACTGATGCACACCGAGGGCTCCGCGTTCGTCACCCTCAGGTTCCTCACCGGCGCCGACCGGCGGGTGCGGGTGGAGGTCGAGGACTCCTCCAGCGCCCTGCCGCGCCGCCGGGAGGCGGGCGAGTCCGGTGTCTCCGGCCGGGGTCTGCTCCTGATCGAGATGCTCACCGACGTGTGGGGCGTGGAGGCGCGCGGCGGCGGCAAGTGCGTGTGGAGCGAGTTCGTCGTGGCGAGGGAACCCGCCCCGGCCTGACCTCGCACCGGCCGCGGAATCCGGCCGCCGGATGGCACTCTGGACGTATGCCGGAACTCCCCGAGGTCGAGGCGCTCAAGGACTTCCTCTCCGAGCACCTCGTGGGCCACGAGATCGTGCGTGTGCTGCCCGTGGCGATCAGCGTCCTCAAGACCTACGACCCGCCGCTCACGGCCGTGGAGGGCCACGAGGTCACCGCCGTGCGCCGGCACGGCAAGTTCCTCGACCTGGAGACGGACGGCGGGCCGCACTTCGTCACCCATCTGGCCCGCGCGGGCTGGCTGCACTGGAAGGACCGGCTGCCCAGCGGCCCGCCCCGCCCCGGCAAGGGCCCGCTCGCCCTGCGGGTGGCGCTGGAGACCGGCGCGGGCTTCGACCTGACGGAGGCCGGAACGCAGAAGCGGCTCGCCGTGTACGTCGTGGCGGACCCGACGGAGGTCCCGGGCGTGGCCCGGCTGGGCCCGGACCCGCTCGCCGACGACTTCGACGAGCGGCGCCTGGCGGAGCTCCTCTCCGGGGAGCGGCGGCAGCTCAAGGGCGCGCTGCGGGACCAGAGCCTGCTCGCGGGTGTCGGGAACGCCTACAGCGACGAGATCCTCCACGCGGCCCGCATGTCGCCCTTCAAACTGGCCGCCTCCCTCACCCCGGAGGAGACCGCCCGGCTCTACGAGGCCATGCGCGCCACCCTCACCGAGGCGGTGGAACGCTCCCGGGGGGTCGCGGCCGGCCGGCTGAAGGCCGAGAAGAAGAGCGGTCTCAGGGTCCACGGCCGCACCGGCGAGGCCTGTCCGGTGTGCGGGGACACCATCCGCGAGGTCTCCTTCAGCGACTCCTCGCTCCAGTACTGTCCGACCTGCCAGACCGGGGGCAAACCCCTGGCCGACCGGAGGCTCTCCCGGCTGCTGAAATGAGCCCGGGGACTCACCCGGACTCCAGGGTCACCAGGTTCTCGCCCTCCGTCGTGCGCACCTCGTAGCGGGCGATCTCCTCGGGGTGCATGGCGGAGCCGCCGAGCATCGTGTTGGGGCGGGCGTCGTGACGGGGCACGCTCCAGCTGGTCACGGTCTCCTCGGAGCCGTCCCGGCCGACCACCACCAGATGGCAGGCCCGGGGGCCGGCGCCGTCCTTGACCCTCAGTTCCACCTGGCTGCCCCAGGCCTCGTCCTCGGTGGTCACCTGCGCCCACACCCCGGACCGTTCGTCGGTCGCCGCGATGCTCACCGCGCTCGCGCCCTCGTCCTCGGTCAGCATCGCGACCGCCGGTGCGGACACCGCGAGCACCACCGAGGCGGCCAGGGCCAGCAGCAGCCGGCGACGCCCCGCCCGCCTGCGGGCCGCCACCTGGGACAGCAGCCGGTCCAGCATCCGCGGGCCGGGCTTGGCCAGCGGGTGCACCAGCCGCGGGGTGGAGCTCCGGTACAGCATCAACTGGCGTGCCGCGGGCCCGAACTCGGTCACCTGGACGGCACAGCTGGGGCACTCCATGAGGTGGTCCTCGAAGCGGAACGCGTCCGCCTCGTCCAGCACGCCGAGCGCGTAGGCGCCGACGTCGCGATGCCTCTCCAGGGACCTCATGCCGAATCCTCGTGCCGTTGGGTGCGGGTGGGGTTACTCCTTGCTCCCACCGGTACGCACCAGGCAGCCGAATCACTCAAGCCACGTGCCGAATCGTAACCAAGGGATTCGGAGCCGATCGGCCCACGGATTGGTCGGATCGCCGGGAAGACTAAAAAAGGTGGATGGCGAGGTGGCCGAGCGGCAGCCCGAGCTGCCAGGCCGGTGTCCACACCTTGGGTCCCTCGTCCTCACCGGCCACCGAGCCGCCGCCCGGCACCGCGTTCAGATCGGGGGCGAGCAGCTCCGTCTCCCGCAGCCAGCGCCAGGCCTCGGCGGCCAGCTCCAGGTCCGGGTCCGGCACGTCCCCGGCGGCCTCCGACGACAGCTCCCCCAGGCGGCCCTGCACCCACTCCTGCCACGGCTGGTCGTAGGCGGTCAGCGACAGCCAGGTCTCCAGCTGGGTGACCACCCGGATGCCGGACAGCTCGCCGTCGGTGTCGGACAGGAAGACGGTCAGCGCCAGCGCGTCCCGGCCGGCCCGGAACTCGAAGGACGTCGGCGGCATCAGATCGCCGCTGCGCAGCAGCTCGTCGGCGATGTACTCGGCGTACAACCAGGCCATGGGGACGGTCAGTTCACCGTCGCCGGTGCCGTCCGTGCTCTCTCGACCTCTGTGCAGCATCCCTTCCTGCCTTCCTCCGGTGCGTGCGCGTCGCCCGAACCCGGGCCCCCGGTCCGGAACACGGATGAGGACAGCCGATTACTCAACCGGGGTCGTCGGCAAGGCGCTTTACGGAGGTTTGACTCGACGGCCGGTTTCACCGCATGTCGGAGGCGTATCCGGGAAGCACCCGGCGCAGGGCGCGCAGCGCGTAGTACGCGCGGGACTTCACCGTACCGGGCGGAATTCCGAGGGCCGTCGCGGCTTCCGCCACACTCGCCCCCTGGAAGTACACGAGCACCAGGACTTCACGGTGCTCCGGAGTGAGTGTCTTCACAGCCTCCCGGACATCGAGCATGGCCGCGGCGCGCTCGGCGTGGTCGGAGATCACCCGGGCGTTTTCCAGCACGGCGTCACCGACCTCGGCCGGGCGGGCCTGCCGGGCCCGCCGCGCGTCGATGGCGAGCCGCCGGGCGACGGTGAGCAGCCAGGGCCGTACGGAGTCGAAGTCCTCGGCGCGCAGGGCCTCGGGGTGCTGCCAGGCGCGCACCAGCGTCTCCTGGACCAGATCCTCCGCGCGCTGCCGGTCCCCGTCGCAGAGCCGGAGCAGCAGCGCGAAGAGGGGCCGGCCGTGCTCGCGCTGAAGTGCGGCGAGCTCGTGCTCGGCGGTCGTCCTGTTCGTGAGTGTGATTCCGGCCGTCATGGCCGTATGGCAGCGCACGGCGCCACCGGGGGACAGGGCGTGCACAGGAGCGTGCGGCGGACGGTCGAGGAGGCCGTTCTCGCACGCCGGACGGCCTAAAGAGCGTGTCGGTGCGGCGGCCGGCGAGATGTGGCTTCTTACCTGTTTATCCACAAATACGACTACAGCGGGGTGAAGTGATGATCACACGCAGTCGGCAGGTGGCCCTCGTCCTGACCGCCGTTCTCACCGCGGGTGCCGCCTGCCAGGCCCGTGACCACCGAGCGGCGGAACCGGGGCATCCGGCCCCTTCCGCCACCGGCCCCCGCGGCTTCACCCTGGTCGCCTCGGGGGACGTGCTGCCCCATGACTCGATCATCGAACGCGCCCGCTACGACGCGGGCGGCACCGGCTACGACTTCCGGCCGATGCTGTCCGGCATCCGCTCCGTCGTCGCCCCCGCCGATGTGGCGCTGTGCCACATGGAGACCGTCTACGGCGCGGACGGCCACTACACCGGCTACCCCCTCTTCAAGTCCCCGCCCGAGGTGGCCGGCGGCCTGGCCGCCACCGGCTACGACGGCTGCTCCACCGCCTCCAACCACTCCCTGGACGACGGTGTCGACGGCATCCGCCGCACCCTGGACGCCCTCGACCAAGCGGGCGTACGCCATGCCGGCTCGGCGCGCTCCGAGCAGGAGGCCCGCACGGCGACCGTGCTGCGCGCCGGCACGGCGCGGGTCGCCCACCTCGCCTACACGTACGACACCAACGGCCACCCGCTGCCGCCGGACCGGCCCTGGGCCGTCGGCCTGATCGACGAGACGCGGATCGTCGACGACGCGCGGGCCGCCCGGAATGCCGGAGCCGACGTGGTCGTCGTCTCCCTGCACTGGGGCACCGAATGGCAGGAGGCCCCGGACGAGCGGCAGATCGCGCTGGCCCGCTCGCTCACGGCCTCGGCCACCGGGAACCGCCCCGACATCGACCTGATCCTCGGCACCCACGCCCATGTCCCGCAGGCCTACGAGAAGGTCAACGGCACCTGGGTGATCTACGGCATGGGCGACCAGATCGCCGGCGGGATGACCAACCACGAGGGCGTCCTGGACCCGCGCGGCAACCAGTCCTCACTGGGCCGCTTCACCTTCGCCCCGCCGAAAAGGGCCGGCGGACGCTGGGAGGTCACCCGTGCCGAGTTCGTCCCGCAGCTCTTCGACGTGGACGCCGGACGGGTGGTCAACCTCAACCAGGCGCTCGCCCGCGGCGCCGAGGTGCAGGCCGTGCGCGACCGCATCCGGAACGTGGTGCTCAGCCGGGGCGCCGCACAGGACGGGCTCGTGATGGGGGAGTGAGGCCCTGACGCGGGACACCCCCTAACGCCGCGCCAGCTCCGACCGCCGGTACGAGTAGGCGAAGTAGACCACCAGCCCGAGCGCGAACCACACGGCGAACCGCGCCCAGGTCTGCCACTGGAGGAAGGTGATCAGCCAGATCGAGAAGACCACGCCCACCGCCGGCACCACCGGCATCCACGGCGTGCGGAAGGTGCGCGGCAGCTCGGGGTGCCGGTAGCGCAGCACGATCACCGCCGTGCACACCACCACGAACGCCAGCAGGATCCCGATGTTGGTGAGCTCGGCCGCCTCGCCGATCGGCAGGAACCCCGCGATGACGGCCGACGCCACCCCGACGATCCAGGTGACCCGCGTGGGCACGTGCCGGGTCGGGTGCGTCTTGGCGAACCAGCGGGGCAGCAGCCCGTCCCGGGACATGGCGAACCACACCCGGGTGACGCCCAGCATGAAGGTGAACATGACCGTGAGGATGCCGATGATGGCGCCCACCGCGATCACGTCCGCGAGCCCGCTCAGCCCCACCGACTTGAACGCCGTGGAGAAGCCGCTCTCCGGGTCGATGTCCCGGTAGTCCTGCATGCCCGTCAGCACCAGACAGGCCGCCACGTACAGGACCATCGAGATGACCAGCGAGTAGATGATCGCCTTCGGCATGTGCCGCTGGGCGTCCTTGGACTCCTCGGCGGCCGTCGACATGGCGTCGTAGCCGAACACCGCGAAGAACACCGTCGCCGCGCCGGTGAACGCGCCGCCGACCCCGTACGGGAAGAACGGGTTGTAGTTCGCCGTGTCGATGTGGAACACGCCGACCGCGATCACCAGCAGCACGACCGCGACCTTCAGCACCACGACCACGGTCTCGAACCGGGCCGCGTTCTTGATGCCCAGGTTCAGCAGCGCGGCGATGAGCAGGCACAGCAGCGCCGCGAACAGGTCGACGCGGTGGCCGTCGCCGGTGCCGGGCGCGCCCAGCATCCAGTTCGGCAGATCCGCGCCCATCTCGTTCACCAGGAAGCTGAAGTAGCCGGAGATGCCGATCGCGACGACCGCGACGATCGCGGTGTACTCGAGCAGCAGGTCCCAGCCGATGAACCAGCCGGCGAGTTCGCCCAGGACCGCGTATCCGTACGTGTAGGCCGAGCCCGCCTTGGGGATCAGGCCCGCGAACTCCGCGTACGACAGCGCGGCGGCCGCGCTGGCGACACCGGCGATGAGGAAGGAGACCAGCACCGCGGGTCCGGCCGTGCCGTTGGCCACCGTTCCCGCGAGGGTGAAGATGCCGGCGCCGATGATGCCGCCCACGCCGATGGCGGTGAGCTGCCACAGGCCCAGGGAGCGTTCCAGCCGCGTGCCCTCGCCGACTTCCGTCGCCTCGATGTGCTCGATGGGTTTGCGGCGCAGAATCCCCTCACCCATCCGGATCCCGGCCATGCGCCTCACCTCTTCGCGATCGGCAACACCCGACGGCGGATCATGATGCCGCTGTCACCTCGCTGACGGAAGACACCACGCGTGGCCGGGTGTGATCGCCCCTCCGCCCCTTCCCGTCCCGTCCCCGGGGGCTCCGCCCCTGGACCCCCGTGCGCAGTTCCCCGCGCCCCTTCAGGGCGCGGGGAACTGCGCGACGAGCCACAGCCGGCCCGCAGCCGCCGTGCGACTCCCGTGTCCTCAGCCCGTCGCGTCGACGAGGGCGAGCTCGTGGAGGCGGTCCGGGGGGCCCGGGCGGGCGTAGTACCAGCCCTGGGCCGTGTCGCAGCCGAGGATGCGGAGCTGTTCGGCCTGGGCTCCCGTCTCCACGCCCTCCACGGTCACCGCGAGGTCCAGGCTGTGGGCCAGGGAGACGATCCCCTCGACGATCTTCAGGTCCACGGGGTCGGCCGGGAACCGCTGCATGCTCTGGGTGAAGGAGCGGTCCAGCTTCAGGACGCTCACCGGGAGCCTGCGCAGGTTGGCCAGGTTGGAGTAGCCGGTGCCGAAGTCGTCCAGGGCGATGTCGACGCCCATCTCCGCCAGTCGGCGCAGCGGCTTCAGCAGGTCGTCGTCCGCGCCGATCAGCGCCGACTCGGTGACCTCGAGGCAGAGGGCGTCCGGCTCCACCCCCGTGCGCTCCAGGATCTCCACGGTGTCCTGGACCAGCCCGGGATGGGTGAGCTGACAGGGCGACAGGTTCACGTTGATGCGCAACGGGCCGAGCGCCGCGGCGCCCCCGTGCCGGTCCTGCCACTCCCGGGCCTGCCGCACCGACTGCTCCAGCACCCAGCGGCCCAGCGGAACGATCAGCCCCGTGTGCTCGGCGAGCGGGATGAACCGGTCGGGGGAGAGCACCCCGTGCTGCGGGTGCAGCCAGCGCACCAGCGCCTCCGCCCCCCGCACACTGCCGTCGCCGAGGTGCACCAGCGGCTGGTACTCGATGAAGAACTCGCCCCGGTCCAGGGCCGTCGGCAGCGCCGTGGTGAGCCCGTGCCGGGTGATGGCGCGGGCGTCCGCCTCGGGGTCGGCGAGCTCGAAGCGGTTGCCGCCCGCCGACTTGGCCCGGTACATGGTGATGTCGGCGCTGCGCAGCACCTCCGCCGCGCTGCGCTCCCCGGCCGGCCCCTCGACGATGCCGATGCTGCCGCGCACGGTCAGCTCCCGGCCGTCCACGCTGATCGGGGCGAGGAGTGCGTTCATGATGCGGGCGGCGAGCTCGTCGACCGTGCGCTCGGTGTCGGGCCCGGTGGTCAGCGCCACGAACTCGTCGCCGCCGAGCCGGGCCACCATCTCGCCGGGCGCCGTCGCGCAGGACTGGAGCCGGTCGGCGACCTCGACCAGCAGCCGGTCGCCGGCCGCGTGCCCGAGGCTGTCGTTGACGGTCTTGAAACCGTCCAGGTCGAGGTAGCACAGCCCGAACCGCTGGCCCTTACCGGCGCCGAGCGCCTTCTCCAGCCGCTCGAAGAAGAACGTGCGGTTGGGCAGCCCGGTGAGCGCGTCGTGGGTGGCCTCGTAGCGCAGCCGGAGGTTGAGCAGCCGCCGCTCGGTGGTGTCCTCCATGAGGGCGAGCTGGTACTGCGGGCAGCCGTCGGCGTCGCGCAGCAGGGACACCGTCAGATTGGTCCACAGGACCGTTCCGTCCGGGCGGTAGAACGCTTTTTCGAGGTGGTAGTGCTCGCGCTCGCCGCGCACCAGCTCGTCGTAGAGCCGCCAGGTCTGCGGGGCGTCGTCGGGGTGGGTCCACTCCTTGACGTTGCGGCCGCGCATGCTGTGCTCCGAGAGGCCGAACATGCGCCGCAACGCCCCGTTGACCTGAAGGACGTTGCCCTCCAGGTCGGCGATGCCGATCCCTATGGCCGCGCCCTCGAAGACGGCGCGGAACCGGGCCTCGGTGGCGTGCAGTGCCTGTGCCACCACGCCCTGCGCCTCCAGCGCGGCCCGCGCGACGGCCTCCTGCTCGGCCAGCGTCCGCTCCCGCAGTGCCCGCGCGAACCCGGCGGCCATGGCGTGCTGGAGCCGCGCGGAACGCGCCCGCAGGTCCTCCCGGTCGCCGTCCCCGCCGCAGTACAGGACGAGATAGGCGTCCACGCAGTCCAGGGTCCGGCTCAGCGCCTCCGGGTCGGTGCAGTGCGCCTCCACCAGCGCGGCCCCGACCGCCCGGCCCGCGTCCGCGTCGAACGACCGGGCCCGCAGCGCCTCGCTCAGCAGCCGGGCCGGCGGCAGCAGCAGCTCCTCGAACTCCGGCCGGGTCGACGACGTCGAGGTCACCGGGAATACCGCCCGGCTCCAGATCGTCGCGAACCGGCGGAGTCGGTCCTCCGGCCCGTCCGGCTCCGCGCTCACGCCGTACGCCCCACGCCCGCGAAACCGGAGAAGGCGTAGGGATCCTCGTCCTCCGGTGCGGTGTCCGGCCGCCACTGCGGCATCGGCACCAGTCCGGGTTCCACCATGTCGTACCCCTCGAAGAACCGCGCGATCTCGTCGCGCGTGCGCATGATCAGCGGGTTGCGAATGTCCTGGTACACGTCCACCGCCCCCTCGGCCCGCTCCGGCGGCAGCGGGATTCCCTCGTACGAGGCATGGGTGAGCACGAGCATGCTGCCGGGCGCGAGGGCCTGGCGCAGTTCGGCCACCGCCGCGTACGGGTCGTCCGCGTCTTCCACGAAGTGCAGTATGGCAACGAGGAGCAGCGTCACTGGCCGATTCAGGTCGATCAGCCGCAGCACTTCGGGACTGTTCAGAATCTCCCGCGGCTTGCGGAGGTCCGCGGCGGCGATGCCCGCGCGGTCATTTCCCCGCAGAACGGCCTGGCTGTGCGCCACGGCCACCGGGTCGTGGTCGACGTACATCACACGGGCGTCCGGATCGGCCGCCTGCGCCACCTCGTGGACGTTTCCGAACGTCGGGATGCCGGAGCCGATGTCCAGGAACTGGTCGATGCCCTCACTCACCGCGAAACGCACCGCCCGCCGCATGAAGGCACGGTTCGCCTGCATGATCTTGGGAAGTCCCGGCATGAACTCCATGGCCCTGCGGGCCGCTTCCCGGTCGACCTCGAAGTTGTGCGAACCGCCCAGGTAGTAGTCGTACATCCGGGAGACGCTGGGCACCGTGATGTCGATGCCCCGCGGGGCCCAGGCGGGACGCTCCATGTATCTCTCCAAGGCGTAGGCGATCCGGTGTTCGAGCAGAGGCTACTGATCGCCCGGCAAAGGAGCGACCCCAAACGGAAATTGACCATCCGTTCCCGGTCACTGCCAGTGGCACGTGCCTAATTGCGTCCCGGTGAACGCGTGACGAAATGTGTCCACGGCATTCCGGAGAGTTCCGACACGCCGAGAAGTACACGGAGATGAGTGCCGATAATTCCATGGGTTCCGGTGAATCATGGCAAAACGGTCCGCCCCTCCGCGGACTCGCGGAGGGGCGGACACCGGGCCGGCGGCGTCCGGAGTGGACGACACCCTGGGGAGGTTGCTACTTCTCCGGCGCGCCGACCGGCTTTCCGTCGGGCCGCACGGCGAACCAGGTGCCGCCGACGCCCTGACCGTTGGTGTCGCCGGGGGCCTTGTCACCGGCGAAGGTGTAGATCGGCCAGCAGTTGATCGTCTGCTGGTCGGCGCCGTCCGGGCGGGTGAAGGTCATGTAGCCCTTCTTCTGGATGCCCTTGGTGTCCGCGAAGTCGACCGGCGACACCACCGGCCACTTCTCCAGGCAGGCGCCGGTGCACGCCGACACGGGCTTCGGCCAGGCCTCGTCCTTCATGAAGCGGTAGACCGTCATGCCGTTCCCGTCGACGACGATCTCGCCCAGCTTCGGGTCCTCGCGGGTGGACAGTCCGGGCCGGTCGGCCGCCTGCGCCTTCTTGCCCTCGGGGGTCAGCGCGTACCACTTGCCACCGACGCCCTGGCCCTTGACGTCACCGGCGTTGACGTCCTTGACGTACCGGTAGGCCGGCCAGCCGCCGACGGTGAGCTGCTTGGTGCCGTCGGCCCGGGTGACCTGCCCGAGCAGCGACTTGTCGATCCCCTCGCCGGCCGAGGCGTCGTCGGCGGGGACCGGCGGCCAGGTCTTCGCGCAGTCGTCCTCGCAGTTGGTCACGGGCGGTTCGGCGGTGTCCTGGTCGAAGCGGTACAGGGTCAGTCCGAGGCTGTCGGTCACCACCTTGCCCAGTTCCGCGTTGGTGGAGACGTTGAGCTCGCCCGCCGTGTTGGCGGGGCTCGCCGACGCCTGTGCCCCGCCGCCGCCCGCCTGACCGGCGCCGATGCTGCCGACGTCCCCGGCCCCGGCCGTGGCACCCACGTTCTGGCTGGAGGGGGGCGGCGCGGTGTCCTGCCCGCAGGCGGTCGTCAGGGTCAGCACCGCCGCGGCGCTCGCCACCAGTGAGGCGGTCCGCCAGGAGGTCTTCATCGTCAACTCCACATCATCGCCAGGGTGTTGCAGCGCCCTGCTGTGCCGCCGCTCGACGATGGGTACGCACGGCAGCACGGGTTGTGTTCAAAGGTGGCCCGGATTTCTTTTGTTAACTCCTTCGGGGCAATCGCCGGGCTTCGGGGCGTGGCCCGGCGCTTCCCGACTCATGATCCTCGTCGTGCAAGCACTCGTACCGACCCAATCCCGCGTCGCCGCACGTGCGTTGGCCCTGACGACGCTGATCTGGGCGCTCGTCGGCGCACCCGGCACGGCGGCGGCCGACGCCTGCGCGTACGCCTCGACCGGGCCGGGCGGCACGGAGGCCGTGGCCATCGCGGGCGACATCAGCTGGACGGACCCGCCGTGCTCACCGCCGTCACCGTCCCCCACGCCCACACCCACACCCACACCCACGCCGACCCCTCCGCCGCCGCCCGAGCCGACTCCGACCCCACCGCCGCCCCCGCCGCGCCCCACCCCGAAACCCGAGCCGCCGCCCCCGCCGGCGGCCCGTCCGGCGCCCCCCGCCGCCCGGCCGACACCGGCACCGCCCACCCCGCCCCCGCCGTCACGCCCGGCGCCGCCCCCGCCACCGGCCCCGACGCCGTCGGCCACCCCGGAGCCGCGCCCCTCCGTGACACCCGTGCACTTCCCGCGCCACCGCCCGGCCCCGGCGCGGCGGCCCTCCGGCGGCGCCACGTCGCCGCTCACCTTCGTCCTGCTCATCGCGACGCCCGCGGTGGTGGCCGTCGCCGCGCTGCGTCCGCGCTGACGCCCGGTCCGATCCGACCCCTTCTGGAGGCACCTCTTGCCGGAATGGCTTGTTCTCACCCTCGCGATGCTCGCCGCCGGTGTCGTCGTGGTGGTCATCACCCTCGTACGGCACCGCAGGGCCGCCGACGACGAGGATCCCAGCGAGACCCCGGACGTCATCGAGTACATGACGATGTGGATCGGCGTGGTGTACGCCATCGTCCTGGGCCTCGCCATGGCCGGCGTCTGGGAGGGACGCAACGCCGCCCAGGAGCACGTACGGGCGGAGGCGGTGGCACTGCACGAGATCACGGAGCGGGTACGGGTCTACCCCGCCGAGGTGCGCGACCGCATCCGGGACGATGTCAACGCCTATGTCGGACACGTCGTCACCATCGAGTGGCGGACCATGGCCGACGACGGAGAGGTCACCGAACGCGGCACCGAACTGCTCGACCGCGTCCGCCGGGACGTCACCGACTACGAACCCCGCACGGACTTCGAGGCGCAGGCCTACCAGCCGCTCGTGGACCAGGTGGCCGCGGCCGACCAGGCGCGCAGCGCACGGGCCGAGTCGACCGGGGAGATCATGCCGGGCGTGGTGTGGTTCGGGCTGATCACCGGGGCCGTCATCACCATCGGGATGATCTTCGCGCTCCAGATCCGGCGCACCACCCGCGAGATGATCCTCGCCGGGCTGTTCTCCGCGCTGATCGCCTTCCTGCTCTTCCTCATCTGGGACTTCGACGCCCCCTACAGCCGGGGCCTCGCCGCCTCGGCGGACCCGTTCCTGCGGCTCTTCCCGCACATCGAGGGCTGAGACCGTCCACCGGGCAGCGGTTCGCCCCGGCTCCCGAGGGATCCGGGGCGAGCTGCTGTCGAACAGGTGCGAAACGGCGGCCCGAAGGGGACAGCGGTTCAGATCCGCTTCTCGGCGCGGCGCCGCATCCAGAAGACACCGCTGCCGACGACCGCGGTGGCGACCAGGGCGCCGCCGATGGCGATGTCGGTCGGGGTCGCCCCGCTGGTGCTGCTGCCGCCGATGCCGCCGCGGACCCCGCCGATGACGGTGAAGGCGGCCGGACGGGTCAGGCTCCGGCCGGAGCAGTGGACCGTGATGTCGTAGGGACCGGGACGGGCGTTCTCGTCGACGGTGGCGGTGCCCTTCGAGGTGTCGTTGGCACCGCTGATGGGCGTCAGATTCGTCCGGGGGAAGGCGTTGGAGGTCGCCGTGCCGCCGTGGGGGCAGCCGTCGACCGTGATGGTCAGCTGGCCCCCGGCGGCGATGACGCTGGGCAGGGCGACGATGTTGGACGGGTGGGGAACCCGGCCGCCGTCCGCGACGGCCGCCGGGGCGGCGACCCCGAGGACGGCGACCGCGGCGCCGGCGGCCGCCAGGGCACGTGAATTGCGCATGTGATCCTCCGCGGAAGGCGCCCCGGGTCCCGTTCCCGGTCGATCGGCGAGAAAGCACCTCCCGGAAAGACCCTCAGTTGCCCTGCCCGGCCCCGCATTTCGGGAATGGTCCGTACCGGTGAGGCCCGCCCCGCGCGCACCACCGCACGGGGGGATATCGCCGCAGGTCACGGACCGTCAGAAAATCTTCGTCCGCACCGCCCCGGATGGCGCACGCGGTGGCTCAGGGGCCACCCGTTCGCCGCCGCCCCGTCGCCGGTTGCGCGTGCGGCACTTAGCGTTTTCGTCATGCGCGAGTGGTACGGCGACGGCCGTGTCGAGAGGGGAAGGCGAATGTCTGCTTTCGAGCCGGCCGAAGCCGAATGGGAGGCGCGGCGGAGGAAACGCGCCCCCTGGGGCGTGATAGCGCTGGTTCTGCTCAGCGGCCTCGCGCTCATCCGGAACGGTTCGGGGGAATTCGACGTGGGCCCGCCGCAGCCGGCCGGCGCGGCCGCCGCCGACAGCCGGATGCCCGGCCCCGCGATCGGCACGGCGGTGCGGCCGCTGCCGTACGCCGTTCCCGGCCGGGTCAGGATCCCCGCGATCCAGGTGGACGCGCCGATGATTCCGGTGGGCCTGGACGCGGAGGGCTGGGTGGACGCCCCGCCGCCCGAGGACCCCAATCTGGGCGGCTGGTTCACCGGCGCGGTCTCGCCGGGCGAGAAGGGCACGGCGGTCGTCGTCGGGCACGTCGACAACGCGCAGGGGCCGGCCGTGTTCTACGGGCTCGGGGCGCTGAAGAAGGGAAACCGCGTCGAGATCGAGCGCGAGGACGGGAAGACGGCCGTGTTCGAGATCTACGGCATCGAGGTCTTCGCGAAGAACAACTTCCCCGGCGACCGCGTCTACGCCTCCAAGGGAAGCGCGGAACTGCGGGTCATCACCTGCGGCGGCGGTTTCTCCCAGCAGAACGGCTACGACGGCAACGTGGTCGCCTTCGCCCGCCTGACCGAGGTCCGCTGAGCGGTCCCGGCCGGGCGGGCGGGACCGCTCAGACGTACTGCCGGCGGGGCACGGTGACGTGGTAGCCGGCGTCCAGCAGCTCCGGCAGATAGGCGCGCAGGGCCCGCACGCTCTGCGAGCGGTCGCCCCCGGCGTCGTGCGAGAGCACCACGACGCCCGGGGCGGCGCCGTCCTCCACCCGGTCGACGATGGTGCGGGTGCCGGGCTCGGTCCAGTCGAGGGTGTCGACCGTCCAGGCCAGGGGTTCCATGCCCAGTTCGGCGCCGAGCTGGAAGGCGGCGCGGTTCCAGGCGCCGTAGGGTGCGCGGAACCATTCGGGCCGCTCGCCGTAGGCCTTCTCGATGACATCGCTGGTGCGTTCCATCTCGGAGCGGATCCGGGCGCGCCGCAGCCGGGTGAGGAGGGGGTGGGACCAGGTGTGGTTGCCGACCACGTGCCCCTCGTCGGCCATCCGGGCCAGCAGGTCCTTGTTGTGGGCCGCCATCTCCCCGCACACGAAGAACATCGCGCGCACCTCGTAGCGGGCCAGCGTGTCGAGGATGTGCGGGGTGTACCGCGGGTCGGGGCCGTCGTCGAAGGTCAGCACCATGGTGTGGCCGCGCCCGGAGAGGCGCAGCAGCGGTTCTCTCCGTACGGGGGTCGCGCCGGGCGCGGCCTGGGGCGCGCCGTAGCCGGTCAGGGGCCTCAGACGGTACTCGGAGGGCTTGAGCGGACGGCGGGCCGCCCGGGCGCCGGCGGCCGGCGGCGGCGCGGGTGCGGCACGGTTCCCGGCGCCCGGCGCGAACGCCGCGGCGACACCGGCCGCGCCGAGGGAGACGGCGCCGGCGAGCAGCGCCCGGCGCCGAGTGAGCAACTGATCCTTCTGCATGAGTCATCAGTCGCCCCACGAGGGGCCGACGCACCTCAGCGACACCGGTGCGGCGGCACGATTTCACCCGACCGGCCCAACGGGGGCGACCGAGCGTCCGCGGACCCGTGCCGGCCGGGGCGGAGGACTCCGATAGCCTCGCTGCCGTGACGGAACAGCGGTCCCATCAGTTCGAGCGGGGCACGGACGGCCCGAAGGTGATCGTGGCCGGCGTGGACGGCTCCGACTCCTCGCTGCGCGCGGCGGCGTACGCGTCCGGTCTGGCCCGGCGCCAGGGCGCGCTGCTCGCCCTCGTGTACGTGCAGCCGGTGCTGGCCGCGGGAGCGGCGCTCGGCGCGCCGGTGGCCGACACCACCGAGGAGATAGCCGAGCAGCTGGTGGCTCAGGTCAGGGACGCGATGGAGCGGATCAAGGGCATCTTCGACGTCCGCTGGGAGTTCCACACCTTCCGCGGCGACCCGTACAACGGCCTGGTGAAGGCGGCCGACGACCTCAAGGCGGACGCGGTGGTGGTCGGCGCCTCCGAGCAGGCCGGCCACCGGATCGTCGGTTCGGTCGCGGTACGGCTGGTGAAGGCCGGGCGGTGGCCGGTGACCGTGGTTCCGTAGGGCTCCTCACCTCTCCAGCAGCATCCGCTGCAACTCCCGGGCCGCGCGGGGCGGGGCCACGTCGCTGCGGTGGGCCAGCGCGATGGTGCGGTGGAGGCCTGGACGGGTCAGCGGGGTGACGCGCAGACCGTGCCCGGAGCGGGCCGCCACCATCCTCGGCACCACCGCCATCCCCAGCCCCGCCCGTACGAAGCCCAGCACCGCGTCCATCTCGCCGCCCTCCACCGCGAATTCCGGCTCGAAGCCCTCCGCGCGGCACGCTGCCACGGTCAGCTCGCGCAGGTCGTAGCCGTGCCGGAACATCACCAGGCGTTCGCCCTCCAGATCGGCGACGCGCACGGTGCGCCGGCCCCGTCCCGGCCTCGGGGCGTCCCGGGAGGACACCACCACGAGGTCCTCCCGCAGCAGTTCCACCGTGGTGAGCGCGGGGGAGGGCGTCGGCAGCGGCAGCACCACCAGGGCGAGGTCCAGCGCGCCGCGGGCCAGCTCGCGTACGAGGTCGTGGGAGCCGCCCTCCTCGATCAGCAGCCTGACCCCCGGATACCGGTCGTGGAAGGCGCGCAGCACGTCCGGCAGCAGGCCGGTGCACAGGCTCGGCGTCGCGCCCAGCCGCACCCGGCCGCTGCGCAGCTGCGCCACCTCCTGCACCTCGTGCCGGGCGGTGTCCGCGTCGGCGAGGATCCGCCGGGCCAGCGGCAGCAGCGCCTCGCCCGCGTCGGTCAGGGTGATGTTCCCGCGCGCCCGCCGGAAGAGATCCGCTCCCAGCTCCCGCTCCAGCGCCTTGATCTGCTGCGACAACGACGGCTGCGCGACGTGGACCAGATCCGCGGCCCGGGTGAAGTGCCGGGTCTCGGCGACGGCCACGAAGTACTGGAGCTGCTGGAACTGCATGCACTGATCATAGGCTGTCCCTATCGAAACGAGCCGCACCATGTCTTGGACCGATGAGGCCCTTCGGCCCTAGCGTCTGGTGACATGGCTCTGGCAACGCGGACGGACCGACGGCCGTCCATGGCACGCACCGTGTGGGACTCGACCGTCGGCAAGAAGACAGTGATGGCGGTCAGCGGCCTGATCATGCTGCTGTACCTGGTCGTCCACATGATCGGGAATCTGAAGATCTTCTTCGGGGCCGGCGAGTTCAACCACTACGCCCACTGGCTGCGCACCGTCGGTGAACCGTTCATGCACTACGAGTGGACGCTCTGGGTCGTCCGCGTCGTGCTCGTCGTCGCCGTGGTGGCCCACGCCGTCTCCGCCTACCAGCTCAGCCGCCGCGACATCAAGGCCCGCCCCAGCAAGTACGTGCACAGCAAGCCGCGGGCGAGTTACGCCACCCGCACCATGCGCTGGGGCGGCATCATCCTCGCCCTGTTCATCGTCTGGCACCTGCTCGACCTGACCACGGGCACCGTGCACTCCGGCGGCTTCGAGTCGGGCAAGCCCTACCAGAACGTCGTGGACACCTTCTCCACCTGGTACGGCAACGTCATCTACATCGTGGCGATGCTCGCCGTCGGACTGCACATCCGGCACGGCTTCTGGAGCGCCGCCCAGACCCTCGGCGTCGGCAGCCGCACCCGCGACCGCGCCCTGAAGACCACCGCCAATGCCCTCGCGCTGCTGCTCACGGCCGGCTTCGTCGCCGTCCCCGTGGGCGTCATGACCGGAGTGGTGAGCTGACCATGACTTCCTACACCGAGTACGCGACCGGCGAGCCGGTCGCCGACACCAAGGCCCCCGCCGGCCCCGTCCACGAGCGCTGGGACAAGCGCCGCTTCGAGGCCAAGCTGGTCAACCCCGCCAACCGGCGCAAGCACACCGTCATCGTCGTCGGCACCGGCCTCGCCGGCGGCTCCGCCGGGGCCACGCTCGCCGAACAGGGCTACCACGTCGTCCAGTTCTGCTACCAGGACTCACCGCGCCGCGCCCACTCGATCGCGGCGCAGGGCGGCATCAACGCGGCGAAGAACTACCGCAACGACGGCGACTCCGTCCACCGCCTGTTCTACGACACCGTCAAGGGCGGTGACTTCCGGGCCCGCGAGTCCAACGTCCACCGCCTCGCCCAGATCTCCGTCGAGATCATCGACCAGTGCGTGGCCCAGGGCGTGCCCTTCGCCCGCGAGTACGGCGGTCTGCTCGACACCCGCTCCTTCGGCGGCGTCCAGGTCTCCCGCACCTTCTACGCCCGCGGCCAGACGGGCCAGCAGCTCCTCCTGGGCGCCTACCAGGCGCTGTCGAGGCAGATCGCCGCCGGCAACGTCGAGATGCACCCGCGCACCGAGATGCTGGACCTGATCGTCGTGGACGGCAAGGCGCGCGGCATCGTCGCCCGGGACCTGATCACCGGGAGGATCGACACGTACTTCGCGGACGCCGTCGTCCTCGCCAGCGGCGGCTACGGCAACGTCTTCTACCTGTCGACGAACGCCATGAACTCCAACGCCACCGCGATCTGGCGGGCGCACCGGCGCGGCGCGTACTTCGCCAACCCCTGCTTCACCCAGATCCACCCCACCTGCATCCCGCGCACCGGCGACCACCAGTCCAAGCTCACCCTGATGAGCGAGTCGCTGCGCAACGACGGCCGGATCTGGGTGCCGAAGGCCAAGGGCGACGACCGCCCCGCGAACAGGATCCCCGAGGACGAGCGCGACTACTACCTGGAGCGCATCTACCCCTCCTTCGGCAACCTCGTCCCCCGAGACATCGCCTCCCGCGCCGCGAAGAACGTCTGCGACGAGGGCCGGGGCGTCGGACCCGGCGGCCAGGGCGTCTACCTCGACTTCGCCGACGCCATCCAGCGGATGGGCCGCAAGGCGGTCAAGGCCAAGTACGGCAACCTGTTCGACATGTACCAGCGGATCACCGACGAGGATCCGTACGAGGTGCCGATGCGCATCTACCCCGCCGTGCACTACACGATGGGCGGGCTGTGGGTCGACTACGACCTCCAGACCACGATCCCGGGCCTGTTCGCGATCGGAGAGGCCAACTTCTCCGACCACGGCGCCAACCGGCTCGGCGCCTCCGCCCTGATGCAGGGCCTGGCCGACGGCTACTTCGTCCTCCCGGCGACCGTCAACGACTACCTGGCCCGCAACCCGCACCACGACGAGGTCGACGCCTCGCATCCCGCGGCGGTCGAGGTCGTGCGCGAGACCGAGCAGCGGCTGGCGAGACTGCTGTCGGTCGACGGCGACCGCACACCGGACTCCTTCCACCGCGAGGTCGGCGAACTCATGTGGGAGTTCTGCGGCATGGCCCGCACCGACGCCGGACTGCGCAAGGCGCTCGAGCGCATCCCGCAGATCCGGGAGGAGTTCTGGCGGCGCGTCAAGGTCCCCGGCACCGGCGAGGAGTTCAACCAGTCGCTGGAGAAGGCCAACCGCGTCGTCGACTACCTGGAGCTCGCCGAGCTGATGTGCCTCGACGCACTGCACCGCTCCGAGTCCTGCGGCGGCCACTTCCGCGAGGAGTCCCAGACCCCCGACGGCGAGGCCGCCCGCAGGGACGACGCGTTCTCCTACGCGGCCGCCTGGGAGTTCACCGGCACCGGAGAAGCCCCGACCCTGCACAAGGAAGACCTGGTCTTCGAGTACGTCCACCCCACCCAGCGGAGCTACGCATGAGGCTCACCCTGCGCGTCTGGCGGCAGAAGAACGCCGACGCCGACGGCGCCATGTCCACGTACGAGGTGGACGGCATCTCACCCGACATGTCCTTCCTGGAGATGCTCGACACCCTCAACGAGGAGCTCATCCTCAAGGGCGAGGACCCCGTCGCCTTCGACCACGACTGCCGCGAGGGCATCTGCGGCGCCTGCTCGCTCGTCATCAACGGCGACGCCCACGGGCCCGAGCGCACCACCACCTGCCAGCTGCACATGCGGTCCTTCAAGGACGGCGACACCGTCGACGTCGAGCCGTGGCGCGCGGCGGCCTTCCCGGTCGTCAAGGACCTGGTGGTCGACCGCTCGGCCTTCGACCGGATCATCCAGGCCGGTGGCTACATCACCGCCCCCACCGGCTCCGCGCCCGAGGCCCACGCCACCCCCGTGCCGAAGCCCGACGCGGACCTCGCCTTCGAGCACGCCGAGTGCATCGGCTGCGGCGCCTGCGTCGCGGCCTGCCCCAACGGCGCGGCGATGCTCTTCACCTCCGCCAAGATCAACCACCTCAACGTGCTCCCGCAGGGCGCACCCGAGCGCGAGACCCGGGTGCTGGACATGGTGGCGCAGATGGACGAGGAGGGCTTCGGCGGCTGCACCCTCGCCGGCGAGTGCGCCACGGCCTGCCCGAAGGGCATCCCGCTCACCTCCATCACCGGGATGAACAAGGAGTGGTTGCGGGCCACCCGCAAGGCCGCCAAGCGGTAGCCGTCACGCCCCGCGCCCCCTCGGGGACGCGTCACCGAACGTTCGCCGACAGGTGCGGACGGACGGGGCCGGGAGAGGTGCTCCTCCCGGCCCCGTCTCGCTTCTGGGGTTCAGCCACTCCACATCCGCACTCCCGGCTCCGGTCACGTACACGCCAACCCGCATCGGAAGAACAGGGGTGTCCCCACCCCGCTCCGGCGCGTGACCAGGAGAGAGCCATGACCGGCGTGCTGACCGTCGACCACCCCCCGCAGCCCACCACACCCATCCGCTACACCGTCACCCTCGCCCGCGACGAGGAGGACGTGCGTGCCGCGCAGCGGTTGCGGTACGACGTCTTCGCGGGCGAGATGGGAGCCCTGCTCTCCACCCCCCAGCCGGGCCTGGACGTCGACCCGTTCGACGCGTACTGCGACCATCTGCTGGTGCGCGAGGAGGTGAGCGGGCAGGTCGTCGGGACGTACCGGCTGCTGCCGCCCGAGCGCGCCGGCATCGCCGGACGGCTCTACGCGGAGGGCGAGTTCGACCTCTCGTCGCTCGACGCGATCCGGCCGTCCCTCGTCGAGGTCGGCCGGTCCTGTGTGCACCCCGACCACCGCGACGGCGCGGTCATCGGACTCATCTGGGCCGGCATCGCCCGCTACATGACCGATCACGGCCACGCCTGGCTCGCCGGATGCTGCTCCGTCCCCCTCGCCGACGGGGGCGCGCTCGCCTCCGCCACCTGGGACCGGGTGCGGGCGAAGCACCTGGCGCCGGAGGAGTACCGGGTGCGGCCGCTGCTGCCCTGGGTGCCGAAGGCCGCCGCACCGGCCGCCGCCCCCGCCGCGCTGCCCGCCCTGCTGCGCGGCTACCTCAGGCTCGGCGCCTGGGTCTGCGGCGAGCCGGCGCACGACGTGGACTTCGGCGTCGCCGACCTCTACGTGCTGCTGCCGATGAACAAGGTCAACCCCCGCTATCTGCGGCACTTCCTCTCCCTCGTCCCCGCCTGATGAGCGTCTGGCTGCCGGGCGCGCCCTGCACCCCGCG
The DNA here is from genome assembly GCF_055570675.1 of Streptomyces sp. NPDC031111. Lineage (NCBI taxonomy): Bacteria > Bacillati > Actinomycetota > Actinomycetes > Kitasatosporales > Streptomycetaceae > Streptomyces > Streptomyces sp. NPDC031111. The sequence goes on from NZ_JBVIGS010000006.1 coordinate 379,300, forward strand.
GGGCTGTGTGGAGCCGACGGCGCCCGCTGCTGCCGCACCGCTGGCGGTGCTGCGGCTGGCCGCGGTCGGCCTGCTGCTGCTCGCCGGGATCGCGCTGCTCCCGCTCGGGCGGCGGATCCCGGCGGGCGCGGTGCGACGGTGGTGCCGGTGGATCGTGGGCGCCGCCGGGGTCCGGGTCCGTATCGCCGGGGCCGCCGTGCCCACGGGCGGAGTACTGCTCGTCGCCAACCACATCTCCTGGCTGGACGTCCCGCTGCTCGCGGCGGTCCGCCCGGCCCGGATGCTGGCCAAGGCCGAGATACGGCGCTGGCCCGTGGCGGGGGCGCTGGCGGCGCGCGGCGGCGTGCTGTTCATAGACCGTGACCGGCTGCGCGCCCTGCCGGACACGGTCGCCGCCCTCGCGGGGATCCTGCGCGGCGGCTCGGCGGTCGCCGCGTTCCCGGAGGGCAGCACCTGGTGCGGCCGGGCCCAGGGACACTTCCGCCGGGCGGTCTTCCAGGCGGCACTGGACGCGGGGGTCCCGGTGCAGCCGGTCCGCATCCGCTACCGGGGCGTGCGCGGCGACCCGGTCACCGCACCGGCCTTCGTCGGCGACGACACGCTGCTCGCCTCCCTCTGGCGCGTGGCCTCGGCCCGTGGCCTGACCGCCGAGGTCGAGGTGCGGGCCCCCCTTCCGCCGGGCCGCCACGGCGACCGCCGCGCCCTGGCGCACGCCGCGCGGCGCGAGTCGGTACCGGGACCCGAGGGCGGTCACCGCGAGTGAGCACTGTGGAAAATTAAGTACCTTTTGTCTCTTTTGTCCCGTTTTCCATCACCTGATCCGGAGAACCCGTGAGGGGCGACCTTCGAAAGGAGGGTGATGGAAGATGATCACCCGCGAAGACATCTCGATCCTGCTGGATCACCCGGTGTACGACGGGGACGGGAACAAGGTCGGCGACGCGAAGCACGTCTTCCTCGACGACGCGAGCGGACGCCCCGAGTGGGTGACCGTCAAAACAGGTATGTTCGGCTCGAACGAATCGTTCGTCCCCATCCGTGACGCCTCGCTGGTGAAGGACCACCTCGAGGTCCCTTACGCCAAGGACAAGATCAAGGGCGCGCCCAACGTCGACATCGACGCGGGCGGTCACCTCTCGGTCGACGAGGAACACCGCCTCTACGAGTACTACGGCATCGACTGGAGCGGCGTGCTCACGGAGGAATCGGGCCGGCGTGACCGGGGTCCCGGCATGGGCACGGCGGGCACCGCCGGAGCGGCCGGAGCAGCGGGTGCGGCGGGTGCCGCGGGAGCCGCGGGAGCGGCGGGCACGGCCGGACGCCGGGGCGACGCCTCACGGACGGCGCCGGGCACGGCCGGAACCGCGGGCAAGGCCGGCATGGCGGGCAAGGCCGGCACGGCCGGGGCCGCGGGCACCGCGGGACGCCGCGGCGAGGCGGGGACCGCGCGACACGGCGGCGACGCCATGACCCGCTCCGAGGAGCAGATGCGCGTCGGCGTCGAGCGGCACGAGAGCGGCCGGGCCAGGCTGCGGAAGTACGTGGTCACGGAGGAGGTCCAGCAGACCGTCCCGCTGCGCCACGAGGAAGTGCGCGTGGAGCGCGAGCCGATCACGGACGCCAACCGCGAAGAGGCCATGTCGGGCCCGACCTTCAAGGAGGACCAGCACGAGATCACGCTGCACGAGGAGCGCGCCGTCGTGGAGACGGAGGCGGTACCCGTCGAGCGGGTCAGGATGACCACGGAGGAGAAGACCACGGAGGAGACCGTCCGCGGCCGGGTCCGCAAGGAGCGCATCGAGGCCGAGACGGAGATGAACGAGGAGATGGGCCGCGACGTCCCGGGCCGCGGCACTCCGGGCCGTGACGTCCCCCGGCGGGGCCGCGAGTAGAACCACCACCACCCTTCCCCTCCCAGCGCGCCGGTGCGACGTCACCGGCGCGCATCCGTGCGCCGCGGGAGGTGTCTAGGCTGGGCGGCGTGACCGACCGCAACGAGCGGCCTCCGCTGGCCGTGTTCGACCTCGACAACACCCTCGCCGACACCGCGCACCGGCAGCACTTCCTGGAGCGCAGGCCGCGCGACTGGGACGCCTTCTTCGCCGCCGCGCCGCACGACCCGCCGCTCGCCGAGGGCGTCGCGCTGGTGCGGGAGAGCGCGCGGGAGTGCGAGATCGTCTACCTCACCGGGCGGCCGGAGCGGTGCCGGCGCGACACGCTGGACTGGCTCGCCGCGCAGGAACTGCCCGACGGGGACGTGCACATGCGCGGCAACGCCGACCGCCGGCCCGCCCGGCACACCAAACTGGCGATCCTGCGCCGCCTCGCCCGCACCCGGGAGGTCCGCGTGTTCGTGGACGACGACGAACTCGTCTGCCTCGACGCCCGGCGGGCCGGTTTCACCGTCGTCCAGGCCCGCTGGACGGCCCCGTCCGAGGAGTTGAGGGACGCGCAGGAGCGCGAGGGAAGGACCTGACCCCCGCCCGGCTCAGCTCGGCTCCTCCAGGCGGAAGCCGACCTTCAGCCCCACCTGCCAGTGCGCGATCCGCCCGTCCTCGATCTGCCCGCGCACCTGGGTCACCTCGAACCAGTCCAGATTGCGCAGCGTCTCCGACGCACGCTCGATGCCGTTGCGCACGGCCTTGTCGACGCCGTCGGGCGAGGTGCCGACGATCTCCGTGACGCGGTAGGTGTGGTTCGACATGGGGGTGCTCCTCTCACGTCACTCCACCGTGCCCCACACCGCGGCGGAGCGCGAGGCGTCGGCCCCGTTCGCCTGACGGCTTGACCTATGCATTGGTCCATACCAAGATGCTGGTCACCCGCCCGAGCTCCGCTCGCCCCCCACGTCGGGCCCCTGTCCGTCAGACAGAAACAGGACCCCTCGTGAAACGCCGTGCACTCGCCCTTGTCTGTGTGTCCGCCTCCCTGCTCGGCGGCTGTGGTCTGCTGCCCGGCGACGGCGCCGAACGGAGCACGGTCACCGTGTGGCTGATGCAGCACAGCGCCTCGCAGGAGTACCTGGACCGCTTCACCCAGGACTTCGAGCGCGAGCATCCGTCGCTCGACCTCGACATCCGCATCCAGGAATGGACCGGGATCGGCGAGAAGGTGCAGAAGGCACTGGAGACGGACGAGGCGGACGGCCCCGACGTCATCGAGGTCGGCAACACCCAGGTGGCCACCTACGCGGAGGGCGACGGACTGCTCGACCTCACCCTGGAGTCCATGCGGGACTGGGGCCGCGAGGACTGGCTGCCCGGCCTCGCCGAACCCGGCAAGTGGGGCTCCCAGCAGTACGGCATCCCCTGGTACGCGGCCAACCGCGTGGTCATCTACCGCAAGGACCTCTTCCGGGAGGCCGGAGTCACCCCGCCCAGGACCCGGGACGAGTGGCTCACCGTGACGGAGAAGCTCAACAACGGGGGCAACCAGGGCATCTACCTCGCCGGCCAGGACTGGTACACGCTCGCCGGCTTCATCTGGGAGGAGGGCGGAGACCTCGCCAAGGAGCGGGACGGCGTCTGGCGCGGCACGCTGGACAGCGAGGAGGCCCTGCGCGGCATGGACTTCTACGGTCGGCTCCAGGCACTCGGCGACGGCCCCGTCGACGCCGACGAGGAACACCCGCCGCAGGCCGGCGTGTTCGCCGAGGGCGGGGTCGCCCAGATCGTGGCCGTGCCGGGACTGGCGCGGGCCATCCTCAAGCAGAACCCCCGTCTGGAGGACGAGCTCGGCTACTTCCCCGTCCCCGGAAGGACCGCGGACAAGCCCGGCGCCGTCTTCACCGGCGGCTCCGACCTCGTCGTACCGGCGAACACCGACACCAAGGAGGGCGCCGTCGAGGTCGTCGCCGCGCTCACCGGCGCCCGGTGGAACACCGATCTGGCCCGCACCATGAACTACGTCCCCAACAAGGCCGGACTCGCCGAGTCGGTGGCGGGGGAGGAGGGGGTCGCGGCCATGGCGGCCGGAGCCGCACAGGGCCGGGCGACCCCCAGCACACCCCAGTGGAGCGCGGTCGAGGCGGACAACCCGATCAAGGAGTACATGACGAAGGTGCTCACCGGCGCCGACCCGGCCACGGAGGCCGAGCGCGCGGCCCGGCGCATCACCGAGGCCCTGGCCTTCGACTAGGGCGGCGCTCCCGTCAGCGTGCGACGCTCAGTGACAGCGCGAACCGGCCCGCCTCGTCCGTCCACCACCGGGCCGGCTCCAGCCCCGCGGCCGACAGCTCCTCGTCCACTCCCTCCTTCCGGAACTTCGCCGA